>NZ_CP050022.2:627500-1255000 GCF_011602485.2 Bradyrhizobium sp. 1(2017) | reverse complement strand
GCCTGGGAAGACTTGAACTTCCGACCTCACGCTTATCAAGCGCGCGCTCTAACCAACTGAGCTACAAGCCCCTAACGCATATCCTGTTAAGGACCAGGGTTTCTGCAAACTTGCAGCCCCAGCGCGTGTTCGTCCGCGAAGAAAGAGAAACGAAGACGGCGAAATCCCGCCAATGCAGCTCAACGATCTGGCGATCTGTTGGCCACTGATGTTTCTAAAACGGTTCGATAGAAGCAAGCTTCTGAAGAACCATCCTTAGAAAGGAGGTGATCCAGCCGCAGGTTCCCCTACGGCTACCTTGTTACGACTTCACCCCAGTCGCTGACCCTACCGTGGCCGGCTGCCTCCCTTGCGGGTTAGCGCACCGTCTTCAGGTAAAACCAACTCCCATGGTGTGACGGGCGGTGTGTACAAGGCCCGGGAACGTATTCACCGTGGCGTGCTGATCCACGATTACTAGCGATTCCAACTTCATGGGCTCGAGTTGCAGAGCCCAATCCGAACTGAGACGGCTTTTTGAGATTTGCGAAGGGTCGCCCCTTAGCATCCCATTGTCACCGCCATTGTAGCACGTGTGTAGCCCAGCCCGTAAGGGCCATGAGGACTTGACGTCATCCCCACCTTCCTCGCGGCTTATCACCGGCAGTCTCCTTAGAGTGCTCAACTAAATGGTAGCAACTAAGGACGGGGGTTGCGCTCGTTGCGGGACTTAACCCAACATCTCACGACACGAGCTGACGACAGCCATGCAGCACCTGTGTTCCAGGCTCCGAAGAGAGGGTCACATCTCTGCGACCGGTCCTGGACATGTCAAGGGCTGGTAAGGTTCTGCGCGTTGCGTCGAATTAAACCACATGCTCCACCGCTTGTGCGGGCCCCCGTCAATTCCTTTGAGTTTTAATCTTGCGACCGTACTCCCCAGGCGGAATGCTTAAAGCGTTAGCTGCGCCACTAGTGAGTAAACCCACTAACGGCTGGCATTCATCGTTTACGGCGTGGACTACCAGGGTATCTAATCCTGTTTGCTCCCCACGCTTTCGTGCCTCAGCGTCAGTATCGGGCCAGTGAGCCGCCTTCGCCACTGGTGTTCTTGCGAATATCTACGAATTTCACCTCTACACTCGCAGTTCCACTCACCTCTCCCGAACTCAAGATCTTCAGTATCAAAGGCAGTTCTGGAGTTGAGCTCCAGGATTTCACCCCTGACTTAAAGACCCGCCTACGCACCCTTTACGCCCAGTGATTCCGAGCAACGCTAGCCCCCTTCGTATTACCGCGGCTGCTGGCACGAAGTTAGCCGGGGCTTATTCTTGCGGTACCGTCATTATCTTCCCGCACAAAAGAGCTTTACAACCCTAGGGCCTTCATCACTCACGCGGCATGGCTGGATCAGGGTTGCCCCCATTGTCCAATATTCCCCACTGCTGCCTCCCGTAGGAGTTTGGGCCGTGTCTCAGTCCCAATGTGGCTGATCATCCTCTCAGACCAGCTACTGATCGTCGCCTTGGTGAGCCATTACCTCACCAACTAGCTAATCAGACGCGGGCCGATCTTTCGGCGATAAATCTTTCCCCGTAAGGGCTTATCCGGTATTAGCACAAGTTTCCCTGTGTTGTTCCGAACCAAAAGGTACGTTCCCACGCGTTACTCACCCGTCTGCCGCTGACGTATTGCTACGCCCGCTCGACTTGCATGTGTTAAGCCTGCCGCCAGCGTTCGCTCTGAGCCAGGATCAAACTCTCAAGTTGGACTTGAACTTTGAACCGGCTGATCACAACGTTTGACGAGGTCCCACCATTTTTCATCGACCGAAGTCGACGAGCTGCCTGCGATTCACATCGCTGGCAACGATGGTGTAACCTTTAAAACGTGTACCGCCGAAGTCTTTCGTCCGGTCTCGATCAGAAAAGCCGAAGCTTTTCAGAAGCGAGACCCGCAAGGACTCCGCCGTCCACGTTTCTCTTTCTTCATCTTCACTTGTCAAACAGCCCGGGACCGTGGAGGCCCCAACCTTCCCTAGCAGGAAGGGTTCCGACACCCTTACCGACGATGGATGAACTCCAACCGACTTGTGTCGGCTGTTGTGTCACTCAACAAGGTGAGGAGCATCAGTGGCGCGTTCGCTCGCCTCGGTCAGTGACCCGGCGGCGCCGCGCTCAGTGGTTGGGGTTATAGGCCCCGCCTTCCGGGCTGTCAACGCCAATCGTCAACAAATCGTCGCACAGGGGATCGTTGGAAAAATTCCAGCGATTCCAGTCGATTAGACGGCCTGTGAGCCGGCGAACCGGCGCGGCAGGGTAAAAAATCTGAAAAAAAGTTTGCGCCCCAGCGGGCTCGGGAGGGGCTTCCTGAGGCTGCCTTGGGCCCTCCCCCTCCGGACGCGGCCCTGGCTTCCCCGGACGCACTCGCCCGCCCCCGGGGTAAATCCGCGTTCCCGCCCCAAACCAGGCTATCCTCTGCCGCCGGGGCGGGCAGTAAGCCTCAGCCGTTCAAGAAACTTTTCCATATTAGGCGCCGTACTTGAGCCACAATCCCGCGGCGTTCTGGTAAGAGACAAGCTTGAATCGCGGGTGATGCCAGTGGGGGCTGCCGGCGATTTTCATGGGGTCAGAGGAAGGCGATCTTGCAGATGACGCGGCCTTCTTCCGACATTCGAGAGACATCGAGAGACCTTTTTTCCGTTTAGCTGTTCGTAATTTCGGCCGGCCCGTCATCGGGCCTTCTGACCGCGAACGCCTACGCGGCTCGGCTTTGTCCTGCGATACGCCTCGAAGAGGGCGACGGGGAAGAGGCTGGGGACCGGGCTTTTGGGTCGTTGAATTGGGGGACTTGGGTTGAACCACAGGACGTCACGCGGCGCTTACGGGCGTGAGACCGGGATCATCGATCTCGGCCACGAGCCGCCGCTATCCGTCGATGGTTCCGAGGCCGCCGTCATCGATCGCCGCCGCGTCTCGGTGCAATGGTTCAGCGGGACAATTCTGACCGGACTCTGCGGCGCAGCCCTGATCGGCGGCGCCGTTTTTGCGTCGCTCGACGGCGAGATGACCTTCGCCAAGGTGCCGGAGCGGGTCGAAGGCGCGCTGCGCGGTGCCTTCGGCGCCGGCGATCGCGCCGCCACGCTGCACAAGAGCGACCGCCTGCCGCCGCCGAGCGAATCCACGGCCTCGCGCAACATCATGCGCGTCTCCACGGTCGCCCGCGTCGGCAACCGCGACGTGATGCGGGTGCGCCCCTTCGTCCGGATCGCCGGCAATCTGTCGATGACGACGAGCGATCTGTCGGCGAAGATCCCGCCGTTCAACGCCCAGCGCCTGCTCACCGACGTCGGCTCCGACCCGAAGACCGCCTCCGACGATCCCAACAATCCCGAAGCCGTCGAGCCCGACGCCGAAGTCTCCTTCGTCACCAAGGACCTGTCGCCGGTGCTGCCGAAGGCGAAGATTTCCGCGGTGGTGGCGCTCGACGACATCCTGATGCGGGTGCGCGACGCCGCCAATTGGCGCGGCAATGGCGGGGTGCGCTACGCCTCGCTCTCCAATGCCACCGCCGACGTTTCCGGTGCGGCCGGTCCCTCCGACATCAGAAGCGCCTACGCCCCCGAAGCGTCGTCATCGGATCCCTATGCCGGCTTCGAGACCCGCGTGGTGCCGGAAAACGTCACGCTGCTGCCCAAGACCAAGGAGCAGATCACCGGCGGCAATCCCAACGGCGAGCGCGTCCACACGGTCAGGAAGGGCGACAGCGTCGGCAGCGTGCTGCGCGATCTCGGCGCCACTGCCGAGGAGATCAAGGCGATCACCGCAACGCTCGGTCCGCGCGGCCGCGACGGCGGCCTGAAGGAAGGCGAGAAGCTCCGCATCCTGATGGCGCCCGCAAGCCCCGGCGCCCGCCTGCAGCCCTACCGCGTCGTCGTCGCCAACGACACCATGGTCGAGGCGATCGCGGCGCTGTCCGATCTCGGTAAATACGTCGCGGTCGACGTCTCCAGCATGAACAACGTCGCCGACGCTGCGGCCAACGCCAACAGCGACGACGATGACGATGATGACGGCTCCGGCGTCCGGCTCTACCAGAGCATCTACGAGACCGCGATGCGCAACAAGGTGCCGATGCTGGTCATCGAGGACATGATCAAGATCTACTCCTACGACGTCGATTTCCAGCGCAAGGTGCAGCCGGGCGACTCGTTCGACGTGTTCTATGCCGGCGAGGACGAGGGCGTGACCGCGACCGAGAAGAACGAGGTGCTGTTTGCCTCGCTCACCGTCGGCGGCGAGACCAAGAAATACTATCGCTACCAGAGCCCCGACGACGGCGTCGTCGACTATTACGACGAGACCGGCAAGAGCGCGAAGAAGTTCCTGGTCAGGAAGCCCGTCAACAACGCCATCATGCGCTCCGGCTTCGGCGGCCGCCGCCATCCGATCCTCGGCTATGTGAAGATGCACACCGGCGTCGACTGGGCCACCGCCTACGGCACGCCGATTTTCGCCTCCGGCAACGGCATGATCGAGAAGGCCGGCCCCGAGGGCGGCTACGGCAAGTACATCCGCATCAAGCACTCCAACGGCTACGAGACCGCCTACGGCCACATGTCGGCCTTCGCCAAGGGCATGGAAGTCGGCAAGAAGGTGCGGCAGGGCCAGGTGATCGGCTTCGTCGGCTCGTCGGGCATGTCGACCGGCCCGCACGTCCACTACGAGATCCTGGTCAACGGCCGCTTCGTCGACCCGATGCGTGTGAAGCTGCCGCGCGGTCGCTCGCTGGAAGGTCCGATGCTGGCAAGCTTCGAGAAGGAGCGCGACCGGCTCGACGGCATGATGAGCGGCCGCGGCGGCGCCATCGCCCGCATGTCGGACGCAACCGGTGGACCGTTGCAGGTCAGCAACCGCTGATAGTGGCGGGCCTGTAACGGCCGAACATTTTCAAACAGGATTTCAAACACGGCTTGCTGCGCAGCAAGGCCGCCTTGCGGCGTCACAACGTCAAGTTTCGTTTGCCAAAGCGGCGTGACGGGCGAATACTTTCCAAAAACGGGAGGTCTCGCCATGAAGAACAGGTTCGCCTGCGCTGCCGCCGTCGCTGTGCTTTTCGCCGCCACGAGCGCCTCGGCCGAAACCTGGGAGATCACCAAGCTCGTCCCGGGCTCGGCATTCCACGGCGTGCACGGGCTCGCCGTCGACAAGGCCGGCCACCTGTTTGCCGGCAGCGTCGCGGGCGCCGCGCTCTACGAGGTCGACATCGCGGGCGGTACCGCCAAGGTTGCAATTCCCGCTCCGGTCGGAATGGCCGACGACATCGCATTCGCGCCCGACGGCACCATGGCCTGGACCGGCTTCCTCGCCGGCGATCTCTATGCGCGCAAGGGCGACGGCCCGATCAAGAAGCTCGCGAGCGGCCTTCCCGGCATCAACTCGCTCGCCTTCCGCAAGGACGGCAGGCTCTACGCCACCACCGTCTTCCTCGGCGACACGCTCTATGAGATCGACGTCGAGGGCGTCAAACCGCCCCGCCAGATCATGGAGAAAATGGGCGGCCTCAACGGCTTCGAGTTCGGTCCCGACGACAAGCTCTACGGTCCGCTGTGGTTCAAGGGACAGGTCGCCAAGGTCGACGTCGACAAGGCCGAGCTGACCGTCGTCGCCGATGGCTTCAAGGTCCCGGCCGCGGTGAATTTCGATTCCAAGGGCAATCTGTTCGTGGTCGACACTGCGCTCGGCCAGCTCGTGCGGGTCGATCCCAAGTCCGGCACCAAGACCATCGTCGCGCAATTGAAGCCGTCGCTGGACAATCTCGCGATCGACGACAAGGACCGCATCTACGTGTCCAACATGGCTGACAACGGCATCCAGGAGGTCGATCCGGCGACCGGACAGGCAAAGCAGATCATCATCGGCAAGCTCGCCCTGCCCGGCGGCATCGGTGTCACCTCGGAGAACGGCAGGGATACGATCCACGTCGCCGACGTGTTCGCCGATCGCATTGTGGACGCGGTGACCGGCGAGATCACCGAGAAGGCGCGCATGCACGCCGCAGGCGTCTCCCTCGAATATCCGATGAGCGCGACGGCGCGCGGCAACGACGTGATCCTGTCGAGCTGGTTCACCGGCACGGTGCAGGTGATCGACGGCAAGAGCGGCGCAGCGCGCGACATGCTGCACGGCTTCAAGGCGCCGCATGACGCGATCATGCTCGCGGACGGCAGCATCCTGGTGGCCGAGCTCGGCACCAAGTCGCTGGTCAAGGTCAGCGGCGAGCACGGCAAGGATCGCACCACGCTGATCGGCGATCTCGAGGGCCCCGTGGGCCTCGTTCGTGGGGCAAGCGACGAAGTCTACGTCACCGAGGCCTTTGCAGGCATCGTCTCCAGGATCGACGGCAATGGGAAGAAGACCGTGGTCGCCAAGGAGCTGAAAATGCCCGAAGGCATCGCGCGCACGAGCGACGGCAAGCTGGTCGTGGCGGAAGTCGGCGCCAAGCGGCTGATCGAGATCGTGCCGGACAGCGGCAAGGTGACCGAGATCGCGGCCAACCTCCCGATCGGCCTGACGGGCGCGCCGAGCGGCCTGCCGATGCATATTCCGACGGGTGTCGCGATTGGCGCAACCGGCGTCATCTACGTCTCGTCGGACCTGGAGAACGCGATCTACAAGGTCACGAAGAAATAGCATCCGCCGGACGAGGCCTGCCAACGGAACCCGCACGCGGGACTTCCGGTTAGAGGCTGACGGAAGCGCCCCAGCAGGAGGATCGCCCATGACGCGCCTCTCACGCGACGACGTCGTCAAGGCCGTGGACCGGGCCGACGATGTCACCATTGCCCAGAATCATCGGAACCGGCGCGACCGTCGAGGAGCTTGCCGAGGCTCGGGCCTGGCTCGCCAATGACGAGCCGATGATCAACGATTTGCGGCCGCTGGCGCAGGGCCGCGTGCGCGAACTCGTGGACATCTTGTCGGAGCTCGAAGAGGACGGCGACGAGGAAGGTCCGGCCGATCCGGGCTCCGCGTCCGCGATCAGCTAGCTGGTCCATGGCAAAGCAAACGCCCCGGAGATTGCTCTCTCCGGGGCGCTTATCGTCTCAGCGTCAATCGCCGCCGCTCAGTTCAGCTTTCGCTTCGCCACCGGCGCCTCGAACGGGGCGATCTCCGCGGTCTGCGGCGCCTTGCCGTTGAAAGTCAGCACGTTGCCTTCGGACGAGATCGCGACGCTGTCGCCGTCTCTGACGTCGCCCGCCAGGATCATCTCGGCGAGCGGATCCTGGAGGTGGCGCTGGATCACGCGCTTCAGCGGCCTTGCGCCATAGGCAGGGTCCCAGCCCTTGGCAGCGAGCCAGTCGCGGCCTGCGGCATCGAGCGTCAGCACGATCTTGCGATCGGTCAGCAGCTTCTGCAGCCGCGCGAACTGGATCTCGACGATCCGGCCCATCTCGCTCCGCTGCAAGCGGTGGAACAGGATGATCTCGTCGACGCGGTTGAGGAATTCGGGGCGGAAGTGCGCCCGAACCATGCCCATCACCTGCTCGCGCACGGCAGCCGTGTCTTCGCCCTCGGGTTGATTCACCAAGAACTCCGAACCGAGGTTCGAGGTCATGATGATCAGCGTGTTGCGGAAATCGACGGTACGACCCTGGCCATCGGTCAGACGGCCGTCGTCGAGCACCTGCAACAAGACGTTGAAGACGTCGGGGTGCGCCTTCTCGATCTCGTCGAACAGCACGACCTGGTAAGGCCGGCGACGCACCGCTTCGGTGAGGGCACCGCCCTCGTCATAACCGACATAGCCCGGAGGCGCGCCGATCAGCCGCGAGACCGAGTGCTTCTCCATGTATTCGGACATGTCGAGGCGGACCATCGCGGTCTCGTCGTTGAAGAGATACTCGGCGAGCGCCTTGGTCAGCTCGGTCTTGCCGACGCCGGTGGGGCCCAAGAACATGAACGAGCCGGTCGGCCGGTTCGGGTCCTGCAGGCCCGCGCGCGAGCGGCGCACGGCGGTCGCGACCGCACGCACGGCCTCGGCCTGGCCGACGACCCGCTTGCCGAGCTGCTCCTCCATCTTCAGGAGCTTCTCCTTCTCGCCTTCCAGCATCTTGTCGACGGGCACGCCGGTCCAGCGCGAGACCACCTGCGCGATGTGGTTGGCGGTAACGGCCTCCTCCATCATCTCGCCGGAGTTCTGCATCGAATTATCCTTGGCTTCGATATCCGCGAGCTTCTTCTCCAGCTCCGGGATCCGGCCATAGGCCAGCTCGCCGGCCTTCTGGAATTCGCCGCGCCGCTGCGCGTTGGCCAGCTCGACCCGCAGGCCGTCGAGCTCGGCCTTCAGCTTCTGGGCGTCGGAGAGCTTGTTCTTCTCCGCGCTCCAGCGCGAGGTCAGCGCCGCGGACTTCTCCTCGAGCTCGGCCAGGTCCTTCTCCAGCGTGTGGAGCCGAGACTTGGAGCCGACATCGCTTTCCTTCTTGAGCGCCTCCTGCTCGATCTTGAGCCGGATGATCTCGCGGTCGAGCGAATCCAGCTCCTCCGGCTTGGAATCGACCTGCATCTTCAGCCGCGCCGCAGCCTCGTCCATGAGGTCGATCGCCTTGTCGGGCAGGAAGCGGTCGGTGATGTAACGGTTGGACAGGGTCGTGGCGGCCACGAGGGCGGAATCGGTGATCCGCACGCCGTGGTGCTGCTCGTACTTGTCCTTCAGCCCGCGCAGGATCGAGATCGTGTCCTCGACCGAGGGCTCGCTGACGAAGATCGGCTGGAAACGCCGCGCCAGCGCGGCGTCCTTCTCGACGTGCTTCTGGTACTCGTCGAGCGTGGTCGCCCCGATGCAGTGCAATTCGCCGCGGGCGAGCGCCGGCTTGAGCAGGTTGGAAGCGTCCATCGCGCCGTCGCCCTTGCCGGCGCCGATCAGCGTGTGCATCTCGTCGATGAACAGGATGAAGGCGCCCTCGCTGGCGGTGACCTCCTGGAGCACGGCCTTCAGCCGTTCCTCGAACTCACCGCGGTATTTCGCGCCGGCGATCAGTGCGCCGAGGTCGAGCGACAGCAGCTTCTTGTCCTTCAGGCTCTCCGGCACGTCGCCGTTGACGATGCGCAGCGCGAGGCCCTCGGCGATGGCGGTCTTGCCGACGCCGGGCTCACCGATCAGCACGGGATTGTTCTTGGTCCGGCGCGACAGCACCTGGATGGTGCGGCGGATCTCCTCGTCGCGGCCGATGACCGGATCGAGCTTGCCGTCGCGCGCCGCCTGGGTCAGGTCGCGGGCATATTTCTTCAGCGCGTCGTAGGCGTTCTCGGCGGTGGCCGAGTCCGCGGTACGGCCCTTGCGCAGGGCCTCGATCGCCGCAT
This sequence comes from Bradyrhizobium sp. 1(2017), assembly GCF_011602485.2. Lineage (NCBI taxonomy): Bacteria > Pseudomonadati > Pseudomonadota > Alphaproteobacteria > Hyphomicrobiales > Nitrobacteraceae > Bradyrhizobium > Bradyrhizobium sp. 1(2017). The sequence goes on along the minus strand of NZ_CP050022.2, from coordinate 1,245,659 downwards.
TGAGATTTTGCGCGGTAACGCCGCCCTTGGCGAGGATGGCGCCGGCTTCGCTGGCCTTCTCCAGCGTCAGGCCGAGCAGCAACCGCTCGACAGTGACGAAGCTGTCGCCGGCCTTCTCACCGGCCTTCTCAGCCGCATCGAAGGTGCGGGCGAGCTCGGGCGCCAGATAGATTTGCCCGGCACCGCCGCCGGAGACCTTCGGCACCTTGCCGAGCGCGTCTTCCGTCGCCTTGAGAATTGCACGGGAATTGCCGCCCGCACGGTCGATGAGACCGGCAGCGAGCCCCTCATTGTCGTCCAGGAGGACTTTCAGGACGTGCAGGGTGGAGAACTGCTGGTGCCCCTCGCGCATCGCAAGCGACTGCGCGGACTGGATGAAGCCCCTGGAGCGTTCGGTGTATTTGTCGATATTCATCTTTTCTGTCCCTCGGCCTGCCCTCGGGGCCCTCTAAGGCACCCCAAACGGCATCTTCATTGGGTTTCCGGTGCCTGCGTTGACGTTCCTCAACCGGCAGCGGTCGTTTATCAGCCGGCGCTGGTGCCGGCCTGACCCAGATGTGGGAAGCATGTCCTCGGATCGGAAGAGCCGACTTCACAAATTCGTGCGCTGATCGGCCCGCTTGGCGACGCCCGGCCGAATCCCCTAAGTAGCGGCATGACAGCCAGCCAGACCGCCGAGATCACCGGCCTTTACCGCTACCCGATCAAGGGCCTGACGCCGGAAGCCCTGCCCCGCGTGACCTTGCGGCGCGGGGAGACCCTGCCCGCCGATCGCCGCTACGCCATCGAGAACGGCCCAAGCGGCTTCGATCCCGACGCCCCGGCCTGGAAGCCGAAAATCCAGTTCCTGATGCTGGCGCGGAACGAGCGGCTGGCGTCCCTCGACAGCCGGTTCGACGACGCCACCAACCGCCTGATCATCCGCAAGGACGGCGAGATCGTCGCCACCGGCGATCTCGAGACCGCGGCCGGGCGCGCCGCCATCGAGGCCTATTTCAGCGAGAATTTCCAGCCGGAGCTGAAGGGCCCGCCAAAAGTGCTGTCGGGCCGCGACCACAGCTTCTCCGACGTCGCGCGCAAAGTCGTCTCCATCATCAATCTCGACAGCGTCCGCGCCATCGAGACCATGCTCGGCGGCGTCGCGGTGCATCCGCTGCGCTTCCGCGCCAATCTCTACGTGAAGGGCTGGCCGGCCTGGTCGGAGCTCGATATGGTTGGCCAGACGCTCGCGATCGGCGAGGCGCGGCTGGAAGTGGTCAAGCGCATCGTCCGCTGCCCGGCCACCAATGTCGATCCTGTCACCGCAGAGCGCGATCTCGAGATACCACCGACGCTTTCGCGCCATCTCGGCCATATGGACTGCGGGATCTATGCCGAAGTGATCGAGGGCGGCGAGATCGGCGTCGGCGATGCGGTGGCGGTGGAAGAGCCGAAGCTCGTCTGAGCTGCCGTAGGGTGGGCAAAGCGAAGCGTGCCCACCACTCCGGCTCTCGAACATTGACACACCGCTGGTGGGCACGACGCTTCGCACCTTTGCCCACCCTACGGCCCCGTCGTCAGTTCGGCATCACATAGGCATAGATCCGGCCGCGCGAGACCGGTGCTTCGCGGACGCGGTTGCCGTTGTTGCCGGAGATCATGATCGGATTCCCCTGCGCATCGATGCCGGTGATGATGCCGACATGACCGCCGCGACGGCCGCGCGACATCACCGCGATCGCACCGACCTGCGGACCGGAGACACGGGTCCCGTAGCGCGCGAACGAGCTCGCCATGTCGGAGCCGGTGCCCTGATGCCCGGTATGCTGCAGCACCATGTTCATGAACCGGGCGCACCACAGGCTGCCGCGACCGGTCGGGTTGCCTCCGATATAACGGCGCGCCTCGGACACGAGGCCCGATCCGCCACCGAGGCTGCCGCTGCTCACGGCGTTATTGGCCATGCCGTTATTGGCGATGCCGCCGCCATTGGCGTTCGGATCATAGCTTGCCTGGGCGTTGGCAAATCCGCTCGCCTGCAATTGCGCCGCGCTGCGCTCGAAGCGCGAGCTGCGGGCATGGTGACGATAATGACGGGAGTGATGATGCCTGGCGTGATGCACGTAACCGTGCCGCTCTGCGCTATGACGATGATGCGGCCGCGCTGAGGCCGGAGAAACGAACACGGCGACCGCCGCGAAGAAGATCGCCATCGCAACAACACAACGCGACAGGCGAGACGCAAACAACTCTAACATTCTTCATCCTCGTTACACCCCCACTTCCCGCCGGCCTGTGCGGCCGCCGACCTCCGTCTGGCCGTTAAGCCGCCCGATGTGGCGAGAAAAAGACGCGACGTCGGCGAATGGCTGCGATGATTTTGCGCTGATGCTCGTCCGTTGCTGCCGCATTGCAGACACCAGCATTAACTGCGATCCTCAAACGCGGCTTGAAAGAGAGGGAAAAGGTTAATGCCCCACGCCACGACGAGGGACGACGTCCGGATCTATTTCGAGGAAGCGGGCCAGGGATCGCCCATCATTTTTCTGCACGAGTTCGCGGCCGACTACACCAATTGGGAGCCGCAGATGCGCTACTTTTCGCGCGGTCACCGCTGCATCACCTATTCGGGGCGCGGCTATGCGCCGTCGGACGTACCCGATGGCGACGTCTACACGTTCAAGCATTTCTACACCGATGCGCTTGCCGTGCTCGATCACCTCGCCATCGCACGCGCGCATCTCGTCGGACTCTCGATGGGCGCCTATTCGTCGCTCCAGATCGGGCTCAACGCGCCGCAGCGCGCATTGTCGATGACCCTGGCCGGCGTCGGCTCGGGCTCGGAGATCGAGAACCTCGACGCTTGGCGCCAGCAGTGCCGCGCCAATGCCGAGCAGTTCGAGACATCAGGCTCAGTCGAAGTCGCAAAGGTCACGCGCGAGGCGCCGAGCCGGATTCCCTTCCTCGTGAAGGACCCGCGCGGCCACGCCGACTTCTATGCAGCGCTCGCGCGGCACGATGCCCAGGGATCGGCGCGCACGATGCGCGGCTTCCAGGGCGGCCGTCCATCGATCTACACGATGACGGATGCGATCAAGGGCGTTGCGACGCCGGCCCTGATCATCTGCGGCGACGAGGACGATCCGTGCGTCGGACCAAGCCTGTTTCTGAAGAAGCATCTGCCGGCGGCGGGGCTCGCGATGTTTCCGAAGTCCGGCCACGTGCTCAATCTCGAAGAGCCCGCGCTGTTCAACGAGAGCGTCGAGCGGTTCGTGACGCTGGTGGAAGCAGGACGGTGGCCGGTGCGCGATCCGCGGTCGCTGGCGGCGCATTAGGCACCCGCGCAGCCAAATCCCGTCATTGCGAGCGTAGGAAGCAATCCAGAATCCCTCGCGGAGACAGCCTGGATTGCTTCGTCGCAAGAGCTCCTCGCAATGACGAGGAAACTACTTCCCGCCGCCCCGGCTCAGCAGAAACACGCCCTGCTCGCCGAACATGTTCCACACCCACCAGGGCAGGTTCAGCGGCACCGGGCGGCCGTAGAGGTCGAGCGCCACCGAACGCTCCATCTTGACGTTGATCTCGTCGCAGAGCTCGACGAAATCCTTGATGGTGCAGAAATGGATGTTGGCGGTGTCGTACCAGGTCGCCGGCAGATTCTCGGTGCGCGGCATGTGGCCACCGATCAGGAGCTGGAGCCGCATCTTCCAGAAGCCGAAATTCGGGAACGAGACGATGGCGCGGCGGCCGATGCGCAGGAGATTCTCCAGCACCACACGCGGCTGCCGCGTCGCCTGCAGCGTCTGCGACAGGATCACGTAGTCGAACGCATCATCGGGGTAGTTCACGAGGTCGGTGTCGGCATCGCCCTGCACCACCGCAAGGCCCTTGGCGACGCAGCGGTTGACGCCCTCGCGCGACAGCTCGATGCCGCGGCCGTCGATGCCGTGCGTCTCCAGCAGCTGGAGCAGATCGCCCTCGCCGCAGCCGACGTCGAGCACCTTCGAGCCCGGCTTCACCATTTCGGCCACCAGCCGGTGATCGGCGCGAAAATCGCCGGACTGCCCGGTCGCGACGCCGTCGAGCGGCAAGACTTCCTGCACGGACATGCTAACTATCCTTCAGTCCGCGGGCCTTGCCTGCCGACTGCAGGAAGGCGCGGGAGATGTCGAAGAATTCGGGCACGTCGAGCAGGAAGGCGTCATGGCCGCGATCGGTCTCGATCTCGGCGAACGACACCCGCGCGCTCGACGCATTCAGCGCATGCACCAGCGCGCGCGATTCCGAGGTCGGAAACAGCCAGTCGCTGGTGAAGGAGACCACGCAGAAGCGCGTCTTGATGCCGGCAAACGCCTTCGCCAGCACGCCGCCGTGATCGGCGGCGATGTCGAAATAGTCCATCGCGCGCGTCAGGTAGAGATAGGAGTTGGCGTCGAAGCGCTCGACGAAGGACGAGCCCTGGTAGCGCAGATAGGACTCGACCTGGAAATCCGCGTCGAACGAGAAGGTCGGCAGCTCGCGATCCTGCATGCGGCGGCCGAATTTCCGGTGCAGCGCGGCGTCGGAGAGATAGGTGATGTGCGCCGCCATGCGTGCCACCGCGAGGCCCCGATGCGGATGAATGCCGCGGTCGGCATAGCCTCCATTGTGCCAATCGGGATCGGCCATCACGGCCTGGCGGCCGAGCTCATGGAAGGCGATGTTCTGCGCCGAGTGCCGCGTCGAGCAGGCGATCGCCAGCGCGGAGTAGACGCGGGCAGGATAAGCCGCCGTCCATTGCAGCACCTGCATCCCTCCCATCGAGCCGCCGACCACCGCGAACAGCGTGTCGATGCCGAGCCGGTCGATCAGCATGGCCTGCGCGCGCACCATGTCGGGGATGGTGATGACAGGGAAATCCAGGCCCCACACCTTGCCGGTCGCAGGATTGATCGAGGCCGGACCGGTCGAGCCCATGCAGCCGCCGATCACGTTGGAGCAGATGATGAAGTAGTGCCTGGGATCAATGGGGCGGCCGGGACCGACCAGCGTGTCCCACCAGCCTTGCTTGCCGGTGACGGGATGCACATTGGCGACATGCTGGTCGCCCGTCAGCGCATGGCAGATCAGAACGGCATTGGAGCGATCGGCGTTCAGCTCGCCATAGGTCTGGTAGGCGATCTGGAACGGCGAGAGATCGACGCCGCAATCGAGCCGCAGCGGCTGGTCGGCGCCGAAATGCATGACCTCCGAGCTCGGATGATCAACTTCATGCGACCGATCATCGGTGCTGATCGCGGGACTCGGAATCGACTTGACGCTGCCCATCTGACCATCGACCTCATTTGCGATCAGACTCGAGACCGCAGTGACATCAGGCCATGAAAAACCCGGCCTGAACGATAGGTTCGGCCGGGATCGGAAGCGTCCCCGGCCTGTTTAGCGAGTTTTTTAACGTGGCTGCAAGCCGGCCGGCTCAAATGACCACGGAACAGGCAAAATCTACTGGCTTGGGCGGTTTTCGTCAAGTCGCGACCGGGTTCAACCGGATTTGCCTCCCGGCCGCGGGCCGAAAAGACCGTCATTTCTCTTTGCTTTCGCCGCCCTGACTGCCTAATCAAGACACTGACCGCAGCGGTGACGGCACCGGCCGATCCGCCTCCAAACGCCTCTCAACAGCGCCTGTCAGATATGTCCCAACGCCCGCCCGCGCCACCATCGCTTCAGGAATTGCGCAAGGAGATCGACGAGATCGACGCGGGCATGCATCGCCTGCTGATGCAGCGCGGCGACATCATCGACCGCCTGATCCAGGTCAAGCAGACCCAGGAGGTCGGCTCTGCGTTCCGCCCGGCGCGCGAGGCCGCCATGATGCGCGAGATCGTCCAGCGTCATCGCGGCATCCTGCCGCTCGACACGGTCGAGAGCATCTGGCGCGTCATCATCTCGACCTTCACCTATGTCCAGGCGCCGTTCTCCGTGCATGCCGACATCTCCGTGAGCGAGCCGGCGATGCGCGATTCCGCGCGCTTCCATTTTGGTTTCACGGTGCCTTACGTCGCGCATTTCAGCGCGCAGGCCGCGGTCGAGGCGGTGGCGAAATCCAAGGGCGATCTGGCGCTGGTCTCGGCCACCTCCAGCCGCACGCCATGGTGGCTCTCGCTCGAGCAAGACGGCGCGCCAAAGATCATCGCGCGGATGCCCTTCGTCGAGCGCGCCGACCATCCGGCCGCACTGCCGGTGTTCGCGATCTCCCGCGTCGCCGACAGCGCTTTGGTGACGGAGGTCGAGACCTTCAGCGTGCGCGTGTCGGGGTGGAACGCCGAGGTCGCGCGCGCCCTGTCGCCGCTCGCCGAGATCGTGGCGGTGCCCGACACCGCCTTTGACGGCGCGGCCCTGCTGGTCTCGGTCACGGGCGCGACCAGCATCGACAAAATCAAGGCTGCCCTGATCGACGCGGGGGCCTCGGTGCGCTCCACGGCCCTCGTCGGCAGCCACGCAACGCGCTATACGGTGCCCCCGACCGGGCCGAAATCGTAAGTCGCGATCCGCCCAGCCTATCCGGAGTTGAAGATGTCCCGCCCCGTGCCGAATCCCGGCATTCTCGATATCGCGCCCTACACGCCCGGCAAGAGCCCGGTCGCCGAACCGGGCCGCAAGGTGTTCAAGCTTTCGGCCAACGAGACGCCGTTCGGGCCCTCGCCGAAGGCGATCGAGGCGTTCAAGCGCGTGGCGGATCATCTCGAGGACTATCCGGAAGGCACCTCGCGGGTGCTGCGCGAAGCGATCGGCCGCTCCTTCGGTCTCGATCCCAACCGCATCATCTGCGGCGCCGGCTCGGACGAGATCCTCAATCTGCTCGCGCACACCTATCTCGGCCAGGGCGACGAGGCGATCTCCACCACGCACGGCTTCCTGGTCTACCCGATCGCGACCATGGCGGTCGGCGCCAGGAACGTCATCGCGCAGGAGACCAACCTCACCTGCAACGTCGACGCCATCCTGAAAGCCGTGACGCCGAAGACGAAGCTGGTCTGGCTTGCCAATCCCAACAATCCGACCGGGACCTATGTGCCGTTCGACGAGGTCAAGCGGCTGCGCGCCGGGCTGCCGTCGCACGTGCTGCTGGTGCTGGACGCCGCCTATTGCGACTATGTCTCGCGCAACGATTACGAGATGGGGATCGAGCTGGTCGCCACCACCGAGAACACGGTGGTGACGCACACCTTCTCCAAGATCCACGGCCTTGCCGCGCTGCGCATCGGCTGGATGTTCGGGCCCGAGCACATCATCGACGCGGTCAACCGCATCCGCGGCCCCTTCAACGTGTCGACGCCGGCGATGTATGCCGCGATCGCCGCGATCGAGGACACCGCGCACCAGGCGATGTCGAAGCAGTTCACCGAGACCTGGCGCAACTTGCTGACCGAGGAGATCGGCAAGCTCGGGCTGAAGGTGACGCCCAGTGTCGCCAATTTCGTGCTGATCCATTTCCCGACGGAGGGCAAGACGTCGGACGCGGCCGACGCCTTCCTCACCAAGCGGGGCCTGGTGCTGCGTGCGCTGAAGAACTACGGCCTGCCGCATGCGCTACGCATGACCATCGGCACCGAGGAGGCCAACCGCCTCGTGGTCGAGGGCTTGCGCGACTTCATGGCCGGCAAATGAACGCGCAGGCGCACTTCCGGCGCGTGGCGCTGATCGGCTTCGGCCTGATCGGCGGCTCGATCGCGCGCGCCGCGAAGCTCCAGGGCCTGGCGGGCGAGATCGTCACCACCGCGCGCTCGGAGAAGACGCGCGCGCGCGTCGCCGAGCTCGGCATCGTCGACGAGGTCGTGGCGACCAATGCGGAGGCCGTGAAGGACGCCGATCTCGTCATCCTCTGCATTCCCGTCGGTGCCTGCGGACCCGTGGCCCAGGAGATCGCCGCGCATCTCAAGCCGGGTGCGATCATCTCCGACGTCGGCTCGGTCAAGGGCGCGGTGGTCAGGGATATGGCCCCGCATCTGCCGCAGGGCGTTCACTTCGTGCCGGCGCATCCGGTCGCGGGCACCGAGCATTCGGGCCCGGATTCGGGCTTCGCCGAGCTTTTCATCAACCGCTGGTGCATTCTCACGCCGCCTGACGGCACCGACGCTGCGGCCACGGAGCATTTGCGTGCCTTCTGGGCGGCGATGGGCGCCAAGGTCGAGGTGATGACGCCGGATCATCATGATCTCGTGCTCGCGATCACCAGCCACCTGCCGCATCTGATCGCCTACACCATCGTCGGCACCGCCGACGAGCTGGCGCAGGTGACGGAATCCGAGGTGATCAAATTCTCCGCCGGCGGTTTTCGCGATTTCACCCGCATCGCGGCTTCCGATCCGACGATGTGGCGCGACGTCTTCCTCGCCAACAAGGAAGCCGTGCTGGAGATGCTCGGCACCTTCACCGAGGATCTCGCCAAGCTCACCCGCGCGATCCGCCGCGGCGACGGCGAGGCGCTGTTCGACCACTTCACCCGCACCCGCGCCATCCGCCGCGGCATCGTCGAGATCGGCCAGGATTCGGCCGCGCCCGATTTCGGCCGGCCGCACGCGGCGCTGAAGAAGCCTTAGACCACCCACTCCCCTCCGTCATTGCGAGGAGCGGAGCGACGAAGCAATCCAGACCGTTTCCTCGGAAAAATTCTGGATTGCTTCGCTTCGCTCGCAATGACGGCGGATCAATACAGCGGCGGGATCTGGCCGACCTTGACCGGGCCGAGCAGCACGGCGCCGTCGACGAATTTCAGCGGGAAGCTGCGCGCCTTCTTGCCTTCCAGCGTGCTCTCGGTGCCGATCGAATTGATGCCGGCGGCAACGCCGGCATTGGCGTTCTGCTTGATCACCTTGCCAAGGCCCGGAACGGCGCGGTCGAGCGCGCCGAACAGATTGTTGAGGTCTTGCGACTTCACGCCGGGCGCGACGCGGTCGAGGGTTGCCTGCGGCACGCCCTCCTCCAGCATCTTCTCGATGCCGAGCGCCGGGATCACGCGCTCGAGGCCGGTCACCGTCATCTGCAATTCGCCGTCGAGCCGGCCATTGGCGGAGAGGCCCAGCGTGCCCGCCGCGATCGCAATCATCTCGCCCTGCTGGATGCGTGACTGCACGATCTCGATATGACCGCCGGCGGCCTGGATCTCGCGGAAGCGCTGCGGCCAGGGCTTTGGCGCGAGGTCGGTGAGGCCCGTGATCTTCGCGCGCGTATCGGCCTCGAACGGCTCGGCGAGCAGCGGATGCACACCCTGGATGCTGCCCTGCGCGACATGGAGCACGGTCTCGATCACCGGGCGATCGGACTTCGATCCGTCCGCGAGACGCCCGTGCAGCTCGATCTGCTTGGCGCGCGCGAGCGGCACCTGCACGCTGCCGTCGAGACGGTTGAGGCTGGGGTCGTCGAACACGATGGAGGCCCGGTCCGGCACCGCCGGCAGGCCTACCACGCTGCTGCGCCCCTTGCTCCAGTTCACCACGAAGGTGGTTTGCGTGACGCCGTCGGTCAGCGTCGCCGGCGCGGAGAACTCGGCGATGACGAGCTTGGGGTCGTAGACCTGGGCAACGACCAGGATGTTGTCGAGCTTCGCCGTGAACGGTGTCTTGCTCGCATTCTGTGAGACCAGGGCGACGCTGGCGCCGGAGCACTGGACCTCGAAACGGAACGGGAAGCCCGCGATCGAGCGCTTGGCGCAATCATAGATGCGGCCCGCCTTGGCCTCCTGCGCGCGCCAGGCATCGGCGGCGATTTCGGCCTGCGAGGCCGCATAGAACCAGAAGCAGCTCCACGCGACGGCGAGGAACAGGACGAAAACGGGGGCGATGAAAAGGCCCCAACGGGAGCGGCGGCGGCCTGCGGCAACGGTCATATTGGACATGCGGCGACCCTTTGATCCCAGATTCAGGCAAATGTAAGCGAGGGCCGCCTGCGACAAAAGGCGGAGAAATCGCTTCGCTTGGCGGCACGGTTCTGGTAGCCGTGCCCGAAATGTCGGAAATCACCCTCCCCTCCGTCACCACAGCCAAGGGCGACCTCTGGGTGTTCGGCTATGGCTCGCTGATGTGGCGGCCGGGCTTCGAATTTAGGGAACGCGTCCCGGCGCGGCTGGTTGGCGAGCACCGTGCGCTCTGCGTCTATTCCTTCGTGCATCGCGGCACGCCGGAGAAGCCGGGGCTGGTGCTCGGGCTCGACCGCGGCGGCGCCTGCCGCGGCATCGCCTTCCGCGTCGCTGAAGAGAACCGCGCCGATGTCGTCGCTTATTTGCGGGCGCGCGAGCAGGTCACCTCGGTCTATCGCGAGGTGATGCGCTCGGTGTGGCTGGAGAACGATGCGCGGCAGCGCGTCTCCGCGCTCGCCTATGTCGTCGACCGCGGCCATGTGCAATATGCCGGGCGGCTATCGCTCACCGAGCAGCACCGCCATGTCATCCAGGGTCACGGCCAGTCCGGCGCCAATCGCGACTACGTGACGGCGACGGTGAAGGCGATCGAGGCCGAAGGCTTTCGCGACACGCAGCTGCACCAGCTTGCCACCATGCTGCATGGCGATGCGCATTCCCTGCCGGCGCCGACCGAAGATCGAGACACCCGCTAGCTCTCCGACGGCGCATAGCTCGGCGCGGAGCCGATCAACTGCTCCTGCTCTTTCCGCCCCGCATCGACGAGACGGCTGGTAGCGTCCTCGACGGCCGTCTGCACGCGGGAGAGAAACTCGTCCTTCGGCAGGCCCGCCGGCAGCGGATCGAGGAATTCCACCACCAGCGTGCCGGGATAACGCATGAAGGTGCGGCGCGGCCAGAACAGTCCTGAATTGAGCGCGATCGGCAGGCACTGCACGCCGCAGGAGGAATAGATCTGCGCAAAGCCGGTCTTGTAATCGGGCGGCGCGCCGGGCGCGCGGCGCGTGCCTTCCGGGAAGATGACGAGCTGCTTTCCGCTGCGCACCGCCTCGCGCGCCCGCCGCGTCATGTCGAGCAGCGCCTTCACCCCGGCATTGCGATCGATCGCGATCATTCCGGTCTTGGCCAGGAATTGGCCGAACACCGGGATCTGCATCAGCTGACGCTTGAGAATGAAGATCGGGCGATTGAAGAAGCCCGGCAGCACGAACGTCTCCCAGAACGACTGGTGCTTCGCCACGATCAGCAACGGTCCCTGCGGGATCTTCTCGACACCGCGAAACTCCACCTTGATGTTGCAGACCAGGCGCATCAGGACCAGCGTCGTCTTCGCCCACCATTGTGCGACCGTCAGCATGGCGCGCGGCGGCAACGCGAAGGTCGGCAGCGCCACGATCGCGAGGCAGACCAGCACGGCGTAGAACAGCACGTTGAACACGAGCGAGCGCAGGAAAATCAGGAACATCGACGGTCCGATCAATTTGCCAATCAATTGCCGATCAATTGGCCTGTGCCGTGTTGGGCCGCTTCGGCTGCACGCCCGCAGGCTGCTCCGACATCTCGGGCCAAAGGTCAATCCCGAAATTCTCCAGCCGCACCCTGAGCTCGGCCGCGACATACTTGACATATTCCGACAACAGCAGCCGCAAGGTCGGCGGCGAAGTCCACCACGGCTCCTCGCGCCATTTTTCGCCGACCACCGCGAACGGGATCAGCGTCGTCTGCGGCATCGCATGGGAGAATTCCACCAGCGCGCGCGGCATGTGATAGTTCGAGGTGACCACGATCAGCGATTTGAACCGGCGTCCCTCCGCCCAGCGCCGCGCCTCCGCCGCGTTGCCGCGGGTCGAGAGCGCGGTGCGGTCGAGATCGACGCAACAGGTCATGAATGACTGGTTCTCCGGCAAGGTCCGGGAGATGTCGTTCGCAGTCGAGGTCGGATGCACGCCCGAGATCAGAAGCCTGCGGCCGTAACCGGCAGCGAGCAGCTCCATCGCGTCCGACACCCGCGACGAGCCGCCGGTCAGCACCACGATGCCGTCCGCCTTGCGGTCCGGTACCGTCTCGGCGCCGCGCAATTGCGACAGGAACGCAACGAAGCCCGCCGCCGCGCCGACGAAGGCGAGCGCAATCGTCGACACGATTGTCGCGCGCAGCCAGCCGCGCGGCAGTTTCGGCGATCGATCGTCGGTCGGCGAGGTCATGCGCTGGCAGTAATCCCTTCCCTGAGGTGATTTTAAGAGGTTTTGAGGCGAAGTGGAGTCCGGTTTATTCACCCTCTCCCCTTGCGAGACAGGTGAGGGGTTTCTCTCCGCACATTCGCATCGACGTTCGTACGCGTGGATAAATACCCCTCATCCGGCGCTTCGCGCCACCTTCTCCCACAAGGGGAGAAGGGAAAACAGCGAGCTCGCGGCAGCGAGAATTTCATCCAACTCAATCACGCTTCACTCAATCGACGTCATTCAACGTCGCGAACAGCGTCTGGCGTGAGGCCACCGCGGTGATGGCGCCGATCAGCACGGCCTGGACCGCGAGCACGATGTAGCCGGATGGCCGCAGCGAGAAGGTGCCGAGCAGGGCGGCGAACTGGTCGCCGACAGGGGTGCCGGAAAACCAGCCGGCGATCGACTCGGAGAAGCCGAACAGCAGCATGGCCACGCCGCCGCCGATCACGCCGCCCTCGAGGCCCAGGCGGAGGAAATGGCGCAGGAAATGGTTGGCGATGTAGCGGTCGCCGGCGCCGACGAAATGCAGGACCTCGACGATCGGGCGGTTTGCCGCCATGGCACCGCGGGTCGCAAACGACACCGAAATGATGGTGGCGATGATGACCAGCGCGAGGATGCCAAGCCCGGCGAGGACGGTGGCATTGGTCATCGAGCGCATGCGCTCGATCCAGGCACGGTGATCATCGACACTCGCGCCCGGCGCCACCTGGCTGACGCGCGCGCGCAAGGCGCCGAGGTCGAGCAGCGTGCCCGGTTGCACGCGGGCGATGATCATGCGCGGTACCGGCAGATCGTCCATCGACAGCCCGGTGCCGAGCCAGGGCTCGAGCAGCTTGCCGCTCTCGTCCTTGGTGAACGGCTTGACCTCGACGATGCCGGCTTGGGCGCGCATCGCTTCCGTCACCGCCGCGGTGTCGCGCTCGAGATCGCGGCCCGCCTGCGGACGGACCTGGATGGTGATCTCGCTCGCAACGTCCGACTGCCATTCGGCGGCGGAGGCGCTGACCAGCAGCACCGTGCCCGTCGTCATCGAGGCGAGGAAGGTCATGATGGCAACGACGGCGACCAGCGCGCGGCCATGGATCGAGGCGCGCGGCACGATCGGCGACATGTTGCGGGCCTTGGCCGGAAGCTGCGGACGCTCCTGCCCGAGGTCGACCAGCACGCCGCGCTCGTCGGTCCTACTCATAGATGTGCAGCCGCCCCTGATGCAGCACGAGGCGCCGCGCCTCGTACTGGTCCATCAGGTCGATGTCGTGGGTCGCAATGATGACGGCCGTGCCTGACTTGTTGAGCTCGATGAAGAGCCGCAGCAAACGGCGGCCGAGCGTCGGGTCGACGCTGCCGGTCGGCTCGTCCGCGAGCAGCAGCTGCGGACGCGAGATCACGGCGCGCGCGATTGCCGCGCGCTGCTTTTCGCCGCCGGACAGGATCGGCGGCAGCGCATCCATGCGGTCGCCGAGGCCGACCCAGCGCAGCAAGTCGATGACCTCCTTGCGATAGCTCGACTCGCTTCGGCCCATGACGCGGAACGGCAGCGCGACGTTCTCATAGGTCGTCATGTGGTCGAGCAGGCGGAAATCCTGGAGCACGATGCCGATTCGTTTGCGCAAATCGGCGATCTCGTCCTTGCCGAGCTGCGAGATATCGTGGCCGAACAGATTGACGAGACCCCGCGTCGGCCGATGCGACAGGAACAACAGGCGCAAGAGCGAGGTCTTGCCGGCGCCGGAGGGGCCGGTGAGAAACTGAAAGGAATGCGCCGAGATCTGGAAACTGAGATCGCGCAGGATCTCCGGCCCCAGACCGTAACGCAATCCGACATTTTCGAACCGAACCAAGCTCAGCTCCGTTCGAGAGGGCGCGCGGGCCGCACGGCTGTGCCCCGCCATGGACGATCAAGGGTTTTTGCGACCGTTATGGTTTCCGGTTCGTTAACGCTCGCCCGGTAGCATAAGGGCCGCCCGGTTCTCCGCGACCGTGGCATCGTCAAGACCAAGTCCTCGTTCATGCATCAAGGCTCGTCCATGCATATCGTCTGCCCCCATTGTACGACATCCTACGCCATCAAGCTTGCGAGCCTGGGGGCGAACGGCCGGACGGTGCGCTGCTCCCGTTGCAAGGAGACCTGGATCGCCCATGCCGAGGATGCCATCGAGGAGGCCTCGATCCCGGCCATGGCCGCCGCCAGCCAGGCCGATGACCAGTCCGACCTCGCCGAGCAGTGGAACTCCTATGCCAAGGACGACGGCACGGCCGATACCCCGGTCGTCGACAGTCCTTCGATCGCCAGCGACTGGCCAGCCGAAGATACCAAGGAGATCGAGGACGAGTGGTCCGCGGCGGCCCGGGCCGCCGAGGAGGACGTCGCCGGTGCGCAGCACCAGTCCTGGTTCCGCAGCCTGTTCCGTCGCCGCGGCGCGCGGGTCAGCCGCCCGGTCGCCACCGCGGCGCCGCGAAAATCCTATTTCGGCCTGCCGACCGCATGCGCCGCCATGGGCGCGCTGGTCCTCGCGCTGGTGATCTGGCGCGCCGACATGGTCCGGCTGCTGCCGCAAACGGCAGCGTTCTACAAATTGGCCGGGCTCGACGTTAATCTGAGAGGGCTGGCCTTCAAGGACATCAAGCTGTCCAGCGAGACCGTGGACGGTAAGCAGGTGCTGGTGATCGAGGGCGTGATCGTCGGCGAGGGCAAGAAGCCGCTCGACATCCCCCGCCTGCGCTTCGCCGTGCGCGACGCGCAGGGCGCGGAAATCTACGCCTGGAACACGGTGCTGGAGCAGACCGTGCTGCGGCCCGGCGAGCGCGCCTTCTTCCGCTCGCGCCTGGCCTCGCCGCCGCCGGAGGGCCGCAATATCGACGTTCGCTTCTTCAACCGACGCGACATTGCCGGCGGCAGCGTGTAATCAGCCTCGGAAGGTCCGCGCGGGAGTTGGTCGCAAGGTTGTCTCATGTCGAAGATCCTGATCGCCGACGACGAGGATTCGATGCGCACGCTGGTGGCGCGCGCGATCGCCATGGACGGCCACGAGACCGTCACCGCGCAGGACGGCGCCGAGGCGCTGGAGATCCTGACCCGCGAGGACGGCGCGTTCGATCTCTTGCTCACCGACATCCAGATGCCCGTCATGGACGGCATCGCGCTGGCCCTCTCCGCCGCGCGCGATTTCCCCGACCTGACCATTCTCCTGATGACCGGCTTTGCCGACCAGCGCGAGCGCGCCTCGAACCTCAACGCGCTGGTGCATGACGTCGTGACAAAGCCGTTCTCGGTCGCCGACATCCGCACCGCGGTGGCGGATGCACTGGCGGCGAAGAAGGGGTAGGCGGCGGTCGCACTGCCGCTGGGGGTCCAATCTCGTCCCGCACCAACGATGTCGTCCCGGCGAAAGTCGGGACCCATAACCACAGGGAGTGGTTTGGCGAAGACTCGTAGTTGCCAGCTCGCGCGGCAACTGGCTCCTGGAGTTATGGGTCCCGGCCTTCGCCGGGACGACGCCGGGATTGTTGGGCGCTCCGAGCTAACTCACTGCCCCCTCAAAAATCCTTCAGCAGCCGCTCGATATAGTCGAGCTCGATCTGCGGGCGCGACGGATCGCCCAGGCGGCGGCGGAGCTCTTCGAGAATGCGGCGGACGCGCTGGGCGTCGATCTCGCCGGGGATCTTGACGGTGTAGTCGTCGCTCAGATCGCGGCCATGAAGCGGGCGGCCCAGCGGATCGGTCTGATTGCCACCGCTCTGCTGACGGCCGGCCCGATTGCCGGGACCATCGCCCTGCCCGTCGCCATCGCCCTGCTGCATCGCCTCGGCCATCTTCTGCGCACCCTTGCGCAGGGCCTCGAGGGCCTTGCCCTGCGAATCCACGGCGCCGTCGGCATTGCCTTCGCCGAGCTTCGAGCCGGCATCGCCCATGGCACCGTCGGCGTCATCGAGACTGCCGTCGTCATCGCCCTGGTCGCCGTCCTGATCGCCATTCTGGCCGGACTGGCCCTGCTCGCCTTGCTGGCCCTTCTGCCCTTGCTGCTTCTGGCCCTTTTGTCCTTTCTGCGCGAGGCCGCGCTTGGCGAGCTGGTCCTGCAGCTTCTTTAGGCGGTCGCGCAACGCGTCCTGATCCTGCTGCAGGTCCGACATCGACTGGTCGCCCTGCTGCTTGCCGCGCGAGCGGTCGCGCCGGGAATCCTGGCCCTGCTTGAACGTCTTGTCGCGCAATTGCTGCTGCTTGCGGATCATGTCGCTCAGCTCGTTGAGCGCCTGCTCCATCTCGCTTTCGCCGGATTGCCCGCGCT
This sequence comes from Bradyrhizobium sp. 1(2017), assembly GCF_011602485.2. NCBI lineage: Bacteria > Pseudomonadati > Pseudomonadota > Alphaproteobacteria > Hyphomicrobiales > Nitrobacteraceae > Bradyrhizobium > Bradyrhizobium sp. 1(2017). The sequence continues at coordinate 1,229,268 of NZ_CP050022.2, read as the reverse complement.
GCGCCATCTGGAGATTTTCCATGATCTGCGCGAGCTGCTCGAGCATGCGCTGGGCCGCCTCGCGATTGCCTTCGCGAGCCGCCTTCTCGATCTGCTTCAGGAGGTCGTCCAGATCCCGTTGCGTGATGACGGACCGATCGCGATTGGACGATTGGCTTCGCTCCGTCGCGCGCTTGTATTCCTCCAGTTTCTGGATGGCGTCGGACTGGTTGTTCAGGCTCTTGCCGGATTCCTTCTGCCGCAGGCTGTCGCCGGACTCCTGCATCGCCTTTTCCGCGCTGTCGAGCAGCGCATCGGGATCCTGATCCTGCTGGGCGGCCGCAGGCGACAAGCCTGCCAGCAGGAAGGCGAAGCAGGCGATCGAGATCGCCCTCAAGACTGGTACGCGCGCTAGCTCCCGCATTTCCGGTCCCGCGTAAACTGGTTGGCCCCGTCGTTGCCCGCCTTGGCCCGGCTGTTGGCCGACTGCCGATAGGCCTGAAGCTGCTGGCGCAAGGCATCCTGCTGCTGCGCCAGCTCGGCGAGCTGCTCGGGCGTCGCCTGCTGGGTCTTCTGTCGCAGCTCGACGGCCTTGTCGAGGATGAGCTGGACCTCCGCGGGGAACGGCTGCCGGGGCCCGAGCGGATTTTGCTCGGCGCGCCGGGCGAGGTCCCGTACCTTGCCGGCCATCGCCTCGCGGAGCTTCTGCGTCAGCACCCTGATCTCATCTTCACTCGCGCCGCGGTCCAGCGCCGCCTTGAGTGCGTCCTGCGCCGAGCGCAGCGCCGCGTTGACGCTGCCGGCGACGCCGTCGTCCTCGATGGTGACCGCGAACGCCCACATGCTCGCCACCACCTCGCGCAACGCGTCGTCGGTGCGGGCCGCTTCGAGCTGGGACGCCAGGCTGCGAAGGCCGAGATAGCAACCCGCATCCGGGGTGAACAATTCCGGCGCGATCATCAGCGCGTCGAGCGCGGTGTAGACCTCGGAATTCCTGTTGGCGTCGAGTGCGAGGATGCGGCGCTGCTCGATCAGCGCGCGCGCGAGCGAGTTCGTGAAGAGCCGTTCGGGCAGGCGCATGCTGAAGGGCTCGCTCCGCGCCTCGTTGCCGGCCTCGTCCTTGGCGGTGAGCGTGAGCGTGACATCGGCGCCGGCATAGGGATCCTCGCTGAGATCCTTCACCGTCTGGCCGACGCCGTTACGGGTGCGCGCATTCGGCAGCACGAGCGGGAATTGCGGCGGCTGGAACAGCGGCCGCGCCGCGCCTTTGCCGTCGGCATCCTTGCTGCGGTCCTTGGCACTATCCTTGGCATCAGCGGGACGCAGGGCGATGTGCGCCTCGGCACCGGTGACGCCGTAATCGTCCTCGATCTTGTAGGAGAGCTGAAGCGCGCCGCGCGCCTGGCGCTCGGGATCCTTGGCGAGCGCGATCGTCGGCGCACGGTCCGGCGTTGCCGCGAAGGCCCATTGCGGCTGGCCGGAGGGCGCGCGGACATGCGCGGTGCCGTCGCCGGTGATGGTAAAGTGCTTCTCGTTGGTGCCCTTTGGCGCGGCTTCAGTGGGGGCGACCTCCTTGAGGCCGCCGGAGACGGCAACATCGAGGCTGCCGCCGGAGGAGCGCACGATCAGGGTCGAGCCGGCGGGGACGGCGAGCGGGCCACTGGCGGGCAGCGCCGCAGCCTCCTTGCTGGCGGCCGACAGGATGACCGGCGGCTTGCCGGTGTAGAGCGGCGGGGTCACCCAGGCATCGACGCGGACATTGGTCGGGGCGAGCACGCCGTTCCAGTCGAAGGCGGCCCCGAGCCGCATCGCGCGCTCGTCGCCGGCCGCGAAGAAGGTCGCAACCAGCATCACCATGACGAGGGCGCGCAACGCCCAGGGATCGTGCAGCGCGAGCCGCGGATGCGGCAGGCCGGCGCGGATGCGCTTGAGCGAGGCCAGCGTGCGCTCGCGCTGCGCCTGCCACAGCGCCCTGGAAACCGGGTCCTGCGAGGTCAGCGTGTCCGTGAGCGTCGTGGCCGGACGGTGACGGATGCCGGAGCCATGATCGAGCCGGCTCAGAGCCTCCTCGCGGCTTGGCCAGCGAAAGCGAACCAGGGGGAACAGGGCGGCAATCGCAATGCCGGCAAAAATGGCAAGACCGATGGCGCGAGCCACGAAGGGCAATGCCAGCCACAGACCGGCCCAGGACACCACCAGGAACAGCCCGACGACAGTCAGAAGCCGCGCCAGATTCGGCCAGGCACGCTCCCATGCGATGGCATAAAGGGCCCGATCGAGGGCCTGCGCCAGCTTCAGCCGCGACAGAGCGTCGCCATCGCGGTTCGGGTCTGACGGGTCGGGGGTGACGCCGTTCAATCAGCTCTCCAGGTTGCCCGGTAGAGAGAAATCCTATCACAACGGCAGCACTGAGGCATCCGTTCCTGCACGGGAGAGGCCCCTTTTCCCGCATAACACGAGGACGTGACTGGCCCGGCGCGACCCCGTAATTTCCGCGATGCCATCTCCGAAGGAAACGAAGGAAACGCCATGGACAAGAAGATGCACGACAAGGGCCTGGAAGTCCGCAAAGCGGTGCTGGGCGAGGCCTATGTCAACAATGCCCTGAAGAACGTCGACGATTTCAACCGCCCGTTCCAGGAGATGCTCAACGAATATTGCTGGGGCACGGTGTGGGGCCGCGAGGAGCTGCCGCGCAAGACCCGCAGCATGCTCAACATCGCGATGATCGCGATCCTCAACCGCCAGCATGAGTTTCGCGCGCATCTCAAGGGCGCCCTGACCAATGGCGTGACCCGCGAGGAGATCCGCGAGATCCTGATGCAGGTCGCGATCTATGGCGGCATGCCGGCCGCCGTCGACAGCTTCCGCATCGCGCGCGAGGTATTCGCCGAGATCGATGGGAAGGCGTGAGGGCCGTGTGGTGAGGGACGCGCCTTCCCTCACCACCGTCGTCCTGGCGAAAGCCAGGACCCATAACCACCGGCGGATGCGATGCGAAGACTGGTGGTTGCCACCGCGCGTGGCGATTGCTCCCTGGGGTAATGGGTCCTGGCTTTCGCCAGGACGACACCGAAGATATGGCGCGCATACCGACAAACAACGAAAACGAAGCAAGGAAACACCATGGACATCGGATTCATCGGGCTCGGAAACATGGGTTTCCCGATGGCGCGGCGGCTGATCGAGGCGGGGCACAAGCTTGTCGTGTTCGACACCCGCAAGGAGGTCGTCGACGGGTTGGTCGCGCGCGGCGCCACCGCGGCAACTTCGCCGAAGGACGTCGCCGACCAGGTCGAGACGGTGATGGCGAGCCTGCCCTCGCTGCAGGCTTCGCTCGACGTCGCCACGGGGCCGAACGGCGTGATCGAGGGACGCCGCGCCAAACGCTTCGTCGATCTTTCGACGGTCGGCTCGACGATGGCCGCGAAGATCCACGGCCTGCTCGCCAAACGCAACATCGTCCAGATCGACTGCCCGGTGTCCGGCGGGGTCGGCGGCGCCGAGAAGGGCACACTGGCGGTGATGGTGTCGGGCCCAAAGGCGGAGTTCGAGCTGCTGAAGCCCGCGCTCGACGTGATCGGAAAGGTGTTCTTCATCGGCGAGAAGCCCGGCGCGGCGCAGACCATGAAGCTCGCCAACAATTTCCTCTCGGCGACCGCGATCGTGGCGACATCCGAAGCGGTGGTGATGGGCGTCAAGGCCGGGCTCGACCCCGCCGTGATGATCGACGTCATCAATGCCGGCTCCGGCATGAACACCGCGAGCCGCGACAAGTTTCCGCGCTCCGTGCTGCCGCGGACGTTCGACTTCGGCTTCGCCACCGGATTGATGGTGAAGGACGTGCGGCTGGCGCTGGAGGAGATGAAGCAGCTCGGCCTGTCGATGGAGGTGGCCGACGCGGTGGGACGGTTGTGGGAGACGGTGATCAGCGCGGAAGGCGCCGAATCGGATTTCACAGCGGCGATCAAGCCGATCGAGAAGAAGGCGGGGGTCGTGGTTGGTGGGAAGGGCGAATTGGCGGGGAAGTGAGGCCGCCAACCTCCGCTGTCGTCCCGGCGCAGGCCGGGACGACACCTTAATCGTTGAGCCAGCTACGCCGTCACAGCCACGGCGCCGGCGTATCCATCGCAATCAGCTGCTCGACCTCGATGCGGGGGCGGACCACCGCGTATTGATCGCCCTTCACCAGCACCTCGGGCACCAGGGGCCGCGTATTGTAGGTGCCGGCCTGCACGGCGCCATAGGCGCCTGCGGTCATGATCGCGAGCAGGTCGCCCGGCTTCGGCGTCGGCAGCGTGCGGTCGAGCGCGAGGTAGTCGCCGGTCTCGCAGACCGGGCCGACGACGTCGGCCATGATGGTGGCCGCGCCCTTCGGGGCTTGCGTCACCGGCAGGATGTCGTGATGCGCCTCGTACAGCGTCGGGCGGATCAAATCGTTCATGGCGGCGTCGATGATGACGAAATTCTTGCCGTCGCCGTGCTTCACGTAGATGACCTTCGCGACCAGGATGCCGGCATTGCCGACGATCATGCGCCCCGGCTCGAACATCAGCGTGCAGCCGAGATTGTGGCTGACGCGCTTGACCATGGCGGCATAGGCATCGGGCGCCGGCGGGGCCTCGCGGTCCATGTAATAGGGAATGCCCAGGCCACCGCCGAAATCGACGTGGCTGATGTTGTGACCGTCGGCGCGCAGCGTCTGCACGAATTCGGAGAGGATCCGGAACGCCGTCTCCATCTTGGAGAGATCGGTGATCTGGCTGCCGATATGCACGTCGGTGCCGGTCACCTCGATGCCCGGGAGCTTCGCCGCGCGGGCATAGACCTCGCGGGCATGGGCGATCGGGATGCCGAACTTGTTCTCGGACTTGCCGGTGGAAATTTTGGCGTGCGTGCCGGCATCGACGTCGGGATTGACGCGCACGGAGATGCGGGCGGTCTTGCCCATCTCGGTCGCAAGCCGCGACAACAGCGCGAGCTCGGGCTCGGATTCGACGTTGAGACAGAGGATGTCGGCGGCGAGCGCGGCACGCAGCTCGGCCTCGGTCTTGCCGACCCCGGAGAACAGGATCTTGCTGGCAGAAATGCCGGCGGCCAGCGCGCGCTTCAGCTCACCGCCCGAGACGACGTCCGCGCCGGCGCCCAACTTGGCCAGTGTGCGCAGCACCGACTGGTTGGAGTTGGCCTTCATGGCGTAGCAGACCAGCACCTTCTCGCCGGCGAAGGCATCTGCGAAGACGCGGTAGTGCCGCTCCAATGTCGCGGTCGAATAGCAATAGAACGGCGTGCCGATTGTTGCGGCGAGCTCGGACAGGTTCACCGCCTCGGCGTGCAGCACGCCGTTGCGATAATCGAAATGGTTCATGACGCAGGCTCGGTTGTCCCGGCTTATCTCCGGCCGGGCGGTTCGTCCAGAAGCGGATCGAGAATGAACGGTTTCTTCCGGCCCTTGGCCGCCGCGGGCGCAGAATCAGCACCATAGGTCGGATTGAACGCGCCCGGCGTCCTCGGGGCATCGGTCTCGGCGTCGACCGGTGCGACGCCGGTGGTCGCGGAGGTGTTGGACGCGGTCGGCGGCAGATCCAGCGGGCCCTTGCGGCCGCAGCCGGCGAGCGCCAGCGCCGTCAGGCTAAGGACAATGATGGCCCACCCCGAGCCGGCCGGGCGAAACTTTGACGTCACGACGGAATCCCCACTACGCGGCGCGCACCATACAGAGATTGGTGCGCTCTGGCGAGAGCCGGATGACCATGAAACATAAGCGAAATTTTGCCCTCAATCCGATTTCCCCTCTTTTTCCAGCCGCTTCGCCCAGGCCTTGGCCTGCGACGCCACGTTCTTCGGCGCAGTGCCGCCGAAGCTGGTCCGGCTCTTCACCGACGATTCGACCGAGAGCACGCCGAGCACGTCCTTGGTAATCCTGGGCTCGATCGCCTGCATCTCCTTCAGCGGCAGGTCGTGCAGCGCCACGCCGCCCTCGGCGGCCTTGGCAACGATGCGGCCGGTGACGTGGTGGGCCTCGCGGAACGGCATCTTCAGCGTCCGCACCAGCCAGTCGGCGAGATCGGTCGCGGTGGCGTAGCCCTCGCCCGCGGCCGCCTTCATCCTGGCTTCGTCGGGCACGAGGTCGCGAACCATGCCGGTCATGGCGCGGATCGCCAGCGACAGCGCGGCGAAGCCCTCCATGGCGCCCTGCTTGTCCTCCTGCATGTCCTTTTGATAGGCGAGCGGCAGGCCCTTCATCACGATCAGAAGACCGTTGAGCGCGCCGATGACGCGGCCGGTCTTGGCGCGCACCAGCTCGGCGGCGTCAGGATTGCGCTTCTGCGGCATGATCGAGGATCCCGTGGTGAACTTGTCGCTGAGCCGGATCAGCCCAACCAGCGGCGAGGTCCAGATCACGATCTCCTCGGCAAAGCGCGACATGTGCACGGCGCAGATCGAGGCGGCCGACAGCGTCTCCAGCACGAAGTCGCGGTCGGACACCGCATCGAGCGAGTTCGCCATCGGGCGGTCGAACAGCAGCGCCTTCGCGGTGGCATGGCGGTCGATCGGGAACGAGGTGCCGGCGAGCGCGGCCGCGCCCAGTGGAGATTCGTTCAGCCGCTTGCGCGCATCCTGGAAGCGGCCGCGGTCGCGCGCGGCCATCTCGGCATAGGCCAGCAAATGATGGCCGAAGGTGACGGGCTGCGCGGTCTGCAGATGCGTGAATCCGGGCATCACGGTTGCGGCGTGCTCCAGCGCGCGCTCCGCCAGCGCCTGCTGGAACGCGGCGAGCGCCGCATCGGTCTCGTCGATGACGTCGCGGACGAACAGGCGGAAATCGGTCGCGACCTGGTCGTTGCGCGAACGCGCCGTGTGCAGCCTTCCGGCGGCGGGGCCGATCAGCTCGGACAGGCGGCTCTCGACGTTCATATGGATATCTTCGAGCGCGCGCTTGAACGTGAAGCCGCCCTTGCCGATCTCTGACAAGATCGTGTCTAGACCCTTGCCGATATTTTTCGCATCAGAGGCCGTGATGATGCCCTGGGCGGCCAGCATCGCAGCGTGGGCCTTGGACGCGGCAATGTCCTGGGCGAAGAGGTGACGATCGACGTCGATGGAGACGTTGATCTCTTCCATGATCTCATCGGGACGTTCCGAGAACCGGCCGCCCCACATCTTGTTGCTCATGATCCCCTGCTCACGCCTTGCCTGTCGCCGCCGCATGTTTGCCGACTGCTGCCAGCCGTATTAAGAGGCCCCTGATAGCCATATCTGCGACCGGATGACAAACGATATGCTCGACAAGACGCCCTCCGCCACGCGCCGGATCCCCCTCGTCATCGCCGCCGTGGCGGTCGTGGGCCTGGCCGGCTTCGCCGCGCTGTACGGGCTGGGGCTGAGCCGCGCGCCTTCAGGCGATCCGACCTGCAAGCCGGCGGTGGCGACGGCTCAAAAGATCGCTCCGCTCGCCCATGGCGAGGTGGCGTCCCTGACCATGGCGAGCGCCCCGCTGAAGCTGCCCGACCTCGCCTTTGAGGATGCCGACGGCAAGCCGAGGAAGCTGTCCGATTTCCGCGGCAAGACGCTGCTGGTGAACCTCTGGGCGACCTGGTGCGTGCCCTGCCGCAAGGAGATGCCGGCGCTGGACGAGCTCCAGGGCAAGCTGTCGGGCCCGAATTTCGAGGTGGTGGCGATCAATATCGACACCCGCGATCCCGAGAAGCCCAAGACCTTCCTGAAAGAGGCCAATCTGACCCGGCTCGGCTATTTCAGCGACCAGAAAGCCAAGGTTTTCCAGGATCTTAAGGCGATAAGCCGGGCGCTGGGGATGCCGACCTCGGTGCTGGTCGACCCGCAAGGCTGCGAGATCGCGACGATTGCGGGGCCGGCGGAATGGGCGAGCGAGGACGCGCTCAAGCTGATCCGGGCCGCGACAGGCAAGGCCGCCGCGTCGCTTTAAGAGAAGTTCAGGCGGTGACGTTGAGATTGCCGCCGACGCCGGGGCCGACATTGGCAAGCGAGGGCTGGCCGGCGCCCATCAGCGTCAGGACCGTGGATTTCTCCATGTCCATGTTCTGCTTGGTCAGCGTCGCCGAGATATTCGATTGCAGCGCGCCTTGCTGAGCGGCCAGCATGGTGCTGACCATCGCCATCATGTCCATTACGCGAACCCTCTTACCGGCCGTAACCTAGGCGCGAGAGGTTAACGCGAAATGAATTGTCACGGGTGCCGTCGCGTGCCCACCAGATCCATCGCATCATCGGAGAGATGGTGGGCACGGCGCTTTTCGCCTTTGCCCCACCCCTACGGCACCGGGAAATGGGTCAGCGCGTCGGAACCGGCTTGGCGCCGCGGTAGTCGTAGAAGCCGCGCTGCGTCTTGCGGCCGAGCCAACCGGCCTCGACATATTTCACCAGCAGCGGACATGGACGGTACTTGGAGTCGGCGAGGCCCTCGTGCAGGACCTGCATGATAGACAGGCAGGTATCGAGGCCGATGAAATCGGCCAGCTCCAGCGGGCCCATCGGATGGTGCGCACCGAGCTTCATCGCGGCATCGATCGCCTCGACATTGCCGACGCCTTCATACAGCGTGTAGATCGCCTCGTTGATCATCGGCAGCAGGATGCGGTTGACGATGAAGGCCGGAAAATCCTCGGAGACCGCGACCTGCTTGCCCAGCTTGGCGACGAATTCCTTGGACGCCTCGAAGGTCGCATCGTCAGTGGCGATGCCGCGGATCAGCTCGACCAGCTCCATCAGCGGCACGGGATTCATGAAGTGAATGCCGATGAAGCGCTCCGGCCGATCGGTGGCGGCGGCGAGCCGCGTGATCGAGATCGAGGACGTGTCGGAGGCGACGATCGCCTCCGGCTTCAGCACGGCGCAGAGCTCATGGAAGATCTTGCGCTTGACCTCTTCCTTCTCCACCGCGGTCTCGATCACGAGGTCGCAGTCGGCGAGGTCGTCCAGCTTCTCGGCAAGCTTGATGCGCGCCATCGCCTTGGCCTTGTCGTCCTCGGAGACGGCCTTCTTGGAGACCTGTCGCGCCAGATTGCCGTTGATGGTGGCCATGCCCGACTTGAGGCGGTCGGCCGAGACGTCGTTGAGCACCACGTCGAAGCCGGCCAGCGCCGCAACATGCGCGATGCCATTGCCCATCTGACCCGCGCCGATCACGCCGACCTTCTTGATCACTGCCGCCATCTTGTCATCCACCGGAACGGCGCGCATGTCGCGCCTGCCTATCCCCCGAGCCGGGAGGTCCGATTTAATCAGAACCTTGGCTCGAAACCTAGATTGGATCGCTTCGAAGGCGCGCCCACGCCGAAAGAAAACGCCCCAAAAAGCAACACCGGCCGGAGTTTATAGCTCCGGCCGGTGTTTTTGGCTCGTTTTACTTGCCGAGCTTGCCGAGCTCGGCCGTCAGCTCCGGAACCGCCTGGTAGAGGTCGGCGACCAGGCCGTAATCGGCGACCTGGAAGATCGGCGCGTCCTCGTCCTTGTTGATCGCGACGATCACCTTGGAGTCCTTCATGCCGGCCAGATGCTGAATCGCGCCGGAAATACCGACCGCGACGTAGAGCTCGGGCGCCACGACCTTGCCGGTCTGGCCGACCTGCCAGTCATTCGGCGCATAGCCGGCGTCGACCGCCGCGCGCGAGGCACCAACGCCGGCGCCCAGCTTGTCTGCGAGCGGCTCGATGTACTTGGCAAAATTCTCGCGACTCTGCATGGCGCGGCCACCGGAGACGATGATCTTCGCCGAGGTCAGCTCGGGACGATCGCTCTTGGCGACTTCCTCGCCGACGAACGACGACAGGCCCGGATCGGCCGCCGCCGCGACGTTCTCCACCACGGCGCTGCCGCCTTCGCCCGCGGCGGCGAAAGTGGAGGTGCGCACCGTGATCACCTTCTTGGCGTCCTTCGACTTCACCGTCTGGATGGCGTTGCCGGCATAGATCGGACGCTCGAACGTATCGGGGGCGACCACCTTGATGATCTCCGAGACCTGCATGACGTCGAGCAGGGCGGCGATGCGCGGCATCACGTTCTTGAAGCGCGAGGTCGCGGGCGCGACGATCGCGTCATAGCCGGACGCCAGCGACACGACCAGCGCCGCCAGCGGCTCGGCGAGATCGTGCGCGTAGAGGTCGCCATCGGCGAGCAGCACCTTCTTCACGCCGGCGAGCTTGGCGGCGGCATCCGCCGCGGCCTTGGCGTTCTGGCCGGCGACCAGCACCTCGACATCCGCGCCGAGTGCGGCAGCCGCGGTGAGCGCCTTGTTGGTCGCGTCCTTGAGCGACGCATTGTCGTGTTCGGCAATCAGAAGCGTCGTCATCAGAGCACCCCGGCTTCGTTCTTGAGTTTGGACACCAGCTCGGCGACGTCCTTGACCTTGACGCCCGCCTTGCGGCCGGCCGGCTCCGTCGTCTTGAGAACCTCGAGGCGCGCAGCGACGTCGACGCCGTAGTCGGCGACGGCCTTCTCCGCGATCGGCTTCTTCTTGGCCTTCATGATGTTGGGCAGCGAGGCATAGCGCGGCTCGTTGAGACGAAGGTCTGTGGTGACGATCGCCGGTCCCTTCAGCTTGACGGTCTGCAGACCGCCGTCGACTTCGCGCGTGACCTTGAAGTCAGAGCCTTCGACCTCGAGCTTGGAGGCGAAGGTCGCCTGCGACCAGCCCAGCAGCGCGGCCAGCATCTGGCCGGTCTGGTTGCTGTCGTCGTCGATCGCCTGCTTGCCGAGGATGATCAGGCCCGGCTGCTCTTCTTCGGCGACCTTCTTCAGGATCTTGGCGACCGCAAGCGGCTCGACATTGCCTTCGGCCTTCACCAGAATGCCGCGATCGGCGCCCATGGCGAGCCCGGTGCGGATCGTCTCCGATGCCTGCGCCGGTCCGATCGAGACCACCACGACCTCAGTCGCCTTGCCGCCTTCCTTCAGGCGCAGCGCTTCCTCGACCGCGATCTCGTCGAACGGATTCATGGACATTTTGACGTTGGCGAGTTCAACGCCCGATCCATCGCCCTTGACGCGGACCTTGACGTTGTAATCGACCACCCGCTTTACCGGCACCAAGACCTTCATCGATCCTCTTTCACTCAATTTGGGAGGGGGGTTATCAACTGGCGCGGAACCTAAAGGCCTGATCAGGCCCGGTCAACGCGCGAAGGGGCCAAAATTTTAGACCTTAGAAATGCACCGCCCAAATGGGTCAGCGGTTCTGGCCGGGAACCCAGAGCACGTCGCCGGCGCCATTGCCGTTCGCGGCCCGGCTCGCCACGAACAGGAAGTCCGACAGGCGGTTCATATATTGGATGCCAGCCGCGCTCACCGGCTCGCCGGGCCTGGCCGCCAGTTCCACGATCACGCGTTCCGCCCTGCGGCATATTGTGCGCGCGACATGGAGATGAGCCGCAGCCGGCGTACCGCCGGGCAGCACGAAGGAGGTCAGCGGCGCAAGCTTGTCGTTGAGCGCGTCGATGTCGCGCTCGAGCCGCTCGACCTGGCTCGCCACCACCCGCAGCCGCTCGGCCTTGCCTTCACGCTCGGGCACCGCCAGATCGGCACCGAGATCGAACAGATCGTTCTGGATACGGCCAAGCATCGCGTCGAACTCGGGCAGATCATGCGTGTAGATCCGCACCACGCCGATCGCGGCATTGGTCTCGTCCACGGTGCCATAGGCCTCGATACGCAGATCGTATTTCGGACGCCGCTCGCCCGAGCCGAGCGCCGTCGTGCCGTCGTCACCGGTCTTGGTGTAGATGCGGTTCAATACGACCATGTCAGCGTCCCATCGCCCAGACCGCTGCCATCGCGATGACGATCGCCAGGAACTGGAGCGCCACGCGCCAGCGCATCAACTTCTGCGAGGTGTTGGGCGAGCCGCCACGCATCATGTTGATGAGACCGAGCAGCAGCACCAACGCCACGGCGCCGACCGCGACCGGCAGGATGAAAGTACTCAGGATAGATGCCATCGAGGGTAGATAACACCGTGTGCGCGGCTACGCCATCTCCCCAGTCCGTCTTTCCGGGGCGATGCGGCGGGACCGAGCGAAGCGAGGCCCGGCGTATCCAGCGCGAAATCCATCGCGCCACTTGTGCTGCGGCTGGATGGATTCGGGGCTCGCGCTGCGCGCGCCCCGGAATGACGGCGGAGCGCTTCGCGATCTGGCTTTTGGGGCAATAATATCCGAAGCTGGCTGAATGATTTCCGATTTGCGCCAATCGCTGGCCGTCTTCGCCTCTTCCCGCTCGCGGGCAGAGCGTGTGCTCTGGGGCAAACCGTGAAGGCAGTCCGTTACATCTACATGGTCGTGGAGGACGCGTTCTACACCTTCCTCGCCGACGACGGTTGGGCGATCGCCAGCCACATCGCGCTGTCGACCCTGATGGCGTTGTTCCCGTTCCTGATCGTGCTGACGTCGCTCGCCGGCTTCTTCGGCTCCAAGGAACTCGCCGACCAGGCCGCCAGCCTGATGCTCCAGATCTGGCCCAAGCAGGTCGCCGATTCGATCTCGGGCGAGGTCCACGACGTCTTGACCACGACCCGCACCGGCCTGCTGACCATCGGCGCGGCGCTGTCGGTCTATTTCGCCTCCAACGGCGTCGAGGCACTCCGGGTCGCGCTCAACCGCGCCTATGCCGTGGTGGAGATGCGGCGCTGGTACTGGCTGCGGCTGGAATCAATTGCCTACACGCTGATTGCAGCTTTCACTGCGCTCGCCATGGCATTCCTGATCGTGCTCGGTCCGCTCATGATCGAAGCGGCGCGACGCCATATCCCGCTGTTCGTCGAGTCCAACGAAAGCATCCTCACCTGGGTGCGCTACGGCATCACCATCAGTGCGCTGGTGGTGGCACTGATCATCCTGCATGCCTGGCTGCCGGCGGGACGGCGCAGCTTTCTCCAGATTCTGCCCGGCATCGTCTTCACCATCGTGGCGTCGCTGATCTCCGGCATCGTGTTCGGGCAATATCTGGCGCGCTTCGCCAACAACTACGTCACGATGTATGCAGGGCTCGCCTCGGTCATCATCGCGCTGGTGTTCCTCTACTTCATCGCCGCGATCTTCGTTTACGGCGGCGAGCTCAACGCCGCGATCATCAAGTCGCGACTTCCTCGCGGCGTGTCGCTTCAAGCAGCGCAGTCGCTAGCGCCCGCGGAGACACAGGCTTGACCAGGAAGGCGTCGGCACCGGCCTCGCGCGAGGCCGCCTCGTCTTCTTCGCGGCCGGAGACACCGATGATGGGGATCTGAGCCAGCGGCGTCGGCATGGTGCGGATCCGCCTGATCGCCTCGACGCCGTCGATGCCCGGCAGCACCATGTCCATCAGCACCGCGTCGAACGCGCCCTGGGCCAGACGGTCGACGGCATCCTCGCCGCGCCCGATGAACTCGGCATGATGGCCGAGCTCGGTCAGAATGGTGTTGAGCACCACGCGGCCGAACGGATTGTCCTCGACGCTGAGCACGCGGAGGGCCGCAGCCGGCTCGGGCTCGCTGCTGTCCTTCGGCTTGCGCGATTTACCCGATCCCGTCGCATCCAGCGACACCGTCAGCGTGAACGTGGCGCCGCCGCCGTGGCGCGGAGCGACCGTGATGTCGCCGCCCATGGCGCGCGCCAATTGCTTCACCGAGGATAGCCCGAGGCCGGCGCCGCCGAAGCGCGACGCAATGGTGACATTGGCCTGGGTGAACGGGCGGAACAGCCGCTTGATCTCGGCCATGGTGAGGCCGATGCCGCTGTCGGATACGGCGAAGGCGATGCCGACCCTGCCCTTGCTCTTCGCTTTGCCTTTGCGCTCGTCCTTGGCCGCACGCCAGGGCGCCACTGCGAGCGCCACGCCGCCCTGGTCGGTGAATTTCACGGCATTGTCGATCAGGTTCTCGAGCGCGGCGCGCAGGCGGACGGGATCGCCGACCACCAGCCCCGGCAGTTTCTCGGAAATCTCGACCTCGGCCTTCAGGCCCTTGGCCGCGGCCCGGCCGGCCAGCGAATCGCCGGCGCTGCGGGCAAGGGCTCGTAGGTCGAACAGGTCCTGCCGGAGCGTGCTGCCGCCCTTACCGGCCCCCTCTCCTGTCCTGGCAGCGTCCACGAACAGGGTCGCAAGGCTCGCCAGATGCTCCGCGCCGGCCTTGATGGTGTCGGCCCAGCGCCGTTCCCGCTCACCGAGATCGGACGTCGCGAGCAGGTCGCTGATCGCCAGAATACCGGTCAGGGGGGTGCGGACCTCATGGGCGAACGCGGCGAGCGCCGCCTGGACCACATCCGGCGTGACCGCCTTGCTGCTGCGCTTGCGCAACCGGCTGGCCGCCCCGGACCGCTTTCGAGGCGGTCGCGTGGACGTCCGCATGGTGCGCATTGTGCGCTTTTTCGCCGCCATAGATCCCCTTCGAACCCGGGATGTCGGGCGAGCATGGCACGGCGGAACCCTCGGAGTCACGGCGGCGTTTTGCTAACCCCCAGAGAAACTTGACCTAATCCCACCAGCTGGCGGACACCGGCCGGCGTGATGCCGGCCGCTCGCAATTCGCGCAGTCCCGTCGACCGGCTCGATTTCGACAGCTTCCGGCCCTCGCCATCGCAAATCAGGCGGTGGTGGCGGTAGATGGGTTCCGGCAGGCCGAGCAGGACCTGAAGCAGACGGTGCACCGCGGTGGCATGAAACAGGTCCTCCCCCCGCACGATCTCGCTCACGCCCTGGAGCGCATCATCGACCACCACCGACAGATGGTAGCTGGTCGGCGTCTCCTTGCGGGCCAGGATGACGTCGCCCCAAGCCTCCGGCCGTGCGGCGACGGGGCCGTGCTCGCCATCGGGCCCCTCGCCGAGCTCATTCCAGCTCAGGCCGGCGGCAAAGCGGCAGGCGGCGGCCATGTCGAGCCGCAGCGCGTAAGGCGCGCCAGATGCGATCAGCCGCGACCGCTCGTCGGCCGACCGTGATTTGGCGCCGCCGGGATAAATCGGCGCGCCGTCGGGATCGCGCGGCCACCGCCCGTCCGCCTCGCGCGCGGCAATGAGCCTTGCGATCTCGGCGCGGCTTTCGAAGGCGGGATAAACGAGACCGAGCGCAGAGAGCTTTTCCAGCGCGGCGCGATAATCGGCCAGATGGTCGGACTGCCGCCGCGCCGGCGTCTCCCAGGCGATGCCGAGCCAGGCGAGATCCTCGTAGATCGCCGTCTCATAGTCCGGCCGACAGCGCGTCGTATCGATGTCCTCGATCCGCAGCAACAGCCGCCCGCCGGTCTCGCGCGCGCGGTCAGAATTCAGCAGCGCCGAATAGGCGTGGCCGAGATGCAGGAAGCCGTTCGGGCTCGGGGCAAATCGGAAAACGGGTGGCATGGATTCTCACGAGACTTGTCATTGCCGGGCTTGACCCGGCAATCCATCTTCCAGGACTCTGTTACGATAGGAGATGGATGCGCGGGTCAAGCCCGCGCATGACGAGCAGGGCCACCATGACCATCCACCTCGAAACCCAGTCCGATCTCGAAGAGGCCGTCCAGGCCCTGATCAAGCGCGATCCGCGCCTCAAGCCCGTGCTGGAGATTGCCGGCATGCCCGCCCTGCGACGGCGCGAGCCGGGCTTTGCCGGGCTCGCGCACATCGTCTGCGGGCAGCAGCTTTCCACCGCGAGTGCCGCGGCGATCTGGGGGCGGCTGTCGGCGGCCTTCGACCCGTTCGACCATGACGCGGTGGGCCGCGCCCGCGCCGACCGGCTGGGGCGGCTCGGCCTGTCCGCCGCCAAGATCAAGACGCTGAAACATCTCGCGCGCGAGATCACCGCGCAGCGGCTGAACCTCGACGTGCTCGCGGAGGAAGACGCCGACGCGGCGCATCACACCTTGATCTCGCTGCCCGGCATCGGCCCCTGGACCGCGGACGTCTATTTGCTGTTCTGCCTCGGCCATGGCGATGCCTGGCCGGCCGGCGACCTCGCCGTGCAGGAAGGCATCCGCATCGGGCTCGGCCTGAAGGCGCGGCCGACGGAGAAGCAGATGGCACCGCTTGCCGAATCCTGGCGGCCCCTGCGCGGCGCGGCCGCGCATCTGTGGTGGAGCTATTATCGTGCGGTGAAGAAGCGCGAAGGCGTCATCGCCGGCGAGGCGAACGCTGTTTTAAACAATGTTGCTGTTGCAAAGCGCATAACGGTGAAAGAGAAAACGCCGGCACGGAAGAAGCCGGGACCATTGCCATGACATCGACCGATTTCATCGTTGCGCGCGACGATCTCGAGCAGTGCAAGCTGATCGAGACGACAATTCCAGACGCAGCCGCGCTGCCGCAGGATGCGTTGCTGGTGAAGGTCGAGCGCTTCGCGTTCACCGCCAACAACATCACCTATGCGGTGATGGGCGACGCGCTGAAATACTGGCAGATCTTTCCGGCGCCGCAGGGCTTCGGAAACATCCCGGTGTGGGGCTTCGGCGAAGTGATTGCCTCCAGACATCCCGGCGTCGCCGTCGGTGAGTGGCTGTTCGGCTACTTCCCGATGGCGACGCATCTCGTCATCGAGGCCACCGACGTCAGCAAGGGTGCCCTTCGCGACGGCGCCGAGCATCGACGAGAGGTCTCGCCGGTCTATAACCGCTATTCCCGCGTCACCGGGGATCCTGCCTTTGCCGGACATCAGGGTGATCTTCAGGCGCTGCTGCGACCGCTCTTTATGCTGTCGTTCATGGTCGACGATTTCCTCGCCGAGAACGACGACTTCGGCGCGCGCCGCGTGTTGCTCTCGAGCGCATCGAGCAAGACCGCGTTCGGGCTCGCCCATCTCCTGCACAAGCGCGGCCGCAAGGTGATCGGGCTGACCTCGGCGGGCAATCGCGCCTTCGTCTCCTCGCTCGGCTGCTATGACGAGGTCGTCAGCTATGATCGGGTGACGTTGCTGCCCTCGGACGCGCCGGTCGCGTTCGTCGACATGGCCGGCAGCAGCGCGTTGCGGACCGAGCTGCATCGCCATTTCCGCGACCAGATGGCCTGCTCGGTACGCGTCGGATTGACGCATCGTACCACCGACGCCGACGAAGGCCCGTTGCCGGGCGCAAAGCCGCGCTGGTTCTTCGCACCCGACCATATTCGCAAGCGCGCCAAGGAGTGGGGCCCAGGCGGCATCGAGCAGAGCTTTGGTGCCGCATGGACCGGCTTCGTGCCGCTGCTGGAAAAATGCCTGACCGTGGTCGAGAGCCGCGGGCCGGAAGCGGTACGCCGCGTCTATCTCGACACGCTGAAGGGGCGCATTCCGCCTGAGCAGGGCCACATGCTCTCACTGCTCGGGTAAAGCGCTTTCGACGGGTGTCGAACCGATATACCGTCAAGCCAGAGGAAACGCCGCGAAGACGGCCACGAGGTCGCGCATGCTGGACCGGACGAAGGATATTTCCATATCCGTGCAAGCCTGGCTCGACGCGTTCGAGCGCACGCTGGACAAGCCCGATCCGGCCTCGCTGGACGATCTCTTTGTCGCCGACAGCTTCTGGCGCGATGTGCTGGCGCTGAGCTGGAACCTGCAGACGATCGCCGGCCGCGACAGGATCGCGCGTGCGCTGGCCACGCTCGCGCCCAAGGCGACGCCGATCAATTTCAGGATCGCCGCGAACCGCGCGCCGCCGCGCGGGGTGACGCGTGCCGGCACCAACACCATCGAAGCGATCTTCGATTTCGAAACCGCGATCGGCCGCGGCAGCGGCATCGTCCGGCTCGTTCCCGATGGCCCCGACGACGGCCTGAAAGCATGGACGCTGCTCACCGCCCTCGACGAGCTCAAGGGATTCGAGGAACAGCTCGGCACGTCGCGGCCGCGCGGGCAGGCCTATTCGCGCGATTTCCGCGGGCCGAACTGGCTCGATTTGCGCAACCTCTCGCGCGACTACAGCGATCGCGACCCGACCGTGCTGGTGGTTGGCGGCGGCCAGGCCGGGCTCGCCATCGCGGCGCGGCTCAAGCAGTTGAAGGTCGACACGCTGATCGTCGATCGCGAGAAGAGGATCGGGGACAATTGGCGCAAGCGCTACCATGCGCTGACGCTGCACAACCAGGTTCAGGTCAATCACCTGCCCTACATGCCGTTCCCGCTGAATTGGCCGACCTATATTCCGAAGGACAAGCTCGCCAACTGGTTCGAAGCCTATGTCGATGCGATGGAGCTGAATTTCTGGACCGGCAGCGAATTCGAGAGCGGCGCCTATGACGAGGCGAACGAACACTGGGCCGTGACGTTGCGCCGCGCCGACGGCAGCACCCGCACCATGCATCCGCGTCACGTGGTGATGGCGACCGGCGTGAGCGGCATCGCGAACATCCCGGACATTCCGACGCTGAGCAATTTCGGCGGCACGCTGCTGCATTCCAGCCGCTACGAGGACGGCGAGAACTGGACGGGCAAGCGCGCGATCGTCATCGGCACCGGCAACAGCGGTCACGACATCGCGCAGGATCTGCATTCCAGCGGCGCCGAGGTGACGCTGGTGCAGCGTTCTCCAACGCTGGTGACCAATATCGAACCCTCGGCGCAGCTCGCCTATGCGGCCTACAATGAAGGCACGCTCGACGACAACGATCTGATCGCCGCCTCGATGCCGACGCCGCTCGCGAAGAAGACGCATGTGATGCTGACGCAGCAGTCCAAGGAGCTCGACAAGGACCTGCTCGACGGTCTCTCCCGCGTCGGCTTCAAGCTCGATTTCGGCGAGGCCGGCACCGGCTGGCAGTTCAAATATCTGACCCGCGGCGGCGGCTATTACTTCAACGTCGGCTGCTCCAATCTCATCGTCGAAGGCGCGATCAAGCTCAGGCAGTTCTCCGAGATCGAGAGCTTCACGGCGGATGGCGCGCGGATGAAGGACGGCACCACCATCGCCACCGACCTGATCGTGCTCTCCACCGGCTACAAGCCGCAGGAATATCTCGTGCGGAAATTGTTTGGAGATGAAATCGCAGACCGTGTCGGCCCGGTCTGGGGCTTTGGCGACGGCCTCGAGCTGCGCAATATGTATGCGCGCACGAAGCAACCCGGCCTCTGGTTCATCGCCGGCAGTCTCGCGCAATGCCGGATCAACTCGAAATTTCTCGCGCTCCAGATCAAGGCGATCGAGGAAGGGATTTTGGGGCGGACGTAGAACACAGCCATCATTCCGGGGCGCGCGCAGCGCGAATCCGGAAATCCATCGATCCACAAACTATGCGGCGCAATGGATTCCGGGCTCACGCTTCGCGTGCCCCGAAATGACAGCAGGGGAGACCACACATGCCAGCCATTCTCGGCACCGGCGAACACCGCTACCGCGTCGTCGAAAACTTCGCCAAGCTGCCGGACGGCTGGCAGCTCACCGACGTCGCCTCCGTCGCGGTCGACAGCAAGGACCGGATCTACGTCTTCAACCGCGGCGCCCATCCGATGGTGGTGCTCGATCGCGACGGCAATTTCCTCCGCAGCTGGGGCGAAGGCCTGTTCTCGCGCGCGCATGGCCTGCATATCGACGCGGACGACAATCTCTATTGCACCGACGATGGCGACCACACGGTGCGCAAATGCACCGCCGACGGCAAGGTGCTGCTGACCATCGGCATCCCTGACAAGCCATCGCCGTTCATGAGCGGCGATCCCTTCCACCGCTGCACTCACACCGCGCTGTCGCCGAAGGGCGATATCTACGTCTCCGACGGCTATGGCAATGCGCGCGTGCACAAGTTCACGCCCGACGGCAGGCTGCTCAAGAGCTGGGGCGAGCCGGGCACCGATCCAGGCCAGTTCAACATCGTGCACAATATTGCCACCGATGCCGACGGCTGGGTCTACGTGGCCGACCGCGAGAATCACCGGGTGCAGGTGTTCGATGGCGAGGGCAAATACGAGACGCAGTGGAACAACCTTCACCGCCCCTGTGCGCTGTGCTGCTGCGGCGGGGGTAAGAGCCCGACCTTCGTGATCGGCGAGCTCGGCCCCGGCATGGCCGTCAACCGCAAGGTACCCAATCTCGGACCGCGGCTGTCCATCGTGGACGCGAAAGGCAGGCGCATCGCGCGGCTTGGCGGCGAGGACGGGCCCGGCGTTGCCAGCGGAAAGTTCTTGGCGCCGCACGGCATTGCGCTGGATTCGAAGGGCGACATCTATGTCGGGGAGGTCGGCGTTACCGACTGGAAGACGAGCTTTCCGGACGAGGAGATGCCGGCCGCCGTGCGCGCCACGCGGTGCTTGCAGAAGCTGGAGCGGGTGCGCGAGTAGCGGCCACGCCCGCGCCCCCCCGACAATTGAAGCGACTTCAAGCCTCCCTCATGTCGTCCTGGCTTTCGCCGGGACGACGGCGGAGGAACCAACGCCAGATCGCGGCTTTTTGAGTGCGTTTGCCACCCCGCTGCCGCATTGCTTGACCCTGAATAAGTCGCTCAACGGGCTTCACAATCCCGTCACGCTGCATGTAGTATGTCAGTACATGCTGCTTCGCAGCGTATGTTGGAGGCCGGGAGCGTTACTTGAACGCACATGTCTCACAAGGCAGTTGGCCGGTGTTGGTGCTGAACGCGGACTTCCGGCCGCTGAGTTACTACCCACTGTCGTTGTGGTCGTGGCAAGACGCGATCAAGGCGGTGTTCCTCGACCGCGTCAACATCGTCGCACATTACGACCAGGCGGTTCGAAGCCCGACGTTAGAGATGCAGTTGCCGAGCGTCGTCTCGCTCAAATCCTTCGTCAAGCCGACCACCCATCCCGCCTTCACCCGGTTCAACGTCTTCCTGCGCGATCGTTTCGCCTGCCAATATTGCGGCTCGCCCGAAGACCTCACCTTCGATCACATCATCCCGCGCAGCAAGGGCGGCCAGACCACTTGGGAGAACGTGGTCGCGGCGTGCTCGCCCTGTAACTTGCGCAAGGGCAACCTCACCCCGGCGCAAGCCAAAATGTTCCCGCGCCAGAGCGCATTCGCGCCGACCGTGCATCAGCTTCACCGCAACGGCCGCATGTTTCCGCCGAACTATCTGCACGACAGCTGGCTGGACTATCTGTACTGGGATACGGAACTGGATCCGTAGGGTTGCGTGCTAACGATGCAGTTCAACTTTGCCCGCGCGTTCGACCGATTGCCTTTCTCGCCGCGGGCCTGAGCTGACATCGCTATCTCCGCGCCTGCTCCATATCGATCTGATAGGCAGAAATACGGTCGATCTCGAAGGCGACGCTCGGTGGCGTTTCCGCATCGACCGGACCGACGCCGGGAAAGAACTTCGATCCGATCGCGAGATTGACGATCATGTACATGGGGTCGTCGAATCCGATTGGCACCTTGATGTCGGAGACCGGCCTGCGGTCGATGAAATAAACCAGGCGATCCTCCTCCCACAGCACACCGTAATTGTGGAACGCATGCGAGGCGTCGCCGACAGAGAAATCGAAACCGCAGGACTGGATCTTCTGGGTCGAGGGAATCCGCCAGTGCGTCGTCATCGCGACATCGCCGGGCCGCTCGCCGCGGCCTTCCAGCACGTCGACCTCCGGTGGCCAGCCGCCGTCGTCCGCGAGCATCCAGAACGCCGGCCACACCGAATGGCCGACCGGGACCTTGGCGCGGATTTCGAAATAGCCATGCTTCTGCGCGAACGTGCCCTGCGTCGTCAGAATCCCCGAAACGTACTCATTGTTGAACAGCACCGGCTTCAACTCCGGCGGCGTGCGGCTGGCGACGATCGAGAGCACGCCATCCCTGATCTTAAACGGATCGAGCCCGAGCGGCGCTAGGGCGCGGCCCGCGTAGTGCGGATCGACATAGATCTGTTGCTCGCCATTGGCGCTGGTCTTGCGCTTGAAGTCGGAACCATCGCCACCCCAGTAGCGCGCTTCCGGCCAAGCTGCGCCTCCGGCATAGTGCGGCACCCAGCGTCCGGTTGTGAGCGGATGCTCGTCGAAATCGTCGTTGAAGGTTCGGCGCATCGACCGGAACATGAGCGAACTTGGATTGACCGTGTCCAGCTTGCGGCACTCGATCGTGGACGGGTCGGTTGTCACTTGCAGCGACATCGTGCCGGGCGCAGCGTCGAGATCATCCTGCGCGACGGCCGGGGCAGCGGCGCAGAGACAGATCGCAACCAGCGCGCCTTTCGTCCAACGCTCGATCATCACCGCACTTCGAACATGACAGGGAAGGCACGAACGTTAGCTCGCCCGCATTCAGGCCGGCAAGCGCGGCCATCCAGCGCAGCGGGCAATTTCGAAAAGGCTGGTTCCGGCAAGACTGCTCGCGCCGCAGCTCCGCCGGGGAGCCGTCTCCAAGGTCCTTCCGGATTCGTTACCGTCCCTTAAGCCTCCAATGGCAGTTTGGGCGGGGTCCGCGCGCTCCCCCAGCCGCCGGTTGGTCATATCTGAGGTCGTCGCTCATGCTTGCCGAGACGCTGGAAGCGGTTCAGTCCTCGCCGTCGAGGCGGACGGCCTATGTCCGCTTCGTGCTGGTAGCCCTGGCGGCAATCACCCTCTTCAAGACTTTCTGGTTCGCGCGCTGGGGCGGCTGGACTGATCGCGAGCTCGCCGACTTCGATGCCTTCCACATCGTCGCGCAGCACGTCTGGCGCGGCGACCTCGTTCAGGTCTATCATTTCGAGTCGCTGCTGAAGATGCAGATGGAAGCCGCCGGCGGCGCTACCGGCTTCATGCCCTGGACCTATCCGCCGCAATACGACCTCCTGGTCGCGCCGTTCGCGTTTCTGCCGGTCGGCGTCGGCTATCTCCTGTTCACCGCCGGAACACTCGCGCTCTATCTCGTGACGCTCCGTGCGATGGCCGGCAGGAATTTCGCGCAGGTGCTCGTGATCCTGTTTCCGGCACTGGCGATCACCATCGGCTGCGGACAGAACGGATTCCTCACCGGCGCGCTGATCGGGATCGTTTGCCTCAATGTGGAACGGCGGCAGTGGCTCGCCGGCCTCGCCCTCGGCGCCATGGTGATCAAGCCGCATCTTGCGATTGCCGTCGGCCTCTACCTGCTGGCGACGCGGCGCTGGATTGTGCTCGGAACGGCGGCGGCCGTGGTCCTGGCGAGCTCACTGCTCTGCACGCTCCTGTTCGGCTGGCAGATCTGGACGGCTTGGCTGGGGGCGATCAGGGAATCCGCGGTCTTTCTCGAACAGGGCTTCTATCCACTGTTCCGGATGATCTCGGCCTATGCTGCCTTGTACAAGGCGGGCCTGCCGGCGAGCGTCGCCGTTTGGGGGCAGGCGGCCGTCGCGGGAGTAGCCCTGCTCGCCGTCCTGCTCGGCGCGGCACGCAACGTATCTCCGCAGTTCGCCCTCGGCGTCAGCGTGATGGTGTCGGTGATGATCAGTCCCTATGCCTATGACTACGACCTGCCGATGCTGGGAATCGGTCTGGCTCTGATCTTGCCCGATCTCACGAAGCTCACGCGGCCGCGCGAGCGCAGCGCGATTTACAGCCTGATTCTGCTCGCCGGCGCCTACGGGCTGTTGCAATCGGGGCGACTGGCCGTGCAATTCGGGCAGAAGGTCGATCCCGACCAGCACTTTGCGCCGGCCATCGGCGGCTTCGCGCTGATGGCGCTGCTTGTTCTGCTGGTGCGGCTATTGTTGCGCGGAGCGCGGCCGGCGCCCGCGCCGTCGCGGACCGTGCCAGCCACTGAATAAAGAACCTACGCCCGCTGCAACGCCAGCGTGACGCCGCCGAGCGTGAGCGCCATTGCCGCCCATTCGCGATAACCCAGCGGCTCACCCAGGATGATCGCGGCGGAGACCACGCCGATCACGGGAACGATCAGCATGCCGGTCGAAGCCGAGGTCGGCGGCAGGCGGCGCAGCGTCTCGAACCAGGTGACATAGCAGAGGCCCATCGGCACCAGCGTCATGTAGACGAAGCAAGCGAGCCCCAATGGCGTGATCGCCGTGTAGTTCGGATGCTCGAACAGCACGCCCAGGACCAGCATCGTGGCGCAGCCGAGCCCGACCTGCCAGGCGACAACGACCAGCGGCGGCATCGGCAGCGGCTTGCGGTTGAGCACGTTGCCCAGCGCGAAAAGGATCGCGCAAAGCAGCGCCAGGGCAATGCCGAGCAGCTTGTCCGCGCCAAACGCGAGGCCGTTTCCGCTCAGGAGCAGCGCGACGCCGGCAACGCCGAGAACGAGCCCGAAGACGTCCCGCAGGGTCGGCCGCGTATGCAGCACGGGCCAGGCGAACAACATGGCCCAGATGGGCATCGTGTAGGCAAGCAGGGCCCCCTCGCTCACGGTCACGTATTTCATCGCGACCGTGCCGAGCCCCATCCAGGCCAGGACGTTGGTGAGGGTCGCAAACAGCAGCCGCGGGATCACCTCGCGCGGAACGGCGAACGATTCCCCCCGGCTCAACGCCAGCGTGCCGAGAATGAGCGAGGCGCAGACGCCCGCAAGGCCGCGCGCGAACAGAGGCGGCCATTGCTGGAGCAACAGCTTCATCAGCGGCCAGTTCAACGCCCAGCCGAACGCCGTCACACACAGGCAGAGAGAGCCGATCGTCCTGTCGCGCCGCGCGGAATCCATGGCCTGCGCTTAGCAGGTGGGGACCGTCCGTTCCACCTCCCCTGACGCATGCGGGGTCGTCGCAGGACGGAACCTGAAGGATTGGCGCTCGTTCAGATGAGACGCACAGCAGCGACGCATGCCGCAGCGCAACGAGGGAGACTCATCATGCCCACAGCCGAACATGATCACGTCTACAAGATCCTGGAACTGGTCGGATCGTCCGAGACCTCGATCGAAGATGCGATCAAGAACGCGATAAGCCGCGCCGCCAAGACCCTTCGCGAGATGAAATGGTTCGAGGTGGTTCAGACGCGTGGCCACATCGAGAACGGCGCTGTCCGCCACTATCAGGTGACGTTGCGCGTCGGCTTCACACTGGAGGGATGACGCAGCGGTTCCGGACGAAATCGCCGCGACACGGGCGGCACGGTTAACCCACGGCGGGGTGAGTTACTCAAGATATCGTCAGCACCCTCCGGCCGAATGCGGACGCACAAAATCATCGCAGAATCTGCAACAGCCCGTTAAGGCCAAAGTGAGAGGTTTGCACCGATTTGGAGCAAGCCTGATGGTGACGAGCCGCGAACTCGGCAAGACGCGCCTTCCGCTCTGGGCGGCAGGGTTCGTCGCGCTGATTTGCTTTGCTATCCTCGGCTTGAGCGCCTGGCGCGAATGGGAGGCGCGCGAGGCCGATCTCAGGAACGCCGAAGTCGACGTCGCCAATCTGGCACATTCGCTGATCCAGCACGCAGACGACACGTTCGAGATCGCCGATACGATCCTGGTCGGGCTGGTCCATCGGCTCGAGATCGACGGAACGGGACCGGACACGATCGCAAAGCTCCAGGCCTATCTCCCGACGCGAAAATCATCCGAGCGCATCCGCGGCATCTTCGTCTACGACGCGACCGGGCGCTGGCTTGCCACCACGGAGCGCCTCGATTTCTCCAAGCTCGACAATAGCGACCGCGGCTATTTCCAACGCCATCGCGACTCGCCGGCGATGGGCACGCTGATCGGACCACCAGTCAGGAGCCGCGCCGGGGGCCAATGGATCATCACCGCGTCCCGCCGAATCAACGATCCCGACGGCGGCTTCGCAGGCGTTGCCCTGCTCACGATCGATGTCAGCTATTTCGTCAAGTTCTACGAGCGTTTCGACCTCGGCCCGAACGGCTCGGCATCGCTGCTCAACAATAGCGGCATCATGCTGGCGCGCAGCCGCGATGAGAGCGGTGCCTTCGTCGGACGCGACCTGTCCAATGCGCCCTTGTTCAAGGGTTGGGACAGCCGCCCCGCCGCGGCGGTCTACTATTTCAAATCGCCGCTCGATGGCGTGCAGCGGCTGAGCTATTACCAGCGCAGCAGCCGCTATCCGCTGATCGTGCTGGCGAGCAAGTCGCAGGACGACGTGCTGGCTCCCTGGCGTCGTGCAGCAACCACGCGCATGACCGCCGTCCTCGGCCTCGTCCTGCTGATCGCAATGATCGGCTTCTATCTTGTGCGTCAGCTCGTCCAGCGGCAGCGCACCGCACAGGCGCTCGTCGCAACGGAAGCCAATTTCCGCCTGCTGGCCGAGCAATCCAGCGACATGGTGACCCGTATCGGGCTGGATAATACCCTGCTCTACGTCTCTCCCGCGTGCGCGCGGATCACCGGCTGGTCCGCCGAGGAACTGCTGGGCACATCGGCCCTGGCCGGCATTCACCCCGACGACATGGAACGGGTCGGGCAGGCCATCGCCGCGCTGAAGAACGGCGAGGCCGAAGAGGCGCGCTTCGTCTATCGCCAGCGTCATCGTGACAAGGGCGAGATCTGGGCCGAGGCGGCGCTGCACGTGACCCTGGCGTCGGACAGCGGGGCGATCGACGGCGTCGTCGCGGTCGTGCGCGACATGACCGAACAGAAGGATCTGCAGGACAGGCTCGCCTCGCTGGCAACCACCGACGGCCTCACCGGCCTTGCCAACCGGCGCGCATTCGACGAGCGCCTTGCGGACGAATGGGCGCGCGCCCGACGCGACGGCACGCAGCTCTCGCTGCTGCTGATCGATCTCGATCATTTCAAGAAGTTCAACGACCATTACGGACATCCGGCGGGCGACGCCTGCCTGCGCGCGCTGGGCCGGATCCTGTCCGCCCAGGCCAGGCGCCCGGCCGACCTCGCCGCGCGCTATGGCGGCGAGGAATTCGCCGTACTGCTGCCGAACACCGGCGCAGACGGCTGCGCCGACGTCGGCGAGGGAATTCGCCAGGCGCTGCACGATCTCGCCATGCTGCACGGACAGAATCCGCCTTCCCGGCTGGTGACCGCGAGCATCGGTGGCGCGGCGGCTCTTCCGTCCGAGACCACGACGGACTGTAGCACGCTGGTCGCCGCCGCCGACCGCGCGCTCTATGCCGCCAAGGACGGCGGCCGCGACCGGCTGGTGATGTCGGGACAGGTCATACCGTGGCCCGCGAAGAGCGCGTGACGGGATCGACCGGTCATCAAGCGGTGCGCACGCTGCCCTTTGCGGACGTGGCTGCCGCAGGCATTCTGAATATTCGCTTTCGAAATTCGATCGCGCCATCCATCGCCGAGTTCGAACTTCGCTCCGGCGTTTGTCGCGCGCGCTCGGGCAGGATATGACCAGGAGCAGGGCCGGACGTCCGGCCATTCCGAGAGTGCTGCTGTGGCTGATGGGATCAAGCTCGTCCTCTTCGACATGGACAATGTCCTGTGCAACTACGACAGGGGAAAGCGCGTCGCGTATCTGGCGGAGCTCGCGGGATCGACCAGCGAATCCATCCACGAGGCGATCTGGGACAGCGGATACGAGCTGCTCGGCGATTCCGGCACGCTCGATGCCGCGGACTATCTGCGGGGCTTTGGCGAACGCATCGGCTATCCCTTGTCGCTCGAGGAATGGGTCGAGGCGCGGCGCCGCTCTATGCAGGCCAATCGCGCGATGCTGGAGATTGCCGGCAGCTTGCGCAAGACCGTCGACATTGCCGTCCTGACCAACAACACCACACTGGTCGCCGACCACATCGACACGCTGCTGCCGAACTTGCAGCCGCTGTTCGGCGCGCGAATCTACACTTCGGCCCAATTCAAGACGGCGAAGCCGGACCCGCGCTGCTACCGCCTCTGCCTGTCGGAACTCGATGCGAGGCCGGAGACCACCCTGTTCGTCGATGATCTCATGGCCAATGTCGCCGGCGCGCGCGAGGCGGGCCTCTTCGCGCATCACCACACGTCGGTGGAGGGGTTCAAGCAGGCCCTTGCGGAGTACGGCCTGCTTCGCGAGTAAAATCCGCGCTCCCCGCCGTCAGGCGAGATGGCACGCCACAAAGTGGCCGCCCGCCCCTTCCCTCAGCACCGGCGCGCTTTCCGCGCAGCGCGGCTGGGCGATCGGGCAGCGGGTGTGGAAATGGCAGCCGGATGGCGGCTTCATCGGGCTCGGCACGTCGCCCTTGAGCCGGATGCGTTCGCGCTTGAGCTTGGGATCGGGCACCGGCACCGCCGATAGGAGGGCTCTGGTGTAGGGATGCTGCGGGTTGCGGTAGAGATCGCTCGCCTTCGCCAGTTCGACGATGCGGCCGAGATACATCACCGCGACGCGGTCGGAGATGTGCTCGACGACCGAGAGATCGTGCGCAACGAAGAGATAGGTGAGGTTCAGCTCGGCCTGGAGATCCTCCAGCAGGTTGATCACCTGCGCCTGGATCGACACGTCGAGCGCGGAAACCGGCTCGTCGCAGACGATCAGCTTCGGCTCGACCGCGAGCGCGCGCGCGATGACGATGCGCTGGCGCTGGCCGCCGGAGAATTCGTGCGGATAGCGCCGCATGTGCTCGGCCTTGAGCCCGACCTTGACCAGGAGACCGGCGACACGCTCCTCGCGCTCTTTCGGGGAGGAGGCGAGATTGTGGATGGTGAAGGCCTCACCGAGGATCGCACCGACGGTCATGCGCGGATTGAGCGAGGCGAACGGATCCTGAAACACCAGCTGCATGTTCCGCCGCATCGCTCGCAGATCGTTGCCGCCGAGCTTGCGCACGTCCTGGCCGTCGAAGGTGACCTCGCCGTCGGTCGGCTCGATCAGGCGCAGCACGCAGCGCCCCGTCGTCGACTTGCCGCAACCGGATTCGCCGACGAGCCCCAGCGTTTCGCCGCGATTGACCGAGAACGACACGCCGTCGACCGCGTAGACGGTCCCGACCTGGCGCGACAGCAGGCCGCCGAGCACGGGGAAGTGTTTCTTCAGGCCGCTGACGCGCAGCAACGGTTCGCTCATGCCGCGCCTCCGAGGCTAGAATCTCCCAAGTGACAGGCCATGCGATGGCCAGGCGCGATCTCGCGCAGCAACGGCTCCTTCTCGGTGCAGACCTCCATGGCGAACTTGCAGCGCGGCGCAAAGCGGCAGCCGACCGGGGGATTGATCAGGATAGGTACCGAGCCGCCGATCGCCTCCAGCCGCGTCTTGTGCTCACTGTCGAGGTCGATGCGCGGGATCGAGCGAATCAACCCTTGCGTATAGGGATGTCGGGGATCGCCGAAGAGGTCGTCGACGGGCGCCTCTTCCACGACTTTGCCGGCATACATCACGACGACGCGCTGCGCGGTTTCGGCGACGACGCCCATGGCATGGGTGATCAGCATCACCGCCATGCCGAAGCGGTCCTTCATGTCCTGGAGCAGGTCGAGGATCTGGGCCTGGATGGTGACGTCGAGCGCAGTGGTCGGCTCGTCGGCGATGATCAGCTTGGGCTTGCAGGCCAGCGCCATCGCGATCATGACGCGCTGACGCATGCCGCCGGAGAACTGGTGCGGATAATTGTGCACGCGGCCTTCGGCATTCGGAATCTGCACCAGCTTCAGCATCTCGATGGTGCGCTCGAGCGCCTGCTTCTTGGTCACCGCTTCGTGCCGACGCAGGCTCTCGGCGATCTGCTCGCCGATGGTGAGCACCGGATTGAGCGACGTCATCGGCTCCTGGAAGATGAACCCGATCTCCTTGGCGCGGATCTCGTCGAGCTGATTGCTCGTCAGCGGCACGAGATCGCGTCCCTCGAAGATGATCTGGCCCGCCGCGATCCGGCCCGGCGGCATCGCGATCAGCTTCAGGATCGACATTGCGGTGACGGTCTTGCCGCAGCCGGACTCGCCGACCACGCAGAGCGTCTCGCCCTTGTTTATGGAGATGTCGACGCCGTCGACGGCCTGGAGGATGCCGTCGTCGGTTGAGAAGTGGGTTTTCAGGCCCTTGATCTCGAGCAGCGGCGCCATCAGATCACCCGTCGCGCATCGAGCGCGTCGCGCAGGCCGTCGCCGATGAAGTTAATGGCGACCACCGCGACGAAGATCGCGCCGCCCGGAAACAGGGCCCAGTGCGGACCGATATCCAGAAAATCCTTGGCGTCGTAGAGCAGCCGGCCCCAGGTCGGGGTATCCGGCGGGAAACCGAGACCGAGGAAGGACAGCGTCGATTCAGCGATGATGGCGGCGGCGACGTCGATGGTGCCGGCGATGATCACCGGACCGAGCGCATTGGGCAGGATGTGCCGCACCACCTGCCGCACTGGACTTGCCCCGAGCGCACGCGCAGCCTCGACGAATTCCTTTTCGCGGATCGACAGGAACTGCGCGCGCACGAGGCGCGCCACCGGCATCCAGCGCAGGCCGCCGATGACCAGCACGATCAGGATGAAGATGCCGCCTTCTGGACCGAACATCTGCTTCAGCCCGTCGCGGAACAAGTAGATCAGCAGCAAGAGCAGCGGCAATTGCGGCAGCGACAGGAAGAGGTCGGTGAGCCACATCAGGCCGTGGCCGAGCGCGCCGCGCGACATGCCGGCGAGCGCGCCAATCAGCACACCGATGATCACGGAGACCAGCATCGCCGCGAGCCCGACCGCGAGCGAGATACGACCGCCATAGATCATTCGCGCCAGAATGTCTTGGCCGAGATCGTCGGTGCCGAAGGGATGGGCGAGCGAAGGTCCCTGCAGGCCCGCGACGATGTCGATGTCGTTGATCTTCACGCGCCACACGAAGGGCCCGACCACCACGGCCAGCACCAGGATGAGCAGCAGGAAGGCGCTGACAACGGCGAGCTTGTGGCGGCTGTAGCGCCGCCACGTCTCGCGCCACGGCGAGTAAGCGCGCCGCTCAGCGGAGGGAGATGCGAGGGTCAAGCCAGCCATACAGGACGTCCGCGATGAGATTGAACAGCACGACCAGGCACGCAAACACGAAGGTGACGGCCATCACGACCGGCGTGTCGTTCGAGAGAATGGAGGTAATCAAGAGCGATCCGATGCCGGGGATGCGAAAGATCTGCTCGGTGACGATAGCGCCGCCGAACACGGCCGGCATCTGCAAGGCGATCAGCGTCACCACCGGGATCATGGCGTTCCGCATCACGTGCTTGACGATGACCTTGGCCTGACCGAGCCCCTTGGCACGGGCGGTTGTGACGTAGTCGAGCCGGATCACGTCCAGCATCGCCGAGCGCACGAAGCGCGTCATCGATGCCGCCTGGAAAAGCCCGAGCACCGCCACCGGCATGATCGCCTGCCGGATCATCTCGAGCACCCAGCGGATGCCGGTCGCCTTGATGTCGGTGGAATAGACGAAAGGCAGCCAGTCCAGCGTCACCGAGAAGATCAGGATGAACAACAGACCGGTGAAGAAGGTCGGCAGCGAAAAGCCGATGAAGGCGAGCGTGTTCGCGATCTGGTCGAAGATCGAATAGGGCTTTGTGGCCGCATAGACCCCGACGGGGATCGCGATCAGCAGCGCCAGGATCTGCGCCGAGCCGATCACGTAGAGCGTCGCCGGCAGACGCTGAAGGATCAGCGTGTCGACGTTCATCCGGCTGACGAAGGAGAAGCCCCAGTCACCGTGCACCATGGCGTTGAGCCAGTGCAGGTAGCGGAGGTAGATCGGATCGTCGAGGCCGAACTTGGCCCGAAGTGCGGCCTGCACTTCGGGTGGCACGTTCGGATTGGTCGCCAGTTCCGAGAAGGGATCGCCGGGCGCGAGCGCCAGCACGAAAAACAGGACGGCCGAGATTCCGAGCAAGCTCGGAATCGCGATCATCAGGCGACGCAGGACATACTGACTCATGAGGGAAGGACCCCGCCTAGGCGCGCGTGATCATTCCTCGCGGTACCAGTCGAAGATGTTGTCGGTTTCGTTGGCCCAACCAGAGATCACCGGGCGCAGCGTGTTCGCGGACGCTTCCACCTTCAGGCGATGCATCGCCGGGATGAAGACGGTGTCCTGCCACATCAGGTCGTTGCACTTGATGTAGAGCGCGGCGCGCTTGACCGGATCCATCTCGGCATCGGCCGCGTCGATCGCGTCGTCATACTCCTTGTTGGTCCAGCGCGTGAAATTCGTGCCCTGCCACTTGTTTTCCTTGCTGGCGATATAGCGCGAATGATAGCGGCGCATGTGCTGCGACGGATCCGGCTGGCTCAGCGGAATCTGAAACATCTCGAGGTCGGCATAGAACTTCGGATAGGTGTCGGGGTTGGCGACGTCGGACGAGAAGAACACGGACGCGACGACCGACTTCAGCTCGACGTCGATGCCGGCCTTCTGACAGGCCTGCTTGACGATGGCCTGGGTCTTCTGGCGCGGACCGTTGATCGAGGTCTGGTACAGCAGCTTCAGCTTCTTGCCGTCCTTCTCCCGGATGCCGTCGGCGCCGGGTTTCCAGCCGGCGTCGTCGAGCAGCTTGGAGGCCTTCTCGATATTGAATTCCCACGAGGTGTTCTTGGAAACGAACTTCTCGGGACCGTTCAGGAAGTTGGCGGTGGTGCGGCCGGCACGGCCGTAGATCGCCTTCTTGATGGAGTCGCGGTCGACCAGCATCGACAGCGCTTTGCGAACCGCCGGGTCGGAGAACAGCGGATGCTTGGTCTTCATCGAGGAGCGCTCGCCGTCGACCTCGGTGTTGGGGTCGGAGAAGTTCAGCGCGATGAACTCGGTGTCGCCGCCCACGGCGTAGATGGTCTTGCCCTTGCCGCCCTTCTCGAGGCGGAGAAGCACGTCGTCCTCGACCTGAATGTTCCATCCGAAATCATATTCGCCGGTCTGGATCACCGCGCGCGCGGCCGAGACGGCGTCGCCGCCGCCCTTCATCTCGATCGAATCGAAATAGGGACGATTGGCCATGTGATAGTCGGGATTGATCACGCCGCGGATCAGATCGCCCGGCTTGAACTCGACGAATTTGTAGGGACCGGTGCCGACGGGCGAGAGATTGGTCGGTGCTTCGCGGGACTTCGAGCCGATGAAGTCGGCGAACAGATGCTTCGGAATAATCTGGCCGGCACCAGCGCCGACGAACGCGTCGGCCCAGAACGGCGTCGGCTTCTGGAAGGTGATCTTGACCGTGAGATCGTCGATCTTCTCGACCTTGAGGTCGCGATAGGTACCGCTGGTGACGGTCGCGGTCGCCGGGTCCTTGGTGTATTCCCAGGTGAAGACGACGTCGTCGGCCGAGAATGGCTTGCCGTCGTGCCATTTCACGCCCGGCTTCAGCTTCCACGTCACCGACGTGCCGTCGGCAGCGAGCAGGCCGTTCTGCACCGAGGGGATTTCGGCCGCCAGAACCAGCTTCATGTTGCCGTCCGGGTCCCAGCAGGCGAGCGGTTCATAGAACAGGCGCGAGCCGTCCTGGTCCTTGGTGCCGGTGGCGAAATGCGGATTGAGCAGGGTCGGGCCCTGCCACCACAGCAGCTTCAATGGGCCGCCGCCGCCGCGCTTGGTCGGCTTGTAGGTCGAGGCGCCTTGCGCCATCGCCACACCGCCGAGCGCAAGGATCTGGTTGGCCAGCGGCGCGGTCAGGCCCACCGCCGCCAGACGCTGGATGAAGGCGCGGCGATCCATCCGCCCGTCCTTCACCTCGCCGATCATCGAACGCAGTTCTTTATCCAGCATGGTTGTCCCCCGTCTGGTTCCCATAGTGATGAAGGCGGCCGTGATGCGCGGCCGCCCATTTGGCTGGCAGTAGATGGCGCACCGAATGGGGTGCACGTCAACTGGGACCGTGTGTGTGCAAACGGTCTTCTGACTGTCCGTTGGGCAAACCGGTGTTCCGTTAGCCCAACTGTTCGGCAATCCAGCATGAAAACAGGCTGGATTGCACGCTGCACTGCGGAAAATTTATTCGCCGGATCAGACGAAGTATCGAGGCAAAATTCTACGCCACGGACATGTCGAGCGGCGGGGCGACGTGGTCCGGCAACGGACAAACGTAAGGCGTCTTGGCCGTCCGCTTCTTCAGATCGGCCTTGGCGGAGTTGATCAGCTCCGGTTCCGTCAGCGCCTTGATGCCGAGACCGGCCATCGCCTTGGCGGCCTGCACCATGGCCTTGTGGGCGTGCGGGCTCTTGCCCTGCGCCACGACCTGCCAGGTGTGGAAGGGTGTGCCGATTGCAACCGTCGGTGCGTGAACCTGTACGGTCGGCACCACCCAGCTCACGTCGCCGACATCGGTGGAGCCCACCAGCGGGTTGCGCTTGGCATCCAGCGGCACCAGGAAGTCGGCCAGCGGCCGGTCGGTCGGCTCCATGCCGATCGCGTAATAGACCGATGAAATGTCCTTGTCGCTCAGCGTCGCGCGGATCTGGCTGGCAAAGCCCTTGTCCGCCTCGTCGAAATGCGGCGGCCCGAGCTCCTCCATCACCCGGTGCAGCGCCTGCTCCAGCGGCGCGTTCGGCAGGATGTTGGAAACCGCGGAAATGATCTTCATCTCCACCTTGGTCTCGGTCATCAGCGCCGCGCCCTGCGCGATCTTCGACACGCGCTCGACCAGCTCGTTCATCCCGGGAAGATCGCGCGCGCGGATCGAATAGCGCACGCGCGCATGGGCCTGCACGACGTTCGGCGCGATGCCGCCGGTGTCGAGCAGCGCATAGTGCACGCGCGCGTCGCTCGGCATGTGCTCGCGCATGTAGTTCACGCCGACGTTCATCAGCTCGACCGCATCGAGCGCGGAACGGCCGAGATGGGGCGAGGCCGCCGCATGCGAGGTACGGCCGGTGAAGATGAAATCCGCGCGCGTATTGGCGAGCGAAGGCGTCACCGCGACTTCCCAGAAGCTGTGCGGATGCCAGGTGATGGCGATGTCGGCGTCCTCGAACGCGCCGGAGCGCACCATGAAGGCCTTGGCCGCGCCGCCTTCTTCCGCAGGGCAGCCGTAATAGCGTACGCGGCCGGGCACCTTGGTCTCGGCAAGCCAGTCCTTCACCGCAGTTGCGGCGAGCAGCGCCGCGGAACCGAGCAGATTATGACCGCAGCCATGGCCATGGCCGCCGGTCTCGATCGGGCGGTGCTCGGCGACGCCAGCCTCCTGGCTCAATCCCGGGAGCGCGTCATATTCACCCATGAAGGCGATGACCGGACCGCCCTCGCCCCATTCGCCCATCACGGCGGTCGGAATGCCTGCTACCTGCTCGGTAATGCGGAAACCCTGATGGCGGAGCTCGGCGAGATGTTCGGCCGCGGACCTCGCTTCGGTGTAGCAGACCTCAGGCATGCCCCAGACCTTGTCGCTGAGGTCGATGAAACGCGCCTTGATCGTGTCGATGCCACGCCAGATGTCGCTGCGGTTATCCATTGCTTCGGTCCGTGATCCCTAGGTCAAAACGAAGCGACAATCGGTAGCAGCTTCATCGCACTCCGCCTAGCACCTCGCCGGACACCTGCCATGCGGCCGGTGCCGGATTAGTGGACTCCCTGGTCGCGCCTTGCACGAACCGGTCGCGCACATTTCGAAGATTTCACATGAGGTTCTCCGGAATAGTTAGGGGACGAGGCTTTCAAGACGGCCTCCTCCGGCCTAAATTATCCTTGCTTCGCGCGTCGCTCCGGTGGCCTTGGCGGCGCAACGCACCCAGCCAGGAGAACTCCATGCCCGCCATGACCGAATGGAGAGTGCCACCGGCCAACCAGCCGCGTGCGAGCGATTATGGTTTCGATCTCGACCGCGCGCTCGCGTCCGTCGTCGGCTTGCACTCCATCATCCCGCCGGATGCCTTCAGCGCCGAGACGCTGGGCACTGAACGCGCCGGCAACGGTGTCGTCATCGACCGCGGGCTGGTGCTCACCATCGGCTATCTCATCACCGAGGCGGAATCCGTATGGCT
Source organism: Bradyrhizobium sp. 1(2017) (assembly GCF_011602485.2). Taxonomy (NCBI): domain Bacteria; kingdom Pseudomonadati; phylum Pseudomonadota; class Alphaproteobacteria; order Hyphomicrobiales; family Nitrobacteraceae; genus Bradyrhizobium; species Bradyrhizobium sp. 1(2017). The sequence continues at coordinate 1,193,643 of NZ_CP050022.2, read as the reverse complement.
GCATCTCGCCGACGGACGGGTCGTGGAGGGGCATGCACTCGGCTTCGATTCCGAGACCGGGTTCGGCCTGGTGCAGGCGCTCGGCGAGCTCGACGTCGAGCCCCTGGCGCTCGGAAGCTCGGCCGAAACCAGGATCGGCGACCGCGTCGTGGTCGGCGGCGCCGGCGGCCGCACGCGATCGGTCGCGAGCCAGATCGTGGCCAAGCAGGAATTCGCCGGCTACTGGGAATATCTGCTGGACGAGGCCGTCTTTACCTACCCCGCACATCCGAACTGGGGCGGCACGGCGCTTCTCAACGAGCGTGGCCAATTGATCGGGATCGGCTCGCTTCAGCTCGAGCGCGAACGCGACGGCAAGGCCGAGCACGTCAACATGATCGTGCCGATCGACCTGTTGAAGCCGGTATTGGATGATCTGCGCAAGTTCGGCCGCGTCAACAAGCCGGCGCGACCCTGGCTCGGACTCTATTCGACCGAGATCGACAACCGCGTGGTGGTGATCGGAATCTCGGCCAACGGTCCGGCTGCCCGCGCCGAGCTCAAGACCGGCGACGTCATCCTCGCCGTGGACGGCGACAAGGTCACGGGCCAGACCGCGTTCTACAAGAAAATGTGGGCGCTCGGCGCCGCCGGCGTCGACGTGCCGCTCACCGTGCATCATGAAGGCGTCACCTTCGATGTCACGGTGACGTCGACCGACCGCTTCAAGCTGTTGAAGGCGCCGAAGCTGCACTGAGCCGACTTCGAGGAAGCAGCGATGACCGAGGCGGTGGTGGACGACATTGTGGCCGTGCTACCACCGCTGCTCAATGCGCTGGAAGCGCTGGGCTTTTTCCAGCGGCACCTGCATCCGCCGGCCTTCGCCTCCGTGATGAACGCGATCGGAACGCCGGACGAAACTCTGCAAGCCGCACGCGCGGCGATCCGAGAGTGGCCGAAGCAGTTTGCCGGACTGCGTGGCCAGCTCGATCGGGCCTGCGATGAAACGCTCGCCGCCTTTGCAGGCATTCGCGAGGTCGAGCGCGGCAATGGCGATCTCGTCGCGGTATTCCGCGCGCTGCGCCACGTGCCCCGCGCGCAGGAGGCGCTTTATCCGCTGGCCGTGCAGTTTCCACCGGTGAGCAGCTTCTTCCTCAACGCCGCAAATCGCGAGAATGCGGATCTGCTCGCGCGACTGGAAGTCGGCGCAAGCGAGCACACCGGCATCTTCCATGATCACAACGAGCCCGGCAGCCGCGGCGGCTTCTCGGTCTATGTGCCCGAATATTACACACCCGACCGGCCAATGCCGCTTGTGATGGCGTTGCATGGCGGCAGCGGCAATGGACGCGGCTTCCTGTGGAGCTGGCTGCGCGATGCGCGCAGCCTCGGCGCGATCCTGGTGGCGCCGACCGCGACCGGCCCGACCTGGGCGCTGATGGGCGACGACAACGACACGCCGAACCTCATGCGCATCCTCGACATCGTGCGCAGCCGCTGGACCATCGATGTCTCGCGCATGCTGCTGACCGGCATGAGCGACGGCGGCACCTTCTGCTACGTCACCGGCCTCGGCGGCGCATCGCCCTTCACGCATCTTGCACCGGTGTCGGCGACCTTCCATCCGCTGATGGCGGAGGTGGCGGATGCCACGCGCCTGCAGGGCCTGCCTGTCTTCATCACCCACGGCAGGCTCGACTGGATGTTTCCGGTGCAAACCGCGCGGCAGACGCAGGCCGCACTCTCGGCCGCCGGCGCCGACGTCACCTATCGCGAGATCGACGATCTCAGCCACACCTACCCGCGCGAGATCAACGCGGAGCTGCTGGCATGGCTGAATGGGACGTGAACACCCCGTCCTTATCCGCGCCGTTCTGCCGCGGAACCATCATTCCGGGTCGACGTTATTGCCGGTCACCGGAGGTTCGCCATGCAGACTTTTTTTGGAATGATCCTGGGCGCGCTGCTGCTTGCGGGCGGCGTCTACGTCTACGACTCCATGCAGACGTCGTCGGTCGCCAAAGGCGAGGTTGCGACCACCAATCGCACCATCGTGAACTGGGACGTCGCCAAGGCCGACTTTGACGCGCTGCGCGACCGCGCGCACAAGGACTGGGTCCGGATCTCGTCGAAGTAACGACGCTTGATCATGAACAAGGCGCCGTCGCGAACTCCGCGGCGGCGCCTTTGTGTTGCGCGATGAAGACAGCCCGGCTCAGTTCATCTTGGCCTTGCGCGCATCGGCAATCACCTGCTCGAACTCGTTCATGCTCAAGACGCCCGGCACGCGGTATTTGCCGACGATGAAGGACGGCGTGCCGCGGAAGCCGAAGGCTTCGGCCTGATCATTGTTGCGCTTGAGGAGAGCGTCAATGTCGCTGCCACGGCCGGTGAGATCGCGTTTCAGGCGATCCATGTCGACGCCGGCAGCCGCCAGCAGTTCGTTGATGCGCGGCTCTGTCAGGCGCGAGCTGACACCCATCATGGCATCGTGGGCCTGATGGTACTTGTTCTGGAATTTCGCCGCGAGCGCACTTCGCGCCGCGGTGACGGAGACCGGCCCGAGGATCGGCCAGTCCTTCATCACCAGCCGCACCTTGCCGTCGTCCTGGACGACCTGGCGCAGCTCGGGCTCGAGCTTGCGGCAGTAAGGACAATTGTAGTCGGACCATTCGACGATGGTAATGTTGCCGTCGGGATTGCCGGCAACCGGCGTGTCCGGATCGCGCAGCACCTTGGATTCAGTCAGTACCTCGTCGTCATCGGCGGCCGCGCGCGCGTAGGTGATCCCGCCCGCCGCCAAGGCGCCAGCCCCGATCAGCGTGAACGCCGCGCGCCGCGTCGTCAGAAGGTTCTTGTTTCCAGATCCAGCCATATCTCGTCCCGTTTCGGTCCCATCGCCGCAAATACGGTTCGCGACCGGGAATTGCTACGGCTGGTATAGAACCTTGCGGACGCAATGTCATCGCCAGGCTATGCGCGGTTGGCCGGCGCTAGCGAAGCCTTAGGCGCGCGGCAGCATCGCCATCAGCGTCCCCGTCATGGTTGCGATCAGCGTCGTCTTGCCCTCGTGCTCGGCAAAGGCCCTGGCCTCGCAGAAGGTTAGCGTGCGGCCGGGCTTGACCACCTCCGCCTTGAAGACGAAGCGCGTGCCGCGCGCAGGCGCGAGCAGCGTCGTCTTGAACTCGACGGTCAGGATGTCCGCTTCGCGCGGCATCAGGGTGAAGGCGGCAACACCGCAGGCGTTGTCGAGGCCCGCGGTGATGATGCCGGCATGGGCAAACCCGTTTTGCTGCGTGAAGGCGGCCGAATACGGCATCGCCAGCTCCACGTCGCCCGGCGCAAGGCGGACGATCACGATGCCGAGTGTGTGCATCGCGGGCTGCTCATTGAACATGGCGATGGCCGCCGCCCGATAGCCCGGGTCCTTCGGTTCGAACGCGGTCATGGCTTACACCTCGACCGGCCCGGCAAGATACCGCGACGCAGTTTCGCGGACGGCGTCGGCGAACGGCATCGACTTCCGCTGGCTGCGATCCATGTGCACGCCCGTGATCTCGCAGGTCGCGGCAATCTCGCCGGTCTCTGCATTTCTCATCTCGTGCCGGAAGCGGATGGACTTGTCGTTGATCTCGAGCAGGTGACTGCGAATCTCGACGATGTCGCCGGCGAGCAGCTCGCGCTTGTAGGCGATGTTCTGCTGCACCGCGGCCATGCCGCGCCCCGAGTTGCGCAGATAGCTCGGCGTCAGCCCGAGCCGGGCGAACAGATTCCAGTTGGCCTCGTCGAACTTGCCGACATACCACATGATGTTCATGTGGCCGACATGATCGCATTGCCACGGATAGACCGTGCCGCGATAGGTCGCCTCGTGCTCCATCGCAATTCCTCCTCTGCTGTTTCCGGCTTTTCTTCGTTGATACGGTAGCGTATCAGAGCCCGGGCGCGCTAGCAATACGGCACCGTATCAAGAACCGGCGAGGCTTCCTTCAATGAGCGACGGCAAGGGCGATGTCTGGGTCGAGGCAGGGTTTACCGAGCTCGCCCGCTCGGGGGTCGAGGGCGTGCGGGTCGAGGTGCTCGCCAAGCACCTCGGCGTCACCAAGGGCGGCTTCTACCGCCGCTTTGCCGACCGCGCCGCGCTGCTCGAAACCATGCTGGAGCGCTGGCGCGAGGGACGCACAGCGGCCATCGCACAGCAGACAAGTCTCGACGGTGAAGAGCCCCGCGAGCGGCTGAGGGCGGTAATCCAGCTCTATTCCGAGCGGCTGAACCCGGAGGGCATGGCGATCGAACTCGCGATCCGGCAATGGGCCCGCGCGGACGAGGGCGCGGCCGCGGCGGTGGCAAGCGTGGACGCGGCGCGGCTCAAGCACGTCGCCGAGCTCTATCGCGCGACCGGCCTTGCGGCCGAGGAGGCCGAGGCGCAGGCCTTCCTGTTCTACTGCTTCATCTTCGGCCAGAGCCTGCTGTTCGTCGAGCGCGGCCCGCGCAAACGATCGCAGCTCGTGGCGAAATCGGCCGAGAAGCTGCTGGCCTAGACGATTGGACCAAACAAAATGGCCGGAGCCAGGCTCCGGCCATCGCATTGTCGCGCGCGTCGAGGCTCAGGCAGCGCCCTTCAGCTTCTTGGTGCATTCGCTGTAATAGCCGCCGCCCTTCTGGATCCACTTCAAGCCGCCATTGCCGTTGGTGGTCTTGTTGGCATTGTACTGGTCGACGCAGGTGTGCAGGCGTGCCTTGCCGGGAGTCTCCTTGGCATATTTCGGATCGACCGCGTTCGGATAGATCGCAGGTCCGGCGGGCAGCGCCGGTGCGGCGGCGGGCGCGGCCTCCTTCTTGGCCTGCTTCGGCTCGGCGGGAGCGGCAGGCGCAGCTGGAGCGGCCGCGGCAGGCGCAGCCGCCGGCGTTGCGTCTGCACCGCACTGGGCTTTGCGGAAATCATTCCACTTCATGGTGCCGAGCGAGCCGTCCTTCTTGGCCGCCTGATATTTCGCGCTGCACTCCTGCGAGGTCAGTGCCTGCGCCGGCGCGCTTGCCACCAATGCCGCGACACCCGACGCTGCAATCGCACACATCAATCTGGTCTGAATGGTCATCCCTGTGTCTCCTCCTTGATCTTCCTCGACGGAAGTGAAACGAACATTGCTATCCTAGCGTGCCGGCCGCTTGCGACAAGGATGCGATGAGTTGCGGCGGCAAAATATAGTGATCCCCGCCGCTCTCATCATTCATGTGGCGTTCAGCAACGCAGGCCGACGTTCCCGGTTCTTCGCAATTCTCGCAAGAAGAGTGCAACACATGACCGCCACGTCCCGCCTCGCCGCCATCGCCCTCGCCTCCCTGCTCGTCACCGGCACCGCGTTCGCACAGACCGCCGCGCCGGCTGCCAAGACCGACGCGGCCGCCACTACCGCCGACAAGAAGGCAACGAAGGAGCGCTCGGCGGAATCGCTCGAATGCTCCAGGCAGGCGGACGCCAAGGGATTGAAGGGCAAGGAGCGCAAGAAATTCCGCCGCGAGTGCAAGAAGGAAGCGAAGGCCGGCACCGCGGCCCCTGCCGCCCCCGCCGCCGACAAGAAATAAGCCGGTCACGATCCTCCGCGAGCATCAGCGGGAGGCGCACGCATTGCGGCATGACGAGCCTGCAATTGTGCGCCTCTTGCTGATTTGCGATAAGGCGGCGTGAAGCAGATCGTCGCCTCCCTGCCGTTCGAATGGCCGAGCCGTGCCAGCGTCTTGAGCACGATGGAGACGCTCGTCATCGGCACCGCCGGCGGTCTCGCGTTCCTGCTCGCCGGCCTTCCGGGCGGGCTGATCTCCGGATCGATGATCGCGGTCGGGATCGCCGCAATCGCCGGCCGTCAGTTGACGCTGCCGCCGATCCTGACCCAGACCGTGCTGGTGCTGCTCGGCATCTCGCTGGGCTCGGTCGTCTCGCGCCATTTGATCCAGCAGGTCAGCGCCTATCCCGTCACCATCGGCCTGCTCGCGCTCGCGACCTTCTGCTCGACCTTCGGCTCGAGCTATTACCTCCAGCGCATCCACGGCTGGGACCGCACCTCGGCCTTCCTCGCCGGCAGCCCCGGGGCGCTCTCGCAGATCACGATCCTGGCTGTCGAGCGCGGTGCCGATTTGCCGGGCATCGCGGTGGTGCAGACCATGCGGGTCATCATCCTCACCGCGGCGCTGCCGATGGTGCTGGCGAGTGCGGGCGTGGCGCCCTCTGCCGCACCGTCGCTGACGACGACGATCGCCTCGCCGCTCGACCTCGTGGAGCTGGCCGCAGCCTCGCTGGCCGTGGCGCTCGTCCTGCGGCTGATCAAATTTCCGGCGAGCTGGATGTTCGGCGCGATGATCGCCTCCAGCGCGTTGCATGGCGCGGGCTGGGTCGAGGGCGGCCTGCCGGACTGGATGCGGGGCGTGGCGCTGGTCGGCATCGGCGCCCTGATCGGCAGCCGCTTCGCGCGGATGCGGATCAAGACGCTCGCCGGTCACATCAACGCGGCGCTGGGCTCGTTCGCGGTCGCAATTGCCATCTCCGCCGTCTTCGTCGGCATCGTCGCGCTCACCACGCAGGTGAAATTCTCCGATGTCGTCGTCGCATTCGCGCCGGGCGCGATGGACGCGATGCTGGCGCTGGCCTTGACGCTGCACATCGACCCGATCTTCGTCGGCGCCCATCACCTGTCGCGCTTCGTCTTCGTGACGATCGCAACCCCGGGCATCGTGCACCTGTTCGGGCGCACGCAGGACGACGTGGATGATTAGGTCCTAGCGCTCGCCGTCCGCACGAATCCCCACCCGGCGATCGCGGCCATCAGCAGCGAGATCAGCACGTTGTAGCCGGCTAGCGAGAGGCCGAGGAAACGCCACTGCACCTCGTCGCAGCGGACCACCTTCACGGTGTCGAGCCGCGAGAACAGGTCGCCGGCATTGCCGAGATTGACGACGGGACCTGAGCATTCGGTCGGCCCCTGCCAAAATCCCCATTCGACGCCGGAGTGATAGGCGCCGAGACCGGCATTGGCGAGCGTCGCCAGCGCTAGGATCGCAAGTCCGGCGAGCAGCAGCGGCCGCGCCGCGCCGGTCCTTGCCGCGACGGCGGTCAGCGCGCCGAGCGGAATCGCGAGATAATAGGCGTAACGCTGCTCCAGGCAGAGCGGACAGGGCAGGATTTCCAGCACGAGCTGGAAGAACCAGGCGCCCGCGATCGTAACCGCGGCGATCAATGTGACGAGCAGCGAGGCGGTCAGCGCGGGGCCCGCGCCGGCCGGCTTGAATGCTGGGATTGCGGCACTCTGGGTCGTCACGGCAGCTCTCTCCGATCGGTCGCGTATCTTAGCTAACTCCGGCCCATGCAGCTGTCGAGAACGGCCGGGATCACTTTGGCGCGGGTTGACCCCGTCCTGTCCATGGCTATAGTCCGCCGGCTTCGCGACGCCCCTCCTCCGAGCGGCCGACCGAAGGCCCCTGTGGCGGAACTGGTAGACGCGCTCGACTCAAAATCGAGTTCCGCAAGGAGTGCTGGTTCGATTCCGGCCAGGGGCACCACGAGAAAAATTACAACAATAACAATAACTTAGGTTGCTGGTTCGATTCCGGATTTCTCCGAAAAGCTTTCCCCGACGCGTTGAAAATACAAGCACAAGCCGACTGCAGCCGTCCGCTTTGCTGGTATTTTTGCTGGTATCGCCAAGCCAAACGCGCGCCGCTGCGAGTTTCGATATTCCGAGCGAGGAATTGAGCGCCGGCCTGGCCCCGTTCACCACTTTTCGCGTGACGTTGTCTGCAAGAACGATGGCGAGAGCGCCAACCCCAAGTAGATCCGCCCGACCGAAATGCGACACTGGCGCGTGGAAGCCTGGCTAAGATTTCCGGCGTGCCCGGCGGCGGTCCCTCCATCGCCGACGCGCGGCGTGAGCACCAAATATCTGCTCAAGGCAGGCAAAGACCGGAGCACCGAGAAGCGGTTCGACAAGCACACGCAAGCGGCCTCCTGAGCAATGAGCCGACGAGCGCTCAAGGTCACGGCAAGCACTTCCAATCATGCGTAACGCAGAAGCTGACCGGTCAGCGCGGTACGCGTTTTGACGCCCCCTAGCCGAACGACGTCCTGTCTGGCTGAAAGCTCGCATCGAGGCGGCCTTCGAAAAGGTTGAACAGGGACCACAGCGCGAAGTTGTAAACGCAAGCGCCGGACGATCGAAATTGCCTGACATACACGAGTGGCTGACATCACCCGGTTTGCAGCCACCAAGGTAGGCGCTGGTTTGGGTCAACGCGGCTCAACGAAGGCAGCGTAGCCGACCTTGCAGCCACGATGCGACCGAACTTACGGAATGCCGCGGCAATAGTCGTCGACGCCGCGGAAGTTAGGGAAGTTCGAGAGGAACGTTGCGATCCGCGAGACGTTGGGCGTCACACCGAAAATGCCAGGTCGCCGTGAGGTAGCAGCGAGTGGCCAACATCCTAGTCAGTCGAGACCAATTCAACGTGACACCCGAAGGCATCATACACAAGCCAACGGGTGCTTCTTTTATACCTGACATCGGCAATCCTCATGCCGGGAGAATTCGCGCGGGCCAGCTCGAAGGCGATCCTCGAACCGGTGAACGATACGATCCGGTGACCGTGAGGCGGATGATGCAAGAGCTTTGGGCAGAGTATGTTGGGGCAAATCCGAGCTTGTTTGGTAGAGAACGCTGAGAGAGGCATGAGTCGCGATGGCCGCAAAGCCCTCTCAAGCCTTACGACACTTCTCGGGTCCAAGCATTCGGCTTGTCACAGGCTTCCATTCGCTAGAACGGCATCAATCGTGCGCTTTAGGATTTCCAGCTCACACGGCTTGGAGAGCACCGGCCTCCCCCTGAATTGATCAGGGATGCCTTCCGACCCGTAGCCGCTCAGAAAAAAGAGGGGCAAGTCGCGAGCTGCGATCACTTCGGCCACGGGCTGCACGCTGAAACCGTGCAAATTAATATCGAGGATCGCAAGGTCGTATTGCTCGATTTCCGCCAGTGAGCGCGCGTCATCTACGTTGCCTGCTTCAGCGATGACCTCGTGCCCCAGATCCTCGACCATTTCGACAAGCATCATCCGAATGAGCACCTCATCTTCGACAAGGAATATCGATGCCTGTTTCATTTGTCTGAGCCTTGCCTGAACCGGCCGCCAAGCACGCGTTAAAGAACTGAGTTCTCCTCGCCGTCTTCGATGACAAGGACTGTTGCTGGCATTTGCGTCAAACCTTCCACCAGATCCTACATGTCGGCTGGACGTTACAAAGTGTGCACAAGCAAAAAGTTCCTGAACGGTTGGGAAAATTCGGCACTTCCTGGCAGGACTGTCCTAGCTAAGAGCCTAACTCAAAAAGCGTAGACACTTTCAGGGCTGGCCAATGGGCGAGTTAGGAGCCTCAGATGGGCGGCGTGGAGCCAAGCGAGTCCGATGGCCGGAGGCGCTTGCCGGCGTCGAAGCGGCGTGGCCCGCCGGAGGGCTCAGAGGTCAATCAAATGCTTCCTAGGTGGCGAAGTTGCCCTATGGCGCCTATTTGTCGTGACCACAGCTACCCTCCATTCCGGCAGCGACGTTCCCATTGTTTCGATAGTTGAACCGCCGAAGGTTGGGCGCTTCAGCCGCCGTCCGCCCCCCACCAGCGGTGCACTGGTTGAGCTTCTTCTGGGCGAAGTCGGCCAAGAAAAAGCTTGGCCCTATGTTCAAGCGTTTGCGGGAGGACCTGTAAGGCCCTCCCGTCCGACGACGGTGCACGACGCGCTTGCGCACAGCAGATCGAACAACGCGCGTTCCGCCTTGTATCTGGCGGCCGAGCGACTCCACTCCGAACCAGACATTACGACCTCCCCTCCGGCCGCGCAGACCGCCCACTTCCACCGGCTCCGCCCACGTTGTTTCAACATGATGTCGTAGCCCGCAAAGCGATCCTCTTTCTCGACGTTCATGCCGCTAACCGTCCCGGCAAGCTGCCTTTGAACTGGTCGATAAGCCACTGCTCGCGCTCGATCCGACGGAGGTAAAGCTCGCGTTCCTTCTCGGTCTTGGCGCCGGCAAGGAGCAGCCGGTAGTGCTCGATGACCTTCTCGCTGCCGCGGACCAGCAGATCTCTGACGTCGGTCATGGCGCCGCCCCCACGTTCGCCGGAGCGGGTCGCCTTGGGGGCATGGCGAACGCGATGGGGAAAGTCTTGGAGGTCAAAGCCTCCAGCGCGGAGCTTTCCTCGGAGAGACGCCGTTCGATGAACTGGCGCTCGAGCTCCGAGAGCTGCGTCTTCAGCAGCCTGCGGTAGCGGTGGATGTTGTTGCGTTGCGCGCGGATGCGGGCAAAATCTTCGTCGATCATCTTCGCCACTCCTGACGGTCTCTTAGGTCCTTTGCGTTTCGAGAAACGGGAAGGCGACTTCCCGGCAAAAAATATTCGCCGCGGGAAAGCTGTCAAGATGGCACTGGTGCGACGCCGAATCCTTCCCAGCGCGTTAGCCAAGGCGGAGCGAAAAAAAATTATGGCCGACCTCTTGAATCTCCCTTGCGTTTCTCTAAGTCGTTTTTCGCCGCGAGAGCGGTGTGCCGGACGCCCCCATGGGTCCGGCTCGGGCGCCGGCCGGCAGGTCCTCGGACCGCCGTCTTGCGCTCCTTCGTAACCATCTTGCTCTTTGGAGGACTTGGATATGAGGACCACGTTCGACTTCGCGCCCCTGTGGCGCTCCACCATCGGCTTTGACCATCTGGCCGGCCTCGTCGACAGCGCGTTGCGCCAGGCGACCGAGGACAACTACCCGCCCTACAACATCGAGCGCTCCGGCGAGGACCACTACCGGATCACGCTTGCCGTGGCAGGCTTCGGCGCCGACGACATCAGCGTGACCGCCGAGCAGAACGCGCTGACCATCGAAGGCAAGAAGCCCGAGAAGGCCGCCGGCGAATTCCTGTACCAGGGCATCGCAGCACGTCCGTTCCGCCGCATCTTCAATCTGGCCGACTTCGTCCAGGTGAAACAGGCATCCTTCCAGGACGGTCTTCTGATCATCGATCTCGTCCGCGAAGTGCCGGAGGCCATGAAGCCGCGCCGGATCCAAATCGCAGGCGCGACGGCTTCGCCCCAGATCGAGCAAAAGAAGGCAGCCTGATCGCTCTCATGCGATCGGCAAGCGGCGGCGGGCGCGCAAGCCCGCCGCCCATCACACCATCCCTTGGAAAGGAGCGTAAGGGAGACCACCGATGACCGATGCCAAAACCAATTCCGGCAATCTTAGTCCCCTCTTTCACCCCGCTGCGCACTACGGATCTCCGGACGATGTCCTGAACGACGCCGACCTCTCCACGTCGGAGAAGCGCATCATCCTGTCGTCTTGGGCGTCCGACATGTTCGCGGTCGAATCCTGCCCCAACCTGCGCGAGATACCTGGCATGGGGCATACGATCCGACTCGCCGATATCTTGGCGGCGCTGCGGCGCCTCGACGGCGAGGACGACGGTCCACCTCGCCCGGGCGGGGCGACGATGCGACTGCGGCGGCCTCGGGCCGCCGCGCTCATAGCGATGTCGACGGCCTCGACCGCGCGGGCTGTCTCCTGAGGGCCGGCTCGTGCTCAGACGGATCAACCCACGTTAATGCACGCGCTCTGAACCGCCCCAAGATCGCGTGGTTCCCTAAGTCGGCTGCACCGACAGCAACGTATCCTGCGCCCCAACGTTGTTCTTTGAAAGCGCGACTTGGATGGCATCGCGCCCAACAATGGCAAGGCAGATGGCGCGCGTTCTGATTGGCACCTCCGGCTGGCACTACGCCTCCTGGCGAGGTCCGTTTTTTCCCGAAGGATTGCCGCTTAAGAAGCAGCTCCCCTACTATGCCGGGCGGTTTGAGACCACCGAGCTGAACGGCGTGTTCTACCGTACTCCTACGCCAGAGGCAGTGAAGGCATGGCGCGACCAGACCGGGCGCGACTTCGTCTTCGCTTGGAAGGCTTCGAAGTTTATCACGCACTGGAAGCGCCTGTCCGAACGCTCCGAGAACAGCCTCGACCTGCTTGAAAGTCGCATTTCCCTTTTACGCGGCAAGGTCGGCCCGATCCTGTTTCAGCTTCCGCCGCAGTTTGAAGTGGACCCCGATCGGCTGGGATCCTTCTTCAAGCTTCTCTCCAGGAAGCGCCGCTACAGTTTCGAATTTCGGCATCCGAGCTGGTACCAGCCGCGCATTCTCCGGATGCTGTCTGACGAGAATATCTCACTCTGCCTGTCCGATCATCACGAGGCGCCGGCTCCGTGGAAGCGCACTGCGGACTTCGTCTATGTCCGCGGACATGGCCCAGGCGGACGCTATCACGGCCATTACTCGCAAGCCGCGCTCGCCCAGTGGGCCGGACGCCTCAAGTCGTGGAAGCGGCAAGGCTGTGACGTCTATGTTTATTTCGACAATGATCAGAAGAGTGCAGCGCCGGCCGACGCGCAGGCATTGAGAGAACTGCTGTAGCGGTTGGGCCAGAAGCCGCCAACATTCAGTCGCAGTATAACTGTGACGGAGGAACGTTTCGGGACGGTTTCGCTTGATGCCGTGAAAAGCCACACGATCAGTGTCCTGCGCCCCCTCCGGGAGGCTTGAACCGCACAATGCAGCTCATGGAAGCCGAGTCCGTCGCCCAACTGCCACGGGGGGCCCAGTGGCAATACGAGCCGAAATGGGATGGATTCCGTTGTCTTTTGATCCGCGAACGCAGCCGAGTCAGCATGCAATCCAAAAGCGGCCGCGATCTGGTTCGTTACTTCCCGGAAATTGCCGCAGCCGCGGCCGCCTTGTCGCCGAAGACGCTCACCCTGGATGGTGAGTTGATTATCGAGCTTGATGAGGGCTATTCGTTTGATGCGTTGCTTCAACGCATTCATCCGGCCGCCGGCCGGGTCAAGCACCTTGCCAAAGAAACTCCCGCAACCTTCATGGTTTTTGACCTGTTGCGATCGGGCGCGAGAGATCTTTCGGGTCTGCCGCTTATGATGCGCCGCGCCGCCCTTGAAACACTTGCGGGAAAGGCCTTCCAGGCGAGCGGGCTTTTCCGGCTGACACCGGCAAGCCGAAACTATGCGGATGCCGAGGCCTGGCTCAACAGCGTAAATGAAGATCATGACGGCGTGGTCGCCAAGCGCCTCGACCTGCCTTATCGAGGCGGCACCCGAGACGGCATGCAGAAGATCAAGCTGCTGCGATCGGCTGATTGCGTTGTCGGCGGATTTCGTTATGCCGAGAAGAAGCAGGGCAATCGAAAAGTCGTTGGCTCATTGTTGCTCGGCCTCTACGACAAGGGTGGACTTCTGCACCATGTCGGATTTACGTCCGGCATCCGATCGTCCGATCGACTGGCTCTCACCGATCGGCTGGAGAAAATCGTCAGGTTGCAGAGCTTCACCGGCAATTCACCGGGCGGTCCAAGCCGCTGGTCGACAAAGCGATCGGCTGAATGGAAAGCCGTGCGTCCAACTTTCGTGGTCGAAGTATCCTATGACCATGTGACGGGCGACCGCTTTCGGCACGGCACGAAAGTCATCCGGTGGCGTCCTGACAAGAAGCCCTCGCAATGTCGCATGGATCAGCTTCGGCAGAGGGCGGCCACACAAACCTTCCGAGCAGCGACGTAGCTCGGCGCGCTTTTAACAAAGGCCAGGACATCTCATCGACGTCCTGGCCTTGCTGGGTCAGTGAAGCCTTAGGACTGGCCGCCTTTACGTCCGGCTTCGCTGGCCTTCTCGCGATCGTTGGCGAAATTGCCCGGATTGTCCGTCGAGCTCCCGCCCTGCTGGCCGGGCTTGCTTCCGCCCTGGGTCTGCTGTCCCTGCTGGCCGTGGCTTTGCTCGCCACCCTTCTTGCCGGCCTCAGACGCGCGCTGCGGATCGTTGGCGAAATTTCCGGAGCCACCACGTTGTTCGTCTGCCATCAATCTTCTCCTTGTTTGTTGCCCGGCCCATGAAGGCTAATGGCGAGATCAGAAGCTCGTTCCTGAGAGAAAGATTAAGGTTGGTCAGAGATTGTTGGCCAGCATGTTGCGCGTCGCCTGCCGCACGGCTTCGATGCCCGTGACGTTGTTCATCAAAGCAATCTCGCCTTGCTGCTCATGTCGTATGGCATGCGCCATCAGACGCAGGCGGGGATCGCCGGACGAATGCCATTGGTTATCCGCCATCTGGACGGCGCCGGCATGATGCAGGCTCATCAGACGGATAAACATCGCATCAAACTCACCATCGGCCGCGTTGCGCGCATCCGCCATTTGTGCCGACGTCAGATAGCCAGGCATGGCCACCCGCTCCTCGCTCGAGCAGAGCGCCATCGGCTCGCTGAACCACCCGCGCCACCAACGATCGAAGATGCGGTTCTCGCCCTGCTGGCTGGCGATCATCAAGGCCGCGAGCGCGCGCAGGTGCGGGTCCTGCGCACGCTGCTGGCCGAGCTTAGCAAGCTCAATTCCTTGCTCATGATGCGTGACCATATGGCGGATATAGCGCTGATCACCGGCAACATCGCGGCTGAGGATTGGCAGCGGCCAACCCAACCCATCAATCACGGAAACAAGGCCGAACGTTGCAAGCACGAGAAGTGCTCCCGCTGCCCACCGTTTGGCAAAGCGCACCGCGGATGTTGGCGGCGCGCGCCCCAGCGGCCAACGCAGCCAGGCGAACAGGGGATAGATCAAAGCGGACGAGAGATGAACGAGAAAGCCGATCCAGTAGGGTTGCTGCAAAGTGAAGATCGGCTGGAAGAACGGAAACAGCGGCACCAGTCCAAACCACTCGGTCGCCGAAGTAACCGCGGCCCAGGGTATCGCCAGCCAAAAGAGAGTGCCGGGCACAAGACGGCTCGTCCAGCGCCCAAACAGACCGAAGAAGACCAGCGCCCAGGAAAAGTCCGCCCATTGATGAAAGGCGATGCCAAGGGCAATCGCGTGAACCGAAGGCGACGCGCTCAGCATGGCGTCGCGACCTGGAATGGCAGCGACCGTCATCCAGTCGACCGCCGCGTCCCGTCCCAACTGTGACGCCGCAAGCTGGCTGATGAGCGTCGAAAACGTGCTGCTGACAAGCCCGAGTTGAGCGGCCGCCAGCCAATTCGACTTCGACTCTTTCGCGGCGCCCTCTCCCATCAGCCGAACGGCTTCATCACGACCTTGATGCAGCCATCCTGTTTGGCGCGGAACGTCTTGTAGAGATCGGGCCCTTCCTCAAGCGTCGCTCGATGGGTGATAACGAAGCTTGGATCGATCTCGCCCTTTTCGATGCGTTGCAAAAGCTTGGGCAGGTAATGCTGAACAGGGGTCTGGGCCATGCGGAAGGTTAGTCCGCGATTGATGGCACTGCCCATCGGGATGTTGTCGAGCACGCCGCCATAGACGCCGACAATCGAGACAGTACCGAAGTTGCGGCAGCATTGGATGGCCTGCCGCAAAACATGCGGGCGATCGGTTCCCATGAAGGTCGCGACCTTGATGCGATCGATCACAGAATCCTTGCTTGCCATGGTGTCAGGCTCGGTGCCGACCGCATCGATGCAGGCATCGGCGCCGCGCCCTTGCGTGAGTTGCTGGATGCGCTCGTAGACATCCTCTTTCATAAAATCGAGCGTGATGGCGCCCGATTGCATGGCGAGGGTCAATCGCTCGGGCACCGTGTCGATGGCGATCACCCGTTCGGCGCCCAGCAGAAATGCGCTCTTGATGGCAAACTGGCCGACTGGTCCGCCGCCCCAGACGGCGACTGTCTCGCCGCCTTTGAGGTTGCAAAATTCCGCGGCCATATAGCCGGTCGGGAAAATATCCGAGAGAAACAAGACCTGTTCGTCCGTGAGCCCCTCCGGGACCTTATAAGGCCCGACATCCGCGTACGGTACGCGCATATACTCGGCCTGGCCGCCGGCAAAGCCGCCCAACATGTGCGAATAGCCGAACAGGCCAGCGGGCGAATGCCCCCACATTTTCTCAGCCTCTTTGGCGTTGGGGTTGGAGCGCTCGCAACCGGAGTAGAAGCCGTTCTTGCAGAAAAAGCATTCGCCACAGGCAATGGTGAAGGGCACCACCACGCGGTCGCCGACCTTGAGCTTGCTATTGTCCTTGCCGACCTCGACAACCTCGCCCATTGTCTCGTGGCCGAGCACATCGCCTTTTTCCATGGTGGGCATGATGCCGTCGAACAGATGAAGGTCCGAGCCGCAGATCGCACAGGCCGTCACCTTGATGATCGCGTCACGTCCGTCCTGGATCTTGGGATCGGGAACGGATTCACAGCGGATGTCGCTCTTGCCGTGCCAGGTGAGGGCTTTCATGCTCCGCTCCAAAGGTTGCGCGACCAGACCAAGCATCAATCTTGCGGCTGGTTCCTAACCGCTTAGGAACGCTCTCGCCTGTGCCCCATTAGGCTCAGAGCCACGTAAAAAAAACCGAGAGGGAATGCGCCCATGGCCGGACAGTTTGCAATTGTGACGGGTGCCTCGACCGGCATCGGCTTTGAGCTTGCCCGGCTCTGCGCCTCCAAAGGATATGACCTTCTCGTCGCCGCGGATGAACCCGAGATCGAGGCGGCCGCGGAGGCGCTGCGCAAAGAAGTCAACAGCATCGCCGTTGTGGCGTTGCAAGCCGATCTAGCTACCATTGAAGGCGTCGACGAGCTCTACGAGGTTGCACAAGGTCGCAAGGTCGACGTGCTGATGGCCAATGCCGGCCGCGGCCTGGGCCATGCTTTCCTGGATCAGGAGTGGGCGCGTGTCCGTCAGGTGATCGACACCAACGTCATGGGGACGACCTACCTGCTCCATCGGGTTGGCCAGGACATGCGCCGGCGCAATGAGGGACAGATCCTTATTACCGGTTCGATCGCGGGCTTCACCCCGGGGAGCTTCCAGGCCGTCTACAACGCCTCGAAGTCGTACCTGAACTCCCTCTCTTTTGCGCTGCGCGAGGAACTGCGCGACACGAAAGTGACGGTCACCTGCCTGATGCCGGGCGCCACCGAGACCGAGTTCTTCGCACGCGCAGATATGCTCGACACCAAAGTGGGCTCTGAGGACAAGGACGATGCGGCGATGGTCGCCCGCAAGGGTTTCGAGGCGATGATGAATGGCGAAGGCGATGTCGTGACCGGCCTCAAGAACAAGATCCAGTCGGCGGTTGCCAATGTGACGCCGGCCGAAACACTCGCCAAGCAGCATCGCAAACAGGCGGAGCCCGGCACCGCAAAATCCTGATCAGGTCTCTCGTGCTGTCATTGATCCGCTAGCCTCATAGCGGATCGCTGTCGCGCCACGCATCCGAGGGCAACGCAGAGAATGCGCGAGGCGGCGAGCACGCCTAAGCCTCGTACATCCGCATCCGGCACCAATTCCACGAGATCAAAACCAACGATCCGCGCCCGTTGCGTAACGCCATGCAACAGCTCGACGATATCGAGATAGCCGAGACCGCCCGGCTGTGGGACCAGCACCGCGGGAATAACAGTCGGGTCGAGGCCGTCGCAATCGAGCGTAACGACGCATTGGCTGCCCGGCGGGATGAGGTCGATGACTGGCTGCACGCCATGTCGGCGCACGGTCGCCGCACTGAACAGTGTCACGCCCCAAGCTTGGGCGTCGGCAAGATCCCGTTCCCGCGAACCACCGATGCCGCGCTGTCCAACCTGAATGATCCGCTCCACCCATGGCATTTCGCTGGCGCGGCGCATGGTGCTGGAGAATGTATGCTTGAGGCCATCCCGCTCGTCACGCCAGTCGAGATGCGCATCGATTTGCAGGATGGTGACGGGGCCAAACCGCTCGAACCCCGCGAAGAATGGAATGGGAACCGAGTCATCCCCGCCGAGCAGCAGAGGCACGACGCCCGCCTTCAGAATGCTCACGGTTGTGGATGTGATCAGCGAGCGGTTCTCCTGCGGTGTTGCCGGATCGGTTGGAAGGTCGCCAAGATCAACCGCCCGCAATCCTTCGGGGATCAACGGGCCGTCCTGATCGAAATCCCACCGCAAGGGATCACGCGCAATTTGCTGGGTACTTTCCCGTAGAGCCGAAGGAGCCCGTGCGGCATGGCTGGTGGCGCCCGGAACATGCGGCGTCGCGTCCGGCGCACCAAAGATCACGACATCCGCGCTTGAGACCATGTCGGGCGCGCCCGCAGGAAGGCTTAGAAAGGTGGCAGGGGTGACAGGTTGTGTCATGGCGTGTGTGGAAGGCTTAAATGCCTATTGGTATTGGCAACGGCAATTGCACGTCCGCGAAGCGTCCTTCATAGCGGTCGGTAAAGGCATGCAGGGCCTCCGGTATATCGCGGAGCTGGAGATCGCAGCGCCGCCGCAATTCGTGAACCACCTCGGCCGACGCATCGCGCACCCAACCTTGAGCGATAGACCGCGACCCGGCGCGGGCATTGATAGTTTCCCTCCAGCAGATCCATCACAACGGCTTCGAAGTCGTTGCCAAGGACGGGCGCCTCGCACCAGACAGGGCCCGAGGCGCCACCATCGTCTTCACCGAGATAGATGTCCTGCTCGTCACGCTGAGGGACGATGGACGACATCGGCAACGCCTCCGACTACAGCAAGGCACGGCGGCTGACGCAGACTCAAAGCTGCGCAGTTACCGTGGCATTGCTCGGGACCGCCCTCATCCGCCTACTGTTCGGTCTGTTCGACGGCGGCCGGCATCTTGGCGACGGACATCAGGGACCGCGCGACCTGGTTGAGCAATTGGTCCGCGTTTTCCTCTTCTGCCAGTGACTTCGATAGGAGGCTGACGACGGCGCTATGGCGTAGCTGCTGGGCAAGGTTGCGCGCTGTCGTGTAGCCGGCAATCTCATAATGCTCGACCCGCTGCGCCGCGCCGATCAGGGCGAGGTCGGCCGCGGCGTCTTCCTTCTCCTCGCCCTCGGTCATGACTTCCTGACCTTCTTCGACAAGACCCATCATGCCCTTGCAGGGCTTGGCGCGCGCGGACTTGCCGAGCAACTCAAAGCATTCATTGATGCGCTCGATCTGGGTTTCGGTCTCGCCGAGATGCAGCTCGAACAGCTCGCGCAACTGGTCGAATCGCGCCGCTTCCGCCATCTTGGGAAGCGCCTTCGTCAACTGCTTCTCGGCGTGAAGGATGTCGCGGAGCTCGTCGATCAGCAGGTCGCCAAGACCGGCCTCGTCGACCGGCGGTGAGCTTTCGGTGACGATAGCCGCCGCGGGTCCTGGTTCCCCGGCCTGAATGGCCGGCGATTCCGTGAAGACCCATTCGCCGCCCTCGTTCCAGGGCCCGCGGGTGTCGATCTCACCATGATCGCCGGTGCCCGTGGAGTCGTTGAAGAACTGGTCGACGAGACCCGGTGTGGGCGCGATGCGGCCAATGCTGAAGGCCGGCTTGCTCATGCTCTCGAGGGCGAGCGAGAATGCCTTCATATGGGTGATTTCGCGGGTCATGAGGAACTGCAAGGCGTCCTTAGTGCCGGCGTCGTCAGTAAAGTTGATCAGGCGTTCGTAGACGATCTTCGCCCGCGCTTCGGCGGCAATATTGCTGCGCAGGTCCACGTCCAGTTCGCCCGTGATCTTCAGGTAATCGGCGGTCCAGGCATTGCCTTGCGAATTGAAGAGATTCACGCCGCCCCCACCCGCGATCGCGATCAGCGGATCGGCCTCGGCCGCCTGGCGATCAAACTTCGCCGGCTTGAGATGCATGCGGGCCAGCGTACCGACGACTTCCAGATGGCTCAGCTCTTCGGTGCCGATATCCATCAGGAGGTCCTTGCGATCGGGGTCCTCGCAATTGAGGCCCTGGATCGAATACTGCATCGCGGCTGCAAGTTCGCCGTTGGCGCCGCCGAACTGTTCAAGAAGCATATTGCCAAAGCGCGGGTCCGGCTCATCGACGCGGACGGTGAACATCAACTTCTTGACGTGGTGATACATGAAAGAGCCTCGGGCTTGAAGGGAGATGAGTCCCAAACGGCCTCGCAACGCGGTCGTTCCTATCTACTGAAGTGTCGCGCCATCGACGCTGGACGCGCAGAAGCTAGGCTGGCCGCGTCAACGCTGCACGGACCACGCTCGTCAGGGAAGCCATGGTATAAGGCTTCGAGAGCCAGCCAAGCGGCGCGAACGGCTCGGCCCGCGTGCGGGTCAAGAGATCATCATGGGCCGTAGCAAAGACACAGCGCAAGCCGAGCTCGCGAAAGAGATCACCGGCTGCCTCGACGCCGTCGCGTCGGCCGGCCAGACGTATATCCATGATAGCAAGGGCCGGCTTCTGTTCCCTTGCCATCGTCAAGGCTTCCTCGGCGGTGGTTGCAATGCCGGTCACCCGAAAGCCAGCATCGAGCAACGCGGCTTCAGCCTGCATGGCGATCAAAAAATCGTCTTCGACGATCAGGACCGCGCGGGACTGATCAACATGATCGTTCGGTTCGTCGGCGGCGGGCGCCACTTTATCATCAGGCGAACGATCGGTCGGATCGGCCAGCTCATGGCTTTCGGACATGCTCGCCTGTGTCATCATGCACCTCGCGATGCGCCGAAACGAAGCGTAGCGCGCGAAGGCGATCGGCTCACGGTAAACTCGGCATGGAGCTGGCGGGCAAGGCCAAGTATCAGACGCAGGCCCGACGACGTTTGTCGCACCGCATTCAAGTCAAATCCGGGCCCGTCATCCTCGACATGAAGCTCGAACTGTCCATCATGCTCAACAAGGCTGACGCGAATACTGTCGGCGGCCGGATCGCTGATCCCGTGCTTGGCTGCGTTGGTCAGCAATTCATTGAGGATCAGGGCGAGCGGCATGGCAATATCGTTGGACAGAGCACCGGTAGCCTGCGTATGCGTGATCTTGATTCTCGCTGGCAGCGTCTGCTGGATCGTTTCGACCACTGCGCTAAGAAACTCATCCGCCGCGAAGCTGGTCGCGTCGGTGGTGCCATAAAGAACACGCTGGGCAGCGGCCATGGCGGCAATCCGGCTACAGGCATCGTCGAGCACACGCCGGGCCTCCTCGCTCCGGGCGCTGCGGGCCGCCGTGTACAGGAGCCCCTGGAGCATCTGCATGTTGTTCTTGGTGCGGTGGTTGAGTTCATTGAGCAGCAGGCGCTGCTGGGTCTCAGCCTGCTTTCGCTCGCTCAGATCAACCAGCATGTTGATGGCGCCGGTGACCCGGCCGGATGCATCGAACAGGGGCGTCGGGAACGGGATGAAGGGAACGCGTGTGCCATCGGGCCGTTCGGCAACCGCCTCGACCCCGCGCACCGGACGGCCTTCCTTGAGGGCGATGGCCATCGGGCATTGCTCATGTGGCAACGGCGTACCGTCGGGAAGATAGAGCTTCCAGGTCACGCACCATTCGTCGCTGCCGAGCGACGGTGTCCGGCCGGCAAATTCGACGGCTGTCTGGTTGAAATAGGTGATCTTGCCGTCGGCGTCGGTCGTGTAGATGGCGGCCGGTATGGCGTCGAGCAATTCCTGCAACCGCTGTTCGCTCTCCTGCAATCTCCTTTCGGAGAGCTTGCGCTCTGTGATATCGCGGGCGATCTTCGAGGCTCCAATGACGCGCCCCATGCGATCGCGGATCGGCGAGATTGTCAGCGAAATGTCGACCAGACTGCCATCCTTGCGGCGACGCACGGTCTCGAAATGATCCACCCGCTCGCCGGCTTTGATCTTGGCCAGAATGTGCGGCTCCTCATCCTGCCGGTCGGACGGGATAAGCATCGCGATCGACCGGCCGACAGCCTCATCTCGGCTGTAGCCGAACAGACGCCGGGCACCGTCATTCCAGGTCTGGATAATGCCATCAAGATTCTTGCTGACGATGGCATCGGCTGACGATTCAACGATGGCCGCCAGTTGCTGGGCATCGCGCTCGGCCAGGCGGCGGGCTTCATCGCCGGCAAGGCGCGCAAGGGCAAAGCCGAGCAGGCGTGCCAGCGTGAGCGCCGTATCGAGCTCGGATGGCGTGAAGTGATGGGGCTCACCATGGTAGGCCATGAACTTGCCGGCAAGCCGGCCATCCTGGACAATGGGCGTAAAGGCCGCGGCTTGAATGCCTTCGTTGAGGATTGTCTGTTTCAGATCATCAGGCAGGTCGCTACGGGCAACGTCTTCGATGCAGACAGGCGCCGGCCTTGTCTCATTGCGGTCCCACGGGGAATGTCCTTCCACCGCCTTCCGGTAGGCTTCCGAGAGGTCATGCCAAGCCGCGAACCGCATGACCTCGGCTTGATCATAGAGCAGAATCGAGGCCCGCGTGCAGCCCAGCGCGCGCGTGATGGCATCAAGCGCGGCCTGGTGGACTTGCTCGGCCGATTGGCAGTGCTGAAGTCGCTCCGAGAAAGCGAACAAGGCGGCTTGCTCTTCCATGCGCCGGGCGAGCGCCTGTTCGGCGCGCTTGCGGTCCGTAATATCGTGCTGCACGCGGACGGCGTAGAGAAATTGGCCGGCGGCGTCGCGAATGCTCGATGACGTGACGGCCGCCCAGATATGTCCGCCATCCTTGCGGTAGATGCGCTTTTCGATGCTGTAGCGATCGAATTCGCCCGCGATCTGGCGGCTGAATTGCGCGCGGTCCTCGGCAATATCATCGGGCAGCGTCTCCTCGAAGATCGTTCGCCCCAGAAGCTCGGAGGCCGTATATCCGGTCAGCCGGCAAAGCTGCTGGTTGACCCGGAGCATGCGGCCGTCGCGATCGATTTCGACGATGCCGGCACCGACATGCTCATAGGTGGCCGCAAGCCGTTCGTCGCGGGCCTGCACCCAGTCGTCGGAACGGGCGTCCGACATTTCCGGTCGGCCGCCGATGCGCTCGTGAAAGCAGTTGATGGCCCCGGCCAGGACACCGTCCTCATCGAACACCGGCGCAATATGGATGGTGGCCCAGACGTGTGAGCCATCGGGCCTTTCCAGGCGACCTTCGAGGCCACGGACCGGAGTTCCGGTCCGCAGCACTTCGGCCATTGGCGTCTGTTCGCGCGAGATCGGCCGTCCATCAAGGAAGAGCTTGTAGGAGCCGCAGAAGAGTTCGCTATTGTCGCCAACCCGCGGCGCGCGGCCCCACAAGTCCGCCGCGCGTGAATTGAACCACAGAATACGCCCCTCCGCGTCACAGGCGTGGATTGCGATGGGAAGCTGCGCGAGGAAAGCGGGTGACGGGCTTTGCAAACCGAGCGCTGCGAGCGGCTCGAGACTGTCAAGATCGACCGCCGTCTGCTGAATATTCATAGGCCTCATCCCCCGCGCCAGGACCAGAGGGGTGCGGTACCATTGTTTTTCCTGCCCCTGGGTCGCCTTGGCCGGTTGGTTCCCGACTCCGCGAAACATGCCTAAACGCCCGGCCGAGATCAGAAGTTCCTAAATCAGGTCTTCCGTACGGCACACGCGAGGACGAACCATTACGCTACGATAAGCGGAGTCGCTGGGGCTTGCTCTCCGTCTTTCGTCTCAGGCGCCGAGGCAAGCTTCCGCTGATGGCTCCTAGAACGGCTTCATGGTGAAAGCCAGAACGGTGGAGGAACGACTGGGCATCCATGAGCTTGGCTTGCTGGACATGCCGGAGGAGGATCAGATGGACACCGAAGACGCCTTGGCAAAAGTGAAGGACGTTTCGGAAGGCGTGCGTGAGACCGCCCGCACGGTGCGGCAGAGCCTGGAAGAGGGACAGCCGCCGGGTCAGGCGCTCGCCTTTCTGCGCGACGTGGTGCGAGAGGCCCCGCTGCCCTCGCTACTCGTCGCCTTCATGCTGGGCTGCCTGATCGCGCGTCGTTAGCCGAGAATATCGCGGTCAATCGCAAGATCATCGAGCAGGGGCGAAGAGCCTCCGGCAAGCAGCGCGGCCAGAAGTCCCGCCGCAAGAAAGCTGAAGGTAATGCCGTTGCCGCCATAGCCAAAGGCGGCGAAGATATTCTTGCAGCTGGGCACCGCGCCGATCAGCGGCAGGCCGTCATGGGTGGTATCGAAAGCGCCCGACCAGGCGAAGTCGACCCGGTCCGATGCATGCGGCCAAAGTGCCTTCAAATAATTCTTGAGCGCAACCACCTTTGCCGGTGTGACATTATTACGAACCTCGGGCTCGATCAGCGCATGATCGTCCTCGCCGCCAAGGATGATGCGGCCATCAGCTGTGGTCCGCGCATAATGATAGTTCCGGCTCGCTTCCCAGATCAGCGCCTGTTCGGGCCACAGATTACCTGGCTGCCGCCGGGTCGCGATAGCCCAACTGGAGGCTGGTCGGGTTTTGAGCTTCACGATGTCGGGTGCCACGTAGCCGGTCGCCAGCACGACATGGCGGGCCTCGATCGAAAGCCCGCTTTCGAGGCCGACGGTTACGCTTTGGGCCGCGCTATCAAAGGCAACCGCATTGGCCTTGAGAAGGCGTGCACGGCGCTGGACGGAGATATCGAGCAGGCCATGCGTGAGCAGCACGGGATCGGCATCAGCCGCGTCCCTTGACAAAAGGGCGCTCGCCCGCGCGATGCCGAAGCGCTTCAGCAGCGCGGCATGTTCGAGATAGAGCGACGGCAGACCGGCGCGGCTCCTCAGAGCATATTCATCCTGAACAAGCTTCCGACTGTCATCGATGGCGAGATAGAGCGATAGACGTGGCCGCATCTCGCAGGCAATTCCATGCTGCGCAACCAGGGACAGCAGGCCTTGCGCAGCATGGTGGCTGGCTCGATAGCAACGCGCCGCCTTCTCGAAGCCATAGAGCTGCGCGAGTTCGAACAGCGGCCGGTCGATTTCCCAGAGTAGCATGGCGGTGCTGGCAGCCGTGCTACCGAGACTCGGAAGCTCGCGATCGATAATGACAACCTGATGGCCTTGCCGTGTCAGACGCTCGGCCACCAGCGCGCCGGTGATGCCGGCGCCGATGATCAGAACCTCGCATCGAAAGCTGTCAGCTATCGGTTCAATCGGCGGCGGCGGCAGGACGGCCCACGGTGCGCGCGGGCTGCGCAGATCGTCCTGCTCGATGTCATCATTTTTGAAGATGGAACGCTCCCAGGTGCCTTGACCCCCTAGACCTTCACCGGGCGCAAGGCCGACACGGCCGGTGCATTGATCGGCTGTCCGTTGGGGGCAAAGATCGAACCGTGGCACGGGCAGTCCCAGCAGCTCTCAAAGCTGTTCCAGTGCAGATGACAGCCGATATGGGTGCAACTGGCCGAATGAAGATGCAGTTCGCCGGCCTTGTCCTTGTAGGCGGCGATCTTTTCGAGTCCCCGCCGCAGGATAGCGCCCTCACCCGGCTCAAGCTCTTCGAGGGAAGCGATTTCACCCGGTGCCACATATTCCGCGAGATTTTGCAGGATCGTCATGTTCTCGCGTAGGAAGTTCCGCGCCGCTGCGAGCGGCTTGCGATCCGGCGCATAGACGGGCTTCCAGGGATGATCTTCGCCCAGAATGAGCGCCGTGTTCAGCATCGCGCCCATCACGCCATGGGTCAGACCCTGGCCTGAATCTCCCATCGCGAGGTAGATGCGCTCGCTGCCGGGCTCGCGGCCGATGAAGCCGGCATAGTCGATCGTATCGAGAACCTGACCCGACCAGCGATGGGTGATGCGGCCCAAAGCCGGGATCAGGTCGCGTGCCCAGCTTTCCAGCCGGGCAAAGCGTTTGTCGGCGTCGTTGGCCTCGCCGCTTTTATGGTCTTCGCCGCCGACAAGGACGAAATCATGATCGTCTGGGCCGGTTTGCAGCCGTACATAGTGGTAGGGATCTTCGGTGTCCCAATAGAGCGCATCGGGAAGTTCGCCCCGTTCAATGTCGAAAGCGACGACATACGTGCGATAGGGAGCCACCTTCGTGTGCAGTTGAAACCGATCGGCGATGGATGCGTTGGTCGCGATCACGGCGTGGCTGGCCGTGACCTGCCCTTGCGATGTTCGCAGCGTGACGGCGCCGTCCTGCTCGGCAACTTCTTCCACTGGACTGTTGGCAAAGAAACGAACGCCGCCGCTCTCGCAAACGGCCGCAAGTCCGGCGAGATATTTAAGGGGGTGGAATTTTCCTTGGCGTGGATATCGAAGGACATGCCGGTTCTCGCAGCCTTTGAGGGGCACGCCGACCAGCCGGTGAACGGGAGCGCCGACCTCGCGCACCGCTTCCAGCTCCTCATCGAATATATCGGCCGGCATGCCGTTGCCTTGAAAAAGATAGCCGTTAGTACGGAGGAAGTCGCAGGCAATATTCTCGCCGGCCTGGATGTCCTCGATCCGGTCGACGGCGGCAGCCTGACTTTCGTAGAACAGCTTGGCGGCATCGGCGCCGCGCAGCTTCTTGAATTCGCTCATCAGATCATCACAAAGCGGCGCAAGGTGCGCCGACGTGCGCGCCGTCATACCGCTTGCGATGCCTTTGCGATCAATGACGACGACTGACCGGCCGCGCTTCATGAGTTCGTACGCCGTCGAGAGCCCGGCGATGCCGGAGCCGACCACGGCGACATCGCAGTGCACATCGCCTTTAAGCGCCCCCGCCTCCGGCCGGATCTCGGTCTCCATCCAGAGCGAGGTGCTGACCATGTTGAACTCCACCCAAAGAGGCAAAACGCGGCCTGTTCGCGCGAGTTCCTGCGGACGCGCGATACGCCATGTCATCATCTTCCCGGCCGGCTGCGGCGTTGTCGCATAGGAACCGGCACGCTGAGCGTGCGTTTCCCCCGCTTTGGAGCAAGGAGTAAGCCATGGGACTATTCACCAAAGACATCAAGACGATGGACGACCTGCTGCTGCATGGCTTGCAGGACATCTATTATGCCGAACAGCAGATCACCAAGGCCTTGCCGAAAATGATCGACAAGGCCACCAACCGTGATCTGGCCACTGGCCTTAAGAATCATCTCGAGGAAACCAACAAGCAGATCGAACGGCTTGAGAAGGTCTTCGAGAAACTCGGCCAATCGCCAAGCGGCACGCAATGCCCGGCCATCGACGGCATCATCAAGGAAGCCGACGAAACGGCCGGCGAGATCGAAGACAAGACGGTGCTGGATGCGGCGATCGTAGCCAACGCGCAGGCCGTCGAGCACTACGAGATTTGCCGCTATGGCACCTTGATCGCTTGGGCGGAAGAGCTCGGCCACGACGACATCGTGCGCTTCCTGACGACGAACCTCAACGAAGAAAAGGCGGCGAACACCAAGCTCAACACAGTCGCGTTGCGCAAGGGCGTCAACAAGAAGGCCTCCACCGCCGCATGATCCGGCAGGGCCCGACGGATCGTTTTCCATCGGGCCTGCTACTCCTTGCGAGGCCAAGTCATCCGTCATGACCAATCTGATAAAACTGCCGAGTTGGGCTGACGATAACAACATCTTCGCCGTGGTCGAGACGCCGCGCGGTAGTTCGTGCAAGCTCGAATTCGATCCTAAGCTCGGTGCTTTTGCTCTGGCGAAGCCGTTGATTGCGGGCCTGACCTATCCCTACGATTGGGGTTTCATTCCCTCGACCAAGGCCGAGGATGGCGATCCGCTGGATGTGCTGATCCTGCACGACGCGCAAACCTATCCCGGTGTTGTGCTACGCTGCCGGCCGATCGGCATTCTCGAAGTCGAGCAGAAGAAAAAGGGCAAGAGCGAGCGAAACGACCGCATTTTTGCGGTACCGGACCGGTCACCGCTCGAAACCGATCTCAAGGATATCCGCAATCTTCCATCGCATGCGCGCGATGATCTCGAGCAGTTCTTCCGGGCAACGAATGCCCTGGAGAACAAGGATCTGAAGTTTCTCGGCTGGCATGGGCCAAACCGTACGACCAAGGCCATCAAACGGCTGGCCCGCTGAGCTGCACTCTCAGTCATCGCCATCGTACTCATCACTGGTGACTAGAGCGTGTATCTTGCTGATCCGTCGCGCGGCTAAGCTGTGTGGCGACACATTTCGATGGCGCGGGCAAATTCCAAGGTACAGCTCCGCGCATCCGACCTAGCACGCGATGAATAGGATTGACCGCATAGGAACGCCGCCAGATGTTGCATGGTTGATGGCGTGGAGAACCCTTGATCGATGCGCCGCACCAGAACTCAGCTGAAGCAACAGATATCCGACCGATTCCGCCGACGCAGTTGGCGGCTGAGTACTGAGGAAGACGACGAAGGCATCGAGGATTGGATGGTCGGTGGGGGTGGTGACAGCCCGACGACTTGACAACGTCTGTCGTTATCCGAACACGGAAAGGAAGAAACCCATGGCAAAGAAAGCAAAGAAGAAGCGTCGCACCTCGAAGAGCTCAGGCTCGGACGTCAAGAGCGAGATGCGACGGTACAAGAAGGGGACCGCCAAAAGCGGCCGTGGTGGAAAGGGCGGCAAGGTGAAAAGCAAGAAGCAGGCAATCGCGATCGGCCTCTCCAAGGCCCGCAAAAAAGGCAAGAAAGTCCCCAAGAAAAAGAAGTAACGGGGCAATATTCAGGCACTGCGCAGTCACGCGTCATTCGGGACGTCTCGACGTTTCCTGCAACGCGTGGCGCCAGGTTTCCAGGCACATGGCTCAAAACTTCAGGGTCGTTCGCAGGCCAAGCACTGTCGCATTGTGAAGCGCCTTGCCGGGCATTGCACTGGAAGGGCTGGTGGCACTTCCACCCGGATGGATGATGTATTGAAGATTGGGCTGTAACGTCCACCCGTCCCTGATCTGATATTGATACACGGCCGTCAGAAGGCCTTCAAAACTTCGCATCGGCCAGGTTGGATCGACAAATGTGCGATAATCCGCATCGAGCGCCTGTGCGCGCTTCGATACATGTGCGTAGCCGGCTGCAATTCCGAACTTGTCGTCGGGACGGCGGTCGTCGAGTCCGATGAATTCGATGCCGGCGTCGGCGTAGCGATCAATAAGATTGCGGTCGGCAGGCGCACCCGAGATACGCGCAAAGATGCCAATGCCACGGTCGTCGCTTTTCGGCACACGATAGAGCTTCTGCTCGAATACCATCCAGCCGCCGACATCACCGGACAAGAGCAGAGGTTCGCCGCTGCTAACGGGTGAAGCGAGTGAGACGCCTTTGGACGCCAATCTCTGATCGGCGAAAGACCCAAAATGTCGCCAGCCGCCAAACTTGATCTGGCCGGCCGGGTTCGGATCGCCCTTTGTGTTATTCCAGGCATACTGGATCTGGCCGAGCAGGAGGGGCGGATCGTTGACGCGGAAGTTGAGGCCATAGCGGTTACGCTCCTGCGGATCCCCGGGGCCGGGCCCAGCCTGATCGCCATCGAAGATGCCGCCAAGAACGGACAACTGCTCAGTGACATTCACCAGAAGCCGGGCTCCCATGGCAGCCAAGGGAGGCGACGGACCGCCGCTTGGCAAATCAAGCGAGGTGATAGCCGGCCAGCCCATCGAGGCGTTTGTCAGCACGTCGGTGTATTTGGTATTGAAGAACTCGCTGTCGGCCGCGAGTTGCCCCATTTTGATTGAGACTTTCTTGTTGCCCCACTGCTTTTCAAAATATGCCTCGTAAAGACGCGTGGACGGCAACGCCTCGATCCCGCTGACCACAAAGTAATTCTGTAGACTGCCGCGCGACAACCCGCCGCCATGGATTTGGAACAAGTTGGCATGGAATGTCAGCTGATCGAGGCCGGCGAGCTTTTGCAGGTCTAGGTCCACGGCGAGATTCAACCGACCTTCGTAGACCGAACCCTGTTTCAGTCCGCCGGAAGGGTTGCCCAGCACTTCGCCGATATAGGTGGCTGCGAATTTGACGCCGTATTTTTGGAAAGGGTTGGGAAGGAGACCCAGCGTCTTTTCCTCCACGGTACTTTCGCCCGTATCGGGATCGGCCGGCTTATCGTCGTCGGTCTTCTTGTTTTCCTGGGCGGCCGCTGCCCCCGCCGCCAGCAGCGCGGCGGCGAGAAGCAATTGGTAAAGGCGCCTTTTGGTACGGCTCACAGTTTCGATCCTGATCGGCGGGACGCCCACCCATCGGGCCATGTGATCGGCTTCAATTCAAGCCCGTTGATCGAAGTGTTTGCTTTGCAAGCACAAGTCTAACCTATGTTAAGCGCGCCCTAGAAGTTCCATCATCCTACGCGCTCAGTCATCGACCGCCCAACTCGCTAGAATGCGGTCAACCGATGCCACCTCGATCTGCAGGCTGAAGCGCTTGGTATAGAGCTCGATCAGCGCGTCGTGGCTCTCATCGGATGAGCTGCATAGCGCGTCTTCGGCAAGGATCACGCGGTAGCCAATATCGACCGCGGCAAGCACGGTGGCCAGCACACAAACATCGGTCTCGCCGCCGGAAACGATCAGCGTATCCACCTGATGCCCATCAAGGAAGCCTTGCAGCCGCCCATTGGCGAAAGCGCAGTAGGTTTGGCGGTCGATGACAGTGGCAGGCGGCACGAAGCGTAGCAGGGCCGGCATCAGTTCCAGCAGCGCCGGATCGATCCTATCACGTGTTACGCATTCCCATTTCTCGTAATAGGCCTTCCAGACGCCGCGCGCCTCGGCCTTGTTGCGGACGGGTATGAATCGCGTGAAGACGGTACGCTGCGGCGCATGTGCAATCAACCTGACCGCCTCGGGTAGCGCATGCTCAAGCCAAGGCGTTGCCCATGGAGCACCGGGCGCGAACAATCCTTGCATATCGATGCAGAGATGGACGGCATGCGGGCCAGGCGGTGAGAGCAATTGCCCCATGACTAGCGCGACCTTCCGAAGCCGGTCAGCCGCCGCATCAGGCGCTCGAGGACCGCGCCGATCGCCAGACCCGCGATCACGTCGCTTGCCCAGTGCGCGAGCAAAACGATGCGCGTCGAGACGAGAACGGCACCGACGGCCCAGACAAGGTTTCTCTTGACTGGAGGCAACTCGGTTGCGGCGGAAGCAAGGGCGCCGACATGCACAGCGTGACCCGACGGAAACGCATCCAGCGCCTTGCCCGAGAGCGGAATGCCATGAAGATGGCCGCGCACGGTGCGACGATCGGGCCGGACCTGATCGAACTGCGTTTTCAAAAGGTGAGGCAGCAGAACCGCCGCTAGCGTCGTCAGCAGCACATGATCGCTTACCCGTCGCTGCGCGGGTGGCTTGGAGCGCGACCAGAGCCACCATCCGACGGCGAGCGCCGTCAGGACATGTCCATCGGCTCCCCAAGTGATGATCGAGAATACGTCTTCAGGCAGAGGCCGTGTGTTGCGCGCGATCATGCGTGCGAGCGCGGTGTCGGCAGGCAAAGGGTGCACGCGTATTGTCATCGATAGCCTTGACCTCCTTTCCACGATCGGCCTGCCGCAATCCCATAAAATAGCGATTGGCAAGCGGAGCAGGTCATCTCGGTCTCTCAATCAACAGCCGCGAAAACCGTTCCCAGCGAGGAACTGTGCGGCGGACGGTGGCGTTGAAAGCGTGGGACAGATGATTGGAGGAAAGAGCCATGGGTTTTGGACGAGGCGCATTGTTGTGGTTGCTGGGTATCCCGCTGCCGATCATTCTGCTGCTGGCGATCTTCTGGCACCATTAGGCTGGCGAGCCGCGTCCCCGGCGGCGCGGGCGTCCCCTATCGCGCGTTGAACTCTGACCGAAGAAGTCCTCGTTGCTTCTTGACGTGGCAAACGGGACGCTGCGCAGCCCTGATCCCGAGGAGCACATGGCAAAAGCCGAGGCCAAAACGCCGGATGACAAAAAGCCGGATGAGAAGAATGGCCTTCTGAAACGGCTCGGTCCTGGACTGATTACGGGCGCATCGGACGATGATCCTTCCGGCATCGGCACTTACAGCCAGGCCGGCGCGCAGCTTGGTTTTGGCATCGGCTGGACGATGCTTCTCAGCTATCCATTAATGGTAGCGATCCAGGAGATTTCGGGCCGGATCGGAAGGGTGACCGGTCACGGCATCGCCGGCAATGTCTGCCGCAATTATCCCAGCTGGGTGATTGGGTCGCTCGTCGGTCTTCTCTTTGTCGCCAACACGATCAATGTTGCGGCCGATCTCGGCGCCATGGCGGATGCCGCGAAGCTGGTGATTGGCGGCTCGGCGATCATCTATGTCGTTGCCTTTGCGGTCGTCTCGGTACTGGCGCAGATCTTCATCGCCTACAAGCGCTATGTCGCGATCCTCAAATGGCTGACGCTGGTGCTTTTTGCTTATGTGGTTGCGCTGGCGGTC
Organism: Bradyrhizobium sp. 1(2017); assembly: GCF_011602485.2. Lineage (NCBI taxonomy): Bacteria > Pseudomonadati > Pseudomonadota > Alphaproteobacteria > Hyphomicrobiales > Nitrobacteraceae > Bradyrhizobium > Bradyrhizobium sp. 1(2017). Next base: position 1,161,561 of record NZ_CP050022.2, on the reverse strand, counting down.
GTCAAAGTGCCCTGGCCTGACGCGCTCAAGGGACTGTTCATCCCGAAGGTCGAATGGAGCGGCGCCTTTCTGACGACGCTGGTCGCCATCCTCGGCACCACGATCTCGCCGTACCTGTTTATCTGGCAATCCTCGCAGGAAGCCGAGGAACAGCGCATTCATCCCGACAAGAAACCGCTCAAGGAGGACGCGCGTACTGAAGAGCGCGAGCTCTGGCGCATTCGGCTCGACACGATGATTGGCATGGCCTTCTCGAACATAATTGCGATCGCGATCATCATCACGACGGCCGCCACGCTGCATCAGCAGGGGGTGACCGATGTGCAGTCATCGGCGCAGGCGGCCGCCGCCTTGAAGCCAATTGCGGGGCCGCTGGCCGAACTGGTTTTTGCGCTCGGCATCATTGGCACGGGTTTGCTCGCCGTGCCGGTGCTGGCCGGATCGACCGCCTATGCCATCGGCGAAGGCCGCAAATGGCCGGTTGGTCTCGCGCGCAAACCGAAGCAAGCGGTGGCTTTCTATTCGGTGCTTGCCCTCTCGGTCGGCCTCGGTGTTGCGCTCAATTTCACGCCCATCGATCCAATCAAGGCGCTTTACTGGAGCGCGGTCATCAATGGCGTACTGGCGGCGCCGGTGATGACCATGCTGATGCTGCTGGTCAGGCGCCGTGACGTGATGGGCAAGCTTGTCGTCGAAGGCTGGCTGTACTGGCTCGGCTGGGCGTCAACAGCCGCGATGGCTCTTTGCATCGTCGGCATGGCCGCCAGCATGCTGATGCCGACAACGTCCTAAAAGCGAGAAGCAAGGAGCTGTCGTGGATTATGCATTGCGATTCATCATCGGCGGCCTTGTGGTCTCACTGTTCGCGGTCATAGGCGACGTGCTGCGGCCTAAGAGTTTCGCGGGATTGTTCGGCGCCGCGCCCTCGGTGGCGCTTGCCACGCTCGGCCTCGCTTTCTGGAAGCATGGCGGCGACTATGTTGCGATCGAAGCTCGCTCGATGATCCTCGGTTCGGTTGCGCTGGCCGCCTACAGCATGGTTGTTTGCCAGTTGCTGATGCGGGCCGACTGGTCGGCGCTCAAATCCACTCTCGCGGCTCTCGTGGTCTGGATCGTGATGGCGGCAGGCCTCAAGCAAGCCCTCATCGGGTAACGGTCATGGCGGCACATTTTAAGTTTTCCGCGCTCAAGCAGGGACGACCTTATGAATATGTCGCGCGCTTCGCCCTCGGCGGGTTCGCGACTGTCGTTGCCGGTCTCGTGGCGGACTTGGCAGGGTCCGAGGCCGGCGGGCTGATGCTGGCCTTTCCGGCGATTTTCTGCGCCAGTGCGACCTTGATCGAAAAGCATGAACGCGAGCGCAAGCAACAAAAGGGCCTGCGGGGCGAGCAGCGCGGCAAGGGCGCCGCCGCGCTTGATGCCGCCGGAGCTGGCTGGGGCAGCATCGGCATGGCCGGGTTCGCGCTGGTGATCTGGTGGCAGGCACCCCGTCTCAATCCGGCGCTCTGCCTGGCTGCCGCCTCTCTGGTCTGGTTCGCCGTCGCCGTGGGCATGTGGCGGCTCCGGCGCACGTTGCCTGGAACCGGAGCCGCTACTCGGTAAAGTTACCAGACTTCTCGTCCGCATTGAGCGCCGGATCGGACCGCGTCAGCTCGCGCTCGGCTTCGAACCAAAACCGATCCTGCTGCCCTTCAGGCTCGCCCGCCGCTTGCCACAGCAAGTGAGCGCGCTCGCGTATCTGCTCATCCGTCGGCTTTGCCATGCTGTCCTCCCACATTGGATTGTGCAGGCGCAAACGCGATCGTCGGTTGCCGGTTCCAACTTAACCGCCGTTTAAGCGTTCATTCAATCTGGGCGGATTAGCGTCTCCCGTCTATAGTATCGACTTGGCCCGATCTCTCGGCACCTCCGTGCGCACATTGCGAGAAGCTACATGGTCCGTGCTGGGGATGCGCTTGCACGACTACATACGCCAGAAAAGGCTACAGGCCATGCAGCGCAGCCTCCTGCGAGGTGACGCCTAGAGTCAAGGCTGTCGCGCTTGAAAATGGCTTCTGGCATCTCGGTGATTTTTCGCGCGCCTATCGGAGACTATTCGGCGAACTGCCATCGCAGACACGATCGCGCGCCGCGCGCCGCGCGCGGAGAAGGTGCGGATCTATCCTCAAAACGCCCTGCCGCGTGCGACGATTGTTGCGCATCGTAAACGCGTGTCTGATCTTATCGTCGCCATGGAGCGACAAATCGGTCGTCCTCGTATCTTTCAAGGAGATCGCTGTGATATGCCGCCTCGGCGAGATCGCGCGATTTCATATAGGCGAAGGCCCTGACAGTTTGGCCGAGACTAACTGGGACGACGTCTATGGCGACGCGGAAGTTGCCTGGCTTGCCGAGCGATTCCAGCCTGTCAAGCTTCTGAAGCCGGTACGCATCAATGCGATACACCTCGCCGGTGATCCAATGTCCGCAACTAGGTTCATTGAACATCATTGGCGCGAACCACGGTCCGGCAATAACGAGCGGAAAACGCTCGACCGTTCGGTACTCGCCGAGCAGCAAGGCCCCATCGAGACCGCATTTGTGAAGAGGCCGCCCTCTTTTTAGCGTTCCGAATACGAAGACATGCGGCATGGCACTCACTCGTCACGCGCGCGCATTATTTCTAAGCCGACTTGCGTTCCGTGGTCTCACGAATGGCATTGCGGGCGACAATCATCAAGCCTTCGATTGTGGTGTTGCCCTTGCGCGCGCTGTGGATGAGCTTCTGGGCAATCGCTTTTCGGAAAAGGTGATCTCCGCCGTGCGGCAGGTCGCGACAGGCGTCTTCGAGCACGGCATCGAGGGCGGCCTTGGTGCGTCGATCGAGTTGTTTCATCGAAGCTTGTCGAGACGACGATCGAAAGGGTCGGCGGCGAGATCGAGCGCGATTGGCTGAAGCGTGGCCTTTGCGTCCGGATTACGCTACCGCTCGGCGCGTTGCGAGGCTGACGGAGCCCCCGAGCAGGAACCGGCTCCTTCCGCGGCGATTGAAGTCCGCGGAGGAGATCGATGGCCGAATTCGGAAAAACTCGCGCAGGAAGATCGCAGAGCGAAAAGTGGAGTTTCGCCGCAGCGCTGGGGCTGTTGGCCGTCGCCTTCCTGTGGGATCGGCTGGCCCCGCCCGATCGCGTCGCGCGGCCCGAAAACGATCACGACTTCCCCGAAAATCGAGAGGCCAATCGGGACGCCTCGCCCACCGAGATGTCGACCGAAGTTGGAGATCGCGGACGACAGGCGACTTCGCCCGCAGAAATCCCGGCGAGAGGATGGAAGGACATCCTGTGGCGCGTGTACGGCAACATCGGCGAGCATCGTATTCTCGCGCTCGCTGCCGGCATGACCTACTACAGCCTTCTAGCGATCTTTCCCGCGATCGCCGCACTCGTCGCGATCTACGGATTCTTTTCCGATCCCGGCAGCATCGCGAAGCATCTCGACGACGTGTCCGGCTTCATTCCCGGCGGGGCCGTGGACGTGGCGCGCGAGCAGCTAACGCGCGTCGCCACCAAGGGCGACCGGACCCTCGGCTTCACTTTCGCTATCGGCCTCGCCATCTCACTCTGGAGCGCCAACGCCGCCATGAAGTCGCTGTTTGACACCCTGAACATCGTCTATGGGGAGGAGGAAAAGCGCGGGTTGGTGAAACTGAACGCGATTTCGCTCGGATTCACCGTCGGCGGAATCGCGTTCGTGTTGGCGGCGCTGGGCGCCGTCGTCGTCATCCCCGTGGTGCTGCAGTACGTAGGATTGTCGAATGCGACGGACCTTCTCGTCCGGATCGGACGCTGGCCCGCTCTTTTCGTCGCTCTGGCCCTTGCGCTGGCCTGCATCTACCGGTTCGGTCCGAGCCGCGAGGCGCCGCGGTGGACCTGGATAACCTGGGGCAGCGCCGCCGCCACTACCCTCTGGCTTGCGGCTTCCGCGATCTTTTCTTTCTACGCCGCCAATTTCGGCACCTTCAACGCCACCTACGGGTCCTTGGGCGCGGTGATAGGATTCATGACCTGGCTCTGGATCTCGGCCATCGTGATCCTTCTGGGTGCCGAGCTCAACGCGGAGATGGAGCACCAGACGGCACGCGACACGACGACGGGAGAGCCTAAGCCGCTCGGCGCCAGAGGCGCGAAGATGGCGGACACCGTCGGGACCGCCCGATCGTGAGACCGCGCGCTCCACATCTACCTGGACCGGTTCGCCACCAGGTGGAATGAGTAAACACGCGCGCTACGGAGCCCTGATCGTCGGGCCAAAAAGCTCGACCGCGGCGACTGCGCTTCGGTTCCTCTCAGCAGAACCTCGGTGAGGATAAGTCGACGGACGAGGAGCTCAATACGATGGCCCTTCGCGTGAACGAGAAGGCAGCGTAGCCAGAAGCGACGAACTTTTGAAGCCGTCCGCACCGATGCGGGCGGCCTCTTCTCCGACGAATTCATGCCGCGCCGAGCGAATTCTCAAGTAGTTCCATTTCCAGAAGTGTGGACCTGCGAAGCAGCCATTCCCCATGGATTTGCCGCGGTCTTAGTGAGAGGCTACACAGCGCAAGGAGGCGCGAACGCAGGTTCTCGCCAGGACCCTATAGTCATGAAGCGCTCGCTCGCGGTATTGCTGGTCGAGGACGAGGTCCTAATAAGGATGAACTTGTCCGACATGCTCGACGAACTCGGTCATCGCGTGGCCGGTGAGGCTGGAGACATCGAGAGCGCCTCGTCCTTCGCCATGACGGCCGAGTACGACCTCGCCATCCTCGACATCAATCTGCACGGCCGCTACGTGGATCCCGTGGCGGATCTGATAGCCCTTCGCCGCAAACCGTTCTTATTCGCGTCCGGCTACGGCCCCGAGGTTCTTCCGTCGCTACTCAAGGGACACCCGCTGCTTCGCAAGCCGGTCTGGCTGGACGAACTACGGCTCACGATCGACAAGATCTTCGAAGGTATGCCGCCATCCGGTCCGGTCACAGCTTAGGCACTCCCTCCCGGAGGACGGCGGCAGCCGGCGCGCCTCCTTTCGTGAAGCCACGCACTTATTTTTTTTTGCCAGCTAACTCACGTTGCTGGTATTTGTGCTGGTATCGGTGGCAATTGATGACAAAAGTGACTTCAAATTCAATTAGTTATGGTACTAGGTGATTGTCGGCCAGGGGCACCACGAAAAAAATTCAAATAATAACAATAACTTAAGTCGCTGGTTCGATTCCGGTTCTCACGAGAAAACTTTCGCGACACGTTGAAAACACCCGTAAAAATTCGCTACGGCCGTCCAGTTTGCTGGCATTTTTGCTGGTATCGGGCGAACAAACGTTGCCAGCGACTTTCGATATTCCGAACGAAGGCATCGAGCAGATGGCCCGCAAGACGATGGCATGAGCGCCAAGGCGAACACGTCGACTGCCGCGGCGCCCGACGTAAATTCGACTAGGGCACGTGGATCCCTGCCAACATTCTCGACGTGACCGGCTGCGGTCTACCTCTTGGTAACGCCGGACAATAGCAGGCCGGCAAAGCTGATCACCTTCTCGGCCCTGTCTCACCACGAAGAGATCAAGGACACCAAGGCATGGGACGGCGATGTCGTCGAGCCGCAGATGTGTGCATCTCGTGCGTAAGCTTATTGACTAATCGTTGAGCTCGATGAGCGCGCTCCTGATCTCAAACGAAAATCCCCGCAGCAGCGATGGCTCCTAGAGTGTCGGTATCGGTGGTTGCGGAGAGGCGCAACCACCGATACCGACATTCGGTTCAGGTGGCAATTTGACACCTGCGTCCCGAACGCAGTGAGTGTTTTCTAAGTCATTGATTTTCTCGACGTGACGATGGCAGTCTGGGGAAAGCCGGCCAGTAACGCTGCCACCACGCCAGCCAAATGCGATCGAGGCCAGCGCGTTCTCCCCCGGTCCATGCGCACTTCACCGTTCACTTCCAGAGACCCACGAGCGGCCAGTAAGTGAACATGAACAGCACGATCAGGCCGTACATGATGGCCGCGAGCGGTAGGCCGAGCCGCATCATGTCCCGCGTCGTGAAGCCGCCGGCGCCATAGGCGATCATAGCCGGAGCTGACGTCACCGGGATGATCGACAGGCATTGCGCAATGAGAGCCACCCCCAGCACGATTCCCACGATCGGCAGGTCCGGATTGTGCAGGGAGACCAGAAAGCCGATGATCGCCGGCGTAATCGCGGTCAGGCACGACGTGATGCTGGTGAAACAGAAGCGGACGAAGAACACGACGACGAAGATCTTGATCGCCAGCGCCGTGACAGACAAGCCTGCCATCCCGGACTCGACGAATGCCACCTCCGACAGCCACGCCGCGCCGCCGGTCCTGGTCAACATCTCCGCCATCGATATTCCTGCGCCGAACAGCAGGATCGAGTTCCAATCGATTCGTTTATAGAGATCATTGCAGGTCGTAACGCCGACGCCCGGCATCACGAGCAACAGCACGCATAGCACCGAAATGGCGGAAGACTCGACATGGTGGACTTTGTCGGTCGCCCAGAGCACGATCGTCAGCGCCATAATGAAAGATGCCCGCTTCTCGGCCGTGGACATCGGCCCCAATTCGGCGACGCGGGCAGCGATGTAATCGCTTCCTCCGGGCAATTCCGTAAATTCAAACTTGAACAGCCTAGTCGCCAGAAAATAGAGGCCGATCGAAAACACGACGGTATAAGGAAAAAGGTAGGTCAGCCAATCGACATAGCCGAGCTGGGGCTGGCCAGCCCCGGTCAGGAAATTGACCATCACCGGATTGGGCGCGGCTCCGGTGAGCACGCCGACTCCGGTCACCGACGGCAGGATGCCGGCGAGCAGGAGCATAGCCTTGCCGATCTGACTGCTGCGCGGAAGACCAAATGCCTCGGTCAACCCGATCACGATCGGAACCAGCGTCGCTGCACGCGCGATCACCGAGGGAATGAAGAAGGTGAGAGCGAAAGCGGTCAGAATGATGCCGAACATGATCGCATGGGTGTTCGCCCCGACCAGCTTGAGGATCAGATAGGCGACGCGCTTCTCGAGCCCAGTGCTCGTGATCGCCGCCGCCATGGCGAGACCTGCCGCAACGAATAGCCAGCCGCTGTTCGAGAAGCCGCTGAGGGCCAGCGGTATGGCCTTTGCGGTTCCTAGAATAGCGCCTCCGTCGTTCCCTGCGGGTGAAAAGCCGAGCGCGAGGATCAACAGGAATACCAGCGCGACCGCGCTCACCCCATAAGGGATCCCCTCGGTGATCCACATCAGCACCACAAAGGCCATCACGGCGATGACGCGCTGCCCCGCTGGCGAAAGACCCGCCGGCGATGGAGCCATGATGATTGCCACCATGATCGCCAGACCGATCAGCACGGTCAGGAATTTCCTTGTGCTCGCCCCGTTCGTTTCGGACGCAGCATGAACCAGCGTCGACATGCGTATCCTCCATTTTGATTCTTGGTCACCGACGAAGTGCCGATGCTTTTTGATGATCGTTGCGGTCTGATCTTCGTCAGAGTTCAGTGCCAAGTTACCCCGAGCGAGCAGGACCTGCTCAGCCGCCTGCCGCTCCCAGCACCACGACGCCGTCCGCGGCCCGCACGCCATGGCCCGCCGGCAAGACGAAGACGGGGTTGATCTCGGCCTCGATCAGGCGCTCGCCGAGCTGTGCCACCATCAGCGAGAAAGCCACGATCGTCGACACCAGCGCCTCGACGTCCGCCTTTGCTCTTCCCCGAAATCTGTCGAGCAGCGGCCAGGTGATGAGGTCACGCAGCATCGAGAGCGCCTCCTCCCGGCTGAGGCCGCCCTGCGGCGGTAGAAGGCGCATGCTCGTATCCTTGAAGAGCTCCGCGGTGACACCGCCCATGCCGATCAGAACCGCGGTGCCAAGCGCATCGCGATGCATGCCCAAGATCAGCTCGGTGCCGCCCGCGATCATCTCCTGCACCAGGAAGCGTTGTGGGCGCCGACCGGTTGCCGCTTCCACGTCGGCCGCCATGGCAGTCAGGCGAGCGCTGATCGTGTCGGGCGTCAGATTGACGGCGACGCCGCCGACGTCGCTCTTGTGCGTGATCTCGCCGGAGAGAATCTTGAGGACCACTTTTCCGCCAAGCTCGCGAGCGGCGACTTCTGCCTCCGCCGGCGTACTGACGATCTGCTCGGCTACGGCGGGAATGCCAAACCGGGTGAACAGCACCTTGGCCTGAGCTTCGTCGAGCGAGCCCGGCGGAAAATCGCCGATGTCGACCCGCCGTTCGGCCCGCACGGCAAAATCGCCTTGCGAGGACTGAGCTGCCAGGAGCAAGCCCGAGAATGCAGATGCGCAGCTTTCGGCCGACGTATAGGCCGGCACGCCGCGCTCGGTGAGAACTGCGCCGACGTTCGGCGCGTGAGGGCTGACATAGGCAATGACCGGTTTGTCCGACAGCGGCAGGCAGTCGTGAACGGCGTCTGCAAGCAACGCCGGAGATCCAACGGCGGAGGACCCCGCGATGATGACCAGGGCATCATAGGAGGGGCTGGTTAGCAGAGTGCGGATCGCGCCGCGCAAGATGTCCGGATGCAGGCCGGCCAGAGTCAAGTCGACCGGATTGCGGTCGAGACTGGCGTAGGAGCCCGATTGCAGCGAGGCGAGCTGAGCCGCGGTCTCCGCATCGGGCGCCGGTGTCTCGAAGCCGGCGACACCGAGGCTGTCGGAGACGATCGTTCCGGCGCCCCCGGTGGAGGTGAGAATCGCCACGCGCTTACCGCCGAGCTTCCGTCCAGCCGCCAGAGCAGCCGGAATGTCGAGCAACTCCTCGAACGTCTTCGCCCGGATCACGCCGAGCTGCCTGAACAGGGCGTCGTACATCCGATCCGAGCCGGCCAGCGCGCCAGTATGTGAAACGGCAGCCTTGGCTCCGGCCTCCGAGCGGCCGATCTTGAAGGCCACCACCGGCTTACCGGCCTCGCGCGCCTTTCGCACCGCCTCGCGGAAGCGAGCCGGATGCCGGATTGCCTCGACATACAGGGCGATCACCCTGGTGGCTTCGTCGTCGGCAAGAAACTCGATGAAGTCCGAAAGCTCGAGATCGGCTTCGTTGCTGGTGGAGACGAGCTTCGACAGCCCGATACCACGGGCTGCCGCGCGGGAGAGCAACGCCCCAAGGATTCCGCCGCTTTGCGACACCAGCCCGATTGGACCGGCCGGGAAGTGGTCCATCGCCAGCGCGCCCGAGGCCGACAGCACGATGTTGTCGGTCAGGTTGACGAGGCCGATCGTGTTGGGGCCGAGGATCCGCATCGAGCCGGCAGCGTCCAGGAGCTGCATCTGGCGCAAGGCCCCCTCTTCGCCCGTTTCCGTATAGCCGCTGGCAAGGACGATCGCGGCAGCGGCGCCGCGTTTCGACAGCTCGCGGACCGCGAGATGCGCGCGCTCTGCCCCGAGAAGGACAATCCCGACATCGGGGACAGCCGGCAGCGCCCCAACATCGGGATAGCAGGTGAGGTCACCGATGCGCTCGACCTTGGGATTGACGGGGTAAATCGCGCCAGAGAAGCCGTGCTTTTGCAGGAATGACACTGGCCGCCCGGAGGTCTTGGCTGGATCGGCGGAAGCGCCGATGACGGCGACACTGCGCGGCCGGATGAGGCGTGCGATGGCATTCATGGCATCACTCCTTCGCGGAGGACTGTGCGAGAAACGCCATCACCGCTTCGCGGTGCTCGGCGCTGGTGTAGCAGATGGCTTGCGCCTGGCTGCCAAGGTCGAAGATCTCGTGGGCCGAACGCTCGAAAGTCTGGTTGAGGATCTTCTTGCTCAATGCCAGCGCGGTCGCCGATCCCTGCGCGAGCTCGACGGCCCATGCCTGCGCGGCCGACAAGAGTTCGCTGGAGACCACCTTGCGATCGAGAATGCCGAGCGCCAGGGCCTCTTCTGCCTGGACCATCCGCCCGGTGAAGATCAATTCCTTGGCCTTGGGAAGCCCGACGCGGCGCGGCAAGAAATAGGATCCGCCGCCGTCCGGGATCAGTCCGCGCTTGATGTAGGACCAAGTGAATTTCGAACGCTCCGAGCCGATCAGGAAATCACACGCGAGCGCGGTATCGGCGCCGAGACCGGCCGCGGCTCCGTTCACCGCCGCAATGGTCGGCTTGGGCAGGTTGAGCAGCAGGGACTGGACCCGGTGCACGCCCTGCTGCCGACTCCAGCCATTGAATGCGACCTCGCCTTGCGGAGCTTCCAGACGCCGTTTCATGCCGCTGATATCGCCGCCCGCGCAAAACGCGCTGCCGCGGCCCGTCAGCACCAGCGCTTTGATGGCGTTGTCGCTCGTGACCTTCTGAAGCGCGTCCACAAATTCCGAGCGCATCTCGTCGCTCATTGCGTTGCGGCGGTCGGGCCTGTTCAGGGCGATGGTGGCAACGCCGGCGTCGACTGAGAGTTCGATGAGCTGATAGGTCATGAGCAAGCCTTCGATTGTGGTTCGGCGCTATGCGCGGATCTGCATCGTGGAGGACACATCACTCCAGCCGCGTTGGCTGATGCCGACCGGCTAGCTCGGCGCACGCGCCGGGGGACCAACGATGTATCGATTTCAAACCGGCGTCCGTCGCCTCATCGACGAACCGCACCACGCCGGACATTACTCAACAGGGTTTTCAGACATTGCGTTTCGTACTCCCGAGATGCTTTGTGCTTGTTTTATTGCTTGCTTCTATACTGAACCGTCATAAAAGCAGATATCCCCTATTTCCACTAAGTGGAATTGGTCCCGGCAGCATGGCTTTGGCGAGGCAATATTCGGGTGGCGCAAACGGAAATCGATCGCTGGAGCGCGGCATCGAAATCCTGCGCACGTTCCGGCCTGGCGTCGATACGCTCGGCAACGGCGAGATTGCCGAGCGCACCGGCCTGCCCCGCTCCACCGTCAGCCGCCTGACCAAGACGCTGGTCGAGTTCGGCATGCTCGACGAAGTCCGGACTGCGCGAAACTATCGCCTTTCAGCCGCCGTTCTCAGCCTTGGCCACGCCGTTCGCATGGGATCGCCGGTCCTCAAGGTACTTGGTCCCCTGATGCGGGCCGAATCGACGCGGCGTCGACTGAACGTCGGTCTCGCGACTGCTGATCGTGCAATGATGGTCTATCTGGAATCCATTCGCTACAACTCGCGCCCGACACTGCGCAGCATCGTTGCCGGCCAACAAGTGCCGATGGAATTGACCTCGCTCGGGCGCGCCTATCTCGCGGCCGTCCCGGACGCAGACCGCGACAGGCTAATCGCGCAATTCAGACGACGCTCTGCCGCCGCGACGAAGGCGCTGATCGCCGACATCCAGAAATCAATCCGCGCGATCCGGCGCGACGGATACTGTGCGGTCTCCTGGCAACCTGGCGTGCTCGCCGTAGCAACGCCGATCGTTTTGGACGGTTTGCCGATTTACGCACTCAACATGAGCGTGCAGGACGTCGAGCCCAACGAAGTGCTTGGCGCAGAGCTCGGCGAGTACCTCATGACATTCGCGGCCCGATGCAAGGATGCACTCTCGGGGTCTCCGGACGACACGGCCGAGCCGCAGCCTCCCCGGTCGCAGACGCAGCGAAGGGAAACACCGATCTGAGGTCCGGCTGCGGTTTCTGCTTATGCCTTGGCGACTAGCGTCCATTCGGCACAGTTTACGAATCCCGAGGGGAAAGTCGCATGGAATCGCAGATTTGGCGTACAAATTCGTGGAATTGGCGGAGACAGTGTCAGTCAATCCCCGTTGAAATATAAGTCGTTTTTCATTTCAGCACAGGGCAACCTACGATCTTGGCTACCGGTGGCGACCCGGCGAACGGCCGACGCCGCACTTCGGCGACCAAGCCGCGATAGATTACCGGTGAAGTAATCGATTGCTCCTCTGAAGTCCCTAAGTCCTCGCGATGAAACTGTTCGATGCGCGGCGCAAGCTGCCGACAATCGTAGCAATTCGGCATTGGTTTCTTCTGAATGCCCCCCCAACAGCAGCCAATGCGGCACAAACGCGCAAAGATGACCCGATGCCAATCGGGAGCTGAGCATGTCCCAGTCAGTACACGTTCGAGCCTTTCGCGACCTTGTAGGCGACGGAGGCGTCGTTGACGACCCGGAGCGGATGGCTACCTACACGACGGATCAACGCCGGCTCTCCACGGGCTCGACGTTTGCCGTGCTGAAGCCGAAGACGACGAAGCAGGTCGCCGACATCGTGCGGCTCGCCGCGTACCACGGTATCGGAATCGTTCCGCAGGGTGGCAACACTAGCTACTGCGGCGGTGCGACGCCTGACGCGTCCGGACGCCAAATCATCGTGAGCCTCGAGCGGATGGACAGGATTCGCTAAATCGATCCCGTCTCCATGAGCATCTCTGTCGACGCCGGCGTCATCCTGAAGAACGCACAGGACGCCGCAGCGGCTGCCGGACTTCTGTTCCCGCTCAGCCTCGGCGCGGAGGGCAGTTGCCGGATCGGCGGCAATATCGGCACCAACGCCGGCGGGCTGTCGGTCGTCAGGTACGGGATGACGCGCGATCTGCTGCTCGGAATCGAGGCGGTGCTCGCGGACGGCACGGTAGTCTCCGACATGCGCAAGCTGCGGAAGAACAATACCGGCTACGACGTCAAACAGTGCTTCGTCGGAAGCGAGGGGACTCTCGGCATCGTCACCGGCGCGGTGTTGCGTCTCGCGCCCTTGCCGACCCGCCGCGCGACTGCCTGGCTGAAGCTCGCGAGCGGCGCGCCGCTCGCTGAGCTTCTCGCCCCGGTCCGTCGCGAGTCCGCGGATCTGCTGACCACTTTCGAATTCATGGCGGCCCGATCCATCGCGCTTGCGAGCGACGCAATGACGGACCCGCCATCCCTTGGAGCGGGCTCAGCAGGCGCCGTCCTCGTCGAGTTCGCCTCTTCCTCATGCCATCTCGATCTAGACGAACTGATGGAAGCCGTTCTGGCCGAGGCGATCGAGGCTGGATGGATCGAGGACGCATTCTTGGCGCAGAGTGGATCGCAGCGGACCGCGATGTGGCAGCTCCGCGAGACCATCCCCGAGGGCGAGAAATGCCGGAACGGATCGGTCAAGCACGACATCTCGGTACCGCTTTCCTCCATTCAGCGCTTTCTGAATCTGGCCGGCTCGCAGGTGCGATCGTATGACGCCCAGCTTGAGCTGTCCGTCTACGGCCATGTCGGCGACGGCAATCTGCACTACAATGTGCTCATTCCTCCCGACGTCGACCGGCTGGAATTCACCAGGCGGATCGAAGGCAGCCTGTCGTTGCAACTCTACGATACGGCCGCGACGCTCGGCGGCACGTTCAGCGCGGAGCACGGCGTCGGTCGTTTCAAGAAGCACCTTCTGGAACGGTACGGTGATGTCGGGCGTATTGCGGCGATGCGCCGGATCAAGACCGCCTTTGATCCGGCGGACATCATGAACGCCGGCGCGATCGTTTGCCCCTTGGGAGAGAAGTCTGCCCGTTGAACCATCGGCCGGCCAGTTGGCGTTGCTTTCGTCCCGAACCAAACGGTGCATCTTCGGCAGAGTCACCTCGATCAGCCAAATCGTCTTGTCCATAAAGAGAGAGCCACTCCGAAGGAGTGGCTCAAGTTGGGGGAGGAAACGCCCTTTAGGGACTGCTAAATCGCGATCAGGCCGCGACCTGTTCAATCAGTGAGCATGGCAGGCCGAGACTCTCGGCCACCGCCCTTGAAGTTAGCCATCCGCGATGGACATTAAGTCCCGCACGCAGATGGGGATCTTCGAGCTCAGCTCCGAATCCTTTGCTCGCCAGGGTGCACGTCAGGCCTGACTTCCAGCTCGATCTTCAGATGGCGGCGATGTCCAGCTTGGAGCCATCGACCAGACGCGACAGCCGGAACGGTGTGGGATCGACGCAAGGCGTGTCGTTTACGACAAGCTCTGCGGCCAGATAGCCGAGCCCCGGGCCCAAACCAAAGCCGTGACCCGAGCAGCCCGCCGCGAGGACCAGGCCTTTCACCCCGTCCACCTGCGATACCACGGGCACTGCGTCCGGCGTGCAATCGACGAAGCCGCCCCAGGTGTCAATCGGCGTTCAAATATTGCAGGCCGAATGACAGCGTTTTGTCTGGGTGCGCAGCGCCGACGCCAAGGCCACGCTCGCCAGGTTGGCCGCCGACGCGAACAGGCCGAAGATTCTGGCGGCTCCCGTCACGGTGATCGTCGGGCACGATATGGATTTCGCCGGCGAATTGCCGAAGCTCATGCCGCACGCCGCCGAGATGATGCAGAAGTATTTCGCTCCGCCCGAAGTGGCCGAGGCGACGGCGATGCGCAACGGGACGCTGCAGGGCGCCTACCTCATCGTCGCCGCGCGGGCGCTGGGACTAGATTGCGGCCCCATGTCCGGCTTCGACAACGTGGGCGTGGACAAGGCGTTCTTCGCGGGCACGCGGATCAAGTCGAACTTCATCTGCAGCATCGGACACGGCGATCCGGCTTCCGTCTTCCCGCGCAATCCCCGCCTGAGCTTCGAGGAGGCCGGTCGCTGGGCGTAGGCGCAGGCACCGGCCGATCCACCGTCATCAATCGAGAGACAAGGAAGATGCGTCGATGAGCATTGAACGGAACGTACAGACCGTGAAGGACTTCTTCGCCGCGATAGGCCGCGGCGACAGGGAGGATCTGTTGGCGCTTGTCGCCGAAGACATCGAGTGGATCGTCCCCGGCGAGGACTGGCCGCTGGCCGGCACGCACCGCGGGCACGCGGGGCTGGCGGATTTGCTCAAGACGGCATCCGAGTCGATAGAGACCTCCACGGAACCCCGGGAGTTCGTCGCGCAGGGAGACCGGGTCCTGGTCGTCGGCTTCGCGAAAGGGAAGATCAAAGCAACGAACAAGACTTTCGAGGACGACTGGATCTTCGCCATCACGGTCCGGGACGGCAGGTGACCAACATACGAGAATACGTCGACACGCAGGCACTGGCGCGGGCCGCGCAGATGGACGCGTCCGGGACGGCGTAGCGCTGCCGATCTGCGGCCGTCGGTTCGCGATAGACGGTGGATCAGCCGTAAATCGCCCTCGCACGCCGCGCGCTTGTCGAATGCCGCCGTAAAGGAGATTCCAATGTACGACCAATCCAAGCTATCCTTGTTGATCCAGTTCGCACGAGTCAATGCGGGCTCCGTCGTCATCGACGTTTACCCAGGCGACGGCGACTGGACCCACCTCTTCTCCGACGTCGTAGGACCCGAAGGACGCGTCTACAGCTTCGTGCCGACCGAAGTCGCCCACTTCAAGAACGATCCGGTCGGTCGCATGCGGACGCTCGCGAAGGAGCCGGACCGAGAGAACGTCGAAGTCGTCTCGGCGGACCTCGTGGCGATGCCGGAGGTCACCCAACCAGCGGATGTCCTGTGGCTGCACCTGTTCTATCACGATCTCCACACCGCGCTGATCCAGGCCAAGGGCGCGACGGCGGCCCACTTCAATCGAGCTGTCTACGAGCGGCTGAAGCCCGGTGGGCTCTACGTCATCGTAGACCACGCCGCCGTCGTTGGGGCGGGCACGAGCGACGCCCCGTCGTTGCATCGGATTGAGCCTACCTCCGTTCGCGAGGAGGTGGAGGCGACTGGCTTCGTACTGGACGGGGAAAGCACCATGCTCGCGAACAAGGACGATCCGCACTCGATCAAGGTGTTCGATCCCTCGATCAAGGGCGAGACCGATCGCTTCGCCTATCGGTTCGTGAAGCCCTGACAGGTCCCGGATGCAGGATGGGCGGAACTTTCTCTAATCGAGCGGTACATCAAGTTGGATTGTTGTGCCCTTTGGCTCGTTTGATGAGACAGCGATGCGTCCATTGAGTTGGGCAAGCAAACTCTTGATCACCTTGAAGCCCAGGCTCGCTCGTGGCTGGTCCATATCGAAATCCGCCGGCAGTCCCACACCCTGATCCGCTACTAAGACATGCAAATCCGCTCCGCGCCCCGCGCCCGCCACCTGGATTTCGCCGGATTTGTCGGAATAGGCGTGCTTCGCCGCGTTCGTGACAAGCTCATTAATCAGGAGGCCAAGGGGAATTGCCTTGTCCGCCGGAATCATCAGGTGGTCGAAGTTGCAGTCAATCTTGTAGGCGAGCGTCTCCTGCAGTTTCCTGCAAAGCTCGCCCGCGAAGTCCGCAATGTCAACGAATCCGATCCGGGTGCTGCGCCACAGGTGGTCGTGAACCTGCGCGATCGTGGTGATGCGGGAAGCGGCGTCCTTGAGTGCGTTTTGCACTTCCTTGGACTGCGCGCTACGCGACTGGACGTGAAGCAGCCCTACCACCGACGCCAGGCTGTTCTTGACACGATGGCTCATCTCTCGTGTCAACATGGCTTGATGCTCGAGGGCTTTTTGAAGCTCGGCGTCGGCATGCTGCCGCTCGATGGCGATGCCGAGCAGGCCCGCAAAGCCCGCAAGGAAATCGGCATCTGCAAGATCGAACTGACCTGAGTCCGCGCTGTCGACTTCTAGAACTCCAAACGGTAGATGACCTTCGCCGCCGCGCGCGATGAGAACGTTGATAGCGCGCTTGATGCCGTGCTCCGACAGCAGTTTCGGCGTCCGAAAGCGGGTTTCTTCTTGAAGGTGATTGGAAATGACGATTTGGCCGGTATGGAACGCATAGCCGGCGGGTGACTCTAAGTCGACGCCCAAAGATACTTGGCCGATCGTCTCTGGCGCCCATCCGACGCCTGCGCTCACCAGCAACCTTTTTGCCTCCGGAATGTACTCCAGGACCTTGGCGAACGGTGTTTCGAGACCCTGTGCGCAGAGCTCCGTCGCACGTTGCAGTATCTGGCTGATGTCGCGGGTCTGGAGCGCGGTTCGGCCGAATTCGCCCAACAAGGACTGTTGCCTCAACCGGTAAGGAAGTTCCTGCCTGGTTGCAGCGCTCGACGCGACGGGAGACGTTACGGATTCTGTCCCTGCGGGGGTTGGCATATATTCGTCCCTTCGAAATGCCGGCGAGCGGCCCGCCCTCCACTTGTAGCATGATAAGTTGCCGACCGGACGAGCGCGCTTAGGTTTGTCTTGCGGGATGGGAGATCGGGCGCTCTACCGTCCAGTGCCAGGCCCGGCATTGCTGGAAGACTCTTCGGTATGTTTAATGACGGAACCTATTGTTCCGCCACCTGTTGTCCTGCCCGGAGGACTGCAACGAGGCAGCCAGGGGAATACGGCTTTGAACGATGCGGTTAAGATTCTGGTCATCGAGGACGACCAGCTCATTCAGGCTATGGTCGAAGAAGCTCTTTCAGAAGGCGGCTTTGCGTCGGCCCTGACAGCGTCCGGGGAGGAAGCAATTACGCTTCTCCGGGACAACAAATCCAAATACCGGGCGATCGTGACCGACATCAACCTGCTGGGAAAGCTCGATGGATGGGAGGTCGGTCGCTTTGCCCAGGAGATTGATCCGACGATGCCCATCATCTACATGACCGGCACTCACGGGGAGGAATGGACGTCCAAGGGCGTCCCTAACAGCCTGCTGCTTACAAAGCCTTTTGCCCCCGCTCAAATCGTAACTGCTATATCCCAGCTTCTTAACGCGACCCCAACGGTCCCGCCCGCAGAGTAGAGGGCCGGGCCTCATCGCAAGAAAGCTGAAGACCTAGCAAACCTCGCTGGGCTTCTTCGACCAGGCCACGCGGCCAAGCGGGCCGCATTGTGAAAGCGCTCGCAAGCCGAAACGCCCGTTTGGAGAAGCAGAATTAAAAGCTGGATCTCACCGTGCGCCGGGCCTGCCCATAGCTCACGGCGAATGAGCGCCGTCAAGGCGCCCTGCCTGCTGACGTATCGCCCCGGCCGACCGATCCAAATCAGCGAAAAAATTTTGACTCCCCTTGAAACCAAAAACGGGTTTTGTATTTTCTGAATCGCCACCACAGGGTGGCTCCCGGGCGCCTGATGGGCCCAGGAAATCCAGACGGGCACCGGTCGTGTCCGGTGCCGCTATTAACCATTTTGCTCTTAGGAGGATCTGGCTATGCGCACTTATGACTTCGCTCCCCTCTTCCGGTCGACCATCGGTTTCGATCGTCTATTCGACCTCGCCGAGACCGCCCAGCGCGGTGCCGAGGAAAGCTATCCGCCCTATAACATCGAACGGCTTGCCGAAGACCGTTACCAGATCACGCTGGCGGTCGCGGGTTTCTCGCCGGATGAAATCTCGATCACTGCAGAGCAAAACGTCGTCACCATCGAAGGCGGCAAGACCGAGAAGACCGAGCGGGAATTTCTGTATCGGGGCATCTCGACCCGCCATTTCAAGCGTCAGTTCAACCTGGCGGATTACGTCCAGGTCAAGGGCGCTGCCTTCGACAACGGCCTGCTGAAGATCGAACTGTTCCGGGAAATCCCGGAAGCCATGAAGCCGCGGCGCATCGCCATCGCCGGCGCATCGGTTTCCGGCAACGTCCACCAGATCGAGTCCAAGGCGGCCTGATCCATCACTCTCCGAGAATGCCGCGCGTCTTCCGACGCGCGGCCACTGGCTTCGTCCAAAGAATGGAGGACACCATGCGGCCGACGACCGCTTCCGACGACAACGTGATCGACTTCAACGCGCTCCTGCATCCCGGGACGGTGTTTGGCCACCCGCGGGACGTGCTGACGAACGCTTCGCTCTCGACCTCCGAGAAACGCGCTATCTTGGCATCCTGGGCGTCCGACGCATCGGCCATTGCCTCCTGCCCGTCGTTGAGGGCGCCGGCGGGGCTGAAAGCGCCGGTCACCATCGACGAGATCCTCGAGGCGCTGTGCGAACTCGACGGTGGTCCACGCAATCCCCCCGGAGGCAGACCGAATCGCCTCCGCTCGACATCCAGGGTTCTGGCCGCCTGAGATGGAGGTTTCGATGGCGGACATAGGATTGCCCCGAGACGTGCTGAACCGCATCGAACGTCGATGGATGGCCAAGTTCGCGCAAACTCCCCCAGCCCGGCCTTCCGCGACCCGTTGCGACGATCCACTGCGGTCGCCGCAAGTCCGTCGACTTCTGGATGGATCCTTGAAGCCTCCGAAGTGCGATAGAGCCATCGAGTCCGACTGCGCATGAAGCTCGCGCGCTTGCCGATCACCATTACCTCCGGATAGCTCAGCGTTCCGGAGGTCCCGCCTTTGCGATCTGTCAGTTTACCTGACGAGCAGAGAATCGTGATATCGAGCAAAAAGCGTTGCAGATCGCGTCTGTCACTTTTCGGACATGGGGCCATGTCCGACATGGGTCCGTTATCGGCACCAAAGCGGACGTCCGCCGACCGCTCCAAGTTTATAGGTTCACGCCCTAATCGACGCTCAGGGTTGCTTCTTCAGCGCCTGTTCTAAGCCAAGGCGAAGAGACTCCGGCGTGTAGGGCTTCATGATGAATAGTGCCCCCAAGCGTGCGGCTTCAGATTTGACCCCGCTGTCTCCTGTTGCGAGAACGAGGAGTAGACCGGGCCAGCGCGCGTAAACGTCTCTTGCGAGTTGCAGGCCGGAAACTCCAGGCAGGCCAACGTCGGTAAGGAGGATGTCCACGGTTCCCTCATCCAGGATCTTCAGAGCCTCCTGAGCCGTGCTGGCTTCTCTCACCTTGCATCCGATATCGCTCAGCATCTCCGTCGACGTAAGACGGATGAGGTCGTCGTCTTCTACCAACAATACGGTCGTCCCCTTGAGAGCTCTTTCGTTTGCCGGGTGTTGCGATCCCTGAGCGACGCGCCGTTGAGCTTGATTGGCCAACACGTGTCTGATCTTCCGGGCGAGCGCCTCGCGCGTGTAGGGTTTGGCGAGCAACTCCACCCCGGGATCGAGTCGTCCGCCGTGCACAATGGCGTTCTGCGTATAGCCGGACGTGAAAAGCACCGCGACGTTGGGCAACCGTTCTTTGGCCTTTCGCGCCAGTTCCGGGCTACGCAGCGCGCCCGGCATCATGACGTCTGTGAAGATCAGATCGATCGGAATGCCGCTATCGACGACAACAAGTGCGCTTGCCGCGTCTTTCGCCTTGACCACGCGGTACCCGAGTTGGGTGAGCATGGAGACCGCAACCTCGCGGACCTCATCGTCGTCCTCGACCACAAGCACGGTTTCTTCGCCGCCTTCGATCTCACCGTGGGGAGCAGTGACTAGAGCGTCCTCACTGGCAAGATTTCGTGGGAAATAGAGCTTGACTGTCGTTCCGGAGCCCATCTCGCTATAGATTTTTACGTGTCCACCAGATTGCTTGAGGAAGCCGTAAACCATGGCAAGGCCCAGACCGGTACCCTTGTCTTCCGTTTTGGTAGTGAAAAACGGTTCATAGACCCGCTCCAGGATGTCCGCTGGAATGCCTGTACCCGTGTCGGTCACCGCGATCATCACGTATTGTCCCGCGGACAGTTCATCATGCTGCCGGACATAGTCGTCGTCGAGGAAGGCGTTGCTGGCCTCGATCGTCAGGCGACCATCACCGTTCATCGCGTCGCGGGCGTTTATCGCGAGGTTCAAGACCGCGTTTTCGAATTGATCCGGATCGATCAAGCTATTCCAAAGCCCGCCGGCGACTACCGTTTCGACCTCGATCTCCCCACCGAGGGCGCGACGAAGCATCTCATCCATGCCTTTGATCAGACGGCCCGCGTTCACCACCCTCGGCTCCAGCGGCTGGCGCCGTGCGAAGGCAAGCAATTGGGAGGCAAGTTTCGAACCGCGGGCAACGCCCGCCAGCGCGCTTTGGACCCGCATCTCGGCCCGGGCATTGCCGGCGATATCCTTGCTCAGCAGTTGCAGATTTCCACTGATGACCTGCAGCAGATTGTTGAAGTCGTGAGCGACGCCGCCTGTGAGTTGCCCGATCGCCTCCAGTTTTTGCGAACGGATCATCGTCGCTTGCGCCGCCTGAAGAGCAGCCTCCGCCTCGCGGCGTTCGGTGATATCCCTCGTCACTTTGGCGAAGCCGACAAGCTTGCCGTCGTCGTCGCGTATGGCGTCGATCACGACGTGCGCCCAGAACGCCGTGCCGTCCTTTCGGACTCGTTGACCTTCGTTCTCCCAGCGTCCATTTCGGGTCGCGGTGTCGAGGCCGGTACGCGGAAGGCCGGCAGCACGGTCAGCTTCGGTGTAGAAGTTGGAGAAGTGACGGCCAATGATCTCTTCGGGGGCATAGCCCTTGATGCGCTGGGCACCGGCGTTCCAGCTCGCCACGTGCCCGTCCACATCCAGCATGTAGATGGCATAATCGGTGACGCTGTGCACCAGCATTCGGAACTGCTGTTCGCTTTCGCGCAATTTAGTCTCGGCGGCCCTTCGCTCGGTCAAGTCGCGTGTGATTTTGGCGAAGCCGACAAGGTCGCCTTCGGGGGAGCGGATTGCGTCAATGACAACGTGGGCCCAGAACTGAGAGCCGTCCTTGCGCACGCGCCAGCCCTCGCGCTCGAAGCGGCCAGTGCGCTCAGCTTCCGCCAACGCCAGCGCGGGGATGTTCTCCGCCCGTTCAGCGTCGGTGTAGAAGATCGAGAAATGGCGACCGATGATCTCGTCGGCCTCATAACCTTTGAAGCGCCTGGCACCGGGGTTCCAACTGGTCACGCGGCCCTCGCGATCCAGCATATAGATCGCGTAATCAGTGATCGCCTCGACGAGGAGCCGGTAGCGGCCGTCGCTGGACTGGGCGGCTTCGAAGGAGCTTGAAGTTTCCATGCAGAGTCCTATCCCGCCCCGGGAGAGCGGTTTCCGTATGAGTCAAACATTGCTTGGTTGATCAGGTTCCGGCCGGCTCCGCCTGGGATCTCGAGGGTCCGGAACCGTCCCAGATCAACAATCTCGCAACGCGATCCGATCAGCCGCAACGGAAAAGCGTAAATTACTCATTTCGCGCCATGCACTAAGTCGCCTCTCGGGTAATCGCGCCGTGGTTGACAACGCGGGTCCCAAGGTCAACGATTGCACAAAGGCGATTGCAATGAATCCCAACGATATACATGTTGTTCAAGTCACGCCCGATGACGGTACACATCAGCTTTGGGCAGCCGCGACTCCCCGGGAGGAAGCGGTCGATAGGGTTCTAAACGCCATTCCCGAGGGGTGGTGCGCCCATTTGCTCGATGAGGCTTTCGGACCGCGTGGGGAGACGATCGAAATTATTCGTCGGGGCGATGTGTGGCAGCTTCATGATTCGGCCAGCATCAACTGAGGCACGGCTGCAAGCGCACTTCCGCGAGAAATCTCCGACCTCGCTCGATCGCCTTCACGCGGAAACTGCCGCAAGTGGGCTCATAGGACTTTCATGTCAGCCATCGCCGCAGCAGAGCATCGGTCGTGTGAGTGCGGCGCGGTCTATCGTCGTATCGTGATCACGACCCCGATGACCGAGATCGGCGACTTCGAATGTTTGATCTGCGGATAGACGCTTGAGACCTGGACCGACAGGCAAGTGCCAACCTATCGCTTGATCATCGGTCCGATCCGGCGGTAGCACACCTGATCCAATGGGTACGGCCGACCCTACCGTCAACTGATGGCCCTTCGTTGCCACGGGGACATCTGTTACCTGCCCAGGATTCACCAATCGGCCGAGCCACCGGGCGATGGTTTTTGACACGGAACCAGCAGCGAGAGGCTGCGTTTCCTTGCCATCGTTGTGAGGAGAAACGATTATGGGAATCTTCACCAAGGACATCAAGACGATGGAAGACCTGCTGATCCACGGTCTTCAGGATATCTATTACGCCGAGCAGCAAATTCTGAAATCGCTGCCCAAGATGATCAACAAGGCCACCAATCGCGATCTCGTCGCAGGGCTCAAGAGCCATCTCGAGGAAACCAACAAGCAGGTCGAGCGACTTGAGAAGGCCTTCGCAAAACTCGGCAAGCAGCCAAGCGGCACGACGTGCCCTGCAATCGACGGCATCATCAAGGAATCCGACGAGACCGCCAGCGAAATCGAGGACAAGGCCGTGTTGGACGCGGCTATCGTCGCGAACGCGCAGGCAGTGGAGCACTATGAGATGTGCCGGTACGGCACGCTAATCGCCTGGGCCGAGGAGCTCGGCCATGACGAGATCGTCCGCTTCCTCAACACGAACCTCAACGAGGAAAAAGCGGCGAACACCAAGCTGAACACGGTGGCGTTGCGCAAGGGGGTGAACGCGAAGGCGTCGAGCGCGGCTTAACGGCTAGTGTCCAGCGGCTCCGCGCAAGCACGGTTTCGCCGTCAAATTCGGCGATATCGAGGACGACTTCTCTCTGCTGGCCGCCAGCTGCCGATGTGGCGAGCCGGATCCTGCAGCGCGAAGTCGAACTCCTAGTCGTGCTGCCCAAGGTCCTTCTACCTGCCTCAAGTCACCCGGTAGCGCCTGTTCGGGCGCGATTGCCGACGGATATGACATGTCCCGCGAGGCAGCGCTTGTAGTCTACCGGCGCTATCCTAAATCAAACGAGTTCCGAGCGAGATGGATGTCGCCGTCATTTTGATCAGAGTGCCGCATTTGACCCTCCCTGTCGTCGCAGCGATTCTCATTGTGATATTGATGCTGGCCGTCGGCGGCAGGACCACGACAGTCGGGGCTTGGTACGAGGATCTGCGTAAGCCGCCGTGGAACCCTCCGAATTGGCTCTTCGGGCCGGCTTGGACGGCTATATTGGCCTTGGCCGCCTGGTCCGGCGTTCTGGCGTGGATGAACGCCACGGACGAAGCGGGACGAATTCTTATCCTTTCGCTTTTCGCCAGCAATATCGTCCTGCACATGCTTTGGAGTCCCCTTTTCTTCGCGCTGAAAAGACCAGACTGGGCCTTGGCCGAAGTTCTGTTCCTGTGGCTTTCGATCGCCGCCCTCATGTTCGGGGTCGGGCGGTATTCGACATTGGCCATCTGGCTTCTTTTGCCCTACCTGCTTTGGGTGACTTTCGCGGCCGTTCTGAATCTCCAGATTGTCCGGTTGAACCAGCCGTTCCGCGCACGTGTGCGAAACTGAGTACCAAATCCATCAACATGATCATCCCGCCACGGAAGGCTCGGTAGTCGCCGAGTCGATCGACGACAAGCATCGCTTCAGCAAGACGCCTCGCTTGTCCATCAATCTGACGAAAGGCCACGGCATCGAAGGCGATGCGCATTACGGACCTGTCGTGAGGCATCGATACCTCGCGCGGCGCGCCCCTACGGCGCCTAACCTCCGTCAGGTCCATCTCATCCCGAGCGAACTGTTCGATGCGCTGCGGACGTGCGGCTACCAAGTCTATCCAGGAAACCTGGGCGAAAACATCACGACCATGGGCCTCTATCTCGAATGCCTTTCTCTGGGCACCATGCTCCGCCTTGGCGCCTCGGCGACCGTTCGGCTGACCGGCCTACGCACGCCCTGCGTACTAATCGATCGCTTCGAGGCCGGATTGAAGGATGAGTTGCGAAACGGCCCGCTCGGACTGCGCTTCAGGGCCGGCGTCATGGCCGTCGTATCTGAGGGTGGCGAAGTGTCAGCGGGGGACTCGATCCGCGCGGTCCTGCCTAAACCTCCTCACCTAGCCCTTCCACCGCTTTGATCAGATCCTGTCCGCGTCTTCATCGACTGGATTGAACGCGTGCTCCTGATCAAAAGTAATGCCAGTTTGCTCAGTCGATGAACGATGCAAGCTCCTCGGGTGTCCCGGAGGGGAAGGCTTCCTTTAGAAAGTCGAGAAACGCGGACACGCGAGCGCTCAGGAGTCGGCGCGACGGATAGAGCGTCCAGAGAGCGATTTCCGGTCCGTCGATGTCACCCCAGCGGACAAGCCTTCCCGCTGCCAGGTCGTGACTCACAAGCGAGACGGGAAGACGCGCGGCGCCCACGCACGCCCGGACCGCATCGCGGACCATGATGAGCGACGACAGGCGAAGCACCGGTTCGATCATGATGCGTGCGTTTCCACTTGAAGCGACCACATCCCAGCTGGAAGTCACATCGCTTGTCCCGCGCGCCACGGCCGGAACGGCGCGATCGCCGGTAGGACGATCCAGGCTCGGGCTCGCGACGACCACCAGCCGATCGCGCATGAGGATTCGTCCGACAAGGCTTTCGTCCGGATCCGGATTGACCCTGATCACCACGTCATAGCCTTCCTCGATCATGTCGACGGTGCGGTCCTCTGTCGTGATCTCGAGCCGAACCTCTGGATACTTCAGTGCGAAGGCGGCAGCGAGCTTCCCCATCGCGGTCTGCGAAAACAGCAGGGGTGCGCTCACCCGCAACTTGCCTCGCGGCTTGTCCCCGCCGGAAGCGATCGCCGCGGCTGTCTCGTCGAGTTCGGCGAGCAGCACGCCGGTCCGCTCGTAGAGTGCGCTTCCTTCCTGGGTCAGCTTCAATGTGCGCGCCCCACGCTCGAAGAGGCGTAGGTCGAGGCTGCGCTCCAATTCGGAAACCCGGCGGGAGAGTGTCGCTTTCGGGCGACCGGCAGCCCGGGCAGCCCGTCCAAACCCGCCGTGACGGGCCACGAGGTTGAAGTCGGCGAGGGCAAGCAAATCCATATGTTCCACCACTGAGACAGTGTGTCCAAATATATCGTCTATCGGTCCAAATGCGGATCGATAATTTGCGGGGTACGCACTAACCCAACCCCGGAGTGATCCCATGACCATCCTCGTTACTGGCGCCACTGGCACCGTCGGCCGCAGCGTTGTCGAACAACTCGTCAAACGCGGTGCCGATGTCCGCGCCCTCGTCCGCGATCCCGCGAAGGCCAACTTCCCGGCCGGCGTGACCGCCGTGAAGGGCGATCTGCTGGACGTCGACTCGTTGCGCAGCGCGTTCTCAGGCGTTTCGACCCTGTTCCTGCTCAACGCCGTCGTGCCGGACGAATTCACCCAAGCGCTGATTGCGCTCAACCTGGCGCGCGAAGCCGGCGTCGAGCGGCTCGTCTACCTCTCCGTCATCCACAGCGAGGTCTATGTGAACGTGCCGCACTTCGCCGGCAAGTTCGGCGTCGAGCGCATGATCGAGCAGATGGGTTTCAAGGCGACCATCCTGCGCCCCGCCTACTTCATGAACAACGAGCTCACGATCAAGGACATCGTGACCAGCTACGGCATCTACCCGATGCCGATTGGCAGCAAGGGACTCGCCATGATCGACGCGCGCGACATTGGCGAAATCGCCGCCATCGAGCTCGTCCGCCGCGAGACGTCCGCCACGCCGCTTCCGCTTCTCCGGATCAATCTCGTCGGTCCGGACACGCTGACCGGTGCAAAGGCCGCTGCCATCTGGTCGGACGTGCTGGGCCGCACGATCGCCTATCCCGGCGACGACACCGCGGGCTTCGAGACGAATCTGCGGCAGTTCATGCCGAGCTGGATGGCCTTCGACATGCGGCTGATGAGCGAGCGCTTCCTCAAGGACGGAATGATCCCCGAAGCCGGCGACGTCGAGCGTTTGACCGCTCTCCTGGGCCGACCTCTGCGCTCTTATCGGGACTTCGTCGCCGAGATCGCGGCCGCGGCCTGAGGGCAGCGGCAATACCCGACCACGACAATCAAGGAATACGACCATGATCTATTCGACTGCCACCGTCCGGATTAATCCGGACGGTGAGACCCCGCTGACTCGCGTGCAGGTGTGGAAGGGCCTGGTTCTCAAGGCTCGCGACGCCCGGCTGTTTCTGCCGCCCAACCTCTGCACCCGTTGTGAGGTGGTGGAGGAAAGCGCGACGCACATCGTGCGTGAAGCGACCATCGCGGGCGATGACCTGCATGAGATCATTACCTTCGATCCGGAACAGAAGGTCACCTTCTTCCAGGCCACCGGCCCGCGCGAAGGCGCCATCGTCAACGAGCTATTCAAGGACGAGACCGGCGCGCTGCAACTGCGGTTCTATTGCTATACCGGCTTGCGCGGCAAGAAACCTTTCGGTCCGGAAGAGCAGGCCGAGCAGGCGTTGTTCGACGGCGACAAGGGCTACAAAGCCGCCTTGCTGTCAACGTTGAAGCGGACCCGCGAGCTGCTCGCGGACGGCAAGCTCTGACCATCACCCGAAATCGAAACCGCGGGACGGCCTCCTCGGAGGCATTCCGCCAAGGAGGCATCTATGAACGATCTCACCAACGATGGCGTCAAGACCGTCCGATCGAAGGTACTGGTCCTTGGAGCAACCGGCGCTACCGGACGTCTGATCGCCAGCCAGGCGCTGGAGCGTGGACATCAGGTCTCGGCGCTGGTGCGGTCACCCGAGAAGGCGAGCAAACTGAACGGCGCCAGGCTCGTTGTCGGAGATGTCCGCGACGAAAAAGCGTTGCGCGAAGCTCTCAAAGGTCAGGACGCCGTCGTCAGCGCGCTGGGTACACCGGCGAGCCCCCTTCCGCGAGGTGACGCTGCTCTCAACCGCGACGCGCGTGCTCGTCAACGCGCCGAGCATGTCTCTCGCCTGGTTTGCATCACGGGCATCGGCGCCGGCGACAGTGCCGGCCACGGCGGCTTTCTGTTCGACAAGGTGATCTTCCCGTTTCTCCTGAAGAACGTCTACGCCGACAAGAACCGGCAGGAGGCCGCCATCAGAAACAGCGGACTCGACTGGATCCTGGTTCATCCCTCCGTCTTAGCGACAAGCCCGGCCGCGGCTCGATCCGCGCTTTGACGGATCTCTCCGACTTCCATGGTGGGACCATATCGCGAAGAGACGTTGCGACCTTCGTCTTGGACCAACTGCATACCGATGCCTGGTTGCGTCGTTCGCCGTTGATTACATCGTGAACGCGAGGTCCGCGCACTGCCTGGCCCGTGTGCAAGTGCGCGGAATGCCACGGTATCGTCACAAGGTCGACGTGTCGCGGTACGCCAAAGCGGGCGAACCGAGTCGCAGGAAATCGCATCTTGGCGTACACGAACGGGAAAATGGCGGAGGGAGTGGGAGTCAAACCCACGCAACGGTAATCACAATGGGAGTGGCCGGCCCAACTAAGCGTTGCGAACGCAAAATATCTGACCGCGGTACGAAATCAGCGGCGCGCGATCAGCGATTTCGGCGTCGGTCCCGCACCGAGCGGCAATCGAGTCGCCCCAAGGTCGTCCAGTACGAATTAGGTCTCCCCCTCGGCATCGTGAAGGACAATGGATGGGGCACGCATGACAGGAGCCTACCCTTAACCTCGCGGTAGATCTCTCCGGGATTTTCGGGTCCCGAGCCGGGTTCGATTCCGATTTCGATTCCGATCAGCGCGATTGTGGAGCCCGGAACGGCATAGGCGTGCCCGCTGCGGGAAGCCCGCTGATTTATCTTTGTCGGCGAATACCGCGCATCATCCTGCTGGTATTTGTGCTGGTATCGGCAGCAATCGACGATAAAAGTGGTTTCAAATTCAGATGGTTATGGCTCTAGGCAATTATCGGCCAGGGGCACCACGCTTCGCCCGTCGGGCTTCGCGTGGCGCAGCCGGGTTAGACCGAAGGGCGAAGCGTGGCCGGCGAAGCCTCTTGGCGAAGACGGACGGGTTCAGCAACTCTTGATCCTCCCCTCCCTAGCAATCGTCATATCCACACTGTATAAACCGGTAGCTTCTTCCATGACCCGAAGAGGCTCCCATGAACCACCTGCATCATTGGCTTTCGCAGCAGCATCACGGCCTGCGGACTTTCCGGACATTCCAGCAAAAGCTCGAGACGCTCGGCCGGGACGACCCCGCCCAGCGCGGACTGTGCCGCCTGCTCAGCGGTCTCGTCGGCGACTACGTCGAGGCGTTTGACGAGGACCCACTGCCGGTCGAGATCGCGGACGGCGCCTATCGGCGCTTGCTGACGCTGGTTGAGAGCATCGACCTGAACGCCGACGCCCCCCGCCGGCTCGCCGACATCAATCGCGTGGCAGAGAGCGAGCTCTGGCAGTGACGGGAAGGACGAGCGTTTCAATTTTCAAAGAGCTGCAAGACGCGCCCGTACGGCCTCGCGACGCATGACGCCCGAGCCTTGTGCTTCTCTCGACGCCCCCTTCCATGGAAAGGGCGCAGGGAAGACCGGGTGCCGGCTGGCACCCACGGTCCGCTGTGCGCAAATTGCGCGAGATGGATGCACAGCGGCATACAGGGCAGCCTGGACATCCCGGCCTTCCCTGCGCAGTGGTTTGACGGCTTATGGCGCGCTCTCCCCGGGGAGCGATGCACTATTGCCCCCGTCGTCTTGCGGATGACTGATGCGCCCGCCCGGTCGGGCAGCACGCATCACCGCAAGCCTTGACGCACAGGCCCCGGGCGTCAGGACGACACGCTTTTGCCGTACGCGAATCGCACGCGTCGTATGCGCGCAGCTCAACCGCTCACGGGTCAAACCCGCCCTGCGATTGCGCAGCGCGCCGCTGCGCTCCACGTCCACCGCCACCCGGCCCGCGTAACGTGACGATCGCGAAACGCCCCTTATCCTTGGGCCGGGATGGCTCACATCTACGATATTTCCGAATTTCTGTCAATCGGAAATGTCGGATCGGCTTTCGATCACGCGCCATCAAGGTCCGTCGGGTTGCGCAGACGTCATTCAGCGTGTTCAGGCTCCCGCTATTTCGAGCGTTGCCGTGAGCACATCGACCAGGCCGCGCCCGGCGCTTCCGTTTTCATCCAGGCGCGGATTGTAGATGGTGATTTCAAGGCCGATTGCCTTGCCACTCCTCAGGGCTAACCGGAGTGCCATCGATAGCTCGTCCCACGACAACCCGCCCGGCACGCGAAAATCGACAGCCGGCATGATGACGTCGTCGAGACAGTCGACGTCGAGATGGATGAAGAAGCCGTCCAGCTCGGCGCGCGTCAGATGATCGACCGCCTCGCGTGCTGCGGCCTCGATGCCGATCGCGCGCACAGCGGGGAGGTCAAGTGCCTTGAGCGCTTCGGGAAGCAGCTGGCTTCCGTACTCCTGCTGATCCCTGTGGTCGCGATAAGCGAACGCGACAACGTCTTCAGGGCGGACCAGGGGACCGCGGCCTTCGATGTCGGCCAGGAGCGACGGACCGAAGCCCGTGACGAAGGCGAGGTCCATCGAAGCGCCCTCACCATTGGGTTCGGCCTCCGGCTGGAAGAAATCGGCGTGGCCGTCGATGAAGAACAGGCCGTAGCGGCCGCGGCGTCGAAGCGCGAGCATCGAGCCCAGCACGATCGTGCAATCGCCGCCCAGCACCACCGGAAACTCGCCCGCATCGAGCACAGCTTCCACCGCGTCGGCGAGCTTGGGCGACCACGCCGCGATTGCCGCGGCATTCAATGTGCCGGTCCCGGGATCGGGCACCGGATTCTTCGGAGGCACCACAAGCCGGCCGGCGCGGCGCGCGCCGATGCGCTCCGCAAGTCCGAGGTTCAGGAGCCGCTCGGGCAAGCGCTCCACGCCGTCGGTCGCAAGGCCCAGCGTGGAAGGAGCTTCGATAATGGCATAGGGAATGGCCGGCATGGACGCCTCCCGTTCGCGACTATTTCGCCGAGTAGGTCACTGCCTCGATCTTGTGACCGTCCGGATCACGGACGAACGCCCCATAGTAGTTGGCATCGTAAGTCGGTCGCAGCCCCGGGGCGCCATCATCGCTGCCACCATGTTTTAATGCTGCCGCGTGAAAACGATCGACCATCGATCGGTCCTCGACGGCAAAGGCGATATGAGTGCCATTGCCCACCGTCGCGGGTTTTCCATCGATTGGAACCTGAACGCTGAAGTGAAACGTGCCGCTGCCGTAACCCAGTCCACCCTCGTCCTCGGCCATCGGCATGATGCCGACGATGGGCAAGACGGCATCGTAGAAGCGCTTCGCCCGCTGAACATCATTCGTCCCTACCGAGACATGGTGGATCACGACGACCTCCCGTTCCGATGTTGTTTCGTAACGATGGCTTTCGGGCGTTGTTCCGTCAGAACACCCAGCGCCAGACGATGCAGATGCCGGGAACGCCGTCGCAGAAAGGGGCTTTATTTACAAAGGAAGCAAACCATGGACACACGCGTCAGACATCGCAGGGTTCAGATCGGAAAGGTGGATACTTTCTACCGTGAAGCCGGACCAGAACGCGCGCCCGTCATTCTCCTGCCGCACGGTTATCCCTGTTCATCCTACGAATTCCGCAATCTGATGCCGCGACTGGCCGACAAATGGCGGCTGATTGCGCCCGACTATCCCGGGTTCGGCTATAGCGGCACACCTGATGACTTCGACTACAGCTTCGACGGCTATGCCATGTGGCTCGACCGGTTCGTGACGCAGCTGAAGATCGAGCGCTTCGTGATCTACCTTCATGATTTCGGCTCACCGATTGGCGCGAGGCTGGCCATCATGCGGCCTGAGAGGGTGGCGGCCCAGATCATTCAGAACGGTGACATACCTTACGAAGATGCGCTGGGCCCGAAATACGCCGACATCGAGAAGTCCTGGTCGCTGCCCGATCAGGAGATGCGTGCTGCGATGAGGGAGGCCGTCACTGAAGAGAATTTCCGCGACGAGTTCTTGAATGACGTGCGTGCAGATTTGGCTCAACTCATCGCACCGGACCTTTGGCAATTGCACTGGTCGCTGATGACCGAGCGGCGGAAGGACGTCAGCGCGGACGTTCTGTCTGGCCTCAAGGCGAACCGCCGATGGTTTCCCGAGCACCGCCGATATCTTCGGCAGCACAAGCCGCCGACATTGATCGTGTGGGGGCCGCAAGATCATTACATGCCCGAAGAGTCAGCGCGGGCCTATCTCCGCGACCTGCCAAATGCCGAACTGCATCTCCTGAATGGCGGCCATTGGCTGCTGGAAACCAACCTCGATGAGGTTGTTTCGCTGATGCGATCGTTTCTGGAACGGATCGAATCCTAGCGGGCGACGGCAGCCATGCCGCTCGGCGCCGGCACGCGTGGCAAGCCTCGCCGATCGCCTCAGGGCATTCGACTTCGCCCGGATAGTCCCTATATCGTGCGGCAATGATTGTTGACGCAGCGGGACAGCTTCGATGGCCAGGAGACGCACGACGGATACTGACGCCGACGACCTGCCCCGCTATTTCGTCTGGGTCCGGGGCCTCGAAGGGCCCGAGCCACAGAAATGGATGGCGATGGATTTCGGCGTCGGTGGCTGGAAGCGGCCGCTGGTGCTGGCCTATCTGGAGCTGCCGCTAGACGAACGGCAGCTGCCGCTATCGGCGCTGGCGCGGCGCTATCCGCCGCCGCGCGCCGATCTCTCGTAGACCGGTGGGCGCGGCCCCCCGGTCGGCGCCGCCATCATCCCGGCGACCGTCCGCCACGTCGAGGCGCTCGATCCTGCTTGCTACCTCAACGGGATTATGCACAGAATACACTCGCTTTTTTCAATCACTCAACCATTGCTCAAATCCGGGAAGCACTGCCCGACCGTGGCTTGAAGTGCTTCCGATTGCCGGAGGGGCCCATGTCACGAGAAGATGGGGCGCTGAACAGAGATCCCGCGATATCTGAGGCCCACCGCGACGTTCCCAATGCCACCGGCACGACGGCTACCAAGCCTTCCGGCCGCAAGCTGGTGCTGTTCGCCGACGGCACCGGCAACGCCTTCACCACGCGGGAATCCAGCGTCTGGCGACTCTATGAGGCGCTCGACCACACCCAGCCGGACCAGATCGCCTATTACATCAAGGGCGTGGGCACCGCCGGCTGGGCTCCGTTCGCTGCGCTCGACGGCGCCACCGGCATCGGCGTGCCCTCCAACGTCCGGAAGCTCTATCGCTTCCTGTGCTGGAATTGGCAGGAGGGCGACGAGATCTACATCTTCGGCTTCAGTCGCGGCGCATTCACGGCGCGCACGCTGGCCGCGCTGATCGCGAGCCAGGGCCTCGTGCCTGCGGTGATTGGCGACACGCCGGTCTCGCACGAGGAGATGGACCGCAACGCCATGGCCGCATGGCGCAAATACCGCCGCGGCACTGTGCCGTTGAGGAAGACTTTGCCGACGATCTGGATCGCGCGCCTCATCCGCGACGTCCTGCTCTACCTCTATCACTGGATCTGCGGGCACCGTTCCTACGCCGAGGTCCGCGCGGCGATGAACGGCCGCAAGGACGTCGACATCGAGTTCCTCGGATTGTTCGACACGGTCGAAGCCTTCGGCGTGCCGGTCGAAGAGCTGCGCGTTGCGATCGATTGGGCGATCTGGCCGATCTCGTTCCGCAACCACCGGCCAGCGCACAAGGTGAAGCACATCTGCCACGCGCTGGCGCTGGATGACGAGCGCACGACCTTCCATCCGCTGCGGATCGACCAGAGCCGTTTGGCGGCCGGTCAGACCGTCGAGGAGGTGTGGTTCGCAGGCGTCCATTCCGACATCGGCGGCGGCTATCCGGAATCCACCCTGTCCTTCGTGCCGCTGGTCTGGATGGCCGATCGGCTCGAAGGCAGGCTCCGCTTCAAGGACGGCGAGATCGAGCATTTCAAGGAGTACCAGTCGGCGATCGGACCGATGCACGATTCGCGCAGCGGCGCGGCGGTCTTCTACCGCTATGGGCCGCGCCCGATCCTCGCCGGCGAGGTCAATGGCGGGCTGCCGGTCGTGCACTTCGCCGTCATCGAACGCATGCTGTTTGGCTGCGACGCCTATGCGCCGATCATGCTGCCGGCAGACGCGCTGGTGCTGATGCCTGATGGCAGCAAGCTCAACCTGACCGAGAACACGACGCAGGACGCGATGAAACGGGCCTATCTGGCAAAAGCCGGCGGCCCGCGACGCGAGACGGAGGCCGAAGCCTTCACCCTCATGGGCCGGCCCAGCGCCGAAATCGCGAGACTCACGCGCGACACCGTGTGGTGGCGGCGTGTCGCCTATTTCTCGCTGCTGTTCATGGCCGGTCTGATCGTCGTCTGGCCATGGGTCGCACGCAGCCTCGTCGGGGCGTCGAAGGACAATGGCCTGCAAGGCACGCTCGTGCTCCGCGTCATCACCACCATCGACTGGCTGGTCGGCGCCGTCCTGGGTCCGCTGGCCAATCTGGTCAGAAACGTGCTGCCGTCCTATGCGGCGCCGTGGCTCGACATCACGCTGTACTATCCGTTCCTCACCTCGCTCGTCCTTCTCGTCACCTACCTGGTATGGCGCCGCAATACGGTGTTGCGCGACGCCATTCAGGAACGCGCCCGGCTGGCCTGGAGCAGGCCGCGCCGGATGGCAAGGCCGCAGCATGCCGAGAAGCCCGGCATGCTGCTCGGTTTCGCCCGATGGATGCGCGCGAATGGGGGACCGGCCCGGTGGTTGTTTTCCAGGCTCGTGCTGCCCGCAATTTTCCTGTTCGTCATCTTCTATTCCGCGCTCCTGATCGCATCGACCAGCGTCTTCACGGCGCGCACCGCGACCGGAAATATCTGCACGACGCCGGGGCCGGAGGCCGGGACGCCGGTGCTGGACGAGCCGATCGATGCACGGGGTCGGTTCGCGACCAGTGAGTTTTGCTGGTGGAGCGGCCTTGCGGTCGAGAAGGGCCGCAAATACCGCGTCTGGATCGAGATCGACGAGCCCTGGTTCGATCGCACCATCATGAGCGGGACCAACGGCTTCAAGACCTATTTCGCGCACCATTATCTCGCGCTGCCGACGCTCCGTCAGTTCGGCGCCGCCTGGTTCCAGCCCGTGGTCCGGGTTGGCACGAAGGGGATGAGCGATATTGCGCTCGAAGCCGTCAACGTGATTCCGGCGGAGGAATTGCCGCGCCGGATGCATCCGACAATTCCGCCCGAGCAGGATGGGGACAAGAACAAGGGCAGGTATCCGACCAGGCTCGACGAGACCAAGGAGTTCGAGGCACTTCCAAGCGACAATTCGCTCAAGCTCGCCATCGGCAAGCTCGGGCCGTTTGAGTCGATGCCGAACGACCCCGCGGCGCGCGCGATCTGGGAGGCCCAGAAGCTGGGAGGCCGACTGGTCGCGGAATTCGTCGCGCCCGACACCGGTGACCTGTTCTTCTATGTCAACGACGCCGTCCAGATCTACCCGACGCTGCTGCCGGCCCGGCTGCGCCCGGCGGAGCTCGATGTCGTCCAGGGTCCGTACGATCAGTTCTACGGCAACAATGCCGGCACCGCGCGCATCGTCGTCCAGCGGCTGCCAAGTCCCGCTCTCCCAAGTCCCGCTCTTCCCAATCTTGCTCGGCCAAGTCCTCCGATGCCGCCGGAGAAAGCGGGCGCAATGAAGCAATAACCGCCGCATCGCGGCCCCCATGATCGCCGCCCCATGATTATGGGTGTCGCGGCCTCCGCGCTCCGGCTAGACTTGCCTCGCGCCGCGGGGGACACGCGGGTCGCGGGACGATGAACATGAGCGAACAGGGCGAGACGGGTGAGCCCATCACCATCCTCCTCGTCGAGGACGACGCGCCGACCTGCTGGCGGCTCCAGGACGCGCTGATCAAGGCCGGCTACGAGGTGCGCAGCGCCGGCGCGCTCGGAGAAGCCCGCGTCGCGCTCGGCGAGGCGACCCCTCGCGTGCTGCTTACCGATCTCAGGCTGCCCGACGGCCACGGCGTCGAGCTGATCCGCGAGACCCGCCAGCGCTTTCCTGATACCGAGATCATGGTGATTTCCGCGCTCGGCGACGAGGAAAGCGTGATCTCGGCGATCACGGTCGGCGCCACCGGCTATCTGCTCAAGGATGCCTTCCCGACCGACATCGCCACCACCGTGCGCGACCTGGTCGCCGGCCATTCGCCGATCTCGGCCTCGATCGCCCGCTTCATCGTGCGCAGAACACAAGGTGCCGCGCAGAATTCGGCGGAGCCAGCGCCCGGCCCCGCGCTCAACACGGCCAGGCTGACCCCGCGGGAGATCGACATCCTCTGGGGCATCGCGAAAGGCTTCAGCTATGCCGAGATCGCGAGCCATCTCGGCCTGTCCAGGCAGACCGTGCCCGGCCACATCAAGAACATCTACCGCAAGCTCGAGGTGCACACGCGCGGCGAAGCGGTGTTCGAAGCCGTGCAGCAGGGCCTGATCAAGCTGTGAGCGAGATCGCGGCGAAGGCCCCCACGCGCACAAGGCGCCGTCTGATCGTGTCGCGCCTCGTGCCCTATCTGCTGCTGCAAGCTCTCATCGTGATCAGCACGATCCTTGGGCTGCGGCTGCTTCAGCCGAGCGACCCCGAAGATTTCGCAGTGAGCGCGTTTTCGGCGCGCGAGGACGGCGCGACGCGCGCGGTGACGCTGCCGCATTTCACCGCATCGCGCCATTCGCTGGCCGATCCTCCGCTCTATACCGGCGCCTTCACGTTCCGCAGGGACGATGCTGGATCGGGATGGTCGGTGTATCTGCCGCGGTTCAGCAACGCCGTGGAGGTCGCCGTCAACGGCGTCGTGGTGCTGGATTCCCGGCGTGACGGCAATGCCAACCGGCCCGACCGCAACACGCCGCAGATCGCGGCGATTCCGTCCTCGCTGCTGCGCGATGGCGGCAACGAGCTCACGGTGCGGCTGTTCGTGTGGGGGCCGCTCAAGGGCTTTCTCGACACCGTCTATGTCGGCCCCGACCAAAGCCTGCGGCCGGCCTATGAGACGCGCACGCTGCTGTTTATCACGCTGCAGGTGGTGTTCTCCGCCTGGCAGTCGATCCTCGCCGTCATCCTCGCGATCATGTGGCTAATGCGGCGGCACGAGCCGGTTTACGGCGTGCTGGCCGTGGCAATGGTGCTCGGCGTCATCCAGGCATTCCTGCCGCCGCCGGTACCGCCGGCGACGACCTCGCGGATCGCCGCCGTGCTGCTCGCCTCCGCGCCGATCGAGAGCGCGCTGATCGTCGTATTCGGCGTGCTGTTCTTCGGCTGGCGCTGGCCGCGCTATGGCACACTCCTGTTTGCGCCGGGGCTGATCATATTCGCCGTGGGGCTGATCGCAGGCCCGCCGATGCCGCGCATCCTGTTTCTGCTGCTCGGCATTCCCACCGTCGGGCTCTGCCTGTTTCTGATGGCATGCGTCACGGCGGCGGCGGTGGTACGGCGCCAGGACGCGGCGAGCTTCACGATCGGCTGCGCGGTGAGCATCGTGCTGACCTGCTGGGTCCACGACATGCTGTCGGTGTTCGACATCATGCCCAACGAGCGCATCTTCGTCTCGCGCCTGTCCTATTCGGCCATGCTGGTCGCGATCGGCGCCGGGCTGACCTGGCGCTTTGCGCGCGCGCTGAACCAGGTCGACAGCTTTGCGGGCCAGCTCGTTGCACGCGTGCGCGAAGCCGAGGAGCGGCTGAAGGCGAGCTTTGCCCGCGAGGAGGAACGCGCCCGCGCCGCGGCGCTCGCCAACGAGCGCACGCGCCTGATGCGGGACCTGCATGACGGTCTCGGCGGCCAGCTCGTCAGCATCGTCGCGCTGTCCGAACGCGGCCATGAGGGCGCGACCATCACGGATGCCGCCCGGGCCGCGCTGAAGGACCTGCGGCTCGTCATCGACTCCATGGACGACATCGGCGGCGACCTCATGCTCGCACTCGGCTCCTGGCGCGAGCGCGCGGCGGCGCAATTGCGGCCGCACGACATCGCGCTCGACTGGCGCGTGGCAACGCCGCAGGGCCTGCCGCTGCATCCCGAGCTGCGGCCATGGCACGTCATCCAGATCGTGCGTATCCTCGACGAAGCCGTGACCAACGCGGTCAAGCACGCAGAGGCGCGCCACATCGCGGTCAGCATCGAGACGCGCGACGACGGTCACGGGCCGTATGGGGAGATCATCGTGGCGGATGACGGCAAGGGCTTTGCGCTTGCCGGCAGTTGCGCCAGCGGGAGCACCGGCCAGGGCGCGCGGGGCTTGCGCAACATGAGGAGCCGCGCCGCACGCTGCGGAGCGGTGCTCGATCTGGGCTCGGATGCCTCAGGCACGCGCGTGCGGCTGCAATTGCCGCAGCGTTTTCCCGACAGCGACGCCGCCGCCGCGGGCTGAAAAGCCCCCCTCCCCGGACGTGTGGGACGCACGGAGAGAGGGAACGGGCCGGGTGTTGCCCCTGCGGAGGACGGGGGTGTTCGTCCGCAGGGCCCATTGGCCCGAAGCAATGCCATCAAATCATTTGAATGGACGATCAGCGCACGCCGACGCGATTGACCGGGCCGCCGCGGTTCATCGGCGTACCGGCGCGCACGCCGACACCGGGCGCGCCGACACCGGGTGTCGCGATCGCCGCCCGCGCAACCGGAGCTCCCGGCGCGACCACCACGGCCGCGGTCGGCCGCACCACGCAACCCTTGGGCACGCCGACCGTCTTGCAATAGACGACGGCCTGCGCCGGGCTCGTGCCCAACGACACCATCGCCGCACCCGCCAGCGCCATGATCGTCAGCCCGGCGCTCAGCGCTCCCGCTCTTTTCGACATCTTGTTCTCCTGCTTCCCGTCCGGCGTCCCGGTGCAATCACCGGGTTTCGCAGCCGAGGTGCAGCCTGAATGGCAAAAGACGGTGCGCCGATACATGCCATGAAGATGGGGTGTCGCGGCCCGGTGGACGCACCCGGTGCCATGAACATGGCATCGACATGCGCCCCACCTTCGCGAGATCGTCCGGCCCGCTTGATCCCAGGCGGGACCAACGACATTCCCAAAGAGGTGCTTTATGAAGATTTCGGTTCTTGCCGCGCTGCTGCTCGCCGCCACTGCCGCGTCCGCCGCTGCGCAATCCGGTCCGACGCCGCAGGAGCAGATGGCCTGCCGCGGCGATGCCGGCAAATTCTGCGCCGAACATATCGGCAAGCCGCCGCAGATGAATGCCTGCCTGCGCCAGAACAAGGCCAAGCTCTCCGAGAGCTGCCGCAAGGTGGTGGAATCTCACGGAGGCTGAGCCGGTGCGCGGTCCGGGTGCGCTTGCCTAGAGCGAACCCGGACTTCGTTTCGCTGGTGTCGTCGGTGTCAGTCGTCGTCAGGCCCGAACAGCCTGATCTGCGGGAAGCCGCTGCGCGAACGGCCTCCATAGTCGCGTGCATCGGAATCTTCCCGGACGTTGCGCGCGACGTCGTCCCAATCGGTGCGGTCGCGCATGCTGCGCGGCTCGCGGGCGTCGTAATAATGGCGGCGCTCGGCCCAGCGCTCGCGGCGCTCGATCCGGCGCCGTTCTGACGCGGCGCGCTTGGCGTCGGACTCTCTTGCCTTGGCATAGGCGTTTTCAGGCGAGGCGGTCGGGTCGGCCGATGCCTGCTGCTCGGCCGGAGTTGCGGGTCTCTGTGACGATGCGATGGCCGGCTTGACCTGCTCCTTGGGCGGC
The DNA here is from genome assembly GCF_011602485.2 of Bradyrhizobium sp. 1(2017). NCBI lineage: Bacteria > Pseudomonadati > Pseudomonadota > Alphaproteobacteria > Hyphomicrobiales > Nitrobacteraceae > Bradyrhizobium > Bradyrhizobium sp. 1(2017). The sequence goes on along the minus strand of NZ_CP050022.2, from coordinate 1,122,399 downwards.
TCGACAGCAGCGGCCTGCGAGGGTGGTGGCGCCGGCGGCGCAGCGTTCGCCTGAACGGGTTGAGGGTCGGGCTTTGCGGCGTCAGGCTTGGCGGCTTCAGGCTTGGCGATTTCAGGCTTGGCTTCGGCCTGCGCGGGCGTGGCAATCATCGCGCCGAAGGCCTGCGAGCCGGTGATGTAATTCACGCGCTCGGATGAGGCGTTGGTTGCCGCCGGTGCGCTAGCGAATTCGGCGCGCTGCGCCATCTTGCTGGTGTCCGGGCCCTGCTTGGACACAGGGTTCATGATGTTGCCGGCGACGATGCCGCCGCCGAGACCAATGGCGATGGCCGCGATGATGGTTCCGGCACCGACGAAATAGGCAGTCGAGGCGCGCATTGATCCACTCCCTCTTTGGGGCGAGCAACGCACGTTGATTGCCGGATGTTCCTGATCCGCGCGCAGTTCCCGAAGGAACTTGCGGGTCAGATCTGTTGCGCGACCTTGTCCAGCCCGATGATGCGGGCGAGCTTGCGCACTTCCTCCTTCTGGTCGTCACGCAGCTGGAACAGCAGCGGCATCGCCGCCGACTTCAACTGCTGGACCTCGTCGCAATTCGGATCGATCGGCACGCCCGGCGCATTCGGATTGGAGAGCTTGTTGGCCGAAATCTTGCGGACGACGTTGCGAAGCGCGGTCTCGACCGAGGGCCAGTAATATTCCTGCGACGACGACAGCTTCAGGCGATCCCGGATGCCCGCGATCTGCGCGTCGGACAGCAGCGTATAATGCTTCTGCGGCGGCGGCTTGGCCACGACCTTCGGCTTGGCGGCCGGGACTTCGACGGCGGGCACCTCCGCCGTGGCGGGCGCCTCGTGCGTGCTGGCCTTTGGCATCGGGAAGTCGGACGGGGTGGCGGCGGCAAAGGCCTGGCGCAGCGGCTCGGTCAGCACCGGGGCCTGGGCGAGCTTGTCGGCCGCGACCTGGACCGGCTCGAAGGCAGCCGAGGCCAGCGCCAGGGTCGGAACCAGACGGTCGGCCTTGGCGGCGCGGTTGGTCGCGAGCGGCTTGGCGGGAGGCGTCTGCGTGATCATCTCCGCACTGACGCTGGGCACGCTGTCACGGCCGAGAATGGCGGTCGTGGCGACGCCGAGGACGAGGAAACAGGTCAGCACGGTGATGGTGATGGCTTTGGACAAACGTCTCTCCGGGGAGGGGCCGCTTCACGAGTTTGTTAACGTTGCCCGGGAAAAGGGCGCGAAATAAGGCTTGAGTGTGCCTTCGTTGCGACAATCGGTATGCCAGTAGCGACACCGCTCGAAAAAGTCCAATGAAATCAAGCAGCTGCCGACAGGTCGTAGGCGTCCTGGATATCGGCGACGATTTCGGAAGCCTCCCAGACCGCGCGCGGCTCGACCGATTGCAGCGTCACCGTCCAGTTGCCGCCCCGGCGGGTGCGGGGAACGCTGACGATGTCGAAGCGGACATTGCGGCACAGCGGGTGACGGGCCAGCGCATGGGCCACGCGAACGCGGATTTCGTCCAGCGTCGCGGCTGTCTTGCTGTTGAGATAGTCAAAATCCATCGCCTGTCCCTCTCGTCCCGATTGGCGGCCGTTAAGGGGATTCTTGGCTGGCGATGGTTAATCTGCCGTTAAGTGGGCGGGGCGGGAGAGCGCGGGATGAACCGTGATCGGGGACGGCGCCCGGACTTCCGTCCGCGATGCCTACTGCCCGGCCGCCCCGCGATATTCGGTGATCGTCCGCGCAACGAGATCGTCGACGGCGAGCACCTCGGTGACACCCGAGATCGAGTGGCCGCCGCTCCAGATGTCGCGCCAGCGCTTCGGCCGGCTTTCGCGCGCGGCGACGTCGATGTCCTTGGCGATGTCGATCGCTCCATGCGCCGGCAGGTCGTCGGGATCGAGCCCTGCGGCCACGATCGACGGCCTCAGCATGCTGGTCTGAAGTCCCGTGAACGCGGTGGTGAGCAGGACGTCGTCGGCGCTGCCCTCGACCAGCATCCGTTTGTAGCGGTCATCCGCCATGCTTTCGCGCGTCGCGATGAACTTCGTGCCCATGTAAGCGAGATCGCAGCCGAGCACTTGGGCGGCACGCAGCGCGCGGCCGTCGCTGATGCCGCCGGCGAGCACGATGATGCCGTCGTAGAATGCGCGAACCGCGCGGACGAAGGCGAATGGATTGAGCCAGCCGGTCTGGCCGCCGGCGCCGGCGGTCAGCAGCACCAGCCCGTCGGCGCCCGCTTCGGCCGCGCGTTCGGCGTGGCGGATCGACGCGACATCCGCCAGCACCAGGGCGCCGCAATCATGCAGCGGCTTCAACACGGGCGCGGGCGAGCCGACCGACGTGATGACGATCTCCGGCCTGTGCCGCAGCAGCATGGCGAGATCCTGCTCGAGCCGGGCGTTCGAACGATGCACGATGAGGTTGGGGCAGAGCGGCGCAGCCCGGCGGCCGGTTTGCTCCTCGTGCTGCCGCAACCGCGTCTCGATTTCGGTGAGCCAGCCATCGAGTTGTTCCGTGTCACGGCAATTCGCAGTGGGGAAGCTGCCGATCACGCCGCTCCGGCAGGCCGCGACCATCAACTCGACTCCCGACACCAGGAACATCGGCGCTGCAATCAGCGGCAGAGCGAGACGATCGCGAAAGCGTTGCAGTCGATCCGATGGCAAGCCTGCCTCCCTGCGCGGGCTTTGTCGTTCCATCCCGCAATCTCTGTGCTAGCGTCATCGGCAACATTGGCACGTCAGAAGCCGGTGACAAAGCAACGAGGAAACATATGCCTGATCTGCTCCACGCATCGTCCCCGGCTTGTGCGCAGACGCTACGGGCGCTGTCGCGCCATCCCGATCGCACCGCGTTCGCCTGGCCCGGGGGATCGCTGAGCTATCAAGGCACCATCGACCTGATCGGGCGCATCCAGGGCGTGTTCATGCGGCTCGGCTTGCAGCCCGGCGCGCGCGTCGCCTTCCTCACCGCGAACCGTGCCGACAGCTGGTGCGCCGGTGTCGCGGCGCAATTGGCCCGGCTCTGCATCACCTGGCTGCATCCGCTGGGATCGGAGACAGATCAGCTGTTTCAGCTCGAGGATTCCGAGGCCGAGATGCTGGTGGTCGATGCCGCCGCCTTCCACGACCGCGGCGGCGAACTCGCGGCGAAGGCCGGCCGACTCAAGGCCGTCTTCACGATGGGGCCGGCCGGCTACGGCGTCGATCTCCTGGCGGCGATCGAGAGCGCGGGGTACGCCAGCGCGCAGTGCCTCGCCGGCCCGGACGATCTCGCCACGCTGAACTACACCGGCGGCACGACCGGCAAATCCAAGGGCGCGCTGCGCTATCACCGCGAAAACGCCGGCGCCGCCGGCGCGATCCTCGCCGATTTCGAGATCCCCGAGGCCGCGCGCTATCTCACGGTCGCCCCGATCAGCCACGTCGCCGGCACCAAGGTGCTGCCGACCCTGATGCGCGGCGGCACCGTGCACATGCTGAAGGGCTTCGATCCCGAAGCCGTGCTGGCCACGGTTGCGCGCGAGCGCATCAACTTCACGCTGTTCGTGCCGACCATGATCTACGTACTGCTTGATCAGCCCGCGCTGGACAAGACAGATCTCTCCTCGCTCGAGTTGGTGCTCTATGGCGCCTCCGCGATGTCGCCGAGCCGGCTGGTCGAAGGCATCGAGCGCATCGGGCCGGTGTTCTCGCAGCTTTACGGGCAGACCGAATGTTATCCCGTCTCGGTGCTGCGCAAGGCGGATCACGACCCCAGACGGCCCGAGCTGTTCCTGTCCTGCGGCTTCCCGATCGCGGCCTGCGAGGTCAGGATCCTCGACGACGACGACCAGGAGGTGAAGACGGGCGAGGCCGGCGAGATCTGCGTGCGCGCGCCGCATGTGATGGCGGAGTACTGGAAACGGCCGGACATCACCGCCGAGACGCTGAAGAACGGCTGGGTTCACACCGGCGACATCGCGCGCAAGGACGAGCGCGGCTACATATTCATCCTCGACCGCAAGAAGGACATGATCGTCTCCGGCGGCTTCAACATCTTTCCGCGCGAGGTCGAGGACGTGCTGTCGCAACACGCCGATGTCGCGATGGTCGCCGTCGTCGGCATTCCCGACGAGAAATGGGGCGAAGCCGTCACCGCCGTCGTCGTGCCGCGCCAGGGCGCAAGGCCCGATCCGGACGAGCTGATCAATCTGGTGAAGACGCGAAAGGGCTCGGCGCATGCGCCGAAGCAGATCCAGTTCGTCAAGCAGTTGCCGATGACCGGCGTCGGCAAGGTCGACAAGAAGGTATTGCGTGCGGGCTTCTGGAGCGGGCGGGACCGGATGGTAGGGTAAATACCCCGGAATTCTACGGTGTTGTTGTGGCCGGGACACCACAATGTGCCACGGAGTACGCGCCGGCGACGTCCGCGCGATTGCCCGCGAATCCGGGAATCAACTAGACCGCTGACGGGGCTGGGAAGCGGAGTAAGACATGAGAGTCGCTTCCCTGGAAAGTGCAGTCGCCGCGATCACGTTGATCACGGCTATCATCGTGATGCTGTGGGGGATCAAGATCTTCTACGGCATATGAACTGGCAGGATGCCGCCGTCGAACACGACCAAGCATCCCTTCCGCGGCGGCGGAAGCCTGCCGTTCAATCGGCCAGCGCCGGCGCAGCCGGCACCGAAATCCATAACGGCCGACGAAACAGCGCAGCGCAGGCAACGCCGGCAAGCGCAACACCACCACCGATGACGTGGAAGGCGCGGACGGGTTCGCCGAGCAGCGCGATGGCGCCCAGCGCGGTGAGTATCGGCAGCAGGTTCATGAAGATCGCACAACGGTTGGGACCGAGGATCTGCACGCCGCGGACCCACAGGAACGGCAGCACGATCGAGGCAAGCCCGCCGGCATAGGCGATCAGCGGCAGCGTCTCGGCGTTGAGCGCGCGCATCGGCGCCGGCGTCGCGAGAAAGGCCGGAAACATGACTGCGAGCGCGCACAGCGCCTGCATATAGGTCGATTGCCAGCCGGCGACCGGCAGGTCCCAGCGCTTCAGCAGGACGCCATAGAGCGCATAGACCAACGCGGCGACAAACATCAGGGGATCGCCGGGATGCACGCCGTTGCGCAGCAACGCCGCGGGATCCCCGCCGCTGACGAGATAGACGAGGCCGGCGAGCGACAGCGCGCCGCCGCCGATCAGGCCGAAGGTCGGCGTCTCCCGCAGCAGCACCGCGCTCAAGAGCACCGTCAGCACCGGCGTCAGCGCCGTAAACACGGCCATGTTGGTCGCGGTGGTCGTCTCGGCCGCGAGGTATGACAGGCTCTGAAACAGGCACATCGCGAGAAAGCCGAGGATGGCGAATTGACCGAGATGCGGCCAGATCACCGCGCGGTTGCGCCAGGCCGGCGGCGCGACGAACAAGCTCATCAATCCGACCGCGAGCAGCAAGCGATAAAACGTGATCGCCTCAGGCCCGATGGTGTGGGCGGACAGCCGCGAGACGATGACGTTGCCCGCCCACAGCACGATGGCGAAGAACGGAAAGAGGAAAGCGGCCCGGTTGGTCATGGCTTCATCCATTGAATTCAAGATGGCAAGGCCGGGCGTAACGCTTTCGTCGGCGTCCGTATCGCTCTAGAATGACCGGGACTGTCGAGATTGAGACATGCTGGACGAACTCACCACACGCCATCTTGCCTTCCACGCCACGCATCGAGCCCTGACCGCGATGGAGGTGGACTATCCGGATGGCGTCTCCACCGGGGTGCACGCACATCCGACCGCGCAGCTGCTCTACGCCATCGAAGGCGTCATGGTGGTGCGTTCGATCGCGGGCACATGGATCGTGCCGCCGAACCGGGCGGTATGGCTCGCCCCCGGTCTCGACCACGAGACGGTTATGTCGGGACGCGTGCGCATCCGCACTGTCTTCGTCGACCCCGATGCCTCACCGTATCTTCCGGAGAAGAACTGCGTGATTGCGGTCTCGCCGCTGTTGCGCGAGCTGATCGTCGCAGCCACGCGCATTCCGGTCGACTACGACGAGGCCGGTCGCGACGGCCGGCTGATGCGGCTGCTTCTCGACGAGCTGCGCGTCTCGGACGTGCTGCCGCTGCATCTGCCTTTCCCCGATGACGCGAGGCTTCGTACGATCTGCGCAGCGATCGCCGATGATCCGTCAGACAGCTCAACCGTCGAGCAATGGGCAGAGCGCGTCGGCATCACCGCCAAGACGGTTCATCGCCTGTTCGCGAAACAGACCGGCATGAGCTTCGCGCAATGGCGGCGGCAAGCGCGCCTCCTGCATGCGCTGCGCCGCATCGCATCCGGCGAGAAGATCATCGACGTCGCCTTCGATTGCGGTTACGCCAGCCAGAGCGCATTCGCCGCCATGTTCCGCCGGCACTTCGGCGTGCCGCCGTCGATGTTTTATCGCTGAGGCTACCGCTTCTCGATCACGAGACTCTGCACCGCGCGGCCGAAATAGCCTTGCCTGTCGGCAAGACGTGACATCGCAAGGCCGGCGCCGTCGGGGCCAATCCAGGATTCACCGTCGAGCAATATCCACTCGCCGACCGGCTGGCGCGCAAGGTTCACGGTGAGATCGGCGTTGATGTAGGTCCAGGCGCGGAAGTCGAGCGTGGAGGCGGTGCCGTTGGAGAAGTCGGCGGCGACCACGGCACGCATCGCCTGAGAGATGGCTTCCCCCTCGATGAGCGGATGGTCGACGCGAAACCAGATCGCGCCGGCACCGGCCTGGCCGAAGCGGCCGCGCGCGGCGCGCATCGAGACCGACCGCACGAACGGACTGGTGGCGGCATGACCGTCCTCGACCAGCGAATCCTCGGGCGAGGGCAACGTCACCGGCAGTTCCCCGACGTCATCGGGCAGCGTCTGTGCCTGCGCCTTGATCTTGAGCACGGTGGCACCGACGACCTGCACGCCGTCCGCCAGCAGCTTGATCTCGCAGAGCTGGATCTTGCGGCCCTCGCGCAGGATTTCGGTCGCGATCGTGAGCGGCGCGACCGGCACCGGACGCATCAGGTCGATGGTCACGCGCGCGATGTTCATCGGCACCGGCGTAGGGATGCGCTCGGCCGCCCACGTCACCAGCGAAGCCGGCGCCGAGCCATGCTGCATGCGCCGGTCCCAGGGACCGGCAGCGTCCGGGCTGGTGACGACGTCGTTGCCGTCGACGCGGTAGATGGGGGGCATGATCGCTCCGTGGCACAGATTCGCAGTTCAAAAACAGATGTCGTCCGGCCTCGTGCGCAATTGCGCACGGGGGCCGGGACGACGAATGAGAAATAGGCGCTCCGCAGCCAACAATCACAACGGCGGATCGATCGCCTCCTCGTACTCCTTCTTGAAGCGCGCGATCATCTCGGCGGCGGGGACGACGCCCTCGACGCTGCCGATGCCCTGGCCCGAGCCCCAGATCTCCTTCCAGGCCTTCGGCTTGGCGCGCTCGCCGGAGGCGTCGGTGCCGAAATTCATCTTCGACGGGTCCGAGGTCGGAAGGTTTTCCGGATCCATGCCGGCGGCGAGGATCGACGGCTTCAGGTAATTGCCGTGCACGCCGGTGAAGAGGTTGGAATAGACGATGTCGTCGGCCGTCGAGCCCGCGATCATCTCCTTGTACTTCTCGACCGCGTTGGCTTCCTTGGTCGCGATGAAGGCCGAGCCGATATAGGCGAAGTCGGCGCCGAGGACGCGCGCGGCGCGGATTGCCTTGCCGTTGCCGATGGCACCCGACAGTGCGATCGGGCCGTCGAACCACTTGCGGGTCTCGGCAACGAAAGCCAGCGGCGAGATGGTGCCGGCATGGCCGCCGGCGCCGGCCGCGACCAGGATCAGGCCGTCGGCGCCCTTCTCGATCGCCTTGTGTGCGAACTTCTGGTTGATCACGTCGTGGAAGACGATGCCGCCCCAGCCGTGCACCGCCTGGTTCAGCTCTTCGCGCGCGCCGAGCGAGGAGATGACCATCGGCACCTTGTACTTGGCGCAAAGCTGCATGTCGTGGTCGAGCCGGTTGTTCGACTTGTGCACGATCTGGTTGACCGCGAACGGCGCCGACGGCTTGTCCGGATGCGCGCGGTCATAGGCGGCGAGCTCCTCGGTGATCCGCGCCAGCCATTCGTCGAGCAGCTCCGGCGGCCGCGCATTCAGCGCCGGGAACGAGCCGACCACACCCGCCTTGCACTGCGCGATCACCAGATCGGGCACCGAGATGATGAAGAGCGGCGAGCCGATCACCGGGATCGACAAGCGCCCTTTGAACAAGGCAGGCATGGACATTGCAGAACGATCCTCTTCTGGCGGTCAAAATCGAGTGTTGGAATGATACCAACAAGGCAATCTTTCCACTGTCAAGTATTGCGTTTTGACGCCGGAGCGGACGCCGTTACCGCAATTCCAACGCGCGGAATTCGCAGCCGTCGAGGGCGGCGGCGCGCGTAACTTCCTTCCTCGTCATTCCGGGCGCGCGAAGCGCGAGCCCGGAATCCATCGGGCGTCAGTACGCGCGGCGAAATGGATTCCGGGCCTGCGCCTGTCGGCCATCCCGGAATGACGAGAGGAGAGACTGTCTACCCGATCAGATCCGGATTGATCAGCCGCTCGAACGAGAACATCTCGTCCCATTTCTCCTGCGTCAGTAGCTTGCGTTCGACCACGACGATCTGGTGCAGCGACTTGCCGCTTCTGTAGCCCTCGCGCGCGATCTCGGCACATTGCTTGTAGCCGAGCAGCGGCTTCAGCACGGTGACGATACCGAGCGAGTTCAGCACCATGTTGCGGGTGTGCTCCTCGTTGGCGGTAATGCCGACAACGCAATTCTGGCGCAGGCTGTTGACGGCGCGCTCCATGGTGCGGATCGAGAAGAACAGCGCGAACGAGATCACCGGCTCCATCACGTTGAGCTGGAGCTGGCCGGCTGAGGCCGCCAGCGTCACCGTGGTGTCGAGGCCGATGACGAGGAAGCTGGTCTGGTTGACCACTTCGGGGATCACGGGATTGACCTTGCCCGGCATGATCGAGGAGCCCGGCTGAAGCTGCGGCAGGTTGATCTCGTTGAAGCCGGCGCGCGGACCCGACGCGAGCAGACGGATGTCGTTGCAGATCTTCGTCAGCTTGCTGGCGGTGCGCTTGAGGACACCCGAGAGCTGCACATAGGCACCGGTGTCGGAGGTCGCCTCGACGAGGTCCCCGGCGAGGATGAAATCGACCCCGGTCAGCGCGCTCAGATGCCGGACCGCGAGCTTGGGATAGCCGACGGCCGCGGTCACGGAGGTGCCGATCGCAGTGGCGCCGAGATTGATCTCGCGCAGCAATGCGCGCGCCTCGGAGATGCGATCGACCTCCTCGCCGATCGTGGTGCCCCATCCCCGGAACTCGGCGCCGAGCGACATCGGCACGGCGTCCTGAAGATGCGTGCGTCCCATCTTCAGCACGCGGTCGAACTCGCGGCCCTTGGCGAAGAAGGCTTCCTGGAGCTGGCGCAGCGCCGTCATGTAGCTCTCGAGCCGCAGGATCAGGGCGAGACGAAATGCAGTCGGATAGGTGTCGTTGGTGGACTGGCCGTAATTGACGTGATCGTTTGGGCTGACGTGCTGGTACTCGCCCTTGCCGAAACCGAGCGATTCCAGCGCGAGGTTTGCGATCACCTCGTTGGCGTTCATGTTGGTCGACGTGCCCGCGCCGCCCTGGATGAAATCGGTGACGAACTGATCCATCATGTCGCCGGCGATGACGCGGTCGCAGCCGAGGATGATCGCATCCGCGACCTTGGCGTCGATCGCGCCGAGATCGCGGTTGGCCATGGCCGCGGCCTTCTTGACGTAACCGAGCGCCTTCACGAAGTAAGGCTCCTGGTTCATCGGAATGCCGGTGATGTGGAAGTTCTCTTTCCCGCGGATGGTCTGGACACCGTAATAGATGTCGTCGGCGATCTCACGCTGCCCGAGGAAATCCTGCTCGGTACGGCTCATGGGCGCTCCCTGTTGCATGCGCGCGAGGCCATCGCGTCAATTCTGGCACAGCGCGCTGGTCACGAAAGTATCGGTGCGGCAGTCGTCGGGTTTGCGTTGCCGGCCCGGGATCAGGACCTTGGCCGAGCATTTCTCGGCGGAGTCGGCATTCAGGCTCTTGCCTTCCTTGTAGCCCTTGCTCTGGCAGAGCTGGTCGGCGGCCTGCTTGCAGTCGGGCGCGCCGTTGGACGAGGCCGGGCAGGCCACACGCCCCGACACCATGGTCGAAGGCTTCGCCAGCCGCGACAGATCGTTCATGGTCTCGCTCGGACTTTTGATCGGCGGCAGGATGGAGGGCAGCTTGTCGAACAGCTTGCCCATTTCATTGATCAGCCCGGGGTTTTCCTCGCGCGCCGGCGGCGCCGACGGAGCGGGTGCCGACGGCGGCGGCGCAGCCTGCGCCCCCTGCTCCCGGAGACCGAGCGCCGGCGGCCCGGATTGCGTCCACCCGATGCCGCCACTGACGAGGAGCAGCAGCGCCGCCGAAGTCAGCGTTACGAAACGCACGGCCCGATTGCCGGATCGACCCATCATGACGGCAACGTAGCCGATGCTGACGCCGCGGCAAAGCGCCACGGTGCTCTCGAGCGAGCATGATCGCCGCGAAGGGTCCCACTCGACGCGAAAGGGGCCACTCCACGATTTGCGCAGACGCGGTCTCCGGGCCCGGATGACGCTAGATCAACTTGATCGCGATCACGAAGCCGAGCACCAGCACGATCGCGCCGAGCGCGACCCACAATCCGAGATGCCGCTCGATCCTGACCCGGATCCAGTCGCCATAGCGGTTGAGCAGGATCGCGACGACGAAGAAGCGTCCGCCGCGCGCGACGATCGAGCACAGGATGAACAGGAGGATGTTGTAGCCGGCAAAGCCCGAGGTGATCGTGACGAGCTTGTAGGGGATCGGTGTCAGCCCCTTGAGCAGGATGATGACCGCACCCCATTCCGCGTAAGAGGCGCGGAAGGCGTCGACCTTGTCGGCGAGGCCGTAGACCTGAATCAGCCATTGGCCGAGCGAGTCGAACAACAGCGCGCCGATGGCGTAGCCGACGATCCCGCCGAGCACCGAGGTCGCGGTGCAGACCGCGGCATAGAGCCAGGCGCGCTGCGGACGCGCCAGTGACATCGGAATCAGCATCACATCCGGCGGGACCGGAAAGAAGGAGCTTTCGGCAAAGGATACGACACCCATGATCCAGAGCGCGTAGGGCTTGTGGGCGGCGTCGATGCACCAGTCGTAGATACGTTTCAGCATGGCGCCGCGATGAAGCACCATGGGACGGATTTGTCCATGCCGAGATTGAGGCGAATTATGACGTTTCTAGAACACGATCCGGAACAATGTGCAGAGGATTCCCGAAAAGATCATGCTCGAACAAAAGGAAGGCCCGATGGCCGTTCATTCCGATCTCGTCGCGCCTCAATGGCGCTTGCGCGTGCCGCGGCTCTCGAGCGCGACAATTGGCCGCCTGACAGCCACGCGCGGTGACGCGACTTTGGGCAGTTTCACCGTTGATTTCGGCAGTTTCTCGGCAATGCCGAGCATGTCTTCCCGCCGCGCCATCTCGCGCCAGACATCCTCGGGACGCACGCCGGCCGAGGCCCAGAGCACGGTGAGATTGTACAGCAGGTCGGCGCTTTCCCGGACCACCGCCTCGCCGTCGCCATTGACGGCGTCGATCACGACTTCGATGGCCTCTTCGGCCAGCTTTTTCGCCATTTTGGAAGGCCCGCGCTGAAACAGCCGGGCCGTACGCGATGTTGCGGGATCGAGATCCCTGGCCGCGAGCACAGCCAGATATAGCCGCTCAAGCGAATCACTCATGTACTCAAACTACTCGAAACTACTGGCAAGCGAGTTAACGTGAGACAATAAAAGCAGAAAACAGGCCGCCGCGGAAGCGCGACGGCCTGTTTTGGTCAATCCTTGGTAGCCGGGTCTAGTAGCAACTGCCAATGTTGCCTTGGCCGCCCTGCGCGGACTGATAGGGACCGCCGCAACGATGGAACGGGCGCGGGCCAATATACGAATCGCCACCGTAATAGACCGGGCCTTCGTCGTAGTAGACAGGACCGCCGCCATAGTAAGCCGGGGCATCGTAGGCATAGGCGTTGCGAGTTGCCGCGATCGCCAAACCAGTGCCGATGGCGCCGGCAATGGCCGCGCCGGCGAAGGCTGCTCCACCACCACCATGCCAGTGGCGGCCGCCTGCATAGGAGGCAGTCGGGGCGGCCGCGGTCAGCGCCAGCACCGCGGCGGTGGCGATAGTGGCCTTGCGGCCGGCAAATTTCGAAAAGCTGTCAAACATGTGCTGGACCCTCCTTGGGACCGTCAATGGTGCCTTGAGACAGGCTCATGTCTCTCAAACACCCGCATCCCATGTTGGGTTCCACCACCCCAACGCAAGCTGAACGGGGTTGCGTAATCGTGACGCAACCGCCGCTCATGCTCCGTTCATCTTGGCGCCGGCAGGCTGATTGCCGGCCGGCGCTGCGAGCGTCACGAAACCATAACATTGCGGGACCGGCGCAACCGATGTCGGAATTCAAGACGATCGCGCTTCGTTGCCTGCTGGCCCTCTCGGTCGCGCTTGCGACACTGATTGCGCGCGATGTCGGCGCGGCCGAGACCGCGGCACCCTCGGTCGCGATTCACTTCTCCTTCGACCGCCCGTTGGACGCGAGCATGGCGCCGTTCTTCCTGGCCGCAAAGGACGGCAGGTTCGGCGCCGAGCATCTCAGCGTGTCCTTCAACACCGCGTCCGGATCGCCGGAAGCTCTGGCGCGCGTCGCCAAGGGCGACAGCGAACTCGCGCTCGTCGACATCAACGAGTTGATCCGCTTTCGCGACACGGACCAGGCGGCGCCGATCAAGGCGGTGTTCGTGCTGTTCAACCGCGCGCCTTACGCCATCGTCGCGCGCAGGAGCCGCGGCATCCATTTGCTGCCCGATCTCGACGGCAAGACCGTCGGCGTTGCCGACAGCGATCTGTCGATGCGGCTATGGCCGGCGCTGGCGCAGCAGAACGGAATCAACGCATCGCGCGTCAAATTCCACAAGATCGGCGCGGCGGTGCGCGAGCCGATCCTCTCGGCGGGCCAGGTCGATGCGGTTGCCGGCTTCAGCTATCTTTCGGCGGTGAACCTGCGCGACCGCGGCGTGCCCGGAGCCGATCTCGTCGTGCTGCGCTATGCCGACTATGGCTGCGAGGCCTACGGCTTTGCCGTGGTGGCCAATCCCGCTTTCGCCGCGGCAAAGCCGGACGCCGTCAGGGGCTTCGTCCGCGCCTTGATCGCGGGCATCAACGCTACCGTCGGGGAGCCGGGGCGCGCGGCGGAGGAAGCCGCAAACCGTATCGACGACGGCGACCGCAACCTGGAGCTGGACCGCCTGCGCATCGTCATCGCCGACAATATCGTGACCGACGAGGTCAGGCGCAACGGCCTCGGCGGCATCGACCCGGCGCGCCTCGATCGCTCGATCGGCCAGATCGCGCAGGACTTCAAATTCCGCAAACGGCCCGCGGCAGGCGACATCTTCGACGACCGATTCCTGCCGCCGGTGGCGGGGCGTCTGATCAACTGAGCAAAACCGAAAGCTTCCGCTGTATCTCGCGGGCGATCCCTGCTTAGAATACAGGCCCCGTCGTCGCCGAGTTCCTCGCCCGCATGTCCATCCTTCGCCTCTACACCCGCGTTCTCGAACTGCTCGGCAAGGAGGCGCGGCTGGGCTGGGTGCTCGCGATCGCCAATCTCCTGCTCGCGGCCTCGCAATTCGCCGAGCCCGTGCTGTTCGGCCGGATCGTCGACGTGCTCTCGGGCAAGACCGTGGCCGGCTCCAACTCGGCCTGGCCGTTCCTGGGCGCCTGGGTCGCGTTCGGACTGTTCACCATCGCATGCAGCGCGCTCGTGGCCTTGCAGGCCGACCGGCTCTCGCACCGCCAGCGCCAGGCCGTGCTGACCGATTATTTCGAGCACATCCTGCAGCTGCCGCTGACGTTCCATTCCGGCACCCATTCGGGCCGGCTGATGAAGGTGATGCTCAACGGCACCGACGCGCTGTGGCGGCTCTGGCTCGGCTTTTTCCGCGAGCATTTTGCCGCCATCCTCTCGGTCGTGGTGCTGCTGCCGCTGTCGCTGTACCTGAACTGGCGGCTGGCGATCCTGCTGTTCGTGCTCTGCATCGTCTTCACCGCGCTGACCACCTTCGTCGTGCGCAAGACCTTCGGCATGCAGATGGAGGTCGAGGAGCATTACAGCGAGCTCTCCGCGCGCGCCTCAGACGCGCTCGGCAACGTCGCGCTGGTGCAGAGCTTCGTCCGCGTCGAATCCGAGGTCAAAGGTTTGCGCTCCGTCGCCAACCAACTGCTCGCGGCACAGATGCCGGTGCTGTCGTGGTGGGCGCTCGTCACGGTGATCACGCGCGCCTCCACCACCATCACGGTGCTCGCGATCTTCACCCTCGGCATCGCGCTGCACGACCAGGGGCTGACCTCGGTCGGCGAGATCGTGATGTTCGTGAGCTTTGCGACCATGCTGATCCAGAAGCTCGAACAGGTCGTCAGCTTCATCAACAACGTGTTCATGGAAGCCCCGCGCCTGCGCGAGTTCTTCAATGTGCTCGACGCCGTGCCGGCGGTCCACGACCGGCCCGACGCGATCGATGCGGGACGCCTCTCCGGCCTCGTCGAGTTCAACGACGTCACCTTCTCCTATGACGGCAAGCGCCCGGCGATCGAGGATCTCACCTTCACGGCGCTGCCCGGCCAGACCATCGCGCTGGTCGGCCCCACCGGCGCCGGCAAGTCGACTGCGATCGCGCTTCTGCACCGCGCCTTCGATCCGCAGTCCGGTTTCATCAAGATCGACGGCATGGACGTGCGCGGGGTCACGCTGACCTCGCTGCGGCGGAACATCGGCGTCGTGTTCCAGGAGGCGCTGCTGTTCAACCGCTCGATCGCGGAGAACTTGCGCGTGGGCAAGCCGGATGCGACCGAAGCCGAGATGCGCAAGGCGGCCGAGCGCGCACAGGCGCTCGAATTCATCGAGCGCAGCGGCGGTTTCGAAACCAATGCCGGCGAGCGTGGCCGCATGCTCTCCGGCGGCGAGCGGCAGCGGCTGTCGATCGCCCGCGCGCTGCTGAAGGATCCGCCGATCCTGATCCTGGACGAGGCGACCAGCGCGCTCGACGCCGTCACCGAGGCCAAAGTGAATGCCGCTCTCGACGAAGTGATGAAGGGCCGCACCACCTTCGTGATCGCCCACCGCCTCTCGACCATCCGCAACGCCACGCGGATCCTGGTGTTCGAGAACGGCCGGGTGAGCGAAAGCGGAACTTTCGACGAACTGGTGGCCAAAGGCGGCCATTTCGCCGAGCTCGCCAGGGCCCAGTTCATGGTTCAGGAAAGCGCACGGGCCAGCGTGACGGCGGCCGAGACGGCTGCGACGGCGGCCAAATCTCCGTAGCAAGTCCCCATGGGGCCGTCGAAATTCGGCCTATTTCGTTGCGGAATACCGCGCCCAGCCCCCTATTCTCGACGCACCAGCCGGTATAGGTTTGCGACGCCGCAAGCGGCGGCGCTGGATTTCAAAACCGAACATCAGATCACGAGAACCGTCCGAACCGGCGGATCTCCAAGGACCGGAATCGGATAGTGCACGCCCTTCGCCCGCTGCTTCGCAAATCCCTGTTCAAACTGTTCGCTGCCGGCCTCGCATGCGCCGCATTGCTTGCGCCGCGTGAGGCGAGTGCCGAAGCGCTGCTCCTGATCGAAGCCAACAGCGGCAAGGTGCTGCAGGCCGACAACGCGACCATTCCCTGGTATCCGGCCTCCGTCACCAAGATCATGACCGCTTATGTGACGCTGAGGGCGGTGAAGGATGGCAGGCTCACGCTGGACTCGCTGCTCACGGTTTCGCCGACGGCAGCGTCGCAGTCGCCATCGAAGATGGGTTTCCGGCCTGGAACACAGCTGACCGTCGACAACGCGCTGAAGATGATGATGGTCAAGTCGGCGAACGACATGGCCGTGGTGCTGGCCGAAGGCGTCGGCGGCTCGGTCGATGGCTTCTCCGCGATCATGAACGACACCGCGAAGAGGCTCGGCATGACGCAGACGAGCTACGTCAATCCGAACGGCCTGCCCGCCGACGGCCAGATCACGTCCGCGCGCGATCTCGGAATCCTGGCGCGCGCGTTCCTGCGCGACCTGCCGGAATACGAATATTTCGTGCACATCCCGGCGATCCGCTTCGGCAAGCGTACCACCGGCAATTTCAACAAGCTGATCGGCCGCTATCCCGGTGCCGACGGTTTCAAGACCGGCTTCATCTGCGCCTCCGGCTATAATCTCGTGGCCTCGGCCACGCGCAACGGTCGCCGCCTGATCGCGGTGGTGCTTGGCGCCAATTCCGGCACCTCGCGCGCGGTGAAGGCCGCGCAGCTGCTCGAGCGTGGCTTCGCGCAGGACAATCTGACCTGGCTGCGGCCCTCGCTCGGCACCGTCGACAACCTCGTGCCGGTCGACGCCTCGCCGCCGAACCTTCGCGACGAGATGTGCGGGCCCCACCGCAAGCGGCCGGCCAGCGACGACGACGATGCGCTGATTGCGACCAATGGCGGCATGTCCGGATCGGCATCGGCCACCGGCGGAGAAGCCCAGGTCAGCTTCTTCACCGCAGGCCTCCAGCCACCACCCCTGATGAAGGCCTCCGAGCTGATGGCCTCGGCTCCGGCCGCGACGGAGCCCGTGCTGGTCTATACCGGCCCGACCCGCACCGGCACCGCCCTGATCGCCGCGGTCGCGGCCGATGCCGACCAGCAGGCGGCGTCCAAGCCGCGTGGCAAGAAGTCGCGCGTCGCCAAGAAGCCCGACGCCGCCGACAAGCCGGCGGACAAGCCCAAGGAGGCCAACAAGGAGGCCAAGACGGCGGCGGCGAAGCCGGACGCTTCCAAGCCTGCTACCGCCAAGCCTGCCGCCTCCAAGCCCGATACCAAGAGCGACGCCAAGACCGCAGCCAAGCCCGCCGGGGCCAAGCATGCCGCGGCGAAGCCCGATGCGGCGGCGAAACCTGCCGCCAAGCCCGCGGCCACCGGCGATCAGGCTCCCAAGCCCGCCAAGCCCAAGGCCGCAACTAACCCTGCGGCAACTAACCCCGCCGCGACCAAGCCCGTGGCCAAGCCCGCCAACAACAGTTAGCGGCCCCTCGGAGCTCGACCGCGCCCGCACTTCGCACCTGCGGCAGCGCGGTTTGCGACGATTCCAGTAGCTCCTCCCCGACCTTTGCCCTAAGCCTCGACCGCTTGCCACGCGTTCCGGCAAGCTCGATACTGGCGGCAATGAGGCAATCCCGAGACACAACGGGCTCAGTGAGATGAGGGGAGTTTCCATGGAGCGCATCTGGCTCAAGCAATATCCGCCCGGCGTGCCCGCCGATATCGAGCCGACGCAATACGCATCGCTGGTCGACCTGCTGGAGGAGAGCTTCACCAAGTTCGCCGACCGCAAGGCGTTCATTTGCATGGACAAGTCGATCAGCTATCGCGACCTCGACCAGATGTCGGTTGCGCTCGCTGCCTATTTGCAGGGCCGCGGACTGCAGCGCGGCGCGCGCGTCGCCATCATGATGCCGAACGTGCTGCAATATCCGGTCGCGACGGCCGCCGTGCTGCGCGCCGGTTTCGCGGTGGTCAACGTCAATCCGCTCTATACCCCGCGCGAGCTCGAGCATCAGCTCAAGGATTCCGGCGCCGAGGCCATCATCGTGCTGGAGAACTTCGCGCACACCGTCGAGCAGGTGATCGCCAGGACTCAGGTCAAGCACGTCATCGTCGCCAGCATGGGCGACCTGCTCGGCTTCAAGGGCGTGATCGTCAATCTCGTCGTCCGCCGCGTCAAGAAGATGGTTCCGGCCTGGTCGCTGCCGGGCGCGGTGTCCTTCAACGACGCGCTCTCGGCCGGCCGCGGCATGACCTTCAACAAGCCGAAGCTGTCGCCCGGCGACGTCGCCTTCCTGCAATATACCGGCGGCACCACCGGCGTCTCCAAGGGCGCCACCCTGCTCCACCGCAACATCGTCGCCAACGTCCTGCAGAACGACGCCTGGCTCCAGCCGGCGCTCGCCGCGCCGCCGCATGTCGATCAGCTCATGATCGTCTGTGCGCTGCCGCTCTATCACATCTTCGCGCTGACGGCCTGCTACCTGCTGGCGGTGCGCGCCGGCGGTTGCAATCTCTTGATCCCCAATCCGCGCGACATCGCAGGCTTCGTCAAGGAGCTGGCGAAATACCAGGTCAACAGCTTCCCGGCCGTGAACACGCTCTACAACGGGCTGATGCATCATCCTGATTTCAAGAAGCTCGATTTCTCCAAGCTGAAGATCTCCAACGGCGGCGGCATGGCGGTGCAGCGCCCGGTGGCCGAGCAGTGGAAGGCGGTGACCGGCTGCTTCATCGCCGAAGGCTACGGCCTGTCGGAGACCTCGCCGACGCTGACCTGCAATCCCGCGACCACGACCGAGTTCTCGGGGTCGATCGGCATTCCCGTGCCCTCGACCTGGATCTCGATCCGCGACGACGACGGCAACGAGCTGCCGCTCGGCCAGGCCGGCGAGATCTGCGCCAAGGGCCCGCAGGTGATGTCGGGTTACTGGAACAGGCCGGAAGAAACCGCGAAGGTGATGACCGCGGACGGTTATTTTCGCACCGGCGACATCGGCATCATGGACGAGAAGGGCTACACCAAGATCGTGGACCGCAAGAAGGACATGATCCTGGTCTCCGGCTTCAACGTCTACCCCAACGAGATCGAGGAAGTGATCGCGAGCCATCCGGGCGTGCTCGAATGCGCCGTGATCGGCATCCCCGATTCCAAATCGGGCGAGGCGGTGAAGGCCTTCATCGTCAAGAAAGACCCGAACCTGACGGCGGAAAGCGTGATCAAGTTCTGCCAGGAGCAGCTCACCGGCTACAAGGTGCCCAAGCACATCGAATTCCGCAACGACCTGCCGAAGACCAATGTCGGCAAGATCCTGCGCCGGCAGCTGCGCGACGAGAAGAAGGCGGAGGCGGCGTAAGGCCGCCTTGCATTCATGCTGGAGGCCGACGACATCACGCCGTCAGGCATTCTCGCCTTCTGGCGAAAGGCCGGTCGCGAGCATTGGTACGAGCACGACGACGCCTTCGATGCAGAGATCAGGCGCCGCTTTCTCGCTTTGTGGCAGAAGGCGGCGGGTGGCGAGCTCACGTCATGGGAGGCCAGCGACGACGGCGCGCTCGCGCTCGTCATCGTGCTCGACCAATTTCCCCGCAACATGTTTCGCGGCACGCCGCAGGCCTTTGCCAGCGACGCGCGAGCCCGCGACGTCGCCCGCCGCGCCATCGCGAAGGCCGTCGACCGCAGGGTCGATCCTGTCCTGCTCGAATTCCTCTATCTGCCTTTCATGCATTCCGAGCACCTGGCCGACCAGCTGCATTGCGTCGCGCTGTTTGAGAGCACCGACAATGCCGAGAACCTGAAATATGCGCGCGAGCACGCCGACATCATCGAGCGGTTCGGCCGCTTTCCCCACCGCAACCGTCTGCTCGGCCGCGACACCACCGAAGAGGAGCAGGCCTTCCTCGACGGCGGCGGTTTTGCCGGCTGATGACATCGCAGTGAACGGCGGCAGCCCCGCCGCTTCCGCCACCGGCAATATTGTGCAGGCCCGCGCCACGGTCTAAAAAGCGGGACCGAAATTCAGGGAGACTGACGATGGCGATCCAGACTGGCGACAAGCTGCCCGAGGCGAAATTCCGCGTGATGACGGCGGAAGGCCCGCAGGTGAAGACCACCGACGATATCTTCAAGGGCAAGAAGGTGGCGCTGTTCGCGGTGCCCGGCGCCTATACCGGCACCTGCCACAAGATGCATCTGCCGAGCATCTTCCTCAACGCCTACGCCATGAAGGACAAGGGCGTCGAGACCATCGCCATCGTCTCGGTCAACGACGCCTTCGTCATGAACGCCTGGAAGCGCGATACCGACCAGCGCGACGAGGCCATCTTCCTCGCCGACGGCAACGCCGAGTTCGCCAAGGCGATCGGCATGGAGCTGGACGCCTCCGCCAACGGCCTCGGCATCCGCTCCAAGCGCTACTCGATGCTGGTCGAGGACGGCGTGGTCAAGAAGCTGAACCTCGAGGCGATGCCCGGCAAGGTCGAGGTTTCCGGCGGCGATACGCTGCTCGGGCAGCTGTAGGCGGCCCGCTCTTAGCCACATTCTCGGTGTCGTCCCGGCGAAGGCCGGGACCCATACTCCCAGGGTAGAGTTGCGGCGCGAGCTGGCAACCACGAGTATTCGCCAAACTTGATCCTGTGGTTATGGAACCCGGCCTTCGCCGGGATGACGGCGGGGATTGGGGCGCGAGACGACGGCACAAGCGAAATGCGGCGCCTTACTCGCCCACCCTCTGCTGCGTCCTTGCCTTCACGATCCCGTCCCGCGCCAGCTGATCGGCGCGCTCGTTCTCGGGGTGCCCGGCGTGGCCCTTGACCCAGTGCCAGCGGACCTCGTGCTGCTTCAGCGCGGCATCCAGGCGCTGCCACAGCTCGACATTCTTCACCGGCTTCTTATCGGCGGTGCGCCAGCCGTTACGCTTCCAGCCGTGGATCCACCCCGTGATGCCCTGACGGACATATTGGCTGTCGGTGTAGAGGTCGACGGTGCACGGCTTCTTCAGCGCTTCGAGCGCGGAGATCGCCGCCATCAATTCCATCTGGTTGTTGGTGGTGTGGCGCTCGCCGCCGTTCAGCTCCTTCTCCTTGTCGCCGAACTTCAGGATCGCACCCCAGCCGCCGGGCCCGGGATTTCCCGAGCAGGCGCCATCGGTATAGATCGTGACCTTGGGAAGCTCGCTCACGCGACCAGTCCTGACGGCATCAGCCCGTAATCGCGCACGCTCGTCACGCTCTGGTGGAAGCGCAGCTTGCGGACATATTCCAAGGGATCCTTCGGCTTCACCAGCGCGCCGGGCGGCACGTTGAGCCAGTCGACCAGCCGCGTCAGCAGGAAACGGATCGCCGCGCCGCGCGCGAGCAGCGGCAGCGCCGCCTCTTCCGCCATGGTGAGCTTTCGCACCCGGCCATAGGCATTGAGGAAGGCGCGCGCCTTGGTGACGTTGAAGGAATGGTCCGGCTCGAAGCACCAGGCGTTGAGGCAGATCGCGACGTCATAGGCCAGCATGTCGTTGCAGGCGAAGGTGAAGTCGATGATGCCCGAGAGCCGGTCGCCGAGAAAGAAGACGTTGTCGTTGAAGAGGTCGGCGTGGATCACGCCCTCGGGCAGACCGGTGGGCCAGACCCCGCTCGAGAGATGATCGAGCTCGGCGGAAAGAAAACCGCGCAGGCCCGGCTGCACCTCGTCGGCACGGCTTGCAGCCGCATCGAACAGCGGCCGCCAGCCGGAGACCGAGAGCGCATTGGCGCGCCGAACCGCGAAATTGGCGCCGGCCAGATGCATCCTCGCCAGCCCCTCGCCGACGCCGGCGCAATGGGCTGCGTTCGGCTTGCGCGGCCAGACGCCTTCGAGAAAGGTGATGATCGCGGCCGGCCGGCCCGACAGCTCGCGCAGCGCCTCACCGTCGCTTCCCTTCACCGGCAACGGGCAGGTGACGCCATGCTCGGCGAGATGCGTCATCAGCGCGAGGAAGAACGGCAGATCGTTCTTCGCCACGCGCTTCTCATAGAGCGTAAGGATGAACGACCCCTGGCTGGTGTGCAGCAGGAAGTTGGTATTCTCGACGCCCTCGGCGATGCCCTTGTAGGAGAGCAATTCGCCGAGATGGTATTGCTTCAGAAAATCCGCAAGCTCGTCGGCGGCGACGTCGGTGTAGACCGCCATAAAGGTTTACTCGGCGGCGGCTTCGGGGCGCACCTGACGCGGCAGCGGGAAGAACTCGTTCTCTTCCGCAGCCGAGACCGTCTCCACATGCAGCGTGTAGCGCTCGGCGAACGCGTCCATGATCTCCTCGACGATCACTTCGGGCGCGGATGCGCCCGCGGTGATGCCGAGGCTCGCGATGTTGCCGAACTTGTCCCAGTCGATGTCGGTGGCGCGCTGCGCCAGCACCGCGATCCTGCAGCCCTCGCGCTCGGCGACCTCGCGCAGGCGCTGCGAGTTCGACGAGTTCGGCGCGCCGACCACGATCAAGGCGTCCACCACCGGCGCCACCTTCTTCACCGCGAGCTGGCGGTTGGTGGTGGCGTAGCAGATGTCTTCCTTGTGCGGGCCGTTGATGTTCGGGAAGCGCTCCTTGAGCAGCGCCACGATCTCCGCGGTGTCGTCGATCGACAGCGTGGTCTGGGTCACGAAGGCGAGATTGTCAGGGTTCTTCGGCGTGATGGTCTTGGCGTCCTCGGCGGTCTCGATCAAGGTCACGGCGCCGACCGGAAGCTGGCCGAGAGTGCCGACCACTTCGGGGTGATGCGAATGGCCGATCAGGAAGATCTCGCGGCCCCGCTTGAAGTGGATCGCGGCCTCGCGGTGCACCTTGGTCACCAGCGGGCAGGTCGCATCCAGCGAGAACAGATTGCGCGACTGGGCATCGGCCGGAACCGATTTCGGGACGCCATGGGCCGAGAACACCACCGGAGCGGTCGTGTTCTCGGGGATTTCCGCCAACTCTTCGACGAAGATGGCGCCCTTTTTCTTCAACCCGTCGACGACGTATTTGTTGTGCACAATCTCGTGGCGAACATAGACGGGGGCGCCGTACTTATCGAGCGCCCGTTCCACGGTGTCGATCGCCCGGACCACGCCGGCACAGAAGCCGCGGGGAGAACAAAGCACGATCTTGAGGTCTGGTTTGGCTGACATTGAGCGATCTCGGGACCGAATCACCCGTTTCGCCTTCTGGCGGGGGCGGTCGATGGATGGAATAGGCTTAAAAGGGTCGGCTTGAACCTTACGGCGGTTCAACGGAATTGGGGCCCCCTTTCGGGCGCTGTCAAGGCACTATCTATAGCAGAACCATTGCGTGTCCACCCCCTCCGGGCTTATATAGCGCGAATTCCCTGTCATCGCTGATGACCACCGGTTTCGCCTCCAGAGGGGTGGGCGAAGCACAAAGGAGATTTGCCATGAGCAACGCACCTCTGATGCCCAAGGCGACCGCCGTCTGGCTGCTCGACAACACAGCGCTGACCTTCGACCAGGTCGCCGATTTCACCAAGATGCATCCCCTCGAGGTGCGTGCGATTGCCGACGGCGACGCTGCCCAGGGCATCAAGGGCATGGATCCCCTCTCCAACGGCCAGCTGACCCGCGAAGAGATCGAAAAGGGCGAAAACAACCCGGACTACCGGCTCCGCCTCCAGGAGAGCAAGGTGGTGCTGCCGCCGCAGCCCAAGCGCAAGGGCCCGCGCTACACCCCGGTCTCGCGCCGCCATGAGCGTCCGAGCGCCATCCTCTGGCTGCTGCGCAACCATGCGGAGCTGAAGGACGCCCAGATCATGCGCCTGGTCGGCACCACCAAGAGCACGATCGCGAGCGTGCGCGACCGCACCCACTGGAACACATCGTCCCTGACCCCGATCGACCCTGTCACCCTCGGTCTCTGCTCGCAGATCGAGCTCGATTTCGAGGTGCAGCGCGCCGCCAAGGAAAAGCCGATCGACGCGGCCTATGGTGGCGCCACCCTGCTGCCGGCCTCCGAGACCACCCGCAAGGACGAGTACGAGCCGGCGGAGAAATCCAGCGACGACCTCAATGTCGACGCCGTGTTCGCCAAGCTGAAGACGCTCGGCGGCAAGAAGCAGGAGGAAGAGGAGGAGTAGTCTTCCTTCCCTGTCCCGTATCCGGTTCGAACGCGGCGGAGCGATCCGTCGCGTTTTCGTTTGGGAGCGGAACTTCCGCGGTGGGAGGAAAGCGCGACGAGGTCATCGCGCTTTCGTTTTTGTTTGAGCGTGATCCTCGCCAAAACCGCTGCACACTGCTCCGGATCATGCTCCGCCGGGAACGATGCGGTTGACCTTGCATTGTTTCCAGCGCGGAGGATCAGCCATGCGGGACGACGAGAACCATTTTGCTCCGATGCTGGGACGCGCCGTCCTGGCAGCGTGGGGCGACATGCCCCGGGATATCCAGGAAACTCTGTTCGAGCTTGCCGTCAAGGACCGCCCCGGCGATCGGGACGCGCTGGCGAAGCTGTTGCATGAGCGGCATCCGCGGACGGTGCACGCGGGATAACCGTCTGCGTTCTCCTTCAACCATCTCTTGTCGCGACGGAAAACGCGACCGCACGCGAGCGCTGCGGCACGATCGTGCCGAACGGCATCACGGCCGCACGGGATTGTTCAGCATGTATTCGCCGAGATCGCGCTGGCGGCGGTCGGCGCGGGCGACGGCCGCATTGCGCTGGACGTCGCGGTCCTTGCGGCAGGCCACGTATTCCGGCGAACCTTGCGCATAGCCCCGGCTCTGGCAGACCGCGTCGTCATCGTCGCCGCCCACCGCCACCGGCGTTTGATAGCGCGCGGAGCAGGCGGAGAGAGCGATGGCGAGCAGAACCGCCGTGAGCAGGCGCGAGGCGGTGGCGAGTGGCATATGAGGTCCCCTGTTGGCGACCCTGTTTAGCGCGGAATGCGGAGAATGTAAGTCGCTGGACGCCGTTCCCGCCCACAGTCATTCCCCGCGAAGGCGGGGAATCCAGTTCGCCGCGGCCTCTCGGCTCTAGCATTGCCGTCGCTGGAATACTGGATCACCAGCTTTCGCGGGTGATGACAGCGGAAGCTGGTGCAACGGTGTCGCGCCTCATTGGCATGACAACCGAAGCCCAAACCTCACACCCGCCCCTTCAGCGCATCGCCGATCTCGTCCAGCACCTTGGGATCCTCGATCGTCGCCGGCATGGTCCAGGCCTCGCCGTCGGCGATCTTCTTGATGGTGCCGCGCAGGATCTTTCCGGAGCGTGTCTTGGGCAGGCGGCCGACGGTGATCGCCAGCTTGAAGGCGGCGACCGGGCCGAGCCTGTCGCGCACCAGCGCGACGATCTCCTTCTCGATCTCGGCAGGCGCACGCGTCACGCCCGCCTTCAGCACCAGGAAGCCGCAGGGCACCTCGCCCTTGATCGCGTCCTTGACACCGAGCACGGCGCATTCGGCCACGTCCGGATGCGAGGCCAAAATCTCCTCCATGCCGCCGGTGGAGAGACGATGGCCGGCGACGTTGATGATGTCGTCGGTGCGGCCCATGACGAAGACATAGCCGTCCTCGTCCTTGTAGCCGGCGTCGGAGGTTTTGTAATAGCCGGGGAATTCGCTCAAATACGCTTCCCTGAAGCGCGCGTCCTGATTCCACAGCGTCGGCAGGCAGCCCGGCGGCATCGGCAGCTTGATGACGATCGAGCCCATCGTGTTGGGGCCGACCGGCTTTGCCGCCTCGTCGACCACGTCGACCTGATAGCCCGGCATCGGCACCGTCGGCGAGCCGTGCTTCACCGGCAGCATGCCGAGACCGACCGGATTGCCGGCGATGCACCAGCCGGTCTCGGTCTGCCACCAATGATCGATCACCGGCACCTTCAGCTGCTGCTCCGCCCATTCCACGGTCGGCGGATCGGCACGCTCGCCGGCGAGGAACAGCGTGCGGAATGTGGAGAGGTCGTATTGCCGGATGAACTTTCCTTCCGGATCCTCTTTCCGGATCGCGCGGAACGCGGTCGGCGCGGTGAAGAAGGCAACTGCCTTGTGCTCCGAGATCACGCGCCAGAACGCACCGGCATCGGGCGTGCCGACCGGCTTGCCCTCATACATGATCGAGGTCGCGCCGTGCAGCAGCGGGCCGTAGACGATGTAGCTGTGGCCGACCACCCAGCCGATGTCGGAGCCGCACCACCAGACCTCACCCGGCTTGACGCCATAGAGGTTGAACATCGACCATTTCACCGCGACGAGGTGCCCGCCATTGTCGCGCACCACGCCCTTGGGAATGCCCGTGGTGCCCGACGTGTAGAGGATGTAGAGCGGATCGGTGGCGGCGACAGGCACGCAAGGCGCCACCTTGCCGTCATTCAGCGCCTTGCGGCGCAGGCTCGCCCAATCGTAGTCGCGCCCCGGGGTCAGGTCGCAGGTGTGCTGCGGACGTTGCAGCACGATGCAGGCCTTCGGCTTCGTGCTCGCGAGCCTGATGGCCTCGTCGAGCAGCGGCTTGTACTGCACGATACGGCCGGGCTCGATGCCGCAGCTGGCGGAGAGAATGAGCTTGGGCTGGGCGTCGTCGATGCGGGTGGCGAGCTCCTTGGCGGCAAAGCCGCCGAACACCACGGAATGCACCGCGCCGATGCGCGCGCAGGCGAGCATCGCGACCACCGCCTCGGGCACCATCGGCATATAGAGGATGACGCGTTCGCCCTTGGCGACGCCGAAATCCTGCATGATGGCGGCGAGCGCCTGCACCTCCTTCAGGAGCTCGGCGTAGGTGAATTCGGTGACGCTGTTCGTCAGCGGAGAATCATGGATCAGCGCGACCTGCTCGCCGCGGCCGCGTTCGACATGGCGGTCGAGTGCGTTGTAGCAGGTATTGACCACGCCGCCGTCAAACCACCGGCCGTAGGTTCCTTGCGTGGCATCGAAGACGGTCTTGGGCGGCTCGATCCAGTCGATCTCCTTGGCCGCCTCGGCCCAGAACCCTTGCGGATCCGCCAGCGAGCGCGCATGGACGTCGTGATAGAGACTCTTGCCCTGGACCTTCATTCCCGCGCTCCCGTTCCCGCTGCTCGCCTGGCCCTGACCTGACGACAGGACGAGCGTCCCGCCATGACCAGGATCAAGTGCCGGTCTTGTTTGGCGGGTATTTTCCCGGGAACGGGCCGCTGTTCAAGCCGAAAAGAACGTCTTATCCCTGCCCCGGTCCTTACGGGGCGAGGGAGACGAACCGCCTCTCAGCTTTGCAGTGCGTTCAGCCGCTGCAAGCGATCCTGCATGATCTTCTTCAGATCATAGCCAGGGCGGCCAAAGCCGGCATTGCGGGTCGTGAGGAAGGCACGCTGGGTCTTGCGCAGGTCGCCCGCGGAACGTCCTTTCGAGATCCGCAGCACACGTTCATAGGTCTCGGCGATCTGACGATCCAGCACGCCGAGCTGGGGATCGGCGCAGATCACCTTCTCGACCTCGCGCTTCGCGGTGGCGCAATCGAAGGACGGGCCGTTACCCGCCTCCGCATTCAGAGCACGCGGTGGCTCGGCGCCGAACTTCGCGATCTCGGCGATCATGCTGCGGCGGCCGTTTGCCGCGTTCTCGTTGCCGGGGTCCAGCTTGAGCGCCATCTCATAATCGGCCAGCGCCTTCCTGCGCTCGCCCATCTTCTTGTAGAGCACGGCGCGGTTGTTGTAGGCCTTTGCGAAGTTCGGATCGAGCTTCAGCGCAGCCTCATAGTCGCTCAGCGCCGCCCCGAGCTCACCCTTGAACTGATAGGAATCGCCGCGGTTGGTCAGGAAGTTGGCGCGCTGCTCCCGCCGGATTGCCTGGTCGTAATCGGCAATCGCCTTGTCGTACTCGCCCATCGCGGCATAGGTCAGGCCGCGATTGTCGTAATATTCCGGCACCTTCGGATCGAGCCTGATCGCCTCGCCGTCGTCGGCGACCGCCTTGTCGAGCTGGCCGAGCTTCTTGTACGCCGCACCGCGATTGGTGTAAGTGCGCGCCCGGTCGGGCTCCAGCCGCAGCGCCTCGTCGAAATTCCTGATCGCCTTCTCGTTGTCGCCGCCGAGATAATAGGCCACGCCGCGGTCGGACCAGGCTTGCGCGTTGTCCGGCTTCAACTTGATCGCCTGGTCGTAATCGGCGAGCGCGCGGTCGAGCCGCCGCTGATTGGTGTAGACGACGCCGCGCAGCTCGTAAGATTCCGCATCCTTCGGATCGAGCTCGATCGCCTTGGTCAGATCTGCCGCGGCGCGATTGAGGTCGCCGCCCGCCTCGCGCAGGAGGTCGCCGCGCACGCGCCAGGCCTTTGCGTTCTTGCCGTCGAGCGCGATGGCGCGGTCCAGATCGCGCAGGGCCTGCGAGAGGCCGCCGGACGTTCGCGCATTGGCGTCGGCGCGAGCAACGAGCGCCATGGAGCGGTCAGGCGCGGCATTTGCCGTCTGGTCGATGATGGCACTGCACGCGGAGATCAGCTCCGCGGGAGCAGCCTTGCTGCCCAGCACGCAATCGGTGCCGGCGGAGGTCGGGCCGATCAGAGCAAGACTCATGGCCGCGCCGAGAAAGAAGGCGCGGAGCGAGATTTTGGCAAACGGGGGCATTTGCGCGGAAGAATGGGTGCCGCACATGGCATAGGGCTCCGTGACGTCGGGTTCTCACCGTTGTCGCGGCGGGCAAGGGATGGGTTCAAATCGGCACTGTGCACACCGTCAGGGACGCGACTGTCCGGCCTGCTGGGCCGAAGTTCAGTCGGCCCGGAAGGCAGAACGAGCCCGGGCATCAGTACCTTTCTTCAGACGAAGGCGCCTTAGTCGCCGTCCACCCCGTTCAGCCGCTGCAGCCGCTCCTGCATCGCCTTTTTGAGATCATAACCCGGCCGCCCGAATTCGGCATTGCGGCGGGCAATGAAATCTTCCTGCGCGCGCTGAAGGTCCTTGGCTTCGCCCGGATTGCGCGCCTCGCGGATCACGCGGGCGTTGGACGCAAAGATCTCCCGGTCGAGATCGGCGAGCTCGCGATTGCCGCAGATCGCCCGTTCCACCGCACGGCGCGCTCGCGCGCAATTGAAGCTCGGCTTGCCGGCAACCGCCATCTGCGCCCCGATCCGCTCGAGCTCGCGCGCCATCCTCTTGTGGTTGGCCTTGGCCTTCTCGTGGTTCGGATCGAGCCTGAGCGCCGCACCGAAATCCTGCACCGCCTTGGGCTTGTCGCCCTTCTTCAACCAGAGCTCGCCGCGCGCGTTGAAGAGGTCCGCGAGGCCGGGGTCGAGCAGAAGTGCACGGCTGTCGTCGGCGATCGCGCGGTCGATCTGGCCGCGCCGTGCATAGAGCGCGCCGCGCGCGATCAGCGCCTTGACCAGATCCCCCTTCGCCGTCTTCTCGTTGTCGATCACGGCCGCACAGGCCGTGACCGCCTTGTCGATGTCGTCGGCTGCGGCGGCCGCAAGACAAGGCGCGACGTCGATCTGCGGCACCGCGACCGGCTCGCCGCCGGTCGCGGCTTGGGCCGCCGCGAGCGAGAGCGCGCAAAGCAGTCCGGCGCCTGTCAGTTGAATGAGAAAAGAACGCATGCTCGTTGCAGTCGGAAGGTCTTGCCTTGGACTTGCACTATCCATCATTACGGCCGGATTGGTGCTACGTTGTGGCGTCGCTCAAATCGGTTTCGGGGATCATCGTGTCGACATTCGAATGGATCATCGCGCTCCTGCTCGGCGCCGTTGCATTATCGGCGCTGGCGCGGCGGATCAAGGTCCCCTACCCGACCTTTCTCGCCATCGGCGGTGCCCTGATCGCCTTCGTGCCCAACAGCCCGTCCTGGACGCTCGAACCCGACCTGGCATTGGCGCTTTTTGTCGCACCGGTGCTGATGGATGCCGCTTTCGACACCTCGCTGCGCGACTTGCGCAACAACTGGGTTCCGGTGTCGACCCTGGTAGTGGCCGCGGTCGGCCTGACCACGGTGGGCGTGGCCTTCGTCGCGCACCGGCTGATGCCTGACATGCCCTGGGCCGCCGCGATCGCGCTCGGCGCCATCGTGGCGCCGCCCGATGCTGCGGCAGCTGTCGCCATCCTGAGCCAGGTCAAGCTGCCCTACCGCATGGTCAAGGTGCTGGAGGGCGAGAGTCTGCTCAATGACGCCAGCGCGCTGCTGATCTATCGCATCGCGGTCGGCGCGGTCGTCATGGAGCACCTGAAGTGGAGCGAGGTCGCGCCGACGATTGCGCTCGGGCTGGTCGGGAGCGTCCTCGCCGGTCTTCTCGCCGGGCGCATCATCCCGCTGTTCCTGGAGCGCGTGAAGGAAGCGCCAAGCGCGATCATCGTGCAATTCGCCACCACCTTCATGGTCTGGATTGCCGCCGAGCATCTCGGTCTCTCCGGCATCCTCACCATCGTCGTCTACGCCATCACCGTCGCGCGCACGGCCGGGGCGCGCATGCCGGCACGGCTGCGGGTACCCTCCTATGCGGTGTGGGAGACGATCGTATTCGTCCTCAACGTGCTTGCCTTCATGCTGATCGGCATGCAGATGCGCCCGATCTGGACGCGCCTCGATGCGGAAGTGCGCTGGGAATATTGCGTGGCCGCGGCCTGGATCCTGCTCACGGTGGTGCTAGTGCGGCTGCTTTGGATCACGTTCTATCGCACCACGCTGCGCGTGCTGGTCGCCCACGGGATCTATCATCCGAAGGATCCGAAGCAGGTCGCCTCGGCCAAGGGCGGCCTCATCATTTCCTGGTGCGGCATGCGCGGCCTCGTCACGCTCGCGACCGCCTTTGCCCTGCCGGAGAACTTTCCCTATCGCGACTTCATCGTCTTCATCGCCTTTGCGGTGGTGCTGGGATCGCTGATCATCCAGGGCCTGACCTTGCGGCCGCTGATCCTGGCCTTTGGCCTTAGGGACGACGATCCGGTCAGTATCGAGGTCGCCCGCGCACGCGCGGTGGCCTATCGCGCCGCGCTCGATACGATCGAGGACGATCCGTCGGAGGAAGCGGAAATCCTGCGGCTCGAATATCGCGCGGTCCTGATGCAGGCCGAGAACGATCCGAACGGCGGCGTCACCAACGGCCGATTGCCCGCCGATGCGCTGCGCCTCCGTGCCATCGAGGCTGCGCGCAAATCGATCTTCGATCTCCGCGCCACCGAGGTGATCGGCGACGACGCGTTTCATCGGATCGAGGAAGAGCTGGATCGCGCAGAATTGAGCGCGGGCGGATGATTCTCGTCGTCCCGGCGAAAGCCGGAAGACATAGCCACAGGGCGTGCTTATGACACGAGGTTGGTAACCCGGGCCTTCGCCAAACACAATCCTGTGGTTATGGGCCCTGGATCGGTGCTTTACGTCATTTCGCGGCGACAGCGGTGTTGAACCGATCCCTTCCTCTCCAGACTTACTCGAGATGACGACCTTGATCGACGACCGTCGTGTTCGCGCGCGTGATGCGTCGCCTGCACGATATTTTTACTTCCACATGTCGCTGGCCTGCGCCGCCACTGCTTTCCTCGGCTTCGCACCGACCTACTGGATCCCCCTCGCCAACCGGACGCTCTCGGCCAGTCCCGTGATTCATTTTCACGGGCTCTTGTTCTTCACCTGGTCGCTCTATTTCGTGCTCCAGAGCTGGCTCGCTGCCTCGGGCCGGGTCGTCAACCATCGCTCGCTCGGCATCGCCGGCGTGTCGCTGGCGACGGCGATGACGATCTTCGGCTTCCTTGCCTCCGTTCACGTGATGCAGCACGCGGCCGCGCTCGGGCAGAAGGAGGCCGGCGTCGGCTTCTCGATCGTGCCAATGAGCGGAATTGCGTTCTTCGCAGTGGTGTTCGTGCTCGCGATCGTGAATACGAGACGGCCCGAGGTCCACAAGCGCCTGATGCTGCTCGCCGCTGTCTCGATCCTCGACGCCGCGATCGCGCGCTGGTTTCTCACCTTCCTCGCGCCGCCAGGACCGCCGGGCCCGCCGCCGGTGCCGGTCACGATCGCGCCGGCCGTGGTCGCCTGCCTTCTGCTCGTCGTTGCCATGGTCCGCGACTGGCGCAGCGAAGGCCGCGTGCATCCCGTCTATATATACGGCACGCTCGCGCTGCTGGCGGTGAAGTTCTTGAACTGGCCGATCAGCGAGACGGCGGCCTGGCACGCGTTTGCCGGCGGCATCCTCGCGCTGGCACAGTAGCTCTCGGTGTCGTCCCGGGTTCGCGCTTTGCGCGCCCCGGGACGACAGCGGAGTGTGAGGCGGCGCTTACGCCCCCGCCTTGCATGTGATCCCGCCGTCCACGACGAGCTCGATCCCGGTCACGTATTTCGACTCGTCCGACGCCAGGAACAGCGCAGCATTCGCCACGTCCCATGCCTCGCCCATGTGCCCCATCGGCACCTGGGCATCGCGGGCCCGCCACATCGCCTCGACATCGCCCTTGGCGTAGCTGTTGGCCAGCCCTGCGGAATGCTCGACCATCGGCGTCTTCATCAGACCGGGCAGGATCGCATTCACACGCACATGGTGCTTCGCGAACTCGATCGCGGTGGAGCGCGTCAACTGGTTCATCGCCGCCTTGCTGGCGTTGTAGCTGACGTAGGAAATCCCGACATGGCGGATCGAGGCGATCGAGGAGATGTTGATGATCGAGCCGCTCCCCTGCTTCACCATCACGGGGATGACGTGCTTCATGGTGAGATAAGCGCTCTTGAGGTTGACGGTGAAGACGCGGTCCCAGCTCTCCTCGCTGACATCGACCACGCTGCCCATCTCCGCGATGCCGACATTGTTGTCGAGCACGTCGATCCGTCCGTGGGCTTTCAGGCACGATGCGACCATCGCCTCGATCTCGGCCGGCCGCGAGACATCGGCCGTGAACGCCGTCGCCTTGCCGCCTTCGTCATTGATAATCTTCGCGGTCTCCGCGGCCGCAGCGGCATTGCGGTCGACGCAAAACACCAGCGCGCCCTCGCGCGCAAAGGTCACCGCGGTGGCCTTGCCGTTGCCCCAGCCGGGGCCGATCGAGCCGGCCCCCACCACCATCGCAACCTTGCCCTTGAGCCGATCCATCGGGATTCTCCTTTGTTGTTGTTCTGATTGTAGCCCGGATGAGCGCAGCGATATCCGGGGCCACTGTTCCCGGATGTCGCTGCGCTCATCCGGGCTACGGATCTTCGCAAACCTTCATCGTGGTGACGTTAGCACCGACGGGATGGCCGACAATCTCCGAAAGCGTGCGGCAGCTTCCATTATGGCACAGCCGCCATTCGCCGGCCGCGCCGGAATTGCCGAGCACGACCTCCGGCATCGGTGCGCGGTTCGGCCGCCATTGAAACCAGCCGCCAACGAGCCGCGCCTCGGGCGGCGGCTCCATGCCGGGGCCGGTGCCCTTGACGCGGGCCTGCACCAGTTCGAGACCGGCGCGCGTGACGCGCCAGTCCTCCTGCCAATCGACCTTCGCGATCGAATGCGTCCACACCAGCGTGAAGGCGGACAGCGCGAGCGCTTTCACGCTGCCGGCTGTTGCGAGGCAGAGGCTCACACCGCCTCGACAGTCACCGGCGGGCGCTGCCGCCATTGCCACAGCGCCAGCGCCGCAGCGAGCACAAAACCCGCGGTGTCGCTGAACGGGAATTCGCCGAGCAGGCAGAACGCGGCGCCGAGCGCGATCAGGCGCTCGATCAGCGTCAGCCGCGTGAACAGGAAGCCGATCGCGACCATGCCGAACAGCGCGATCGCAACCAGCGCCTTGAAGCTCGCGAGGGCTACCGCGCCGTAGAAGCCTAGCTTGGCCGCCATGGGATCGCCGGCCTGCAGCATCAAGGCCGGCGAGTAGACGAAGATGAAGGGAATGACATAACCGGCAAGCGCGATGCGCATCGCCTCCCAGCCGATCTTGTCCGGATTCTCCTTGGCGATCGGCGCCGCGGCAAGCGCCGCGAGCGCGACGGGCGGCGAGAGATCGGCCATGATACCGTAGTAGAACGCGAACATGTGGCTCGCGATCAGCGGTACCCCCAGCTTTGCCAACGCCGGCGCGGCAAGCGCAGCGGTGATGATGTAGGTCGGGATGGTCGGAATGCCGGTACCGAGCAGGATCGACAGCAGCATGGTCATGACCAGTGCCAGGAACAGGCTCTTCTCGCCGAGCCCGATCACCCAACCGCCGAAAATGGTGCCGACACCGGTCTGCGACATCATGCCGATGATGACGCCGACGATGGCGCAGGCCATGCCAACCGTGATGGCGGATTTCGCGCTCTCGGCCAAAGCATCGCGGCAGGCGCGCAAGGCCGCAAAGCCGCCGCGCACGAAGGCGGTGATCACGATCAGCCCGACCACGACGCAAGCGACCGGCACGATCTGCAGGCCGTCCCGCGACAGCGCGGCGACGACGAGCGCAAGGCCGATCCAGAAGATGTAGCGGACGACCGTCGCCGGCACGCCGGCGGTGATGCTGGTGCCCAGGATCAGCGCCACGGTCAGAGCGAGGCCCATGCTGCCGGCATAGAGCGGCGTAAAACCTTCGAACAGCATGTAGACCAGCGCCGCCAGCGGCAGCACGAGGTACCAGCGCGTCACCAGGGCCTTCCAGGCGTTGGGGATCTCCGAGCGTTTCATGCCGACAAGGCCGTGCTTGCCGGCTTCCAGATGCACCATCCAGAAGGCTGAGGCGAAATAGAGGATCGCAGGGATCGCCGCCGCCCTGACGATCTCCGAATATTGGACGCCGAGCGTTTCGGCCATGATGAAGGCGACCGCGCCCATCACTGGCGGCATGATCTGTCCGCCCATCGAGGCCGTCGCCTCGACGCCCGCGGCGAACGCGCGGCGATAGCCGAACCTGATCATCAGGGGAATCGTGAACTGGCCGACGGTGACGACGTTGGCAACGCCCGATCCGGAGATCGTGCCCATCATGCCCGAGGCAAACACCGCGACCTTGGCAGGTCCGCCGCGGGTCCTGCCAAACAGCCCCAGAGAAACATCGGTGAACAACTGGATCATGCCGGCGCGCTCCAGGAACGAGCCGAACAGGATGAACAGGAAGATGTAGGTCGCCGAGACGTAGATCGGCACGCCGTAAAAACCTTCGGTGCCGAACGACAGATGCGTGACGATCTGGTCGAAATCATAGCCGCGATGGTTGAGCGGCGACGGCAGGTATTGGCCGAAGAACCAGTAGACCAGACACGCGCCGCACATCAGCGGCAGCGCCGCACCCATCAGCCGCCGCGTGCCCTCGAAGATCAGCACCGCGAGCAGCGTGCCGACCACGAGATCAAGCCGCGTCGGATCGCCGTCACGCGCGATCAGATCCGCGTAGAAGATCCATTGGTAGAGGCCGCAGAAGAAACCCGCGCCGCCGATCACCCAACCGAGCGCGCGACCGAAAGCGCCCTTCGCGGTGAAGTTGGCGATCAGGCCGAAGGTGAGCAGGACCAGGAAGCCGACATGGACGCCGCGCACCACCTGGCTCGGCAGATAGTTGAAGGCGGCGACATAGAGCTGGAAGGTCGCAAACGCGATGCCGATCCAGTAGGCGAGCTGGCCCCACCAGCCCGGACCAAAGCCCTCGGGAAAGCCGTGCTCGAAATTGTCGAACTCGACCTTGATGGGCGCAGCTTCGGTGCCCTCTGCCTTTTCCAGCATTTAACTCGTCCCCAGCCTGCCCATGCGCCTTTAGCGTTGGCACAGCGTCCAAAAAACGTCATGCCCGGGATTTCCCGGGCATTTGCGAAACTCCCTCTTCGTCATTCCGGGGCGATGCGCAACATCGAACCCGGAATGGCGAGATTCCGGGTTCGGCTCTGACGAGCCGCCCCGGAATGACGTCGAAGAGAATTACTTGATCAGCCCTTTTTCCTTGTAATAGCGGATCGCGCCGGGGTGCAGCGGAACCGGGCTGCCATTGGCCGCCGCCTCGAGCTTGATCTCCTTGCCGGCTGCATGCGCATTGGCGAGCTCCGGCAACGACTCGTAGACCAGCTTGGTCATCTGGTAGGCGAGATCGTCCGACACGGCCGAGCTGGTCACGAGGTAGTTCACGACGGCAGCCGTCGGCACATCCTTGTCCTGACCCGTATAGGTGTTGGCCGGAATGATCGCGGAGATGAAGGGCGGGCCGATCTTGTCGACGGTCTCCTTCGGCACCGACACCACCGTGATCGGGCTCGAGGTCGACAGGTCCTTCAGCGAGGCAACGCCAAGGCCGGCCGATTGCAGGGTCGCGGCGAGCTGCCGGTTCTTCATGAGATCGACCGATTCGGCGAACGGCAGGTATTCGACCTTGCCGAGGTCCTTGTAGCTCATGCCGGCGGCCGCGAGGATCGCGCGGGAATTCAGCTCGGTGCCCGACTTCGGCGCACCTACCGACAGGCTCTTGCCCTTGAGATCGGCGAGCGTCTTGATACCGCTCTCGGCGGTCGCGACGATCTGGATGTAGTTCGGATAGATCGCGCCGATCGTGCGCAGCTTGTCGAGCTTGGTCTTGAAGCCCGCCTCTTCCTCGCCGTCCCAGGCCGCTTTGAGCGAGTCGCCCAGCGTGAATGCCAGCTCGCCGCGGCCCTGCTGCAGCAGGATGAGGTTCTCGACCGACGCCTTGGTGGCCTGAACCTGCGTCTTCACGTTCGGAATCTTGTCGCCGTAGATCTTTCCGATCGCGACCCCGAGCGGATAATAGACGCCGGAAGTGCCGCCGGTCAGCACGTTGATGAAGGATTGCGCATGTGCGCAAGGCACCGACGCCGCCAGAGCCACAGCCGCGGCCACGCCGAAGAAAGTCCGTTTCATGGTTGTTGTACTCCCCAAACCGGCCGGGAAATTGGCCGGATGAGGGGAGCGGGTCAACCCATCCAAAAGGCAAAACAGGACTGCGGTAAATGGCCGTTCCGGCTGGATTTTCGGGAACCGGACGGTGCGGCGAGGTGGCGCAGCGCCCTCACTGGAACGTCATGTCCAGGCACTTGGAGATGTCGGAGCCGAGGCCGGAGGAGATCGTGATGCAGCCGCGCACCTTCTGCGCGCCGACATCGGCGGCCCAGATCGAATAGCCGCCGGGGCCGAAGAACGAGTTGGTGTTCGGCGGCTCGGTCTCGGTGGCGTCGAAATCGTATTTGCCGTCAGTCTCGAAGATGCGCGGCCTCTTGGTGCAGCCGCCGTCGGTCTGGACGTTGATGACCTCCTTGTTGTCGCGGGTCAGCGCCAGCGAGACCTGGCAGCGGAAATATTCCGAGGTCTTGGTGTTGAACAGATAGGTGTAGGACTTGCAGGTCGCGGTGTTCAGCTTGCCGGGGGCGAGGCCGCGGCTGCACGAAATGCGCTGGTTGTGGCTGAGCTGGTAATCGTCGGCCCAGGCGGCCGGCGACAGCGCCGTCAGCGACAATGCAACGGCCCAGCAAAATTTAATCACATGGCGCATCCGAATCATCCCTGCCAATAATTTTGTCGAGTTGCGTTCTAGACGGAAAGCGGAACATAGTCGCGAGGGGACGAAGGGAAAATCACAAACTGCTGGGCAGGACGTGATGCGCTGCGGCGCTTTCGCGAATTGACCCTGAAATACCGTTCGTGATTTGTTCAAGCCTGGAATGTCCCGACCTCGGGAGGATGGGAATGACGGCATTTTCAATCAAGACATTTGCGATTGCAGTCGCGCTCGGCGCCGTTGCGGCGCCGGCATTGGCGCAGACCGCAGCGACGCCGTGGGAGCTCAAATCCGACATGGGCTACGCCTATGACAGGGACGGCAAGACCTATTCCTACAAGATGGGCACCAGCAACGCCGGCGAGCTGCTCAAGGGCGCCAAGAAAGTGCCGAAGGGCACGCTGTTCTTCATCGGCCACAACGGTCAGCTCTACATGCGCACCGGCCCCTATCTCGAAGGCGACGGCAAGTTCAAGTTCGGGCCAGATCAGTAGGGGGCGCCAGCTGGCGGCACATGCGCGGTGTCATCACCCGCGAAGGCGGATGATCCAGTATTCCAGAGACGGCGATTGGACGCGGAGAGGCCGCGGCGTACTGGATGCCCCGGTCAAGCCGGGGCATGACAGCGGAAGACGCGGCAAAAGCGGGCGCTCCTAAAACGCCCCCGCCAGCTCCTTCGCGCCGGGTTTGCCGCTGTTCACGTCCATGCGCTCATCCGTCACCGCGAGCAACTTCGCCACCGTGTTGTGGCGAATCGCGACCGGGTTGCGCTCATAGCCGCCGCGCTGGAAGAAATTCGAGGTCGGCACCTGCTCGCGCATCGCTTGCGGCATCGTGACCATGTCGAGACCGGTGCCATCGCCGGTGAGGTTCATCATCTCGAGCTCAGCCGCGGAGAGCGGGCGGGTGTAGCCCTTGGCGCGCGCGAACAGCACCGAGGTCAGGAGCTTGTGGGTCTGCAGCATCGGGCCGATATCGACGTCGAGCACCATCGCGTGCATGGCCCAGCCCTGCGGGGTGTTGCCGATCTTCTCGTGCTCGGACCATGTGTCGGGCACCGACTTCGCGTGGGCCACCATCTTCTTGAGAACAGTGAGCTTGTGCTCGAGCCCATGCCGCGCCGGCCCGGAGGTCCGCGCCACCTTCTCGGAAAGCGCACGGATCAGTTCATGGCCCTGCTCGGCCAGCAGCTCGACGCTGTTGGTGGTCAGGAGCTGGTTGTAACCCATCGCGGTCGAGATCGCGCGCTTGCCGCCGTGCTCGATCCCCGCCTGCACGTCGTAACTGCCGGTGCCGCCGGTCTCGAACGAATAGACCCGCACCGCCTGC
Source organism: Bradyrhizobium sp. 1(2017) (assembly GCF_011602485.2). Taxonomy (NCBI): domain Bacteria; kingdom Pseudomonadati; phylum Pseudomonadota; class Alphaproteobacteria; order Hyphomicrobiales; family Nitrobacteraceae; genus Bradyrhizobium; species Bradyrhizobium sp. 1(2017). The sequence goes on along the minus strand of NZ_CP050022.2, from coordinate 1,083,969 downwards.
TCGCGCGTCAGGCCGTTGGCCAGCGCGTAGCGCGCATAAGCACGCTTGAACTCGACCTCGCTGGCCGGGCGCTGCGGCGTGAACTGGTAGAGCTCCTGCGCCGCGCGCAGGAAATCGGCCACGACGGGGATCGGCTTTTTGGCGGGGCGGTCCGGCGTTTCCTCCGGCTCCGGGTTCACCGGCCGCTTGGGCCCGTTGTAGAGCGGCGGATGCTCCAGCACGTAATCATCCATCGTGACCTGCTGTCCGCTGCGTCGCTTGGCGTTGCGGCCACGACGCTTCTCGGAGATCTGGCTCCAATAGGCGCCGGCCTCGGCGTCGAAGGCCGCGCGCGCCGCCTGATATTCCGCCAGCTTGCGGCGATATTCGAGCACGGCGGGCGAGGCCCCGCCTTGCGCGAAAAACTGCGACAGCAGCTGGGCATTGGCATTGCGGACGGCCGGTGGCAACGCGTCGGCCTCGCCGCCGCGCGCGGCCGGCGCGAGCAGGACGAGCGCGAGTGGAACCAGCGCAAGGCGATGTCGAATCGAATGATGCATGACGCCGTCTTAGCAGGCATCCGGTAACCGTCACGTTAACGCGCCGTTTACCATGTCATTTCCAGGCGAAAACCGGCTGTTCCAGCTCGGTCACGCGGGTGTGCCGCCCCGCCAGCACCTCGCGGAACTGGTAGATCAGCGCCGCCGTCGGCGCGTGGATCAGGCTCATCTGGTGATGGAAGCGGATCACGCGTCGCGTGCTCTCGGGGATTGCGATGAAGTCGAAAGCGTCCTCGCGCTCGATCGTGGCGAGCGCGATGCAATGGACCGAGGCGACCTCGTCCGGGTTCGGCCTGATCGCGGCGCTGTTCGAGGCCCAGACCACGACGGGCGTGATCAGATAACCCGAGCGGGTCGGGTAGTCGTCGAGCGTGCCGAGCACGTCCGCGCTGGTGAGGCGAAGGCTGAGCTCCTCGTCGAGCTCGCGCAGCGCGGCCTCGACCGGCGTCTCGCCGGCGTCGCAGCGTCCGCCCGGCAAGGCCCACTGGCCGCGATGGGCGCGCAGATGCGATGCGCGCAGCGTGAGCAGCAACGCGGTGTCGTCGCCCTCGCCTGCTGCCGTCAACGCAACCGCCACCGCGGCCCGCTTCAATGCCGCCGGCGCTTCTTCCTCCGGCAGCCGCGCGAATGCGGCGCAGGCAGCCGCGATATTCCGCCGTGTGGCATCGTCGAACGGTCTCATGATGCTTGACTACACCACCTCCGGCCTCGATGAAACGAGATCGCATGCACGGGAATGGACGAGATGACCAACAAGGCCGCCGCAAGGCTCAAATCAGACGGCTGGACCATCCTGGAGACCACGGGCTTCCTGCATCTGATCGGTCCCTTGTGGGAGCGCAAGGTCGACGGCCATTACGAGTTCGCGCTTGCGACCGAAGACAAGCACCACAATCGCCGCGGCATGGTCCAGGGTGGCGTGATGATGACCTTCGCCGATCGCACCTGCGGCATGACCGCCCGCTACGTCTCCGGCAGGGAGTACTTGGCGACGGTGCAGCTCGATACCCATTTCGTCGAAGCCGGCCAGATCGGCGACATCTTGATCTCCCGCCCGCGCGTGGTGCGCTCGACGCGCAGCCTGATCTTCATGAGCACCGAAGTGACGGTGGACGATCGCTGCATCGTGATGGCGAATGGCGTGTTCAAGATTTTGAAAGGGCCGGGGTAGGCGCTCTGTCTGGCTGCCGCTGCAGCCAACCACACCCACCGCTGTCATTCCCCGCGTAGGCGGGGAATCAAGTACGCCGCAGCCTCTCGGCTCTATCGCAACCGTCTCGGAGTACTGGATCGCCCGCCTTCGCGGGCGATGACACCGAGTATGAGGCGCACGCGCCCCCCACCCCCGTCATTGCGAGGGCAGCAAAGCAATCCAGCATCTTTCCGCGGACGCATCTCTGGATTGCTTCGCTGCGCTCGCAATGACGGCACCGGACGGCTATGCTGGTCGCAATCAAAAATCTCGAGGACAGCCCATGCAATACCGCCAGCTCGGCCGCAGCGGCCTGAAAGTGTCGCCGATTTGTCTGGGCACCATGATGTTCGGTGGGCCGACCGATGAAGCCAGCTCCGGGCGGATCATCGCGAAGGCACACGATGCCGGGATCAATTTCATCGACACGGCGGACGCCTATGCGAAGGGCGCATCGGAAGAGGTCGTCGGCCGTGCCATTGGCGGCAAGCGCCAGGCCTGGGTGCTCGCCACGAAGCTCGCCAATCCCATGGGGAACGACCCCAACCGCGGCGGGCTGTCGCGGCGCTGGGTGTTGCAGGCCGCCGACGAGAGCCTGAAGCGGCTCGGCACCGACCACATCGACATCTACTATCTGCACAAGGAAGACCATGCGACGCCGCTGGAGGAGACGGTACGCGCGATGGGCGATTTGATCCGCGCCGGCAAGGTGCGCTATTTCGGCGTCTCCAATTACCGCGCCTGGCGCCTCGCCGAGATCTGCAACATCTGCGACCGGCTCGGCATCGACCGGCCCGCGGTGAGCCAGCCCTATTACAACGCGATGAACCGCATGCCGGAGGTCGAGCATTTTCCGGCCTGCGCCTATTATGGCCTCGGCATCGTGCCCTACAGTCCGCTCGCGCGCGGCGTCCTCACCGGCAAGTACAGGCCCGATGCCGCGCCGGACAAGGAGACGCGCGCGGGTCGCAACGACACCCGCATGATGCAGACCGAATGGCGGCCGGAATCGCTCCAGCTCGCGCAGGAGATCAAGACTCACGCCGAGAAAAAGGGCATCACCGCCGGCCAGTTCGCGGTCGCCTGGGTGCTGAACTCCGCCTTCGTGACCTCCATCATCGCCGGCCCCCGCACGGAAGAGCAGTGGGACGACTACATCAGCGCGCTCAACTACCGCTTCACTGCGGATGACGAAGCCTTGATCGATCGCCTGGTCGTGCCGGGCCATCCCTCGACGCCGGGCTACAACGACCCGGCCTATCCGATCGAAGGACGCCGCGCGCGGACGGCTTGAGAACGGGGAGACGGCCATGACGCTCGAAGACCGTTACGGACTTCCGCTCTCCACCTCGTCGCACGAAGCGGCATCCGCCTATCGCGAGGGCGTCGATCTCATGCTCGCGGGATGGACCGGCACGGCGGAAGCGCTGGAACGCGCGATTGCGACCGACCCGGATTTTGCGCTGGCCCATATCGCCCGTGCCCGCGTGCACGCCTTCTATCAGCAGGGCGATCTCGCGCGCGCCAAGGCGGCGGTCGCGCGCGAGCTCGTCGCCAGGCGCGGCACGGAGCGCGAGCGCGCTCATGTCGAGACGCTGGCGCTGGCGATCGAGGGACGGCTGCCCGAGGCGATTGCAGCGATGCGCGAGCACGTCGCGAGCTGGCCGCGCGATGCGTTGGTGCTGTCGCTGCCGCTCGGCGCGTTCGGCCTGTTCGCCTTCTCCGGCATGGCCGATCACGATCGCGCGCGACATGAGCTGTGCGAGCGCGTCGCGCGGCACTATGGCGAGGACTGGTGGTTTCTCACCATGTCTGGCTGGGCGATGACGGAGAACGGCGATGTCGCGCGCGGCCGCGGCGTCACCGAGCGCGGCTTCAATCTGCGCCGCGCCAACGCCCATGCCGCGCATGCCGTGCTGCATGCGATGTTCGAGGACGGCTCGATCGAGGAGGCCGATCGTCTCGTCGACGACTGGATCCCCTCTTACGACCGCGCCGGCATCTTGCATGGCCACATCCGCTGGCACCAGGCGCTCGGCGCACTCGAGCACGGCGATGCGGCGCGGGCGCTGTCGATCTATGCCGACGTGCTCCAGCCGTCCGTCACGCAGGCGCCGCCGCTCAACGTCGTCACCGACGGCGCCTCGCTGCTCTGGCGCCTGTCGGCCTACGGTCACGCCGTGCCCGCGCCGCTCTGGCGCGAGGCCGACGCGGCCGCGCAAGAACTATTCCCGAAATCCGGCCTGCCCTTCGCCGACGTCCACATGGCGCTGTTCGCTGCCGCAACCCAAAATCGCGAGGCACTTGCCGCGCGCCTCGCCGTGATCGAACAGCGACTCGCGGACGGCAAGCTGCCGGCCGGCCCGGTGGTGCCCGCGATCTGCCGCGCGCTTCTGGCCTTTGCGGATGAGGATTACGCGGCCTGCGTGCAGACGCTCGCGCCGGTTCTCGCCGAGGTCGTGCGCATCGGCGGCAGCCACGCCCAGCGCGAGTTGATCGAGGACACCTATATCGTCGCCCTCATGCGCTGCGGCGGGCTGCCCCGCGCCCGCGCCCTGCTGGACGCCCGCCTGCATCGCCGCCCGTCCCTGCGCGATACGCGCTGGCAGGCGGCGGCCGGCTAGCTCTGCCACGAAAAAAACACCAGACTGACGGCAAGTGACGGCGGGTGAGGCTGGGCGATTTTCGGCAGATCGCTTTGAGGTGGCGCGATGGTATTCCAGTCGGGTTCGGCAAAACAAACGGGATCGCAACCAATTTGCGGTTCGATGGTTATCGAACGGAACTTTTCCATGGTTCCCTGGCATGTGAGCCTTCCGATGCGCCTCCGCTGGCCGGTCCTCGGTATTGCCCTACTCGCCTTGGCAAGTCCTTGTTTTGCCGAGCCTTCTGCTCCCATCCCGGTCAACAATCCGCCGGCGCAGCAGAACGACTTCATTGACCTGCTGGCGCTGATGTCCGGCCATTGCAAGACGCTGAAGATCGCCGGGCGGACCTTGGCGTGCAAGACGGTGGCCTACGCCCACGGCGACAAGGGCCGGGTCAATTTCGCGGTCGCGGTCGACGATCCCGCCGACGCTAATCACGTCGTCTCCTTCTCCGGCGAGAACGGCAAGCGCGCCGACGACAATTCCTACGAGCTGCCGATCGACCGCATGCTGCTCAACTCCAAGCACCGGCCGAAGGTCGACGGCCTGCCGGTGCCGGCCGAGCAGACCTCCACGGGTGTCTGCCGCCAGACCGGCAATTTCGCCGCCAGGAAGGTGAACGACGTCACCTGCTCGGCCACCGACAGCGAGGGCCGCAAATACGAGCTGTTGTTCGTCTCCGACGGCACCCCGGTGAGCGTGCGCCGCATCCGGCAATCATCGCCGTCGATCCAGGACCCGTTCAAGTAACCGCCTTCCGCGCCTCGAAGAGCGCGCGCATCCATCCGTTGAAACTCCAGGTCGGCCTTGTATGCTCTTTCGTGCGTCCTCACCGAGGCGCCCGATTGCAAGCGGAGGCGGGGCCAGCACGCATGCGCATCCTCAGCGGCCTCGCACGCATCCTGATCGTCTGCCTGTTCGTCATCCTCTCGCACGAATGCTTAGGGGCAGACGGACCGCGGCAGCGCTCGATTCTCGTGCTCGAGGAAGCTGATTTTCGCTCACCCTTCTATCTGGAGATCTTCACCGGCATCAGCGCTGCAGCGAAGCAGAACGGCAAGATCCACACCGTGATCTACGGCGAGAGCCTCGATCTCGCCCGCTTCCCGGGACCGGACTACGAAGAGAGCCTCGTCGGCCACCTCAAGTCCAAATATGCGCAGCGCCAGATCGACGTCATCGTTTCGATCGGCGTTGCATCGGCGAAATTCCTTCAGACGCGGAAGCAGGAGATTTGGCCCACTGCTCCTGTCGTCTACGGATTCGTGCCCGATCTGCCCGAGACGCGCGCGCTGTTTCTGCCGGACACGACGGCGATCTTCGCCAGGGTGAGGCCCACCCATCTCCTGACTGCGGCGCGCGCGATCGTTCCCGACTTGACCCACGTCGTTCTCGTCGGTGGCGCCTGGAAGAATCCACTGGTCTACGGCCAATGGAAGCAGGATTTCGCGGCCGCAATGCCCGGTCTCGAGGTCACCGATCTGTCCGACGCAACGTTGCGTGAGGTCCGCAAGCAAGTCGCCGCCCTGCCCGCCCGCTCTGCGATCCTGACCTCGGCAATGTATTCCGACGGCGAAGGCACCTACTATTCCCCCGCTGCAGCGCTCGCACGCGTCGCCGAAAGCGCGAACCGCCCGATCGTCATCACATCCGATACCTTCCTCGGACGGTCGGGAGTGGGCGGCTTCCTGCTACTACCTGACAGCATCGGACGGGAAGCCGGCGAAGTGGCGATGCGGATCCTCGACGGCGAAGCGCCGTCGAGCATCCCGCCCTTCAGCGGGGACAACGTGAAGCCGATCTTCGACTGGCGGGAGCTGCAACGCTGGAACGTCGACGAAGCCAATCTGCCCGCAGGCAGCGAGGTGCGGTTCCGCGAGCCCAGCTTCTGGGAGCGGCATTACTGGCACTCCACGATCGTCGCGAGCGTGGTGCTGATACAAGCGTTGATGATCACCGCTCTGTTACGCGAGCGCAGGCTGCGCTTCCTGGCCGAGATCGAGGCGCGCCAGCGCATGTCTGAGCTCGCCCACTTGAACCGCCGTGCGACCGTCGGAGAGATGTCCGCCTCGATCGCCCACGAGCTGAACCAGCCGCTCGCCGCGATTCTGATCAACGCCGAGGCGGCCCAGCAGGTGTTGCGACATCCGGCTCCCGACCTTGGCGAGATCAGCGAGATATTGGACCACATCCGCCGCGACGATCAGCGGGCAGCCGAGGTCATCCACCGGCTGCGCTCGTTTCTGAAGCGAGACCCGGCCGAACGGCGCGAGCTCGACCTCAATGCGACAGTCGGCGAGGTGTTTCGATTCCTCTCCGTGCAGGCCCTGACCCATGATGTCGAACTCGCAACCGAGCCGTCGCCCGCGAACATCCGTGTGAAAGCCGACAAGATTCAATTGCAGCAAGCCATCCTGAATCTGGTCGTGAACGCCATGGATGCGGTGGCGCATCTTCCGGACGATCGGCGCCATGTCGTCGGTCGAACCAGCCTCGTCGACGGCAATCAAGCCCTGGTCTCCATCGCCGATACAGGCGACGGCGTCCTCGCCGAAAAGATGACCGAGATCTTCAAGCCGTTTTTCACGACCAAGGCGCAAGGCATGGGCATCGGCCTCTCGATCGCGCATACCATCGTCGAGGCACATGGCGGGCGCATCTGGGCCGAAAACGTACCGTCAGGGGGCGCCGTCTTCCACGTCAGCCTGCCGCTGGCGGCGCAACGATAGCTGCATATCGCGGAGGCCAGCGAGGTCGCGATATCGGACCTTCACGTGAACGCTTTCTCCAGCGTCGCGAAGATCACGGCGAGCGATTCGTCGCCGCCTCATTCGCGGCGGAGTGATGGCGGCGATGCGGCCGCGCGTTCCATGCAACAACAAATCTGGTTAATGCGATCGCTCACGAGGTGTCGCACGCTGCGTCGTTTCGACGCCTGCGACTAGCCGGAACGCGCCGGATACTCATCTGTTGTCACACGACATTCAACTGGAGTGATGACATGAAGTATCTCTTTGTCGCGATGGCCCTCGGCGCTGCGGCGATTGCCGGCGGATCGGCGGCAAACGCGGCCGATCGTTCAGGTGCGAAGCAGACCACGCAAGGAAGCGGATCGACCGACATCAGTGCGCAGCACAGGCACCACCATCATGGTCATCGGCACCATCACCACTGGCGACATCACCACCACGGCCATTATCGCCCGCATTATCGCAGCTACGGCTATTACCCGCGCCACCACGGCTATTACGGCGGCGGCCCGTATGGATATTACGGCGGCGGTCCCGGCGTGACGTTCAGCTTCGGCGGCGGACGCTGGTGAGACAAGAGGCCCGCAGAGATGCGGGCCTTCTTTCTTATCGCCGCAGGATCATCCCCGCCGTCTCGAGCCCGCTCGCCAGCGCCGCCTCGACCGTACCCATGTCACGGCCGCGATAGAGCGCTTCGCCGGAAAACAGCACCGCGCCGTCGGCGCGCGTAAGGATTGCCTGCGCCTGCCGCGTCCGTGGTGTCGCCCAGGAATAGGCGCCGCGGGCGAAGGGATCGTGCGCCCAATTGGTCGCGGCCGACGCGACGAGTTCGCGCGCGATCTCGGCAGCTCGCAGCTTGAAGATGGCGGCGAGCGAATCGAGCCCGGCCTCGATCAGCCCTTGCGGATCGAGATGCGACAACTCCGCCGTCCGTGGGCCGCCGAACCATCCGGTGAGCAGCGGATGCTGATCTGGATATCGCGTCCACCACACCGGAATCGCTTCGTCCGACAGCAGGAAGGTCATGTTCCCCAGGTCGTCGCGATGGTCGCGCCACCATGGCCGCGCGAAGCGCAGCAGGATCTTGATGACGTTGCCGAAGCCGATGTCGTCGGCCGCCGCGGCCCTCGCGCTTGCGTTCGCCGGCAGCGCGATCTCGCGCAGCAGCGGCAGCGGCACAGTGAGGACGACGCGGTCGCAGGCAAGCCCATCGCCGCCGGCGCAGCGGACCGCCGCGGCGCCGCCCGATTCCTCAATCGCCGTTACGGCACAACCGAGCCGGATCGCAACGCCGCCGGCGCGGCATTCGGCGGCGAGAAAATCGATCAGCGCGCCATAGCCACCCTTGATGCGCGCCTGCGGCGCGTGGCCGCCATCCATCCATTCCTCGCGCAGCGCCAGCGTCGAGGCGCGCTCGGGGTCTGCCGCATCATAGCCCTCGACCATGCGCCCGATCGAATACCGCAGCCGCGCATACTCCTCGCCGGCAAAATGGCGGCGCAGGAAGTCGGCGACGGCGAGATCGTCCTTCAGGTCCCGGAGCACAGCGTGCAACTCGGCCTCATGCGGGTCGTGCCGGCCTGCACGCGACAGGCCTGCGCCGTCAAAGCTCCACTGCGTGCCTTCGATCTCCTGAAGAGACAGCCCGGCTTCGCGCAGCAGGGCCCGCGTGACCGGCGCCTCGCCATGGACGAACTCGGCGCCGCCATCGGCGGGATAGCCGAATTGCGATGCCGGCAGCGGATGGATACGCCCCCCGCAGCGCTCGCGCGCCTCCAGGATGGTCACGCGCCGGCCCGCGCGCGCCAGCTCGCGCGCCGCCATCAGCCCGGCGGCGCCGGCGCCGACGATGACGATGTGCTCCGATTGTTGTGACATGACGGCGCTTACTTGGCCGCCGCTTGCGGATCGTTCTGGATCAGATAGCGCAGCAGCAGGACGCCGCCGCCGAGCTGGCGCATGCTCTCCAGCGTCATCGCCGCGATGGGTGCACGCTTGTCGCTGTCCGCCTCCGTCGAATCGAACACGAAGGGGGCGCCCGTCGCGCCGTCGATCGCGGGGCTGAGGATCAGATTGAATTCGTCGATGAGGCCGGCGCGCAGGAATGCGCCATTGGCGACGCCGCCGCCCTCCACCAGCAGGCGCTTCACGCCGAGCTCACGATTGAGGATGTCGACTGTCAGCGCCAGATCGATCTCGGTCTTGCCGGCGAAGATGTAGGACACGCCTTCGCCGCGGAGCCCCGCGAGATGCGAATCCGGCACGCTCTCCGTCAGCACCACGACGATCGGATCGCCGCCGATGTCGGAGCGGCCCCAGCCGATCTTGCCCCGGGCATCGAGCACGACGCCGTAGGTTTTCGCGTCGCGTCGCGCGAACCAGTTCTCGCGCTGAAGTTTTTCGCCCGGCGTCTCGGGGTAGGGCTTGCCCTTGGCGAATTCCGAGCCGGTGACGCGGCCGATCACCCAGGCATCCCCGCCAAGCTCGTCGTGGATCTTCTCGAACCAATCCGTGCCCGCGCCCTTCGGACGCCAGCGGCTGGGATGTGTACGGCCGTCGAGGCTGGAGTGCATCAGGCAGATCACGTAGGGCTTCATGTGGAGCTCCAAGCTCGGATATCAACGAAACGGGAATGGCCGGTCAGTCCGAATATAGTGTGAACTCATGTGCGATCGAGATCGCCGCGCGACGGACCGGTCACTTTGCCGGAACGAGCTGCCGCTCGTCGGTATCCCGCATGACCTTTACGGCGGAGCCATCCGTCGCGAAATTCGCGGTATACTTGTTGCCCGCTTCGTCGGTTGCCTCGCATGAGATCGTGGACACCTTGCGCCGCGTGAAGTTTCCGATCTGCGCGCAGCTGCCTATCGCCGGCTTGATCGATGGCTCGGGATTTTCATCCTGCCCCGCCAGGCCTCGCAAGATCACGCGATCGACGGTCAGCTGATAGGACATGCCGGTGATCGCAACCGCCGATCCCGCGAACCAGAGCTCACGCCCGAAACGGAAGCCGGCAAGCGGCATGCGAAAATAGGAGGTGCCGGCCTTGCTCAGATAGTAGGCGGCGAACCTGCAGGAAAACTCCATCCCGCCGGCCGTCGATCCGCACATTCCGGTCATGCGCGCCGCAAGGTGCAGATCTCCCGTCACCGATGTCACCAAGCCCGTCCTGTCCTTGAAGACGAACGGAACGATGAATTCGAGCTTGGCGTCGGGAATTTCCGGCGGAACGGCTGGAAACGGCTGGCTCCGCTCGACGGCGTCGAGCGCAGCTCTGTCCAGGTCGTCGTCTCCCGAGCTCTGCTTGACGTCGCTTCCGAGCAACCGTCCATCCCTGCTCACTCTGAAGCGAACATAGGTCGTTCCAGAAATGGTCAGGTCGGCTACGGCATCCGGATAATAGGGAAACCTCGCGATATGGCTCGACAGGCGCTCGCGATATGTGCCCTCCTCGGCAGCAGCGGCCGAAACCAGAAGCAGGGCCGGCAGCGAGACGGCCCCCGGGATTGCGGCGGCACGACCGCGCCTCCTTCGGCGGCTGCTCCGCACGCGCATGATGACCCCGATCATGCGACCGTCGAAAACGTCCCTCAGGCCCATGCTGTGCCTCACGCTGCCGGCCCGCCGCGCCCGGCTCGATCAGTCCCGGCGCGGTCGCTCACGATCGCCGCCAGCGGATTGGGCTTTGGCGGGGCGACGAGCTTGAGCGTGTTGGTGTCGTGGTGATTGAACGGCGCGCCGCGCACGAACAATTCGGTCTGGATCAGATAGGTCCAGCTGCCGTCGGCATTGAAGCTGATGTCGCAGCGGTAGGAATCGGTGCGGAAGGCCTGCTCCAGGAAGTCGGTCGAGCAGATGCCGTAAGCGGTGTCGCCGCGCTTTGCGGTCACGGAAATCGTGCTGTGGTCCGGCCCGGCCTTGCCCGAGGCCAGTAGCACCTGCCCGCGCGGGATCGCCAGCGTCTGCATGATCAGCCCGGTCGCGGGCTCCCACAGCCAATAACCGACCTGGTCGTGGAAGGTGACGTCCTCCTCGGGCGTGTTGATGTGGATGTGATAGCGCAGCCCGTAGAACAGCTGCGGCCCATTGGCCTGCGGGTCGATCGGATCCATGCGGATGCGCTCGATGAAGGTGCGCCGCTCCGGCCCTTCCGCTTTCGGATTGACGTCGATGCCCTTGTCCGCCTGCCAGCTGCCGGCGAGACGGCGGAGCGGACCGAGATTGGCAAGGCCGTCAGGCGAGACGTCCTCGGGCTCGGTGAAGATGTCGGCAGGAAAGGGAAGCATGGATGTCCTCACGCAGATGACCGGGAGCAGCCATAGCACGGAGGCGCGACGGCGGCTCGTGCTGAAGCCTCACAAACTGCGAATGGACACTGGCGTTACGGCCAGGGCGCTTTGACCGGTCCCGCAGCGGCGGACTGCTTTCAAGCGGCTGCCCCTTCTCGAACAAGCGGGTCCGGGCACCCGCCTGGAACCGATGATTATCGACCGCCGCTCTGTGATCTGGCGCCCCCTTAGATTCGTTCTGACCTCAGAGGTCGCTTGTCGAGGCGCTATGATCGCTGCTATCCGAGCTTTGAACGTACCAATCCGGGCCGAGGCAGGTCGCCCTCGCGGGGTTGTAGCGCGGCTGTCGACCAATGCGAGCAAAGGGCCGAAGGCAAAGGTGGACTGGGCTGATTTGATCGGACGCGTCGCCTCTTCCGGTGACCGGGAGGCATTCAGACGCCTATTCGAGCATTTCGCGCCGCGCATCAAGGGATTGATGCAGAAGGCCGGATGCAGCTCCGATGAGGCGGAGGAGATCGCCCAGGGTGCGTTGATCGCCGTATGGCGAAAGGCGGGCCAATTCGATCCGGCGACATCCGGGGCCGCAGCATGGATATTCACGATCGCGCGTAACTTGCGGATCGATCTGTTCCGTAGCAGGGCGCGCGCCAACCGCCTGCGGGGCGTCTCCGAACTGACGGATGCGCCGGATCCCGCCGAGCCGGCGGATGCGGTCGTGTCACGCGTGCAGGATGCCGCCCGGATCACTTTGGCCATCGCGCGATTGTCGGCGGAGCAATCCATGGTGGTGAGGCTGTCATTTATCGAGGAGAGGCCGCATCCCGAAATCGCAGGCCTGCTCGGAATTCCGCTCGGAACGGTGAAGTCGCGGATCAGACTGGCGATGAACCGCTTGAGAGACATATTGGACGAAGAAGCATGACCATCAGCCATCATCCGCCGGAAGATCTTCTGGCCGACTATGCCGCCGGCAGGCTGGAAGAGGCCCATCACCTGGTCGTGGGCGTGCATGTGGCAGAATGTGCGCGGTGCGCCCGGTTCGTACATGCGATAGAGCAGCTTGCGGGCCTGGCACTCGAGGACGTCCCTCCGGTACCGATGGCCTCGGATGCGTTCGAGCGCGTGTTGTCGCGGATCGATGACGCTTCCGAACGTGAGGTGCCGCCGCGCCCGACGAACACTGGCGAGGTCGAGCGAGATGTTCCGGTGGCATTGCGAAACTACCGGATCGGCAAACCCAGACGCGTGGCACCAGGGCTCAGCCTGCGACCGATCGAGCTTTCGGGCTCGGGCAAGGCGCGAGCCTTCCTGCTTCGGTCGGCGCCTGGCACGCGGATGCTCGAGCATACTCACACCGGTACCGAATTGACCCTCGTTCTTGAAGGCAGCTTCAGCCACAAAGGCGGCCGCTTTGGTCCTGGCGATTTCGACTACGGTGATGACGAGATCGATCACCGGCCGATCGTCGGCGACGAGGGGCCGTGTGTCTGCCTGGTCGCGATGACAGGCGATCTGCGCATGCACGGGCTGCTTGGCCGGCTGATCGGACCGTTCGTGCGGCTCTGATCATATTCAGTCTTCTCCCGGCCGGGTGATCCAGGCACGAGCCCGGAGCGTTTCAAAAGCAAACGCAAGGGAGATCGGCCATGGCCTGCGCGCGCACGTCAAGACAGGCAGAGAACGACGCATTGCCCGAACTCCTCGCGCGGGTTTCGTGCGGCGACACCCGAGCGTTCTCGGAGCTGCACATGCGGACACGCGGCAGGCTGCGCAGGACCGCGCTCGCAGTCGGAGCGCCGCCTCACGACATCGAGGACATTTTGCAGGATGCCTATCTGAAGATTTGGCGCAACGCCGGTCGCTTCGACGCTGGCCGCGCACCTGCGACAGCCTGGCTGTCTGCGATCGTCCGCAATACGGCCATCGATCATCTGCGGGTACGAAGACTGCCGACTGACGTGCTGGACGAGACGCTTTTGATCACGGCGAACGCCGATCCGTCCCCGACCGACGGCCTGGATTACGCCAGCGCCGAGCCCATCGCGTTCGGAGCGCTGGCTCGCTTGCCGGAAGATCGCCGCAGGCTGGTGGCCTTGGCCTATCTGGAAGGCGAAAGCCGCGCGAGCCTTTCGAGGCGCTTCGGCGTGCCGGTGGGTACCATCAAGACCTGGCTGCACCGAACACTCCTGGTGGTGCGCAAGGACTGCCTTGCGGCATCTGCCACAGCCTGAAGCCGATGGAGAATCGGGGTTGACCGCGCAGATCTTTGAATTCCCCGTGCGTAGGCACGGGGATCGCCTCGTGTCCGCTGTCATGAGGCTCGAGGAGCTCGTTCGGGAGGTCGAACGTCTCGCAGCCGAACAGCCCACGGACGGTCTCGATCGTTTGCTCACCGTCATCGAGCGCCTGGGACACAGGCTGGTTGAATCCGCTTCGTTATTGCGCGACGACCATGCCAACGGACAGGGCCGGGCGGCATTCAAATCCTTGTCGGCCAAGATCGCGGACACCAGAGAAGCATTCGATGAGCTTGGGGATCCGAAGCATTCATGAATCCGGCAATAACAACGCCCTTCCAATAGGGCCGCTATCGCGCGGCTCCCGGGGACGAATGATCAGTGCGCCATCTTCTGGGCGAGGAGAAATCCGGTCCACGCACTGACTCCGGCAAGAAGCGCCCCCCAGCATACGTCTGCGAGTGTCAATCCGGTCGACCAATTCCGCAGTGTTGCCTGGTTGGTCAGATCATAAGTTGCGTAGCTGAAGCAGCCCAGCAACGCGCCGGACGCGAAGGCGCGGAGCGCGCTGCCATCCTGCTGCGCGGGCAGCACTGCGAACCAGATCAACCCGAGTGGGTAAGTCAGATAGAACAGCGCAGCGGCGGCCAGATTGGGTTCGGATCGCAACATATCGCCCATTACCGGCCGGTAGAGCCGCTCAACCATGGTCCCGAGCCAGATCATGTCGAGGGCGACGAAGGTCACCGCGACAGAAAGATACGTAACGAGGAAGTTCATGTCGGATCTCCGTCCGGGTGTCTCGTAAACCGGTATGACCAAAAGCAACGGCCTGTTGAAACGATCCAAACCTCGCGCCGGATCAAACGAAGCGCAATTTGCGGATCGCCCAACGAGCCTGCCCGACCTGGTCAAGCAGACAGTGCGCGTCACTCATTCGGGCGGTCGCTTCGGCGGCCGTGGAAAGAATGCGCTGGTTCGGGTCTGGTAGTCCCGATACCGGTGGCCGCGGGAGCGAAGCATCTGTTCCTCGAGCGGAGGTATTCCGGTTGCGTGCACCAATATCCAGTACATGAGCGCCGGCGCCACCAGGCTCGCCCACCCCCATGCATAGTCGGACGAAAACGCAATGATTGGGTAGGCCAGCCATCCCAGCCATTCGAAAAAGTAATTTGGATGACGCGACCAGCGCCAAACCCCGGCATCGCAGACCAGAGCGGCGTTCGACGGATGATGCTTGAAGCGGCGCAATTGCTCGTCAGCGATCGCTTCCCCGACGATCGCGGTCAGAATGATGGCGGCCCCGGCAAAGTCCTGGACACCCAATGCAGGCCTTGGGGCGTGCGCCGCCAGGAAAACGGCGAATGGGAGCGGCACCGAAACCCAGGCCTGCGCCTGCAGAAAGGTGAACATGCGAAACGGCGCCCTGCGGCCCCATTCGCGCGCATAATTCGCGTATCGCGGATCGTCGATGCCGGATGCAGCGCGGCGCGCGATATGAGTCCCCAGCCTCGCCGACCAGAGCAGCACGAGGCCGGCGACGAGCACCTGGCGCGCCGGCAGCCCATCGCCGTGCGGCCACAGCGCAGCAACCGCACCAACGAGGCCGACCGAGTAGGCCCAGAACGTGTCCACCCAGCCGGAATTGCCCGTGCGCTGCTGAGCGACCCAGGCCAGCCCCATCAACACTGAAAGGGCCAGGGCGATGCCAACAATGATCTGAATTTGCAGAAGTCCCACGCGTCTCACACCAGGCTCTGCTCATTACGTCCGCTCCCGTCCCCCGGTTTCACAACAGGGCCCGGGCGATTGAGCTGAACAGAGTGATCCACGCCAGGCGCTCGGTCGTTTCCAGATGCCGCATGTGGCTGGTCAGCATTCGAGCTGAGCCAAGGCCACGCCGCGGCAGACATCGACCACGAAACCGGATGTCCATCCCGGCGTAGCTAGTGGTATTGCAGCGGGGCAGCAAAGCATGCGTTTGGCGGTGATTGGAACGGGAATTGCGGGCAATGCGGCTGCATGGCTCCTGTCCGAACGTCACGCGGTGACGGTGTATGAGCGGGAATTGCGGCCGGGTGGACACAGTCACACCGTGCGCGTTGACTACGATGGCGACCTGATCGACGTTGATATCGGATTTATCGTCTTCAACGAGCCAAACTATCCGGAATTGACGTCTCTGTTCGAGCATCTGGGCGTGAAGACCGTCGAGACATGCATGAGCTTCGCGATGTCTGCCGACCATGGCCGCTTCGAGTGGCGGGGCGGTGGCGAGACCTTGTCGCAAATTGCCTCCGGCCTGTTCGCCCAACCCCGCAATGTCATCTCGCCGGCGTATTTCCGCATGCTCGCCGAAGTCCAGCGGTTCAACCGGCAAAGTGTCTCGGACTTGCGTTCTGGCCGGCTCCGCGACCTGAGCCTCGGCGAATACCTGCGCAAGGAAGGGTTCGGAGCGCGCGTGTTCACCGATTACCTGGGACCGATGGCGTCCGCCATCTGGTCCTCGCCGTCGAGCGATATCCTCTCTTTCCCCGCGGAAAACTTCGTCAGCTTCTTCGATAATCATCGGCTGCTGCATCTGGAGCGGCCGCGGTGGCGGACCGTACATGGCGGCAGCCGGCACTATGTCGAGAAGCTGACCTCCAGGTTCAGGAACAGCATCCGGCTAGGTTGTGCGGTGACGTCGATCGACCGAACCGATCACGGTGTGGCGATCCGCGACAGTCACGGCCATCAGAGCACGTATGACGCCGTCGTGATGGCCTGTCACAGCGATCAGGCTTTGGCAGCGCTGTCGGATGCCGATCCGAGCGAGAGGTCGATCCTCGGCGCGATCCGTTACGCGCCGAACACGGCCTATCTGCACCGCGATCACAACCTCATGCCGAAGCGCCGCAATGCGTGGGCGTCCTGGAATTTTCTGCGGTGGCGGCGCGAAATGCCTGTCCAGAACGACGTTTCGGTCACTTATTGGATGAACCGGCTCCAGGGGATCGACGACCGCAAGCCGCTGTTCGTCAGCCTCAATCCCCCCTGCGCGCCGGCCCCCCACCTCACCTTCGGCAAGTTCACCTTCGCTCATCCACAATATGATGCGGCAGCCTTCGGCGCGCAGAGGCGGCTGCCCGAAATTCAGGGAAGCCGCCGCACGTGGTTTTGCGGCGCCTGGACCGGCTACGGTTTCCATGAGGACGGCTTGCGCTCCGGCATATCCGTCGCCGAGGCCCTCGGCGCCGTCGTGCCGTGGCGGCAGTCCGGTTCACTGGCGCAGGCCGCCGAGTAAGCCGATGCCGACCGAACCCGAGCGAGTAGAAGCCTCATTAGCAGCCGCGCTCTACCGCGGCAGCGTGATGCATGCGCGATTGCGGCCTGCGCATCACAGGTTCAGCTATCGCGTCATGAGTCTGCTGGTCGACCTCGACCGGCTTGATGAAGCGGATCGCCAGTCCCGCTTGTTCGGCGTCAATCGGGCGGCGGCTTTCGGCTTTTATGAGTCCGATCACGGGGAGCGACACGGCGGATCATTGGGCGAGTATGTGAGGCGCTTGGCGGCAGAACGCGCGATAGATCTCTCGGGCGGGCGCATCCTTCTCCTGTGTTACCCCCGGGTCTTCGGCTACGTGTTCAATCCGCTTTCGGTCTACTTCTGCTATGACCGTTGTGGCAACCTTGCGCTGCTGATTTACGAGGTGCGCAATACCTTCGGCGACATGCATTCCTACATCCTCCCGGTAGAGAACGCTCCTGCCGGCTACGCCATACGACAAAGCCAGGCGAAAGAATTCTACGTCTCGCCCTTCATGAGAATGCAGACCCATTATCACTTCAGGGTTTCGCCGCCGGCACAGCAAGTGACGGTCAGGATCCTGCAGACTGACGAGCATGGTGCGGTGTTCGCAGCAGCATTCTCGGGACGGCGCCGCGCGCTGACCAGTCGCTCGCTGTTGGGGGCACTCATCACCCTGCCTTTCCTCACATTCAAGGTCATCGCAGCCATTCATTGGGAAGCCATCCGGCTATGGCTGAAAGGTGTCCCTTACGTTCCCCGTCCGAACCCAAGCCAGATGTGATCCAATGGACCTCGCAGCCGCTCGTCAATCTGCCCATTTCGATGACGTTCCCATCCTCGCGCGGCTCGCCCTGCGTTTAGCATCGCGGCTGAAACGCGGCGCGGTGAGCGTTCGCCTTCCCGACGGCAGGACGATTGCGTTGCGCGGATCGCAGCCGGGTCCGGCGGCGGTCATCGAGCTCAACAATTACGGATTTGCGCGAAGCCTGGTGCTGGGCGGCGACATCGGCATGGCGGAGGCTTACGTCCGAGGAGATTGGACCACTCCGGATCTGACCCAGCTTCTGTACGTGTTCTGCCTCAACGCAGACCTGGTCGACAGCGCCTTCGCAGGCAATATGCTGGTCCGGCTGTGCCGGCGTGCGCTTCATCGGGTGCGCCGAAATACGAGACAGGGATCGCGACTCAACATCCACGCGCATTATGATCTCGGAAACGTGTTCTTCGCGGCATGGCTCGATCCGAGCATGACCTACTCATCGGCCCTGTTCTCGGCGGAGACGCCCGACCTCTTCGCCGCTCAACAGAACAAGTATGGGCAGCTCGCGAAGGCCATCGAGTTGCAACCCGGCCAGACCGTGCTCGAGATCGGATGCGGCTGGGGTGGCTTTGCTGAATTTGCCGCCAAGACTTATGGCGCCAGCGTGTTGGCGCTGACCATCAGCAAAGAGCAGTATGAATTTGCACGCCGGCGGATTCACGAAGCTGGGCTTGCCGAAAAGGTCGAGGTCCGACTCCAGGACTATCGCGATCAAGACGGTCATTTCGATCGCATCGCCTCGATCGAGATGATCGAAGCCGTCGGCGAGCGGTTCTGGCCCGCATATTTCGGCCAGTTGCACCAGCGGCTAAAGCCTGGCGGTCTGGCCGGTATCCAGGCCATCACCGTCGGAGACGAGCTGTTCGAGAGCTATCGCCGGCGTGTGGACTTCATCCAACGTTACATATTTCCCGGAGGGATGCTGCCTTCGCCTGGTATTTTGCTCTCGCTCGGCGAGCGCTTCCAGGTTCCGTTGGTTCGTGAGCGCGCCTTCGGGCAGGACTATGCAAAGACGGTTGCGATGTGGCGAACGAACTTCGGCAGAGCATGGACCGGCCTGATCTCGCTTGGGTTCGACGAATCCTTCCGGCGGCTCTGGGAGTATTATCTTTGTTACTGCGAGGCAGGATTCAGGGCCGGAAAGATCGACGTCCGGCAGCTGGTCTTTGCACGCCAAAGCTGACGCGGGTCAGGACCCCGGGGACTTCGCCAGCAGAGGCGGGCTGCGATGTTCGGGGCAAGAAAATGGTGCCCAGGGGCGGAATCGAACCACCGACACTGCGATTTTCAGTCGCATGCTCTACCAACTGAGCTACCTGGGCGTGCTCCAAGAGAGGGGCCAAAGCCCATCGAGCGGGCGGTTTATAGTGGGCTGGAAGCGGCCTGTCCACCCGGCTTCGCCAAGTGGCTTCGCCGGGCGCGGCCCGGCTGTGCACAAGGTGGGGCGATCCTGCCGTGGCTGGCGGGCAGCGAGTCGCCCCTCAAATCAAGCTATTGATGTTACTTATCTATTCTACATCATCGGTTTCGTCATCGCGTCCGGGGATGACGTAGGAGCCCTTCAGCCAGCGGTTCAGGTCGACGTCGCGGCAGCGCGAGGAGCAGAACGGGCGGGTCGCCTGCGACTGCGGCTTGCCGCAGATCGGGCAGGTTTTGAGCGGGGCGGCGGGCGTTTTGACGTGGTCGTTCATGATCGGCGCGGCCTACACGAGGTGAGGCAGTTCAAACGCCTGCCGGCAAACGGGTTCCTCGGCTGACGGCGCGGCGTCCCCTGCCGGGCCATTCTACTGTGCATGGGGTTGTTTTCGCGATTTTTGCGGAATCGGCTGTTCGCTCACACCGCGGTGGTGGCGTTGAGCCAGCCGAAGCGGATCGGAAAGCCCTCGCCGCCGAGCAGCGTGGTGGTCTCGTAGAGCGGCAGGCCGACCACGTTGGTGTAGGACCCCACCATCTTGACCACGAAGGACCCGGCGATGCCCTGCACGGCATAGCCGCCGGCTTTGCCGCGCCATTCGCCGGAGCCGATATAGGCCTGGATGTCGTCTTCCGAGAGGCGTTTGAAGCGGACGCGGGTCTCGACCAGACGCTGGCGGAAGGCCTCGCGCGGCGTGACGAGGCAGATCGCCGTGTAGACGCGGTGGTTGCGGCCCGACAACAGCCGCAGGCACTGCGCGGCTTCGTCGACGAGGTTGGCCTTGGGCAGGATGCGGCGGCCGACCGCCACCACCGTGTCGGCGGAGAGGATGAAGGCGCCGCGCAGCTCATCGTCCAGCTGCACCGATTTGAGCGCCGCATCGGCCTTGGCCCGGGCGAGCCGGTTGGCGCAGGCGCGCGGCAGCTCGCCCCGCTTCGGCGTCTCGTCGACGTCGGCCGGCCGGAGGGCATCCGGCTCGATGCCGGCCTGGTTGAGCAGCGACAGGCGTCGCGGCGAACCGGAGGCAAGTACGAATTTGGGGCGGCCAAGCATCAGGTGATTTGGGGGATGAAGCGGGGTGAATTGCGCGCGGAACCTATCGGAAGGGGGCTGATTTCACAACCCGGGAACCGGAGGTGATTCGAGGTTGCCACCACGCGTGTGCCCTTAGTCTGTGACGCGGGTGTTACGGGGCCGCACCGCTACCCGCTCGCTGCGCCCACCTTCGCGAAGCGCCGGCGGATGCGCATCAGGAGCTGGTCGCAGACCTCGCGATAGGCGGCGAGCTTCTGGTCGCGGCTGCCTTCGATGGTGGTGGGATCCTGCGTCGGCCAATATTCGACATCGGCCGCGAGCGTGCGGGTCAGCTCCAACGCCTTGTGGTGAGCTTCCGGCGACAGCGTGATGATGAGGTCGAAGTTCAACCCCTCCCAGTCCTCCAGCTCCTCGAAGGTCTGCGGCTTGTGGGCGGAGATGTCCTGGCCGAGCTCGGCCATCACGGACACCGCGAACGGGTCGAGCTCGCCCTTCCTGGCACCAGCCGACTTCACGTAGAGGCCCTGCGGAAACATATGCTGCAACAGGCTCACGGCCATCGGCGAGCGCACGCTGTTCATCGCGCAGGCGAACAGCACCGATTGCGGATCGCGTGCGCGTGGCGGCGCAGCCATCGTCTACGCTCTTTTGTTTTTGCGTATGATCCGATCCGAAAACCGGTTCCCACTTTTCGGGATCATGCGCGCTCACCCCTTCCAATGCAGGACGGTGATGAGCGTGAACAGCCGGCGCGAGGTCTCGAAGTCGATCCGCACCTTGCCCTTCAGACGCTCCTGCAGCGTGCGCGATCCCTCGTCATGGATGCCGCGGCGGCCCATGTCGATGGCCTCGATCTTGTCCGGCGTCGCGGTGCGGATCGCCTGATAGTAGCTGTCGCAGATCATGAAATAGTCCTTCACGATCCGCCGGAACGGCGTCAGCGACAACAGATGCGCGACGACGGGCGTAGCGTCCTCGCGGCGGATGTCGAACATCAGGCGATTGCCGGTGATGCCGATATGCAGGGTGAACGGGCCCTGCCCCTCGGCACCGTCGGGCGCGAACAGGTTCTGCTCGATCAGGTCGTAGATCGCGATGGCGCGCTCATGCTCGATGTCGGGCCCGGAACGGCCGATCGAGTCCTCGTCGAGCGTGACGCCGACGATGCGATTGGTCGAGTCGTCCTGTTCGGGCGGCTTTGTCATGACAGATTGAGGCGCAATCCAATCGAGCGCGAATGGGCGTCGAGCCCCTCCGCTTGTCCGAGCGTCATCGCGGCAGGTCCCAGCGCACGCAGCTGATCCGGGCCGCATTTCAGGATCGAGGTGCGCTTCATGAAGTCGGCGACCCCCAGCCCTGAGGAGAATCGCGCCGAGCGCGCGGTCGGCAGCACGTGGTTGGAGCCGCCGACATAGTCGCCGATGGCCTCCGGCGTATGCGCCCCGAGGAACACCGCGCCGGCGTTGCGGATCTTTGCGGCGAGCGCATCGGGATCATCCGTCATGATCTCGAGATGCTCGGCGGCAATGGCGTCCGCGAGCGGGATGGCCTCAGTGAGAGTCTTCACCATGATGATGGCGCCGAAATCGGCCCAGGAAGCGCCGGCGATCGCGGCGCGCGGCAGCGTCTTCAACTGCGCCGCGACCGCCTTCTCGACATCGGCGGCAAGGCGCGCGGAATCGGTGATCAGGATCGACTGCGCGCTGGCATCGTGCTCGGCCTGTGCGAGGAGATCGGCGGCGATCCAGTCGGCATTGCCGGTGTCGTCGGCGATCACCAGCACCTCGGACGGACCGGCGATCATGTCGATGCCGACCTTGCCGAACACCAGCCGCTTCGCCGCTGCGACATAGGCGTTGCCGGGGCCGACGATCTTCGCCACCGGCGCGATCGTCGCGGTGCCGTGCGCGAGCGCGGCCACGGCCTGCGCACCGCCGACGCGATAGATCTCGGTGACGCCGCCGAGCGACGCTGCCGCCAGCACCAGCGGGTTGAGCTTGCCGTCGGGCGAGGGCACCACCATCACGAGGCGCGCGACGCCGGCGACCCTGGCGGGCACCGCGTTCATCAGCACCGAGGACGGATAGGCCGCGGTGCCGCCGGGCACGTAGAGGCCAGCAGATTCGATCGCGGTGTAGCGCCAGCCGAGCTCGACGCCGAGGGCATCGGTGAAGCGTTCGTCGGTCGGCAGCTGCCGACGGTGATAGGCCTCGATGCGGTCACGCGCGAGCTTGAGCGCGTCCAGCGTCGCCGCATCGCAGGCCTTTGTCGCGGCGTCGACCTCGGCGGCCGTGACGCGCATGGACGCCGCATCCAGCGTCAGCCGGTCGAACTTTTGCGTGGCCTCGAGCAGGGCCGCATCGCCCCGTCTGGCGACGTCGTCGACGATCGCACGCGCGGCGGCCTCGACGTCGGCCGACACCTCGCGCTTGGCGGCGAGGAAGGCCGCGAATCGCTGGTCAAAATCGGCGCTGCTGCGGTCGAGACGAACGGGCATTTTGCGATGGTCTTTTGGCTGGTCTTTGGGCGGGTTGGCTGACCCGACCCCCTGCTCAATGGCGCGGCGGGGAAGCGGCGTCAACCCTTCGGCCGATCCGTTACCCCTCGGCGTCGTCCTGGCGAAAGCCAGGACCCATTGCCACCGGCGGATGTGAGGAGGCGGAATCGAGCCACAGCTCGTTTCAACAGGAGGGTCTTGGGGTTATGGGTCCTGGCTTTCGCCAGGACGACGGCGGAATGCGAGACCTTTGCAGGCCACCTCACCCCTCCCCGTCGATCGCCGGTCCCGTTCCCAGCGCGTCCGCCCCCAGGTCGGTCAGCTCGCATTCCAGGCACTCGACGTCGAGGCGGATGGCGCCGCCTTGGGCGAACAAAAGCAGAGCGCTGCCGCCGGGCTCCTGGTCGCGGCCATGCTGGGGGTGAAACTCGATGCCGACGAGGTCCAGAACCTTGTCCGGCGCGGCGAGATCGATATTGCGCGATTTGCAGGCGAGCACGCGGTCGAAGCGGAGCGCGGCGACCAGCCGGCGCGGCTCGGCCTCGCCTTCCAGCGTCTGCTCCCAGTCCAGCCGGCTCATGCCGACCACGAGCCGTTTCTCGTTCTGCCGCCAGATGATGTCGGAGGCCTGGACACGGGCGTCCTGGACATGGGTCGAGATGACAGCGAGATCATCGGCATCGAGTGCGATCAGTTTGAGCTGGGGAGACATCGCCGACGCTTTTCCTTCAGGGCGGATGGGGCTCAACGCGCGCGGGCGCCGAAATTTCCGCGGCAAGCTAACGGGTCAACGGATTAGAGGCTATTGATATCCTCCATCTCCAGCACCTTCCGCGGATACCCCTCCCGGGCGACGCGGATCATGCCGCGGCCGATCTGCTCGGTCGAGGTGACCAGCGACGGCGAGATCCGGCGCAGCACCGACCAGAGCGGCCAGGTTGCGGCATACACCGCCTGCACCCAGGCGGTCTTCGACCGGGCGCCGTGCAGGGGCTGGATCGCGCCGGGCCGGAACATGTAAGCAGCCTTGAACGGCAGCTTCAGAAGATCGTTCTCGGTCTTGCCCTTGATCCGCGCCCACATCAGCGATCCCTGCTCCGTGGAATCGGTGCCGGCGCCGGTGACATAGACGAAGGTCATCTGCGGATTGAGCCGCGCCAGCGTCGTCGCGGCAGCGAGCGTGAGATCATGGGTCAGATGACGGTAGCGCTCTTCGTTCATGCCGATCGAGGAAACGCCGAGGCAGAAAAAGCAGGCATCGAAGCCCGTGAGCTGCGCCTCGATCGCCGAATAGTCCGTGAAATCGCCGTGCACGATCTCGACGAGCTTGGCGTCGCGGTGGCCGGTCGGGCTGCGACCGACCACGAGCACGCGGTCGATACCGGGATCGATCAGGCATTCGCGCAAGACGCCCTGCCCGACCATGCCGGTCGCGCCGAAAACGATGACTTTCATCGGAGCGTCCCCAACGGGCTCGCAGCTCTCACCGCGAGCCCATCTTTTTGAAGCTTTACGCCTTGAAAAACGCCAGCAAGTCCGCGTTGATCGTCTCGGCGTGCGTGGTCGGCATGCCGTGCGGGAAGCCCTTGTAGGTCTTCAGCGTGCCGTTCTTCAGCAGCTTGGCCGACAGCGGGCCGGAATCGGCGTAAGGCACGATCTGGTCGTCGTCGCCGTGCATCACCAACACGGGCACGTTGATCTTCTTCAGATCCTCGGTGAAATCGGTCTGCGAGAACGCGACGATGCCGTCGTAATGCGCCTTCGCGCCGCCCATCATGCCCTGGCGCCACCAGTTCTGGATCACCGCTTCCGACGGTTTTGCGCCGGGGCGGTTGTAGCCGTAGAACGGGCCGGCAGGGAGGTCGCGATAGAATTGCGTGCGGCTGGCGGCGAGTTGCGCCTGGAGATCGTCGAACACGCTCTTCGGCAGACCGCCCGGGTTGGCCGCGGTTTGCACCATCAGCGGCGGCACGGCCGAGAGGATCGCAGCCTTCGCCACCCGGCTCTCGCCATGGCGCGCGATATAATGCACGACTTCGCCGCCGCCGGTGGAATGGCCGACATGGATGGCGTTCTTGAGGTCGAGATGCGCCGTCACCGCCGCAAGGTCATCTGCATAGTGGTCCATGTCGTGACCATCGGCGACCTGCGCCGAGCGGCCGTGGCCGCGGCGGTCATGGGCGACGACGCGATAGCCGCGTGTGACGAAGTACATCATCTGCGCGTCCCAATCGTCTGAGGACAGCGGCCAGCCATGGCTGAACACGATCGGCTGGCCCGAGCCCCAATCCTTGTAGAAGATCTCGACGCCGTCTTTGGTGGTGATGGTGGGCATTGCGGAGCTCCTTCGGTGAAAGACGTCATTCCGGGGCGCGCGCCAGCGCGAACCCGGAATCTGGAGATTGCTGGATCGAGGATTCCGGATTCATCACTGCGGATGCCCGGAATCACGGAGAGCATGCCGATCAGGCAAACGCCATCGGCTTGTAGCGGCGCCAGGCACCGACAGTGAGCACGACGAAGAACACCAGCACGATGCCCTGCACCACCGCGAACACCGGGCCCGACGGCGGCGCCGGCGGCACGGCGGGCGCGAGCGCGGCGAGCGCCGGCACCTTCAGGAACGACTGGATCACCAGCACGAAGACGTTGAAATAGAGCGAGATCATCGCGGTCACGATGTAGACCGGGCGCCAGACGCCGGCGAGCTTCTTGCCGTAGAGCGCGAAGCAGGCGGCCGCGAGCAGCACCAGCGAGATGATGCCGATGATGTGCGAGGGCAGGAGCTCCTTGAACGGAAACAGGAAGCCGGTGGCGCTGGTGAGGATCGTGAACAGCAGGAAGGTCGCGGTGAGGCCCGGCATCGACTTCGAGCCGAGCAGGCCGAACATCACGACGAGGCCGGCAGCGATGGCGATCAGGCTGATGATGACATGGATCAGCGTCAGGGCGGGCAGGCTCAACCCAAGCATCATGCCATCTCTCCTACTCTCAGCATTGAGGTGACGAGAGTAGTATTACGGCCCTCATGAGATTGCCACATGTACTATCGCCGCATATGCGCAGCAAGCCATGCGCCGTCGTGCGAATTGACAACGCATGCCCGGATTTTTTGCAGCGCTGTCACGAACGGCGGCAGGCTTTCGACGAAAGTTGAATCGAGCGCCGCAACATCGGCCCGCAATCGGCGGGCCGATGTTGCGCATCTCAAACTTCCTTCGTGTCGAAGATCAGGATGTCGGCGCCGCCGCTGGCGAATTTCGGCACGTCGGCGCCGGTGGCCTGGCCTTCCGGGCTGCCGAATGCGGCCTGGACGTCGGCCACGCTGTCGAAGGTGAGGACGGCGACGAGATGGATTCCGGAAGGGCCGGCGGGGGAGCCGACCGGCCCCTTGCTGACGGCGTATTTCTTCAAGCCGGGAAGTTTCTTCGCGAGCGGGATGTGCGTTTCGGCATAGTACTTGTCGAAGGCGGCAGCATCCTTGGGCGTTTTGTAGAGCACGACGACTTCAGCCATTTGGTCCTCCCATGTGAAGCTTTGTTCTTCGAAGCGCCATCGGCCTCGCGACGGGCGATAGTCCGCAGGATGCGGCGCGATGGCAAGCCTCATTCGACTTGCCATTCCCCTGTCTTGTCCTTGACTTATTCTTTGAGCACGATCTTGCCGGAAAACCGCGCCACGCTTTGCGCCGGCGCGGCCCTTCGGGTCCGGATCGTGCTCTAAAGCGCCGGTTTTGCGGCGTCGCCGAGATAACCGTGCAGGGAGGCCACGACCTGCGCGCCTTCGCCGATGGCGCCGCCGACGCGCTTGACCGAGCCGGAGCGGACGTCCCCCACGGCATAGACGCCGGGCACGGAGGTCTCCAGCGGCGCCACGAGCCGGCCCTGATTCAGTTCGGACTGCGCGCCCGTCACGACGAAGCCGCCGCGATCGAGCGTCACGCCGCAGCCGTCGAGCCAGGAGGTGGCGGGATCGGCGCCGACGAACAGGAAGAGATTGCGGATGTCGGCAGAATCCCCGTCATCGGACAAGCGGCTCTTCCAGCGGATGCGCCGCAGCAGCGAGGCCTCGTCGCCTTCGAGCGCGGTGATCTCGGTGTTGAACATCAACTCGATGTTGGGCGTGGCTTCGATGCGCTCGATGAGGTAGCGCGACATGCTGGCGCCGAGGCCACCGCCGCGGATGATCATCAGCACCTTCTTCGCATGACCCGACAGGAACACGGCAGCCTGGCCGGCGGAATTGCCGGCACCGACGAGAGCCACCTCCTCGCCGGCACAGAGCCGCGCCTCGACCGGTGAGGCCCAGTACCAGACGCCGCGTCCCTCGAACTTGTCGAGGTTCGCGATGTCAGGCCGGCGATAGCGTGCGCCGCTCGCGACCACGACCGAACGCGAGCGCAAGGGATCGCAGCCCTCGAGTGCGACCGAAAACGCGCCGTCCTTGCGCGTGCAATCGAGCGACTTCACCGTGACGGGAATCATGATGTCGGCGCCGAATTTCTGGGCCTGGGTAAAGGCGCGCGCGGTCAGCGCCTGGCCGGAAATGCCGGTCGGAAAGCCCAGATAGTTTTCGATGCGCGCACTCGCACCGGCCTGGCCGCCGAAGGCGCGGATGTCGAGCACGGCGACGGACAGCCCCTCGGACGCCGCATACACGGCGGTGGCAAGCCCGGCCGGTCCGCAGCCGACGACCGCGACGTCGTAGATACGATCATCCTTCGCCCCGCCGATCATGCCAATGGCGCGCGCAAGCTCGGTCTCATTGGGGTTGCGCAACACGGCGCCGCTCGCGGCGACCACCAGCGGCCAGTCTTCGGGCTTCGGCGAATAGCGCGCGATCAATTCGGCCGCATCGCGGTCACGCTCGGGATCGAGCAGATGATGCGGCTGACCGTTGCGCGTGAGAAAGCCCTGCAAGCGCACCACGCCGGCCGAATGCGACGGACCGATCAGCACCGGTCCGCCGATGCCGCCCTGGATCAGATTGACCCGGCGCAGGATCAGCGCGCGCATGATGCGCTCGCCGAGCTCGGCCTCGGCGACCAGCAGCGCGCGCAGCCGCTCCGGCGGCAGCAGCAGCGTCTCGACATCGCCCTCAGCGCGGCCGTCGACCAGCGCCGGCTGTCCCGAGAGCTGGCTGAGCTCGGCCAGGAACTGTCCCGGTCCCTGATCGATCACCGGCGTGACATGACCGAGGCCATCGCGCTGGGTGATGGCGACGTGTCCCTTCAGCACGACGAACATGCCGGGCCCGGGCTTGCCGGTCTCGAACAGGAACGCGCCATCGGCGTAATTGCGGACCTCGCCGAAATGCCTGACCCGCTCGATTTCGGCGGGCGTCAGCGTCGGGAAGGTCTGCTCGGGACGGGTGAAGCGCGCCATCAGCGCGTCGCGTTCGGCTTGCTGCTGTCCGTCCTGCCCCATGGCCACTGTCACGCACTCCAAATATTCAGCCGCAGTTCTTCAACTGCCAGACTTCAACCGCCAGACTTGCCGGCGGTCCCCTCATTTAGGGAACCATCGTCGTTCTGCGAGGGGGCGGCCGTTGCGGCGCGCTCACGCGCCTGCAGCTTCCGCCGCTTCAGGTTTTCGCGCAGCGCCGATTTCAAGCGGTCGTCGCGGGACGCCCTCGCCGGTCGCGCGCTCTTGTCGGTCTCGTCAGCCATGACAGGTCCATCACAATGGTCGGCGGCAGGATGCCACCGAATGGCGACAGCTCAAGAGGCCTACACCATCCATTCGTGCGAAACGCGAAATGGATCGAATCCCGCCCTTGGGCAACTGGCCACTTGGCCGGGGATATGGCCCCTGGAACAGCGGAGAGTCGATGCTTTCCGGCCAAAATCGCCATTTTGACCCCGATATCGCCCCGTTTTTCTCATTCTGACGGGACCTGCAAGCTTGCACAGGAGGGGGGCTTGTGGCAGATATCGGCCCGCTTGGTAGGCCCCTCGGGCGCCCGATTCTTCACCAGCACATGCTGCCGTAGCTCAGTGGTAGAGCACTCCATTGGTAATGGAGAGGTCGACAGTTCAATCCTGTCTGGCAGCACCATTTTCTTCCGTTCAATCACGCACAGATCGGCGTTCTCGCGGCTCAAGGCGCCCGAGTTTTGCTCTTCTCTTTCGCCCTCTTGAAGTGAAGAGGGCGCAGGGAAGGCCGGGTGCCGGCTGGCACCCACGATCCGCTGTGCGAAGAATTTGCGCACGCAAATGCACAGGCGGACAACAGGTGGGCCGGAAAACACCCGGCCTTCCCTGCGCGATGGGTTGACGGCTTATGCGCGCTCTCCCCGGAGCCGAGTTCCTTCTGGCCTCCGTCACCTCGCGAATTGGCGATGCATCCAGACCCGGTCGAGCCCAAAAGCATCTCCGCAAGGCTTGACCGTAGCAACGACGGTCAGGACCACGCGTTTTCGCCGTACGCAGCTTCCGGCTCCGCCAAAAGGCTTCGCCGGATGTTGGCGCCGTCCGTCCGCACGCAGTGAGAGCCTCACGAGGTTCATCTCGCCCTGGCCTCACCTTCGCGTGCCCGACGCAGCCGCGTCCACCGCACCCCCGCCCACGTTTCGTTACGACGTACGATCGCCCCTCTCCGAGGGCCGGGATGGCACGATGGTGCCGCAAATCCGAATTTCGGTAAAGTGGAATCTTTTTGCGAGCGGGGGTTGACCGGTTTTGCGCAAAAGAGGGTGTTTTGCCCGACGGGTCGACGATGACCGTTTACGACCACCCTTAGGAGACATTCCGCCGCTTGAACGAGATCACCATGAACACCGGTAGGAGTTCGGCCCTGGCACCCTCGGTCCCGCCGCAACCTAATTTTCTGTCGGCCGTTGTCAGAATTATGGATGATCCAGGAGAAACCCATGAACACGCTGACACCAGCTGCTACACTCGCAAAAAAAGGGAAGACGCCGTTCCCTGGCGAAAGCGACGCCTATCGCAAGGCGCGCGAGACTTTGCTCGCGGACGAGATCGAATTCAGGCGCCATATGACGCGACTTGCCGACGAACGCCGCGCGTTGCCGCCCGGGCCGCTCATTATGAAGGATTATCGTTTCAAAGACGCGAATGGCAGCGATGTGGGCCTGATCGACTTGTTCGGCAAAAATGACGCGCTTGTCACTTATTTCTGGATGTATGGCCCGCAACGTGAGCGTCCCTGCCCGATGTGCACCAATTGGCTCGGGGCAGTGAATGGCAATGCCGCAGACATTAAACAGAGGGTCGCGCTCAAGATCCTCGGCCGCAGCAGTGTCGAGCGGCAGTTGGCCTTTGCAAGCGAGCGGACCTGGCGGCATCTCGACTTCGTGCAGACGGTCGGGGACGACTATGCCAACGACCTCGGCCTGCTCAACGCCAACGGCTCGGAAAATCCTGCGCTGGTTGTGTTCAAACGTGACGGCGACAAGGTGCGGTTGTTTTGGGCGAGCGAGATGACGCAAGAAATGGCGGACCCGGACCAAGACCCACGCGACGCGCCCGACGTTGCTTCGCTATGGTCAATCCTCGACCTGACGCCGGGCGGGCGAGGCACCGACTGGTATCCCAAGCTAACCTATTAAGGCAACGTGTTCGCAGAGATCGACAGTTTGATGTTCTGCGCCAACTTCATCACCCGCCGACGACGGTCAGTCCGATGGGCGTCGGCATGAAACGGGCGGTTTACGTTACGTCCGGAATTGGCCCATGAGCGAAGTGGCGGCACGTCCCAATGAGGTCCGCTCCTTGAGGCATTGCGGGCCCGATTTGCTCAGGTTGATTCCTTCGGATGTTGCTCCTCAGGGCGTGCTGATTTTATGCGGGAACCTGATCAAACCTCCCGCCCGCCCGCAGCCGAACGTTCGGACGTATTGCGGTCAAGTTTGTGCCGCAGCGCGGCAAGATCGATAAATTCGTCAGCCTGACGCCTGAGCTCATCGGCAATCATTGCTGGTTGGGTTGAGATCGTCGACACCACGGAGACACGAATGCCCAGACGCTGAACAGCTTCCACTAGCGAGCGGAAGCCGCCGTCGCCAGAGAACAACACCATCTCGTCAAATTGTTTTGCGAGCGCCATCGCATCCACCGTGAGCTCGACATTCATATCGCCCTTTATCCTGCGCCGGCCATTTGCGTCGACGAACTCTTTGGCTGTCTTGGTGACTACCGTGTAGCCGTTGTAGTTGAGCCACTCGACTAGTGGACCGATCGAACGGTTCGCCTCCTCGGAAATGGTCGTGTAGTAGAACGCGCGCAATGTTGATCCGAAATACTGGAATTCCCGAAGAAGGCGTATGAAGTCGATGTCGAAACCGAGCGCTTTGGACGCTGCATGAAGATTGGGGCCATCGATAAAGAGGCCGATCTTGGACGATGGCTGAAATACCATTTACTTCCTCTTCAAATTTCTTAAGCTGATCAAATTGGATGCGTCGATGGCAATTTTTGGAATAAGCCGTGTCGCATGTTGTCATCTTGAGCCAATTGTTTGATGTTTGGTGCCTACGTCGCAAAGCTGCGACAGGACGGTAACTGGCATGGGTATTCCCGCGAAGTCACCGCTATATGCAGTCCCAAGTGCGGCCGGTGCTGCCGCACGAATGGCATGTGCAAAGCTGCACGCCATCGGAGTGCCGCTGCCGCCCTTGTTGGAAAGGGCAGGTCTGACGGTCGACGAAGTTGAAGACCCCAGCCGTCGGCTTGAAGTTGCGGCCCAGGTGAAGTTTTTGAAGGTTGCAGCCGATGCGCTGCAAGATGATCTTCTTGGATTCCGACTATCTCAGGCTTTTGAGATGCGTGAAATCGGGCTGCTCTACTATATTCTGTCGTCGTCGGGCAGCTTCGTGGATGCCATGAGCAACAGCGAGCGCTACACGAGTATCGTCAATGACAGCATTAAGATAAATTTTGAGGCCAACCGCGCAGTCATTACAATCGACTGCGTCGGCGTGGAACGCCTATCTGACCGGCATCAGTTTGAGTTTTGGCTATTTTCGATAGTGCGTTTGTGCCGACAAATCACCGGGACGCGACTTGCGCCGAAACGGTTTAGCTTCAGGCATTCGCGCGAGGCAACGCCACCGGAGTGTCGCACGTTTCTGGGATGTGATGTGACATACGGAGCGGATGTTGACGAAATTGTTCTTCCAGCGCAGGTGAACGCGCTTCCGATTGTCGGCGCCGACCCCTACTTGCACGAGATGCTGGTGCGGTACGCAGATGAAGCCTTAACGGAGCGGACACCGGAACGAGCCAGCCTTCGCTCAAGAGTAGAGCATGCGATTGGTCACCTGCTTCCGCACGGAAAGGCAAAGGCCACAATCGTCGCAAAGGAGCTTGGCGTAAGCCATCGCACCCTTGCGCGCTTATTGGCAGCGGAAGGACTCACCTATTCCGGGATACTGGATCAAAGCAAGGCCGATCTTGCGAAGTCTTATTTGACACATGGCGATCTCTCAATATCCCAAATTGCTTGGCTGCTGGGTTATCGAGAAGTGAGCACGTTTACGCACGCGTTCAAGCGGTGGTATGGAATCGCTCCTACCGAACTACGTTCTGGTGCAGGCACGGCAACAACTGATTAAATGGCTGTAGAAGCTCCTGCGCTCGACGCCATTGGTTTATTGACCGGTGGATGATTTCTGCTTGTGCCCCCAAAACGGACATTCAACCGCATGGACTGGCGGCGAAGCGCAACTACGCTTGATCCAGTCATTCAGGGGAGGAGCAGATGAGGCGAAGAGAATTCGTTGCGGCTGCTGCCGCGCTGATTGTTTCCTCGCGACGTTCGCTGGCGCAACAGGCACGTCGGCGCATTGGCTTTCTTGCTGTCAATGAGCTCATGCCGAGTTGGCAGAGCGCTTGGCTTGGCGGCCTACGAAATCATGGCTGGGTCGATGGAAGCAACTTGACCATCGAATATCGCTTTGCTCGATCAGCGGATCGTTTGCCTGCTCTGGCCGCTGAACTGATCGCGCTCAACCCGGAATTGATTATGGCTGGCAACCCTGCATCAGCCGCAGCCTTGAAGTCGGCCACGTCCAGTATACCAATTGTATTCGTGGGGACGGCGGACCCTGTCGGGATCGGCTTTGTCCAAAGCCTATCGCGGCCCGGCGGCAACATAACGGGGCTTGCGACCTTTGTCCCCGGACAGTTCATCAGTAAGCAAGTCCAGTTCGTTCGAGAGCTGGTTCCCAACGCCACGAGAATCATGATCCTGAGCAATCCTGGCAACCTGATCCATAGGAGGGTGATAGCCGAGGAACTGCCACAAACGTCTCGGCAACTGGGGGTCACGTTCCCCGTAGTAGAAGCGACGGTAGCTGAGGAGTACGATGCAGCGTTTGTCTCGGCCGCAGCTCAGCATGCCGAAGCAATCGTTGTTTTTGCCGATTTTACCACCCTTCGCAACTCGACCCGCATAACCACGCTGGCGGCCAAGCATCGGATTCCCGCAATATATCTCGGCCGCAACTATGCTGTTGATGGCGGACTGATTTCGTACGGTCCTGATTTTCCTGATATGTGGCTTCGTGCGGGTGGCTACGTCGATAAAATCCTCAAAGGTACGGCGCCTTCCGGCCTGCCCGTCGAGCAGCCGACCAAATACGAACTAGTGATCAATATGAAAACAGCCAAAGCGCTAGGTCTCACCGTGCCGCCAGCATTGCTCGCCAGCGCCGACGAGGTGATTGAGTAGCTTCCATTCTCCGCAACTCATCAGTCCGGTTGTGGCCCCAAAGCGGAAGCAATCAATCATTTGATCGCAATTTTTGCCACCTGGATCACCTCGGCATATTAGCAATTGGCGATGCCTTTCGGCCCGGTCGAGCCTCAAAGCATCTCCGCAAGGCTTGACCGTAGCAACGACGAAGGACCACGCGTTTTCGCCGTACGCAGCTTCCGGCTCCGCCAAGAGGCTTCACCGGATGTTGGTGCCGTTCCTCCGCTCGTCTTGCGCGGGAGAGTGTGTTTTGCCCGACGGGTCGACCGACATCCGCTCACGACCAAAGCAACCCGGGAGCTGTTTTGTGCCCGAAGCGATGTTCAACGAAGGCTCGAGCCTGCATGCCCCTCTGGCGCGTCACGGTTTGCGGTCATGAACACTCCGCAACTGTCGCTATCGCTGCAATCGGCGGCGCATCGCAGAGATATCCGCAAGCTTTGGACGCCTTTCGGCCCTTCGTTTCTCGGCCTGTTCCACCCGGCCGCGAAGGCTTTGAAGCTCGGCCAATTGAGAGCTCAGCAACCCGATGCGTTCGCGCAGAACCACGATGCGGTCGCGCACCAGACCACGATTACACATCAGCGCCCCCTACTGTGACTGCCAAATAATTGTTATCGGGAAAATAAAACAACCCAAGCTGCGAATTTAATCGTAGGGCAGGCGCATGAAAAAGCTGTGAAACACCGCACAAAGCGCGTAAAAAATGCATCCCTGAACAGCTTCGCCAGCCTTCAAAATTTCGTGTCTGGCGTTCCAATTAACCATTTATCTCGATCCAATTTTAATGAGACAATAATCCTGCTTGTTAGCGCGCGCCGCGCAGATCAACGTGCCGACCATTGCTATTTTCCGCGCATCGGCGGGCGCGGAAAACCGATCTCTCGAAGAGTGCCATCGAGATCGTTCGATCGGACCTCTTGGTTCGGAGACACTCGCCATGATCGAACGTCGTGTCATGAAGCGGATACCGATCAACCGGGCGGCCCGGCTGTCATTTGGCGAAATGAGCGGAACGTATCCGTGCGTGGTACGCGACATCAGCGCCCTCGGGGCCTGCGTCTCCACGCCGTACTACATATTTGCCCACGAATTTAAGCTGTCATTCGACGGCCATTCCGGGATGTTCTTCTGTCGCGTCGTGTGGAGGAAGCAGACACTTTGCGGCGTATCCTTCTTTATGCGTCGCCGCTCGCCGAGACCTGCGAATGATTCCAGCGGCACGACGAACGTGGTGCGACTTGGCCGCCCGATCGCGGGTCGCCGTGGGCGCTGCTAGCTCGAAAGTGCCGACGTGCTTTCTTGTGCGCGGCGACGAGGCGATCGAACAGCCTCCCTGGAATGTCCTCGCCTGGCCCTTGTCGAGGCGGCTGGCGGCGTTTCGCTACGCTCTACCTATCCGGCACGATCAATTGTCGCCACCCAGCTGCTGTCGGGTGAGGCGGTCGTCGGCGCGGCGCAGGCGCCGGCATAGCTCGCGATTGATGTTCTGCAGGACGATCACGTAGGCGTGGATATCGGCCTTGTAGCAGGCATAGAGATTTTGGGCCGTCAGCTCGTACAGCACCGTCGCACTCTCAGCGACCACCGTGGCGGAGCGGTTTTGCATTTCGATCAGCGTCATCTCACCAAAGAAATCGCCGGGCTTCAAACGGGAAATCTGTACGACACGCCCCGCATTCGCCCGCTTGCTCACCGCCAGCAGGCCGGATTTGACGATGAACATCGAGCGTCCCGGCTCGCCTTCCGCCACCACGATCGCACCGGCATCGAAGTGGCGTTCGACCAGCATCGACATCAGGAGGTCGAGGCCTGCGTCCGGAAGACCACCGAAGAACGGCGTCGCGAGCAGGAACGCTTTCAGGTCGGGGACAGCGACAACCATCGCGCTAAGATACGCCCCGCCGCTATCTGCGGCAAGCAGAGCAGGCATCGCCCCTTCCTCAAACTCGAGCTATCCGGGCCGGCGTCCCTTGATCGCGTGTGCGCGCGCATTGCAGGTGATGCGGCCATCGGTATCGGTCGGCATGCGCGCACGGACCTGCGCGATGAGCGCCTCGACGTCCGCGGGCTTCATCGCGGCAACCGACGGCCGAAGCGCGGGAGACTTCAGGCTCGTGGCCCAGAAATCGTCGAAGCCAGAAAACGTCCGCTGCACCGTAATCTCCCGCGTTTGCACGTCCGCAAGACCTGCCCCGAGCCACAGCTCGCGCAACGCGTCCATGCGAGACGCGTCCATTCGCGGCGGCCGGTTTGCCGGAATGCCCATGGCCTTGATCTCGTCGTAGATCGGATCGAGCGGAAAGCCGCCACCCAGCATGTCCCACATATACGTCACAACGGAACCACCGGGGACAACGACCCGAACCATTTCACTGATGCCCTTGACGGGGTCCGGAAGGAACACGAGAACCAGTGCCATCACAGCCGCATCGAAGCTGCGGTCGGCGAAAGGAAGCGCCATGGCATCACCCTGGCGAAACTTCGCCAGGCGCGCGGCAGGTCGCGTCCGCGCAAAGGCGAGTTGCTCGGCCGAGGGATCGATGCCCTGGACCTCGACGGGGGCGCATCGCTCGACCAACAGTTCGGTGAAGGCCCCGTTGCCGCAACCGATGTCGATCCATCGCAAGCCTGCGGGAGGCGCCAGCCAATCGAGGAATATCTCGCCGGCGGACCGGCTCCAGATTCCCATCATCTGCTCGTAGGCGGCACCGTCGTCGAAGCGAATTGTCTGCTCTGCCATTCCGAGATCCTCCCGGCCCGATGACGATCCTTGGCGCGTGTCATTCTGCGCACAAAGGTTGGGATGGGGAAAGTGTCGGGTGGAAGCTAATCCGCCTTGGCCTGTTCCCGTGCGACACTCTCGCCGCGCAGCGCCCGCCTCCGCCAAAGGTCAGCCATCACCTTTGCGGCCGCCAGCAGGATCAACGCACACAGCGCCGCCTTCGAGATCGCCTCCATCGTCCCCTCGATCAGCAGGCAATGGACCACGCTGCCTGCGACGATGACGATCGCGAGGGGGATATGGATGACGCGCCAGGTTCGCAGCCGCAGTCCCAACCGCCGGCGCAGCAGAGCCAGGAGCGCGACGATGAAGATGGCCCACATGGCGGTCACGCCGAAGGGGGAGAACGGCGTCGGCGACGCATAGGTCAGCGCGTCGATCATGTCGGGCGGGCTGGTGATCCAGAGGCCGGCGACGTGGATCACCACCGCGACGACCAGCGCGCCGCCGATCCAGTGATGGGCACGCCGGCCGCGATAGGCCGACAGGCCCGGCAGATAGCCGCCGATCAGCAGGGGCTGAACGAGCACGAGGCCGAGGGCGATGATCCCCGTGAATCCGGCGAGGATGTAGACCGGACCGCGCCATGCGAGCTGCTCGCTTGTCGCGGCGAGCGCGACCGGCACGCCGATGGCCAAGGCAAGGGCGACCCAGATCAGGGGCGCCCTTGCCGATCTCCATCCTTTCATCGGCAAGTCGGCTCAGGCCGGCTGAAGCACGAAGTGCGCCTCGAGGCTGGTTTCCTTTGCGCTGCGCATCACCGGCCGCAGGAACACGGTCTTGAAGTCACCGCTGTCATAGGCGAGGTGGCCATGCGGCTGGCCGAAGATGGGAATGATCTGCGGCATCTCCAGCCGGAACTTGCCGTCCTTGTCGGTGAGCGTGGCGCCGTGGCTTTGCGGCTCGTGCTCCTGCCCTTCGACCGTGTGCGCCCAGATCTGAATGCGCTGCCCCGCGAGCGGCGTGCCGTCGCCGGCGCGGCGGACGGTGCCGCTCATCCAGAAGCCGCCCTTGCCGATCCGCTCCACGACCGCCGCGCCCTTGCGGTAATTATTCGCCCCGCCCGACATCGTTTCGGTCGGCGCGAGGCCCGCCGCGCGGGCCGGCAACAGCAATCCGGAAACGCCTGATGCCAAGACCCCGGTTGCGAGGACGGAGCCGCCCGCGACGAGCAGGCTTCGGCGGTTGAATACGACCGTGGTCATGTCGGTTCCTCCTGGCAACCCTTCGGTTGCTCCTGCAGGCTACAACAACAGGCGCAAAACGCCCAGTTGCGACGAAGGGCGCCAAGGGCCGCAATAACAGTGTTGTGAACGAGGATGCGGGCTGCCCGAATAGCTTCGTGGGATGGTCGAACGGAGTGAAACCCTCCGCTCGTTCGGCGGCGAAGAGGATGGGTTCTCAAGTGCTCTACCCATCCTGCGCCGTGACACTACATGTGATGGCGCTCCCCCTCCCGCCGGTGCCCCCCATGATCCCCTTCTCCGTGCTCGACCTCGCGCCCATCCGCCAGGGTGGCGACGCGTCGCAGGCGTTTCGCAACTCGCTCGATCTCGCCCAGCATGCCGAACGCTGGGGCTTCAAGCGGTTCTGGCTAGCCGAGCATCACAACATGACCGGGATCGCGAGCGCGGCGACCTCGGTGGTGATCGCCCATGTCGCGGGGGGGACCAAGACGATCCGCGTCGGGTCCGGCGGGATCATGCTGCCGAACCATTCGCCGCTGGTCATCGCCGAGCAGTTCGGCACGCTGGAATCGCTCTATCCCGGGCGGATCGATCTGGGGCTGGGCCGCGCGCCGGGCACCGACCAGTTCACCGCGCGGGCGCTGCGTCGCGACCTCGCCACCACGTCCGAGAATTTTCCGCATGACGTCCTGGAATTGCAGGCGCTGCTCGGCGATTTGCAGCCAAACCAGGCGATCCGCGCCGTGCCCGGCATGGGGACGAAGGTGCCGCTGTGGATCCTGGGATCGAGCACCTTCGGCGCGCAGCTCGCGGCCATGCTCGGCCTGCCCTTCGCCTTCGCCTCGCATTTCGCGCCGCAGATGATGATGCCGGCGCTGCGCGAATATCGCGCGCGCTTCGAGCCCTCGGCACAGCTCGACAAGCCCTATGCAATCGTCGGCGTCAACGTGTTCGCGGCGGACAGCGACGCCGAGGCGCGGCGGATGTTCTCCTCGCTCCAGCAGCAGTTCATCAACCTGCGCCGCGGCACGCCCGGCCCGCTGCCGCCGCCCGTCGACGACATGGACGCGCTGTGGTCGCCGGCGGAGAAGGCCATGGTCGGCCAGTCCCTGTCGTGCTCCGCGGTCGGCTCGCTCGAGGTGGGGGAAGAGAAGCTGAAAACGCTGATCCTCGAGACCGGGGCCGACGAGCTGATGACGACGGGGCAGATCTACGACCATTCCGCGCGGCTGCGCTCGTTCGAGATCGCAGCGGCGGTGCGGGATCGGCTGGCGAAGCAGCCGGCCGTGTGAGCGGGATCGCGCTCGTCATTGCGAGCCACCGGGTCCGCGCGAAGCGCGGCCCGATGACAGGCTCCGCGAAGCAATCCAGGCTGCCTTCGCGGAAACAGTCTAGATTGCTTCGTCGCTTCGCTCCTCGCAATGACGGCGGCCCCGTCTAATCCGGAAAGCCGAACAGCTTTGCCGGATTGTGGACGAGGATCTTCTCCAGCTCCGCCTGGTCGGGCGCGTAGCGGTACATCAGCTTGAGCAGATCGGCATCGTTCGGCGGCTGCTTCACCGAGACCGGATGCGGCCAGTCGCTGGCCCAGACGCAGCGGTCGGGTGCAGCCTCGATATAGGTCCGCGCGATCGGAATCACGTCGTCGTAGGGGGCGCCGGCCTTCGATGTCTTCTCGCCGAGCGACAGCATGACCCAGAAATTGCCCTTCGTGAGCAGCTCCAGCATCTTGCGCAGATTCGGATCGTTCCTGCCGGCCTCCGGATCGGGGCGCGCCATGTGGTCGATCAGCACGGGCACGTCGAGGTTCTCGTATTTGGCGACGCTGGAGACGATGCCGTCCTTCTCCGGCTGGATCTTGACGTACCAGCCGAGCTCGCGGATGCGGGCGATGGCGCGGGCGAAATCGGCATCCGACAGCACCGCGCCGAGCTCCTGGCGGAAGCTGAAGCGGGCCCCGCGCACGCCGGCGTCATGCAGCCTGGCGAGATAGGAATCGTTCGCCTCCGCAAACACCAGCGCGTTGGCGCAGCCGCGATAGTTCGGGCCCATCGCGGCGAGGCCGTCGAGCACGACGGCATGGTCGGCGCCGTAAGTGGTGGTCTGCACGATGATGCCGCGCTCGATGCCGAGCGTCTTGTGCATGCGCAGCGCCGCTTCCCAGGTCGCGGTCGGCATCCGATAGGCCGCGCCGGGCCGCTCCGGATATTTGTCGATCGGCCCCAGCACGTGAAACTGGCTGTCCACGGTCTTCGGCGGCGGTGCCTTGACCGGGCGGCGCGGATTGGGATCGAACGGCAGATAGGTCGGCATGCGCGAAGCTCCTTCAGTCGATCACGGCGGTGAAGTCGCAACTCACCAGCGCGCCGCCGTCCATGTTGTCCATCGGCAGCGCGTGGCGCGCGGGCCGAGAATGCTCGTCCGGAAACATCTTCAGCCACTCGACATTGACGGGGCCGCGCTGCGTGCGGTCCTTCAGCCATACCGTCATCTTGATGATGTCGTCGGTGGTGCCGCCGGCGGCTTCCACCGTCGCCTTCATGTGCGCGAACATGTTGGCGCATTGCGCGTCGAGGCTCTCGGGCATCGCATTGGTCGCGGGATCGCGGCCGAGGATGACGCCCGACATCACGAGATTGCCGATGCGGCAAGCATTCGGAATCGGATTGACGTGCTTGAAGCCGCCGATGTGGATGCTCCTGCGCCGCGATTGACCCGTCATGATGCGCTCCCTGTTTCCAGTTGGTTCAGACGAACTGGCACGACACCGAGCCGAACGCGCCGTAGTCGGCGTGGAAGGTGTCGCCGCGGCGAATGTCGACCGGCCGCGTGAACGATCCCGCCAGCACCACCTCGCCGGCGGCGAGATGCTCGTCGTGTGGCGCGAGGCGGTTGGCGAGCCAGGCGATGCCGTTGGCGGGGTGGTTCAGCACGCCGGCGGCAAGACCGGTCTCCTCGACCTCGCCGTTGCGGAACAAGAGCGCGCCGATCCAGCGCAGATCCGCATCCAGGGGGCGGAACGGCCGGCCACCAAGGACCAGCGCGGCGTTTGCGGCGTTGTCCGAGATCGTGTCCATCACCTTGCGGGTCTTGCCCGTCTCGGGGTCCACGCGATGCATGCGCGTCTCCAGGATTTCCAGCGCGGGCGTGACGTAGTCGGTGGCGTTGAGCACGTCGAAGATGGTGCAGTCGGGTCCCCGCAGCGGCGCCTTCAGTACGAAGGCGAGCTCGACCTCGATGCGGGGCGCATGGAAGCGGTCGAACGGGATCGGCGTCGCGTCGGCATAGAACATGTCGGCGAACAGCACGCCGTAATCGGGCTCGTTGATACCGACCGCGTTCTGCATCGCCTTGGAGGTCAGGCCGATCTTGTGTCCCTTGATGACGCGGCCACGGCCGAGCTGAAGCCTGGTCCAGGCGCGCTGGACGGCATAGGCGTCCTCGATGCTGAAGTCGGGATATTCCTTCGTGAGCATCGGGATCAGCGATTTCGTGCGCTCGGCCTCGTCAAGGCGCGCGGCGAGCCGTTCGATCGTGGCGGCGTCCAGCATCGTCTACTGCTCCGCGGCGACGGTGTTGTGCAGCACGCCGATGCGGCTGGATTCGACCTCGACGACGTCGCCCACCTTGAGCCAGCGCGGCGGATCGAAGCGCGCGCCGGCCCCCGTCGGCGTGCCCGTCACGATCATGTCGCCGGGTTTGAGGGTCGCGAAGGTGGAGAGATAGGAGATCAGGACATCGAACGGGAACATCAGCCGCTCGGTCGTGTCCTGCTGCCGCACCTCGCCGTTGACGCGGGTGACGATATCGTGCGGCCCGCGCGGGTCGAGCTCGTCCGACGTGACGATCCAC
Organism: Bradyrhizobium sp. 1(2017); assembly: GCF_011602485.2. Taxonomy (NCBI): domain Bacteria; kingdom Pseudomonadati; phylum Pseudomonadota; class Alphaproteobacteria; order Hyphomicrobiales; family Nitrobacteraceae; genus Bradyrhizobium; species Bradyrhizobium sp. 1(2017). The sequence goes on along the minus strand of NZ_CP050022.2, from coordinate 1,042,714 downwards.
GGGCCGATGCTGCCGGAGCGGTCGAAGTTCTTGCCTTGCGTGACGTTGAACTTGCCATGACGCAGCCAGTCGCGGATCGTGCCCTCGTTGCACAGCGTCATGCCGAAGATGTGCGACCACGCCTTGTCGCGCGAAATGTGACGGCCGCCCTGCCCGACCACCACAACGAGCTCGCCTTCATAGTCGAGCTGATCGGAAACCTTCGGCTTCTCGAGCGGCTGGCCGGAGCCGGCCATGGAGGACATGCTGCGCACGAACAGGCTCGGATATTTGGGCAGCTCCGAATTGTCCTTGTACTCGGCGTTGCGCTCGGCGTAGTTGACGCCGATGCACCAGAGCTTTTCCGGTGCCAGCACCGGCGGCAGCAGCACGAGCTTGTCCAGCGCGTAGTCCGGTCGTTGTCCGGCGACTGCTTCCTGCGCATCGGCGAGTGCGTTGGCGGCGATCAGCGCTTTCACGTCCGAATAATCGCGGCCGATGCGCCTGGTCAGATCGACCACCCCGCCTTCGACGGCCGCGCCATAGCGCGGCTCCCCGTCGAGGAGATAGCTCAGCAGTCGCATTGTCATGTCCTCCGATGATCTCGAGGCGGCTGGGCGGGATGACCGGCCCGCGCGCTCAGTCTTTCGATTTGGGCGTCTGGAACACGGTGTTCAGCGTCACGATCTCGCCGAGCCGGGCATAACGTGGACCGCCGATGCGCGCGATCGGGTCGAGCGCCCCGGTCTCGACCTTGCCGTCATTCACGAGCCCGTCGCGGATGTGGAACATCACGACCTCGCCGACGATCAACCGGCTGCGCGCCTCGCCGAATTCCAGGCACTGCCGGAAGCGGCATTCCATGGCGACGGGCGCCGCAGCGAGCCGGCGCACCTTGATGAGCTCGCAGGACAGCGTTTCCAGCCCGAGATGCTCGACCTCGCTGATCTCAGGCGGATGCTCGACCGAGCTGTCATGCAGCGCGGTCATCAGCGGGGTATCGGCGATGTGGATGACATATTCCTCGGTATCGAGGATGTTGTGCGCGGTGTCCTTGTAGTCGGCGCCCTTGCGGCCGACGCTGATGGCGAGCATTGGCGGCTTCTGCGAGACGAACGTGAAGGCGCTGAACGGCGCGAGATTGAGCACGCCGCTGCGCGACAGGCTGGTGACCCACGCGATCGGGCGCGGCACCACGATGCCGGTCATCAGCCGGTAGATGCGCTCCGCGCCGAGCTCGGTGGGATCGATCCGCATCGATCAGTCAGCCTTGATGTTGGCCTTGCGCACGACCGGGATCCACTTGGCGTCCTCGCGCGCGAGATAGGCCTTGAACTCGTCGGGCGTCATTGGTGTCGCCTCGCCGCCGAGCTTCTCGAACTTGTCGGCAATGGCCGAGTCCTTCAGGATCGCAACCAGCGTCTCGTGCAGCTTCTCCACGATCGGCGCCGGCGTGCCCGCGGGCGCGAACAGGCCGGTGAAGGTCTGGCCGTCGAAGTCCTTGTAGCCGAGCTCGGCGAAGGTCGGCACGTCAGGCAACGATTTCAGGCGGTGCGGACTGGTGACGGCCAGCGGGCGGAACAGGCCGGCCTTGATGTGCTGGAGGCTGACCGTGAGCTGGTCGAACGCGAACTGCACCTGGCCGCCGAGCAGGTCGTTGATCGCGGGCGCGTTGCCGCGGTAATGCGCGGTGACCCATTGCAGGTCGAGGTTCGACTGCATCAGCTCGCTGAGGAGATGGTTGGTGGTGCCGGGACCCGGCGAGGCCATGGTCAGCTTGCCGGGCTCGCGCTTGGCGAGATCGATGAACGCCTTGAAGTTCGTCGCCTGCACCGACGGATGCACCTCGAGCACCAGCGGCGTCATCGAGATCGTCGAGATCGGCAGAAAATCCTTCTTCCAGCTATAGGCGTCGCGTTTGTTGATCTCGGTCGCGAACAGCACCGGGCCGTTGGCGCCGACGAACAGCGTGTAGCCGTCGGGCGCCGATTTCGCGAAGGCTTCGCCCGCGATCATGCCGCCGGCGCCGGCCTTGTTCTCGATGACGAAGGGCTGGCCGAGCTTTTCCTGGAGCTTGTCGGCGATGATGCGCGCCGCGCTGTCGACATTGCCGCCGGCCGGATAGGGCACGATCAGCTTGACGTTGCGCGCCGGCCATTGCTGGCCCGACGCAGGCCCTGCCAGCATCGCGGCAGCGGCGGCCATGGCAATCCAGATCAATCGCATCTCAACCTCCCGACGGCGCTTCCAATTCCATATCGGGTGCCGATGACGTCGCGCATGGCATCCCGATCGGGGCGCATCTTCAGATGGGCGCTTGTCCTGTCGAGGGAATTGTGGCGTTCTTGTCCATATTATGGACAGAACGAGATTCGCCCGCAATGCGATGGAGCCGCGCCAGGGCGCGCAGGCAATCCGCCGCGCGCTCGCGGTGCTGCGCATTCTTGCCGCAGGTCGCGAAGACGGTGTGCCGCTGGCCGAGGTGGTGCGGGCCACCGGCCTCACCCGCCCGACCGTGCATCGCATCGTCCATGTGCTGATCGAGGAAGGCATCGTCGAGCGGCACGAGCGGACTGGCCGCTATGCGATCGGCAACCAGGTGCCGGAGCTGGCACTCGCGCGCCCCCGGCCGTCGCGGCTGCTGGTCGCCGCCAATCCATCCCTGCGGCGCACTTCCAGCGAGATCGGCGACACGCTGTTCCTGACGGTGCGCACCGGCAACGACACGCTGTGCGTCGATCGCAGGATCGGCGTCTATCCGATCCAGGTGCTGTCGATCGAGGTCGGCGCGCGCCGGCCGCTCGGCGTCTCCAGCGCCGGCGTCGCCATCCTCGCCGCGATGCCGGCGCAGGACGCCCGTAAAATCGTCGCGGCGAACGAGAAGCGGTTCGAAGCCTACCGGACCGATGTGGCGACGGTGATGGGCGAGGTGACCGCGGCAAGACGGCTCGGCTATGGCCTGCGGGAGATCGGCCTCGTGCAGGGCACGAAATCGATCTCGACCTGGATCAAGACGCCGGACGGGCAGCCGGCTGCCGCGATGACAGTCTCCGCCGTTCGGACGAGGCTCGGCCCGCGCCGCGAGCAGGAGGTCGCGGAGATCCTGCTGCGCGAGGCGCGCAGCATCGAGCAGGCGATCCGGGGGACTCTCGATTAGGACGCGGCCCCTACCGCAGCGTCATGGCCGGGCTTGACCCGGCCATCCACGCCTTTTCAACCGCACGAAGACCGTGAATGCACGGGACCTGGCGAGCGGAAGCGCCGCCGTCCTTCGGACGGCGATGCCCGGGCATGACGACCGCTCGAGAAGAGTCAATGGGCTGACTTCGTGCGTGCTTTTGTGGCACAACGCCCCATCGCCGATCGACCAACGAGGTCACGCATGCCCGCACCCAAACCGCCCGCCTTCGAGACCCTGAGCCTGCATGCGGGCCAGCACCCAGATCCCGCGACCGGCGCCCGCGCGGTGCCGATCTACCAGACCACATCTTATGTGTTCCAGGATTCCGACCACGCCGCCGCGCTGTTCAACTTGGAGCGCGCCGGCCACATCTATACGCGCATCTCCAATCCAACCACCGGCGTGCTGGAGGAGCGGCTTGCGGCGCTGGAGGGCGGCGTCGGCGCGATCTGCACCGCCAGCGGCATGGCGGCGCTGCATCTGGCGATCGCGACGCTGCTCAGCGCCGGCGACCACATCGTAGCGTCGAGCTCGCTCTATGGCGGCACCATCAACCTGCTGGCGCACACGCTGCCGCGCTTCGGCATCACCACGACCTTCGTCAAGCCGCGCGATCTCGACGCGTTCCGCGCGGCGATCAAGCCGATTACGAAGCTCGTGATCGGCGAGACCATCGGCAATCCCGGACTTGAAGTGCTCGACATTCCCAAGGTCGCGGCGATCGCGCATGAGGCGAAGATTCCGCTGCTGATCGACAACACCTTTGCCACGCCCTATCTCAGCCGGCCGATCGAGCTCGGGGCCGACATCGTGATGCATTCGGCGACCAAATGGATCGGCGGCCACGGTATCGCGATCGGCGGCGCCATCGTCGACGGCGGCCGGTTCGACTGGCGCGGATCCGGCAAATTCGGCGTGCTGACCGAGCCCTATGGCGGCTATCACGGCATCGTCTTCGACGAGCAGTTCGGCACCGCCGCCTTCATCATGCGCGCCCGAACCGAGGGCCTGCGCGATTTCGGGGCCTGCCTGTCGCCGACCAATGCGTTCCAGCTGCTGCAGGGCGTGGAGACGCTCGGCGTGCGCATGGACCGGCATATGCAGAACACGCACCTCGTGCTGGACGCTTTGAGCGCCAACAAGGCCGTGGACTGGGTGCTGCATCCCTCGCTGGAGAATCACACGGACTATCAACTGGCAAAGCAGCTGTTGCCGCGAGGTGCCGGCTCCATCATCTCCTTCGGCATCAAGGGTGGGCGAACCGCCGGCCGCAAGTTCATCGAATCGCTGCGCATGATCAGCCATCTCGCCAATGTCGGCGACGCCAAGACGCTGGTGATCCACCCCGCCTCGACCACGCACCAGCAGATGGATGCCGAACAGCTCAAGGCCGCCGGCATCGGCGAGGAACTGGTGCGGCTCTCGGTCGGGATCGAGACGGCAAGCGACATCATCGACGATCTCGCCCAGGCGCTGCGCATCTCGCAAAAGGTTTGAGCCATGAATCTCTCCGTCAACGGCACCGAGGTATTTGTCGCAACCGGCGGCCGCGAATTCGACAAGTCCCTGCCCGCGGTCGTCTTCATCCACGGCGCCGGCTTCGATCATTCCACCTGGGCGCTGCACACGCGCTGGTTCGCCCATCACGGCTTTGGCGTGCTGGCGCCTGATCTGCCCGGCCACGGCCGCTCGGCCGGCCCCTCGCTGTCTGACATCGCCGAGATGGCCGACTGGACCGCGGCGCTTCTTGACGCGGCGGGCGCGGCGAAGGCGCATCTGATCGGCCATTCCATGGGGTCGCTGATCTCGCTGGAGACGGCGGCACGCCACCCGAGCAAGGTCTCCGCGCTGAGCCTGATCGGCACCGCTGCGACCATGACGGTCGGTCCGGATCTCTTGAAGGCGGCCGAAGCCAATTCGCAGGACGCAAACGACATGGTTTCGATCTGGGGTCTCGGCTTCAACGCGGAGCTCGGCGGCAGCCTCGCGCCGGGCCTGTGGATGCATGGCGGCGCTCAGGCGGTGCTGAAGGCTTGCGAGCCGGGGGTGCTGTTCAGGGATCTGTCGGCCTGCAATTCCTACGCGAACGCGCTTGCCGCCGCCGCGAGCGTGAAGGTGCCGACCACGCTCATTCTTGGCGAACGGGACATGATGACGCCGGCCAAGGCCGGCAAGGCGCTTGCGGCGGCCATTCCGCATGCCAGGACCGTCGTCGTGCCGGGCGCCGGTCACATGATCATGGCCGAGCGGCCTGACGAGCTGCTGGCGGCGCTGAGGACCTGAGAAGGATCAATCTTCGCGCCAGCGCGTTGCGGTCGGACATCCCTGCAATTCCAAGGGAACTCGACCCATGCCAAGACAGGACATCATCCGCAAAGCCAAGCAGGACAAGCGCGCCGGAAAATCGGCGAGCACGCAGGCCGGCGAATTCGTCAAGGACCAGATCGACAAGATCAGGAAGGGCAGGCACGGCGCACGCTCGACGAAGCAGGCCATTGCCATCGGCCTTTCCGAGGCGCGCCGGGCCGGCGTCGATCTGCCGCCGCCGCGCAAAGGTCGAACCAAAAAGTCGACGCGCCGCAGCGCCAAATATGCCTATGAGGTCGGCCAGGGCAAACGCATGCCCAAACGGCGGCCGCGCGTATCGCGTGCCGTCGAGAACGTCCTGAAGAAGGAGCCGCGCTCGACGGCATCGCATAGCGCATTGTCGAAGCAGGCCAGGAGCGCCGCAAGCCGCCGATCCGCCGCATCGCGATCGGCCGCTGCGCGAAAGGCGAGCCATACCAAGGGCGCCAAGGTTCGCGCCGCCGCCGCCAAGAAGGCGGCGCGCACGAGGGCGCGCCGCAAGCGTTAGGACTTGCAAGCGCTAAGACTTGCAGCCCTAAGACTTGGACGATCGTAGGAGCCAGGCGTCCACTTCCAGACGATCTTTGCGTCTCGGTTCAGTTGGCGAAGAGTGAGGCGTTCGCGCGGCGGCTCCGCTCGGAGAACACGGCCCGGGCGGCCCGCTCGGCCTCACGCGCCGAGCGGAACTGGCGGCCCTCGAGGCTGTCGAACAGGCGCTCGGAGGAGAAGAAGCGGAAACCGCGCGCATCTCGCGTGACGATACCGGCGGCGCGGTCGTGGATTTCGATGATGTAAGCGTTCGATCGTGCTTGGGACATGGCTGCTCATGCGCCGAAATTCTCGGCGTTCCTGACTAGGCCTGTGCGATGTTGGGGGCTGCTAGGAGGCGGTCAGCAACAACAACAGGCGCCCGTTGCCGCCGAGAAACAGCGCCGCGTCATGCACGCATGCATGCCGTTCGGATTGCGCTGGTGATCGAATCTCATATCGCGGCATCACGCTCGAGGAGCAGTTTGGTGTCTTGCGAATATCCAGCGATTGGGGCCCCTGGTCAATGAAATGGCTATCCATATTTGCCGAGAGCGCGCTCGAGCACTTCTCCCGCAGGAAGCACCGGCAGGCGGATTCATCTCGCGATGAGTTCAACACTCCTGCGCGGCCGGCATGATAGGCTTCTTGCAGAAACACAGCAGACGAATTCGGAGTTCCAGGCATGGTGAACGATCTGAAGGGGCGCACGGCCCTCGTCACCGGCGGCTCGCGCGGAATCGGCGCGGCCGTCTGTCGTGCACTGGCCAACGCCGGCGCGGCCGTGGCGATCAATTGCCGTGAGCAGATCGGACAGGCCGAGCAGTTGGCAGGCGAGATCGGCAAGCAGGGCGGCCGCGCCATCATCGTCGCCGCCGATGTGTCTCAACGCGAGGCCGTGGCCGGCATGGTCGAACGCGTTACAGCTGGACTCGGCCCTATCGATATCCTCGTCAACAATGCCGGCATTGCCATCACGCGCGGAATCGACGACCTCACCGAGGACGATTTCGACCGCACCATCCTGGTCAATCTGAAATCCGCGTTCCTGTGCACCCAGGCGGTGCTGCCGTCGATGCGCGCCAGGAAATGGGGCCGCATCGTCAACATCTCCTCCGGGGCCGCGCGCGGCGCCGGCTCGATCGGCCCTCACTACAATGCATCAAAGGCCGGCATGGAAGGCCTGACGCGGGGCTATGCGGCGCGGCTGGTCAAGGACGGCATAACGGTCAACGCGGTGGCGCCGTCCCTGATCGAGACCGACATGATGAGCGGACAGCCGCAGCTCGTCAGCCGCATCCCGCTCGGCCGGTTCGGCACGGCCGACGAGGTGGCGAAAGCCGTGATGCTGCTGGTCGACAATGCCTACATGACCGGGCAGACGATCGCACTCAGCGGCGGGATGGCGTTTAATTGAGGGGCACTGCCGTGCGCCGCGGGCGCCGTCTTCCTTCTGCCTTTGCCGGAGAAGGTAAGAGAGATCACCACATCGTCGCAGCCGCGCGCTCGGGCCAAATCCGATCATACTCCACGCCGCCGACCTTGTTCTGACTCATCTCCGCAAGAATCTGGCCGGGCGTCGGCAGCGTCTTCGGATCGACGCGCTTGTCGGGATTCCAGAGATCGGAGCGGACGATGGCGCGGGCGCACTGGAAATAGATTTCGTCCACATTCATCACCATGACGCTGCGCGGCGCCTTGCCCTCGACCTTGAACGAGGCCAGCAGATCGGCATCGACCGAAAGATGCGCGCGGCCGTTGGCCCGGACCGCATTGCCGGAGCCGGGAATCAGGAACATCAGCGACACCCTGGGATCACGCACGATGTTGCGCAGGGAATCGACCCGGTTGTTGCCGCGGCGGTCCGGCAGCATCAAGGTCTTGGGATCGTGGATGCGGACGAAGCCAGGCAGGTCGCCGCGCGGCGAGCAGTCGATGCCTTCGGGCCCGATGGTCGCGAGCGCAGCAAACGGCGCCTTCTCGATGAAGACGCGGTAGAGCGGCGTGACATGGTCGGCGACTTTCACGGTCGAGGCGTCATTGGTGGCGCCGTAGATGGCTTCCAGCTGCTCGACCGTTTCGATCACCGACATTCCGTTCTCCTTGCTGCCCCGGCTATTCCTGCCAACCTTCGTTCCTGATCACGCGCAGGAGCTGGCGGCCGTGATATTCGGCGCTGCCCGCATTGAGGATGGTGACATCGGCAACGGCCGATGTGCCATCGACGCTGCGCGCGAGGCGTTCGTCGATGTTGCCGTCACTGTGACGCGCCCGTGCCGCAAGCCGCGTCGCCAGCACATCCGGCGGCGCCGTGATCGCCACCACCACGACGTCGGCATAGGTCTGGCGCAGTGCACCGAGCACGGTGCGCGAGACGTTGACCACGACCGTGCGTCCGGCGCGGATATCGTCGTCGATCTCGGTCGACAAGGCGTAGGAATGTCCGTGCGCATCCCAGTGCACGGCGAAATCGCCGTTGTCGCGCGCGCGGCGGAATTCGTCGGGTGTGACCGCGATGTTGTCCTCGTCGGCGGAGGATTCGCGCGTCACGACACGGCGCGGAAAGACGACGCTGTGGTCATCGACACACGCCGCCCGCGCCAGTCGCAGCAGCGTGTCCTTGCCCGCGCCGCTGGGGCCGACCACGAGCACGAGCCGCCCGGGGCCAATCCCGCCTGCCGCCTCCTGCGCGATGGCGCCAGTCTCGCTCATGCGACGCGGCTTCCTTCCCGCCAGACGCTGCGGACCACGGGAACGCTTCCGGCGACATGCACGCGGATCAGATCGGCGCGCTTGCCCATCGCGATCTCGCCGCGGTCGGTGAGCCCGACCGCATCGGCAGGCGCCTTCGTCACGGTGCGGATCGCGGCGGGAAGGCTGATCGCGGGCACATGCTCGGGCAGCTGCAGCGCCCCCATCAGCAGGCTCGACGGGATGTAGTCGGACGACAGGATGTCGAGCAGGCCTTCGCGGGCGAGATCGACGGCGGCGATGTTGCCGGAGTGCGAGCCGCCGCGCACGACGTTGGGCGCGCCCATGAGGATGTCGATGCCGGCCTGATGCAGGCCGCGCGCGGCTTCCAGCGTGGTGGGGAATTCCGCGACCGCAACGCCGTCGCGCACGGCATCCGCGACATTCTCCTCGGTGGTGTCGTCATGGCTGGCAAGCGGGATCTTGTACGCCTGCGCCAGCGCCACGATCTCGCGCATGTTGGTCGCGGCATATTGTTTCTGATATTCGAAGCGCTTGGCGAACAGCTCGTCGAGTTCGGCGTCGGTCTTGCCGCCGCCCTTGCCGCGGTAATAGTCGCGCAGCTTCACCTCGTCGCGGAACTGGCGCTGGCCGGGGGTGTGATCCATCAGCGACATCAGCTTGACGTCGGGGCGGTCGATCAGCTCCTTGGCCTCCTCGACCACGCTCGGCATCGGGATCTCGCAGCGCAGATGCAGGAAGTGGTCGGCACGCAGCAGGCTGGCGTCGCGCGCCGTCGTGATCGCGGCGGCGAGCACGCCGGAACGGCCGTCGACTTCCTCGGCGCCGTCCTCGCGCCAGACCCGGAGCGAATCGAACACCGTGGTGATGCCCGAGGTCGCGAGCTGGCCGTCATAGGAGATGACGGCGGCCACCGGATTCCAGAACACCTTCGGCCGCGGCACGTAATGCGCTTCGAGATGATCGGTGTGGAGCTCGATCAGGCCGGGCATGATCAGATCGCCGCCGGCATCCTCCGCGCCCGCGGGCGCCCGGCCCTCGCCGATCTCGGCAATGCGTCCATCGGCAAGGGCGAGCCAGCCCTGCTCGATCACCCGGTCGGCCAGCACGATCCTGGCGTTGGCGATCACAGTGTCTTTCGGCTTGGCGTTCATGTCCCTCCTCCTTCAGGCCGCGGCGGCGAAGCTGGTGACGTCGACGATGCGGTCGGCGATCAGATGCCGGATTTCGTCGTCATGGACAATGGCGACCATGGCGACGCCCCGGCGTTTCTTTTCAGCGACCAGCTCGACCACGACGGCGCGGTTGGCGGCGTCCAGCGACGCGGTGGGCTCGTCCAGCAGCAGGATCGGGAGCTCCGAGATGAATCCGCGCGCGATGTTGACGCGCTGCTGCTCGCCGCCGGAGAAGGTCGCGGGCGGGAGTTGCCAGAGGCGCTCGGGAATGTTGAGACGATGCAGCAGCTCGCCGGCGCGGGCCTGCGCATCGGCCCGACCCATCCCGTTCACGATCAGCGGCTCGGCCACGACGTCGATCGTGGCAACCCGCGGCACCGCCCGCAGGAACTGACTGACATAGCCGATCGTGGAGCGGCGGACATTGAGCACCTGCCGCGGCTCGGCGCAGGCGAGATCGATGACCGCGCCGCGATGGCGGATGCCGATGCGGCCGGAATCGCAGCGGTAATTGCCGAAAATCATCTTCAGGATCGACGATTTTCCGGCGCCTGACGGTCCCGAGAGCACGACGCATTCGCCGGGATCGACGTGGAAGGTCACCCCGCTCACGACAGGCAATGCGATGCCGCCCTGCAGGTGCATCGTAAAGGTCTTCTTCGCATCGGTGACGTCGATCATCGCGGTCATCGGAACACTCATCTTGGAAGATTCATGGCGGCAGGATCGAGGAGACGAGGAGTTGCGTATAGGGCTCGCGGGGGTCGTCGAGCACCTGGTCGGTCAGGCCGGTCTCGATGACGCGGCCGCCCTTCATCACCATCACGCGGTGCGACAACAGCCGCGCCACCGCGAGGTCGTGGGTGACGATGATGACGGCGAGGTGCAGCTCGGCGACGAGACTGCGCAGGAGATCGAGCAGGCGCGCCTGCACCGAGACGTCGAGCCCGCCGGTCGGCTCGTCCATGAACACCAGCCGCGGCTCGGTGACGAGGTTGCGCGCGATCTGAAGCCGCTGGCGCATGCCGCCGGAATAGGTCCGCGGCGCATCGTCGATGCGCGCGATGTCGATCTCGACGCGGGTGAGCCAGTCCGACGCAGTGTCGCGGATGCGGCCATAGTGGTTCCACCCCACCGCCATCAGCCGCTCGCCGACATTGGCGCCGGCCGAGACCGCCATGCGCAGGCCCTGCGCGGGATCCTGGTGCACATAGCCCCAATCGGTGCGAAACAGAAAGCGGCGCTCGGCCTCGCCCAGCGTCGTCAGATCGCGGGTGATTCCGTCGCGCATGCGATACGACACATGACCGGCGCTCGGCGCGAGCTGGCCCGACAGCATCTGCAGCAGCGTCGACTTGCCAGAGCCCGATTCGCCGACGATCGCCAGCACCTCGCCCGGATACAGCGAAAAGGACACATCGCGGCAAGCGGCGATGCGGCCGAAAGACTTGCTGAGCGATTTCGCGATCAGCAGCGGCTGGTCATTGTCGAGCGTATCAGCCATGTGAGCCCGCCTTCTCCTTGTACGGCGCGGCGCTGAGGCTGCCGTGATGGCCGGCGGCCTGGCGGCCCTCGCAATAATCGGTGTCGGAGCACACGAACATGCGCCCGCCCCTGTCGTCGGTGACGATTTCGTCGAGATAGGAGTTTTCCGCGCCACACAGCGCGCAGGGCGCGTTGAAGCGGTAGGGCTCGAACGGATGGTCCTCGAAATCGAGCGACACCACCTGCGTATAGGGCGGGATCGCGTAGATTCGCTTCTCGCGGCCGGCGCCGAAGAGTTGCAGCGCCGGGCAATTGTCCATCTTGGGATTGTCGAATTTCGGCGTCGGCGACGGATCCATCACATAACGCGCGTTCACCTTGACGGGATACGCGTAGGCGGTCGCGATGTGGCCGAAGCGGGCGATGTCCTCATAGAGCTTGACGTGCATGAGGCCGTATTCGGCGAGCGCGTGCATGCGCCGCGTCTCGGTCTCGCGCGGCTCGAGGAAACGCAGCGGCTCGGGGATCGGTACCTGATAGACCAGCACCTGATTCTCGTTCAGCGCCGCCTCGGGAATGCGGTGACGGGTCTGGATTACGGTTGCCTCGTCGGTCGACGTGGTCGTGGCAACGCCGGCGGTCTTCGCAAAGAACTTCCGAATCGAGATCGCGTTGGTGGTGTCGTCGGAGCCCTGATCGATCACCTTCAGCACGTCGGCGGGGCCGAGGATCGCGGCCGTGACCTGCACGCCGCCGGTGCCCCAGCCATAGGGCATCGGCATTTCGCGGCTGGCGAACGGCACCTGATAGCCGGGGATCGCAATCGCCTTGAGAATCGCGCGGCGGATCATCCGCTTGGTCTGCTCGTCGAGATAAGCGAAATTGTAGGCGGGCGCGTTCATTCCGCGGCCTCCTTCAGGGCATCAGGCGCATTGGCTTCAGTGAACTCCTGACGCAGTTTGCGCAGCAGGCCGAGCTCGGACTGAAAGTCGACATAGTGCGGCAGCTTCAGATGCTCGACGAAGCCGGTTGCCTGCACGTTGTCCGAATGCGACATCACGAATTCTTCATCTTGCGCGGGGGCGAGCGCCTCCTCACCGAGCTCGCGGGCACGAAGCGCACGGTCGACCAGCGCCATCGACATCGTCTTACGCTCGCTCTGGCCGAAGGCAAGGCCATAGCCGCGGGTGAAGCACGGCGCTTCCGTCGTCGACCCCTTGAACTGGTTGACCATCTGGCACTCGGTCAGCGCGACGGAGCCGAGCGGCACGGCGAAGCCGACGTCCTCGGCGAAGAACTCGACCTCGACCTCGCCGAAGCGGATCTCGCCGGCGAAGGGATGGTTGCGGCCATAGCCGCGCTGGGTGGAATAACCCATCGCCAGCAGAAAACCCTCATCGCCGCGCGCGAGGTTCTGCAGGCGCAGGTCGCGGTCCGCCGGAAAGTTCAGCGGTTCGCGGGTGAGGTCACCAACGCTGGCCCCCTCCTCGGCCTGCGGCGAGGACTCGATCAGCCCGTCGCGGCCCAGAATGTCCGTCACGCGCGGTGTCGCCGTGGTCGAGGCTTCGGCCGTCGCCGGAGCTTCCGGCACAAAGCCCTCAGCGAGCGAGGGATCGAGCAGGCGATGGGTATAGTCGAAGGTCGGCCCGAGGATCTGGCCGCCGGGAATGTCCTTGAAGGTCGACGACACCCGCCGTTGCACGCGCATGGCCCCCGTATTGACCGGCTCGCTCGCACCGAGGCGCGGCAGCGTGGCGCGGAAGGCGCGAACCAAGAAGATCGCCTCGATCAGGTCGCCGCGCGCCTGCTTGATCGCGAGCGCCGCGAGCTCGCGATCATAGAGCGAGCCTTCGCTCATGACGCGGTCGACGGCGAGGCCAAGCTGCTCCGAGATCTGGTCGAGCGTGATTTCCGGAACGCTTTGGTCGCCGCGCCGCGCATGAGCGAGCAGGCGATGGGCGTTCTCGATGGCACGCTCGCCGCCTTTGACTGCGACATACATGGTTCAGCTTCCCTTGTTCACGACGCGCGTGGTGCGGGGGATCGCGACCACGGCATCATCGGCGACCAGGACTACGTCGATGCCGCGCGGAAACAGCGGCTCATTGAACCGCAAGCGCTCGAACAGGTCGAAAGGCTTGATCGACGCCTGCAGCATCGCCACGCCATCGATGCCGGGGCCGCGCAGTTCGAAGCTGCGGCCCGAGCCCAGATGATCGACCTGGACGATCAATGTGGTCGAGCGGTCGGGATATTCGTTCGTGCCGAGCGCGAAACGTTCGAGCGCGGGCAGCACCGCGCCGTCGCCGATCAGCGCAAAGCTCGCAATCGACGTATCCTGCACCACCGGCGCGCCGGTGTGGAACTTGAGCCATTTCACCACGTCGGAGCTTTCCGCCATGCGCGCATCGAGCCAGAGCGGCGTATCGTGATCGAACAGCGTCAGCGCGATCGCTGCCGTTCCGCGCATCATCGCATCAGGTGCTCCCGCCATCGGTACGATGCGCTGGACCGAGCCCGGTCGTGCCATCGCGTCCATCACCGAGCGAAAGGTCGATTGCGCCGACAAGACCTTGTCGGCGAAACCCGGCGGCAGTTCCGCAATCGTGGTCATGATCTCATCCCTCACCGCGCACCATGGTGTAGAAATCAACCTTCGTCGCGGCGGTCTCGGCCGCCGCCTGCTGGCGCCTGTTCATAAGCTGCTCGCGCAACGGCGCGATAACGTCCCGCTCGATGGCTGCGCTGAAATCACCGGATTGCACCAGCGCGTCGCACAGCGCGATCAGCCGCGCCTTTCCGGTGTCGCGGCCGAGCGTGTAGCCGAAGCCGACCTCGCCGCTGACAAGCCGCACCGCGGCGCGCGACACCGTGGCCTCTCCGAGGTTGAACGGCGCGCCGTCGCCGCCGACCCGGCCGCGCAGCATGACGAGACCGTTTTCCGGCTCGCGCAAATCCTGGTGTCCGGGCAAGGGAATTGTGCGGAGGCGAGCGGCGATCTCGCCCGTCTCCGCGTGCGCCAGCACGGCCATCGCGGCCTTGCGCTGGGCTTGCTGGTTGTCGTGCTGCGTCACCTGATCCACCAAACTTTTCTGCCGAACTTGCCGAATCCAAGTTGTCTATGATACTAGACAACTTCATACGGACGCGCCATGACTGTTTCGTGACAAAGATGTGATTTTCGGGCTAGGCTGACCGACGATGAGCATGCAGGACACAGCCTCTTCGGGCGTCGCCTTGTGGCGCCTCGTTGCCGACGGTATCGAGCGCGGCATTGCCGACGGCCGCTTTGCCGCGGGCGACAAGCTGCCGGGCGAGATGGAGATCGCCGAGACGTATCGCGTGAACCGCCACACCGTGCGGCGCGCGCTGGCCGCCCTTGCCGAGCGTGGCCTCGTGCGCGCCGAGCGCGGCAGCGGAACCTATGTCGAGGCGCAGAAGCTGGCCTATCCGCTGCGCTCGCGCACGCGCTTCTCCGAGATCGTCGGCGCCGACGGCCGCGAGCCGCATGGTCGGCTGATTGAGGCGACCAATGACGCCGCGACCCGCGAGCTGGCGCGAGAACTCGGACTGAAGGCCGGCGCGCCCTTGGTGCGGATCGAGGCGATCCGGCTCGCCGACCGCACGCCGATCTGCGTTTCGACCACCTGGCTATCGGCGGAGCTGTTTCCAGACGCAGGTGAGGTGTTCGCCACGACACGCTCGATGACGAAGTTGCTCGAGCATTTTGGCGTCCGCGACTATCGCCGCGGCGCGACACGGATCACGGCCGGCATCGTCGACGCGACCGACGCCGCACGGCTCGATCTCGCGCTGGGGCGCCCGGTCCTGGTGGTCGACGCGACCGACCACGATCTCGACGGCAAGCCGCTCGTGACCAAGCATTCGCGGTTCGCGGCTGAGCGCGTGGAGTTTCTGGTGGAGAACGGGTGAGCCAACCGCAACGGAGGAACGTAGGGTGGGCAAAGGCGCACTTGCGCCGTGCCCACCATATCTTCCCGGCTTCTAAGCAAACGTGGTGGGCACGCTTCGCTTTGCCCACCCTACAGCAGCTGTGATTAGGCCACAGCCCTTCGCCCAATGATGGCAAAGCGCAGCTTGCCCGAGATGAAATCGATCGCGGCGACCGCGACCAGGATCATCAGGATCAGGAACGACACTTTCTGCCATTCCAGCACGCGGATCTGCTCGGCGAGCTGGAGGCCGATGCCGCCGGCACCGACGATGCCGATGATGGTGGCCGAGCGGGTGTTGGATTCGATGAAGTAAAGCACCTGGCCGGCGATGACAGGCAGGACCTGCGGCAACAGGCCGAAGCGGATCTCGTGCAACGCGCTGCCGCCCGAGGCGCGGATGCCTTCGACCTGCTTCTGGTCGGCGCTCTCGATCGCCTCCGAGAACAGTTTTCCGAAGGCGCCGAAATCCGACACCGCGATGGCGAGCACGCCGGCGAAGGGGCCGAGCCCGACCACGTTGATCCACACCAGCGCCCAGATCAGCGTATCGACGCCGCGGATCGAATCGAGGAACCGGCGCACCGGGAAGCGCAGGATGTTCGACGGCACGATGTTGCGCGCGGCGAGCAAGCTGACCGGCAGCGCAAACAGCGCCGCCACCGTCGTGCCGAGCAGCGCGATCGACAACGTCTCGCCCAGAGCCTTCAGATAGACCGGCAGCGAGGAGCCGGGATCGGGCGGGATCATCATCAGGCTGATCCAGCCGAGCTGGCTCAGGCCGGCGAAGAAGCGCGACGGCGAGAAGTCGAGATCGACCAGGCCATAGATCAGGATCGCGAACGCCGCGACGATCATCGCCGGCATTGCCAGCCGCGCCGAGGCCGGCCGGTCGAACACATCGGGGTAGCGCGCGCGGATCTCGCGCGTGTCGACGTCTTGCGGCGTCACGTCCGCGCCTCCATGCCGAACAGGCGGCCGCGCAGCCAGCCGGTGGTGATATCGATGATGAAGACCGTGACGATGATGGTGAGCAGGATCGCGCTGACGTCGGAGTAATAGAACTTGCGGATGGCGACGACGAGCTCCTGGCCGATGCCGCCGGCACCGACGAAGCCCATCACGGAGGCCTCCCGGACATTGATCTCAAAGCGCAGCAGCGCGTAGCTGGCATAACCCGCGGTCACCTGCGGCACCACGGCGAATCGCATGCAGGATAGCCAGCTCGCGCCGGTAGAGCGGATGCCCTCGACCGGCTTCATGTCGGCATTCTCGACGATCTCCGAGAACAGCTTGCCGAGCGCACCGGTGGAATGGATCGCGATCGCCAGCACGCCCGCCATCGGACCGAGCCCGAAGGCGATGACGAAGACCAGCGCGAAGACGATGCCGGGAACGGTGCGGGCGAATTCGAGCAGGCGCCGCACGACGAAGCGCAACCAGGGCGCGGGTGAGGTGTTGTCGGCCGCGAAGAAGTTGAGGATAAAGGCAAGGGTTGCGCCGATCAGCGTGCCGACATAGGAGATCAGCAGCGTCTCGCCCAGCATCTTCAGCCATTTGCGCCAGCCCCACAGCCATTCGCCGACATCGGTCCAGACCCGTTGGCCGCTGTCGAGCGTGAGGATGCGATCGAAATAGCTGACGAAATTGCCGAAATAGGTGAACAGCGTGCGCAGGTTCACCTCGGCGCCGACCGCGGCGAGAGCCAGCGCGGCGGCAAAGATTACGGCTCCCAGCAGGAGGCGCCATCGCCTGCGTGCGACCGCCTGGCGATAGGCGGCGTTGAGCGCGGCAAGCTGCTGCTCGGGAAGAATCGAAACCGCGACGGTCATCTTGTCAGGAATTGGCCCGTAGAAAAGAGAAGGAGCCGGGTCCATCGACCCGGCTCCAGTTGCCTCGCCCTGAGATCAGGACGCCTTCTTCTTGCGGAGCGCGTCGACGAACTTGATCAGCTCGATCGTGCCGTCCCAGTCCTTGGTGGTCGCGGCATGGAAGCCCTTCTTCTGGCCGTCGGAGAGACGGTCGAACGCCGCCTTGTCCTTGGCCGGCGCGTCGAAGAACGCCTTCGCGATGGCGGCCTTGGCGTCTTCCGGCAGGTCGGAGTTGTAGGCATAGGGGCCGTTGATGATCGGCGCCGACTTGTGGATGATGCGGAAATCGTCCTTCTTCATCGCCGATCCGTCGGCATTCTTCAGCATGCCCTTGGTCAGCATCTGCGCCAGCGTGGAATCGTCGTCGCTGGTCCACTGGTTGGCGGCGACGTCGACCGTGCCCTGCGAGAGCGCGAGCATCGCGTTCTCATGGCTGCCGGTGAAGACGACCTTGCTGAAATAGGTGTCGGCGTCGTGGATGCCCATCTTGTCGAGCTCGAAGCGCGGCACGTTGTTGCCGGAGGTCGAGTTCGGGTCGACGAGGCCGAGGTTCTTGCCCTTGAGGTCGTCGACCTTCTTGTAGGCGCTGCTCGCCTTGACGAAGAACACCGAGTAATAGCCGGTCGAGCCGTCGGCGTTGATGTCGTTGGCGAAGGCGTCGGTCTTGACGCCGGTCAGGCGGGCGCGGGCGAACGAGGCCGAGCCATAGCTCGCGATCTGGATGTTGCCGGCGCGCTGGCCTTCGATGACGGCGGCGTAGTCGTTGGCGATGCGCAGCGTGACCTTCACGCCCAGTTCCTTGGAGAGATAGCTCACAAACGGCGCCCAGCGCTCGGTGACGCCGGATGCGTTCTCGGCGGGGACGACCGCGAAGGTCAGCTCGGGATATTTGGCCTTCCAGTCGTTTGCCGAGGCGGAGGCGGTGAAAGCGAGCGCAGCGGCGCCGGCGAGGACTAGTCTGCGAGTGATCATGATACCCTCTTCCTCATCAGTTGGGGTCGGTGACGCAAAAACTTGCAACTCAACAGGCGCGGCTCAGGCGGCCGCCGCCGTTCCAAGTGCCGGAACGCCCTCGGGCGCCGGGACAGGCCCACCGCCCACGACGTCGGCGGCTTCGAGATCGTAGAGATCGCGCGCCACGCGGTCGGTCAGCGCGGACGGCGCTCCGTCGAACACCACGCGGCCCGCGGCCATGCCGATCAGGCGGTCGCAATAAGTGCGCGCCAGATCCAGCGAATGCAGATTGCAGAGCACGGTGATGCCGAAATGCTTGTTGATCCGCAGCAGCGCATCCATCACGATCTTGGTGTTGCGCGGATCGAGCGAGGCGATCGGCTCGTCGGCGAGGATGATGTCGGGCTGCTGCACCAGGGCGCGCGCGATCGCGACGCGCTGCTGCTGACCGCCCGAGAGCTGGTCGGCGCGCTGAGCGGCGAGCGAGGCGATGTCGAACTGCTCCAGCGCCGACATTGCCAGCGCCTTGTCCTGCTCGGGCCAGATCTGCGACAGCGAGCGCCAGGCCGGCATCGTGGCGAGCCGCCCCATCAGGACGTTGGTGAGAACATCGAGCCGGCCGACCAGGTTGAACTGCTGGAAGATCATCGCCGAGCGCGCCCGCCACTGGCGCAGCTCCTTGCCGCGCAGCGCGGTGACGTCGAGGCCGTCGAACAGGATCTTGCCCTGGGTCGGCGTCACCAGGCGGTTGATGGTCCGGAGCAGCGTCGATTTGCCGGCTCCGGAACGGCCGATGACACCGACGAAGCCGCCGGGAGAGATTTGAAACGAAGCGTCGTCCACCGCGGCTTTTGCGCCAAAGCGGCACGTCAGACCTTCCACCACCAGCATGCAGAGCTCCAGAATAGCTGGGCCCACCAGCTAACGCCGGCGCTTGACACTTGTGTGACACGGCGATTGCGGTGCGGCGATCCTGCACACCTCCTCCACTGTCATCATCTTGTCATGACATCGTCATCAAGCCGCTCGAAGAGAAACGCCCGCCCTTGATTACGGATGCAACATGGCCGGCAAGACGCTCTCGGTGCAACCGACCATCGATCCCACAGCGAAGCTGCACGATATCAAGCTCGGCGCCTACACCGAGGTCGGCGCGCGCACCATCCTGAACGAAGTCACGATGGGCGACTACTCCTATGTCGTGAATGATGCGCAGATCACCTACACCACCATCGGAAAATTCTGCTCGATCGCGGCGATGACGCGCATCAATCCGGGCAATCATCCGATGCATCGCGCGACCCAGGCGCATTTCACCTACCGCTCCAGCGCCTATTTCGAAGGCGAGAGCGACGACGCTGAATTCTTCGACTGGCGGCGCCAGCATCACGTCCATATCGGGCACGACGTCTGGATCGGTCATGGCGCGATCGTGCTGCCGGGCCGCAGCATCGGCACCGGCGCGGTGATCGCGGCCGGCGCCATCGTCACCAAGGACGTGCCGGCCTACACCATCGTCGCCGGCAATCCGGCCCGCATCGTGCGGCGGCGGTTCTCCGAGGAGATCTCCGGACGGCTCGCGAAGCTTGCCTGGTGGGATTGGGATCACGACAAATTGCGCGAGGCGCTGCCCGATTTCCGCAAGCTCGGGATTGAAGATTTCCTGGCGACATACGAAGCACGGGCGAGCTCCACAACCAGCAAACGAAACGCGGTCGCGTGACAGACATATTCCTCGAAGGCGGCCGGACCCTGATCGGCACCGAGCTCGTCGAAACCTCGCTGCTCGTGTCCGGAACGGACATCGCGCAGGTCGATGCCTCTCGCGGCCGCACGCGGCTCGCGATCGATGCGCGCAACCTGCTCGTGCTGCCCGGTATCGTCGATCTGCATGGCGATGCCTTCGAGCGGCAAATGATGCCGCGCGCCGGCGTCGACTTTCCGATCGACGTCGCGCTCGCCGACAGTGACCGTCAGGCCATCAGCAACGGCATCACCACCGTCTTCCATGCCACGACCTGCTCTTGGGAGCCGGGCCTGCGCAGCGCCGACAATGCGCGCGGCCTGATGGAGGCGATCGAGCGGCAGCGCCCGCAATTCGCCGCCGACACCCGCTTCCACCTGCGCCACGAGACCTACAATCTCGACGCCGAGAGCGACATCAGCCAGTGGCTCTCCGACGGCCGTGTCGACCTGTTCGCCTTCAACGACCACATGGACGGTACCGTTGCCGACATGGCCAAGCCCCGCAAGCGCAACCGCATGGTCGAGCGCACCGGCCTTTCGAGCGAGGATTTCGATCGGCTGGTCGACCGCGTGGTCTCGCGCGCTGACGAGGTAACCGCTTCCGTGTCGCGGCTGGCCGCGGCGGCGCGCACGGCCGAGGTGCGGATGCTTTCGCACGACGATGCGACGCCGGCGATGCGCCAGGAGTTTCGCGAGCTCGGCGCATTGATCGCGGAGTTTCCGATCAACGAGGAGACGGCGCGCGCGGCGGCAAGTCATGGCGACGCCATCGTCTACGGCGCGCCCAACGTCGTGCGCGGCGGCAGCCACACCGGCTGGACCAGGGCGGCGGACATGATCGCCAAGGGCCTCTGCTCGGTGCTGGCGTCGGACTATTACTATCCTGCACAGCTGCTCGCCGCATTCCGCCTCGCCGCCGACGATGTGCTGCCGCTGACGGAAGCCTGGAACCTGGTGTCGGCCGGTCCAGCGCGTGCCACCGGCCTCGCAGATCGCGGCGTGCTCGCCGAGGGACGCCGTGCCGACATCCTGCTGGTCGACGACAGCGTATCGCTGCGGCCGCGGCTCATCGCGGTGATATCAGGCGGCAAGCTCGTGCATCTCACCGATGCGACACGGCTGCTCAGCGCGGCGGCAGCGCCGCGCGAGGCTGTCGTCGCGGCATAAACCGGTTATGCTCGGGCCATGATTCCCCGCTACGCGATCTATTTTGCAGCAGACAGCGACAGCGTGCTCTCCCGCTTCGGCGCCGAGTTGCTCGGCTACGATGCCTATCGCGGCGACGAGCTGCCGTTTCCGCGCCAGGCACTGGAAGTCGCGCCGGACTGGCGCGATATCAGCGCCGATCCCCGCAAATACGGCTTTCACGCCACGCTGAAGGCGCCAATGGCGCTCGCGTCCGGCAGAACGGAAGCCGAGCTCACGGCGGCCTGCGCGGTTTTCGCCGGGACGGCGCGACCGATCCCGGTCATCCGTCCGGTCGTCGATTCCATCAGCGGCTTCATCGCCGTCATTCCGGCCGAGCCGGTCGATGCGCTCCAGGGGCTCGCCGCCGATTGCGTCCGCGATTTCGACTCGTTCCGTGCTGCACTGACGGCGGAAGACCGTGCACGGCGCAGACCCGAGAAGCTCACCGAACGGCAGCGCGGCCATCTCGACCGCTGGGGCTATCCCTATGTGATGGAAGAATTCCGCTTCCACATGACCCTCACCGGCCGACTGGATTCAGAGCGCCGCGGACCCATCCTTCAGATGCTGCGGACCCGGTTTGCGTCGCTTCGTGTCGACACGCTGGCGATCGACCGCCTCGCACTGTTCAGGCAGGACGACGCGAAGGCTCGCTTCCGCATCATCGGTGAGTGGGCGTTGGCGCGGTAGGCCTCGCCGTCAGCTCGCAAGATTGAAGGCGAGCGCGACCGCGCCGACCACAATGAGGCTGGTCGCCCAAACTGCATCCAGATTGAACCAGCTTCGCGCGACGAACTTCAATCCCAGATGGCGGTAGACCAGCCACGCCAGACATCCGCCGGCCCCCACCATGGCGATCACGTGCACCACGGACACCAGCACCGCCATGGCGAGACTCGCCTTCATCAGCGCGCCCGCCGCCTCATGGCCGGCATCGAGCTCGAAGGCCTTGCAGAGCCCGAGATAGATCGGCACGAGCATCAAGGCGGCGCCGTGGGCAATGGCGACGGCAAACGACCAGAGCGCCAATTGCGTCGGTGGAATTCGTGCCAGTGCGCGGGGATGACGCCGCGCGATCAACCGATAGACGCCGAAGCCGACGACGAGAAGGCTTGCGCTGATCTGGATTGGGCGCTGCCATTCGACCAGCACGAGCAGAAATGCGAATGGCAGCAGCACGAGAAGCGTTGCCAGGAGATGGCCGGCCGACAGGGCCCACAACGCGCGGAAGAGCGCGCGTGGGCTCTTGTCCATGAGCCCGGCCGAAACGGCGAGCGGCCATCCCATCCCCGGATTGATCCCGTGGTAGAGACCGCTCGCAACGAGAGCGAGCCAGAGCCAGCCAATCGCCGCGCTCGCCTGCCCCCAATCTAGACCGACGGGTAGCAAAAAGAGTCCGTCGAACAATCGCCGCCCTCGAGCCTGATCTGGTGCGCACGATATCCGTCGGGGAAGCTCACGAAATAATCCTTGTCGAGCTTGAGACCGCCGTCGCGACCGGCATTGGCCATGACCTTCGCGCCCGGAACCCCGTCGGGATAGAACTGATCGTCCCAGGTGGAATAGAGCGAATTGGTCCAGTACACGCGCCGGCCGTCGCGGCTGATCTCGACCATCTGCGGCCCTGCCGCAAAGGCCTTGCCATTTGGATGCGGAGTGCGGCGCGCGATGCCGCCGATGTGGACCGAGCCCGCGAGCTTCGGCTTGCGCGGATCACTGACGTCGTACTGGCGCATTTCCCCCGTGCCCCAGCACGAGACATAGAGAAACCGGTCATCCATCGACAGGTCGATGTCGGTCACCAGCGGCGGCACCGCGCCAAATCCCTGCAGCAGCGGCGGGAGCTTCTCCTTTGGCGCGGGCTCGGGCGGGATCGTTGCCGTCTTCTCGGCATGGAATTTTCCGCCCTCGCGCCACCAGGTCCAGATCGATGCTTCGAGGTTGGTGGTGTCGACCACGACGCCGACGAAGCCGTATTCGCGAACCGGATCGTGTGCGGGTCGCACCTCCAGCGCCATCTGATGATTGGCGCCGAGGTCGATGGTTTGCACATTGCGCCGGGCGCGGAGATCCCAGAAGTGGAGACAATGGCCATATTTGTTCGACAGCAGATCTTCCGGGACGATCCCGTTCTCGAACTGCGGCGGCAGCGCCCATTCGCTCGACACCATGTAATCGCGCGGCAGGTTCCACCAGAAATCATAGTGCCGCGTCTGCGGACCACGGTCGATCTCCCAGCGTCCCAGGACCTCGAACGTCTCGCAATCCATGATGAAGACGCCTGGAGGTCCGTTGGTGCCGTCCTTACCGCCGCCGCCCAGCGTGCTCACATAAATGCCGTCCGGCCCGCAATGGATCGTGTGCGGCCGCGAGTAGCCGGTCTTCCTGAAGACTTCCTCCGGCTCGATGATTTTGTGAATCTTGGCCTGGGTCGGATCGGGCTTGGTGTCGATGATGTAGATGCGCGACGAGCGCAGCCCGGGGATGATGAGATAGCGTCGTTCGATGAAGGCGTGTCCGGCGAGCGGCGACAGGGCGGAGGAGCAGGCATTCCAGCCGAAATGATGAAACTCGTCGCCCTTGTTGGGCATCGTCACGGTGTGGACGATCTGGCTGTAGGTCGGCGATCCCGGCTTGACGTCGATGACCGCGAGGGCATCCGGCTTTGAGAAATCCGGACTGAGCAGCAACGTGTAGGCAAAGTTCTCCGCAGGCGCTTCCATCGCGAGCCTGGGCGATGCGTGAAAGGTGGGATCCGGCCTCATCGTCATGGCACTGCCTCCCTGTTCTGTCGGTTCGCCAACCTGACTCGGGATAACGGCATAATGAAGAGGTGTTACGCGATGTCCTCAGATGCTCCGCGGCCTGGTTGGCGAGCCTACGATACTTGATCGCCGCACCGGGGGAAACTGGCGGAATCGCGCCAATTCGACGCCTTCGGGCGATACAGGCCGATAAGATGAGACGAGCGCGCACCTCACCCTCAGTGTCGTCCCGGCCTAGTGCGCAATTGCGCACGGGGGGCCGGGACCCATAACCTCAGGGAGAGGTTATGGAGTGAGCTGCCAACTCCAAGTCTTCGCCACACTTCTCCCGGTGGTTATGGGTCCCGGATCGGCGCGCGCTTAGGGCGCGCTTGTCCGGGACGACAGTGGGGCTTACTTCCCCCAGCGCAGCGCCAGCGCGTCGCGCTCCTTGGCGAGCTCCAACAGTCCCGCCCGCGTTGCCGGATGCAGCGGCTGGAGCGGATGCCGAACCGCGTCCGATTTGATCACGCCGCCGGCCTGCATCATCACCTTGCAGGCGCTCAGGCCGCATTGGCGGTTCTCGTAATTGATCAGCGGCAGCCAGCGCTCATAGGCGGCCTTCGCCTCCTCACGCTTACCGGCGAAATAGGGATCGATGATCTGGCGGATGCCGTCGGGATAGCCGCCGCCGGTCATCGCGCCGGTGGCGCCGGCATCGAGATCGGCCAGCAGCGTGATCGCCTCCTCGCCGTCCCAGGGCCCTTCGATATCCTTGCCGCCCGCCTCGATCAGGCTGCGCAGCTTCGAAGCCGCGCCTGCCACCTCGATCTTGAAATAGCGGACGTTGGAGAAATCGCGCGCCAGCCGTGCGAGCAGCTCCACCGAGAGCGGCGTGCCGGCGACCGGTGCATCCTGGATCATGATGGGGATGTTGATCGCACCGGAGAGCACCTTGAAGAACTCGACGATGCCCTTCTCGGGCACACGGAAGGTCGCGCCGTGATAGGGCGGCATCACCATCACCATGGCGGCGCCCGCCGCCTCGGCCTGCTGGCTGCGTGCGGCGCAGACGGCGGAGCTGAAATGCGTGGTGGTGACGATCACGGGAACCCGGCCGGCCACATGCTCCAGCACCGCATGCATCACGGTCTCACGCTCGGCGTCGGTGAGCACGAACTGCTCGGAGAAATTGGCGAGGATGCAGAGGCCGTTCGAGCCGGCATCGATCATGAAATCGACACAGCGGCGCTGGCCTTCGAGGTCGAGCTCGCCGCGCTCGTCGAAGATGGTGGGCACGACCGGGAATACACCGCGATAGGGGCGCTGGGCCTTGTGTTGTGGCGTGACCGGCATCGAACTCTCCATCCCTGATGTTACGTCTGTCGCAAGCGATCGCGCGCTGCGGGACAGATGTACTCGCCACGCCGACCGGCGGCAATGCCGATCGCATGACGTCGGGATGGACGTGCAATCGGGGCTACGCGGTCTTCACGGCGCCCAGGAAGCCCTCTACGGCGACGCGGAGACGATCGGCGTCGGCGGACATCTTCTTGACGGAGTCCGACAGCACCGTGCCGGCGTTGCCGGTCTCCTGGTTGAGCCGGGCGACGCTGCCGATGGTGTCGGTGACCTCGCGGGTGCCCTGGGCTGCCTGCTGGAAGTTGCGCGAAATCTCGGTGGTGGCCGCGCGCTGCTCTTCGACGGCGGCGGCAATCGCCGTCATCTTCTCGTCGATGCCGCTGATGGCGCCGCCGATCAAGCGGATGGCGGCGACGGCCTGGCCGGTGGCGCCCTGGATTTCCTCGACCTGGCGTGAGATCTCTTCCGTCGCGGTCGCGGTCTGTGCCGCGAGGCTCTTGACCTCGCCGGCGACCACGGCGAAGCCGCGGCCGGCCTCGCCCGCGCGCGCCGCTTCGATCGTGGCGTTCAAGGCCAGAAGGTTGGTCTGGGCGGCGATGGCGTTGATCATCTTCACGACCTCGCCGATACGGCTCGCGGTCTGGTCGAGAATTTCGACCGTCGCATTGGTCTGCTCGGCCTGCGCAACGGCCTCGCGGGCCTCGCGCGCGCTCGACTGCACCTGCGCGGAGATCTCGCCGACCGATGCGGAAAGCTCCTCGGTCGCGGCCGCGATGGTCTCGAGATTGTTGGTGGCCTGCTCGGCCGCGGAGGAGACCGCCGCGGTCTGGCTGCTGGACTCCGAGACCAGCGAGCGCACGTCGGTCGCGGTGGCATCGAGCTCCCGCGTCGATGCCGCCACGCTGTGAATGACGGCCTGCACGGTATCGTCGAAGCTGCGGCACGCCGCATCGACGGTGCCGGAGCGGGCGAGCTGCAGCGCCTGCTGCGATTCACGCTCCTGGCCCAGCCGTTCCGCGGTCGCCGCGCTTTCGCGCAGGCTTTCGAGCGCTGCAGCCATGGTACCGAACTCGTCGGGATGCCGGGATTGCGGCACCGGCGTCGCATAGTCGCGCGCACTGATGCGGGCGATGGCGTCGAGAATGGCGCGCACCGGGCGCATGAGGCGACGACGCACCACGAACACGCCGGCGAGGGTCACGGCCAGCGCGAGCAGGAACGCGAACGACTGCACGATGAGATTGGTGAGGGCTTTCGCCTGGACCGCCTCCGCGCGCGCGATCGACAGGTCGAGCGCCTTGTGTGCGACCGCGACGATGGACGCGAAGGGCGATTGACACAGGGCGTTCCATTCGGACGCGGGCATCGCCGGACGGCCGCTGCCGTCGAGGTTCCTGGTGACATCGCCGATCTGCTTGAGGACGCCGTCGGTCTTGGCGCGCGCTTCCCTGGCGGTGTTGACGAGGTCCGCCGTCACGTCAGGCGCAGCCAGCAGCTCTTCCATCCCGGTCCAGCCGGCGGTGACAATGCCGTTCCATCCGGCCACGGTCTGCTTCTGGGTTTCGTCGAGCGGCTTTGAGCTGTTGACGTTCGAGCGCAGAGTCGAGCACTGGATTCCGTAGCGGTCACGCACCTGCCAGGCGAGGCGACGGGCCTGGATCATGCGAGCGATGTAGGGATCGTTCATCCAGGCGCGGTTCGACACCGCGGTGGATGCGAGATTGGCGGTCTCAATCACCTTGGTAACGGCATCGTACCAGGGGGCGGTGCGCTCCACCTTGCGCTCGGCGCGCGGCAGCTTGGCCTCGTCGTAGAACAGCTGGAACTTCGGCGCGGCCTCGCTCCAGCGCTGCTTCAGCGTGCTTGCGAGTTCGTCGCGCCGGGCGAATTCGATGGTTGCGAGCGCGGCGACGATGGCGTCGAAGCCGGCCTGCTCCGCCTTCTCGGCGACGCCGAGCTTGGCACGCGGATCGTCCTCGCCGAGCAGCGCGCTCTGGGCATCGCCGCGATTGTTGCGCAAGGACAGCACGCCCTGGAAGATCGCCTTGTCGGCATTCGCAAGCCGCTCGGTTTCCAGACTATCGCTGTAGCGGCCGAACGCCCCGAACATCTGGATCGCCGTGCTAGTCAGCGCGCCGACCGCCAGCAGGGCCATCAACGCCAGAAGCAGCGTGCTTACCGATTTCTTAAAAATTGACATGGGTGGGGCGGCCTACTCGTCACAGGAAGGCCACCTTGCATCGCGACATGCCAATGTTTGGTTAAGACTTTAATCAAATGCCCGCGGTTGGTGCCGCCGCGCCGTGGTGGCGTGCGTCCTCAAGCGACCTTGGTGAAATCAGGCGGCCGGCGCTCGGCGAAGGCGGTGAAGGCCTCGCGCGCTTCCGCGGTGCGCAGGCGCTGGGCAAATTGCTCGCCTTCGGCCTGCATCTGCTGGACCAGCGCCTCGCCGTTGCGCATCAGCTTCTTGGTGGCCGTGAGCGCGCCCGTCGGCTGGCGGGCAAGCCGCTGGGCGAGCGCGAGCGCCTCGGCGTCGAGCTTGTCGAGCGGCACCACGCGATTGGCGAGGCCCCATTCCAGTGCGGATTCGGCTGGAACGGTCTCGCCGAGCGCGAACATCTCATAGGCGCGGGCATAACCGATGCGCGCCGGCATCAAGAGGCTGGAGGCGGCTTCCGGCACCAGCGCGAGGCTGACGAAGGGCGTCGACAATTGCGCGTTGTCGGCGAGCACGACGAGATCGCAATGCAGCAGCATCGTGGTGCCGACGCCGACGGCGCGGCCCTGCACGGCGGCAACCAGCGGCCGGGTGCAGCGCGCCAGCGACTGGATGAAGCGCACGACGTTGCGGCTGCCTTCCGACTTGCCGGCGGCGACGGCGGCGAACTCACCGACGTCGTTGCCGGCGGTGAACATGTCGCCCTCGCCGCGGATCAGGATCACGCGGGCCGACGGATCGAACTCGGCGGATTCGATGCTGTCGGCGAGCTTGCCGTACATCGCATCCGTCAGCGCGTTCTTCTTGTCGGGGCGCGCCAGTGTCAGCGTGAGAATTCCGTTGTTGCTTTCGATCCGGACGTGCTCGGTCATTCGTCTGCTCCTCTTGGAAACTTGTCCTGAATGCTCGTCAGCCAGCGCGCGACGACGTCGATCTCCGCACTGGTGAAACCTTCCGTCAGCGCCGCGTTGACTTCCGCCGCACCTGCTTTCGCCTGCGCCAGCGCGGTACGTCCCTTCGGCGTCAACCAGATCCGCCAGGCGCGCCCGTCCTCGCGGTCGGCCCGCCGCTCGATCAGCCTTGCGGCGGCGGTGCGGTCGACGAGACCGGAAATGCCTGCCGGGCCAAGATCGAGCGCCGCGCCCGCCTCGCCCATCAGCACGCCGTCCTGCCGGCCGAGGATGAACAACAGCCCGGCCTGCGCCGGCGTCACCTCGCTCTCGGGCCGCGCCGCCATCCAGCGCTGCAAGCGGCGGTGTGCGACGCTCAGCAGGTAGATCAGCCGATGATGTCTCGCTGCAGCGTCATTATTTCGCATGCGAAGCATCTAGTTGAGGCGACGAACATTGTCAACAAGGCCATTACTCCCGTGCTGTGCGGCAGCCGTCGAGGAACAGCGCCGCGCAGGTCTGCACGCGGCGCTCGATCTGCTTCCGCGACGGCAACGGCATTCCCCCATAGATCGCGGCCCGCTGCGGTGCCGACGCGACCATGCCGATCAGCATGCCGGCGGCCTCGTCCGCGTCCTCGACCGCGATGAGTTCCTTATTCACCTGCACCCGGAGCCAGCGCGCGAGCGTGCTGGCGGTGCGCGCGATGCCGTTCTTGTAGAAGTTTGCAGCGAGATCAGGGAACGCGGCCGATTCCTGGAGCACCATGCGTTGCAATGCCACGACCTCCGGATCGAGCGCGAGCTCGGCACAGGCGAGCAGCGCGGCACGGAGGCCCGTTTCGATGTCGGCATCGCCGCTTGCCTGAAGATCGACGGCAGAGAGCAACCGTTCGAGCCTGTCGACGCACATGGCCTCGAACAGCGCCGCCTTGCCGGGAAACAGACGATAGAGCGTCTTGGTCGAGATGCCGGCGCTGCGCGCCAGCGCTTCCGTGCTGGTCGCGGCATAGCCCTCGACTGCGAAGGCGTGGCGCGCGGCGTCGAAGACGACCCGCTTCGTCTCCTCGTCGCTGCGCACTGGCGGTCGGCCGCGCGGACGGGTTTCACCTGATGGTTTTGCCTGAGCCATGTCTTTAAATGATGCCTGTCATTCCATTGACAATTCCAAAGCTAATCTCATTTTGGAAATCGTCAAGTTTCCTAATTCAGGGAGCCGGCCATGACCGTGCACACCGACCCGTCCAAGACCGAAGCCATCGCGGTTCCACCCCATGCATTGGAGGGCTTTCTGCCCGCCCCGCCGTCTCTCCCCCGCGCCAAAAAGCTCAGCTTCCGCAAGCTGCTGCTGGTTGGCGTCGCAATCGCGGCACTGGCCGGTGCGAGCTGGTACGGCTACGACTACTGGACCGTCGGCCGCTTCCTCGTCTCCACCGATGACGCCTATGTGAAGGCCGACAACACCACCATCGCGCCGAAGGTCAGCGGCTACCTCGACCGGGTCCTGATCGGCGATAACGAGCATGTGAAGGCCGGTCAGATCCTCGCCAGGATCGACGATCGCGACTTCCGCGTCGCGCTGGACCAGACCAGAGCTGATGTCGCCGCCGCGAACGCGACGGTGACGAGCAAGGAAGCACAGCTCGAGGTTCAGGAAGCCGTGATCGCCGCGGCGCGAGCGACCATCGACGTCGACAATGCCGCCAAGGCTTTCGCCAAGCAGGAGAACAAGCGCTATACCGATCTCGCAGCGACCGGCTATGGCAGCGTGCAGAATGCGCAGCAGGCGCAGGCGCGCGACGCCGGCGCCGACGCCGCGATCCAACGCGATACCGCCAATCTCGCCTCCGCCCTGAAGCAGGTCGATCTGCTGAAGGCCGAGATATTGCAAGCCAAGGCCGCCGCCGCGCGCGCTACCGCGCTCCAGCGTCAGGCCGAGCTCAATCTCGGCTACACCACGATCGTCTCGCCGATCGACGGCGTGGTCGGCAATCGCACGTTGCGCGTCGGCCAGTACGTGCAGGCGGGCACCCAGCTGATGTCGATCGTGCCGACCGATGGCGCCTATGTCGTCGCCAACTTCAAGGAGACGCAGCTCACCCATGTGCGCGCCGGACAAAATGTCGAGCTCGAGGTCGACACCTTCCCGGGGCAGGTCGTGCACGGCCACGTCGATTCCATCGCGCCGGCCAGCGGCCAGGAGTTCGCGCTGCTGCCCCCGGACAATGCCACCGGCAATTTCACCAAGATCGTGCAGCGCATCCCCGTGAAGATCGCGCTGGACGCCGAGACCACGCCTGCGATCGCGCTGCGGCCCGGCATGTCGGTGATCCCGACGATCGCAACCCGTTCAGCGCCGACCGCGCATGCGGCAACGACGCCCCAAGCAACGTCAAAGGCAAAGCTGGTTTCCGGAGGGTCGTGCCATGTCAAACAGCCTCTCACTTTCGACGGCCGCGACGCCTGAGCGCGCCGCAGCCGATCCGGTCCGCGCCAGCGCCACGATCTGGATCGCCGTGTTTGCGGCGATGATCGGCGCCTTCATGGCCATCCTGAACATCCAGATCACCAACGCCTCGCTGCTCAACATCGAGGGCGGCATCGGAACCGGCGCCGACAACGGATCCTGGATCTCGACCTCCTACCTGATCGGCGAGATCATCGTGATCCCGCTGACCGACTATTTGTCGCGGGTGTTCTCGTTCCGCAACATCATGCTGAGCTTCGCGTCGCTGTTCGCGGCCTTCTCGGTCGCCTGTGCCTTCACCCACGATCTACCCTCGATGATCGCGATGCGCGGCTTTCAGGGCTTCTTCGGCGGCGTGCTGATCCCGATGGCCTTCACGCTGGTCTTCACCAAGCTGCCCAAGGGCCAGCAGCCGATCGGCCTTGCGATGTTCTCGCTTGCCGTGACCTTCGCACCCGCGATCGGCCCGACCATCGGCGGCTATCTCACCGAGAACTACGGCTGGCAGACCATCTTCTATGTCAACGTGCTGCCCACCGTCGTGATGGTGACCATCCTCTTCTTCACCCTGGAGCGCCAGCCGATGAATCTCGCCCTGCTGCGCGAAGGCGACTGGTTCGGCATTGCGACCATGGCAATCGGTCTCGCCTCGCTTCAGGCCGTGCTCGAGGAAGGCAACAAGGATGACTGGTTCGGCTCGCCCTTCATCGTGCGGCTCGCGATCATCGCAGCGGTCAGCCTGTCGCTGTTCATCTATATCGAGCTCACGGTCGAGAAGCCGCTGCTGCGCCTGCGACTGCTGACGCAGTGGAACTTCGGCATCGGCACGATCGCTGCGGTTTTCCTCGGCTTCGCACTGTTCGGCTCGGTGTATCTGCTGCCCGCCTATCTCGGCCAGGTGCAGGGCTACAATGCCGAGCAGATCGGCAATGTGCTGGCCTGGACCGGCCTGCCGCAGCTTCTGCTGATCCCGCTGGTGCCGAAGCTGATGCAGCGGTTCGATGCCCGCTACATCGCGACGATCGGCCTGCTGCTGTTCGCCGCCAGCTCGTTCATGAATGTCGAGATGTCGCTCGACTATTCCGGCGACCAGTTCTTCATCCCGAACGTTGTGCGCGCGGTCGGCCAGGCACTGACGCTGGCGCCGCTGTCAGCGCTCAGCCTCGGCAGCGTCGCGCCGCAGGATGCGCCGGCCGCCTCCGGCATCTCCAACATGATGCGCAATCTCGGCGGCGCCATCGGCACTGCGGTGCTCGCGACCATCGTGACCAAGCGCGAGCAATTCCACTCCAACATCATCGGCCACTCCGTCACGCTCGGCCGCGAGGAGGTCCGCGCCCGCATTGCGCAGATGACCGATTACTTCATGGCCCACGGCGTGCCCGATCCCAACGCCGCACGCGAGCAGGCCATCATCGCACTCGGCAAGACAGTCAAGCGCCAGGCGCTGGTGATGGGATATTCCGACACCTTTGCCGTGATCGGCGTGGTGCTGGTGCTCGCCGCGATCGCGGTGCTGCTGACGCGAAGGGTGAAGGCGGCGGGCGGGGGTGGCGCGCATTAGAAAAAGGGTGTCATGCCCGGGACGAGCCCGGCCATGACGCTGTAGGGATTATCAGTGGCTTACGGCGCGCAAGTAAAGCTCGAGGCCTCCGTCACCGGACCGCTCTTGTAGTGCGGCCAGGAAGGCCAGCGGCACAGCGGCAGCGCGCGCAGCGTCGCGAAGGATGGGGCCTCGACCTTCTGCTCGGCGACTTCGAGATCGCCGGGCGCCTTGCCCTTCTCGACCCAATCGACCAGCACGCTGAGCATGTCGACATTGGCCGGCGCGCCGGACCCGACATGGTCGACGCCGGGCGCGGTATATAGCCGCGCGAACTCGGCGGTCTCGGCCTTGCCGAGCTTGCGCTCGACGCTCTCGAAGTAGCGGATGCCGGCATAGGGGCTTTGCGCGTAATCGGCCATGTGCTCGAGCATGATCAGCCGGCCGCCGCGGGCGCGGAAGCGGCTGAGATCGGGATCGGTCGAATCCATCAGCCTGGAGACCTCGAGAAGCCGCGCCTTGTGCTCCTCGACCTTGTAGGTGGTGACATCGAGCTTGGGATCGCGCGCGAACACATATTGAATGCCGCCGGCGCCGTAAATCCAGGCGATGCCGTTGTTGGGCGCAGGCGGCTGCGCGGGTGGCGCGGTGCCGAGCCACCATGCAACCCAGCCGCCGGTCGGCCCGATGGAAGGCGTGTCCTCGCCCGAGATGCCCCAGCCCGGATAATCGTCGAGGCCGTTGGCGAGCGCGAACGGGAATTTGTAGGTCCCGTGCAGCGTGTTGACGGCCTTGATCTGGGCCTCGGTGAGGCACTGGTCACCCGTCTTGCCGGCCTCGCAGCGCAGCGTCTCAATCTTGAACGCGGCCTTGCAGGAAACGGGATCCTGCACCAGCGCGTCATCGGAGCCATCGGCCTTGTCGCAGGCCGCGCGCACCGCGTCGCCCACGAGCTTGACCTGCGCCGGATTGATCCAGCCCTCGCCCATGGTCGCGAGGCCCGAGCGCGTGCCGGCATGCTGCAAGCCGACCCAGTTGATCACGGGCACGCGGGCGAAGATGCCGTCGAAATCGTCTGGATAGCGCTGCGCCATGGTGAGGCCCTCGCGGCCCCCCTCGGACGAGCCCATGAAGTACATCTTTTCCGGCTTCTTGCCGTAGGCGCGCTCCATCAGCGCAACGGCGGCATCGCGCACCTTCTTGTAGGCGCGATGGGCGAAGTTCTCGAACGCCTCGTCGTTGAGCGCGAACAATTGCGGCGGCTCGCCCTGCTTGGTCTCGTGCCCGGAATCGGTGCCATAGGTGACGAAGCCGCGCGCCAGCGGCGACGGCTTGTCGAACGGATAGGCCGGCGGCAGCGCAAGGCCGGTGATCAGCACGCCGTTGAAACCGCCGCCGCCATATTGCAGCGAGCGGCCGTTCCACTCGACGGGAAGGTTGACCTGGAATTTGATCGGGGGCGCCTTTGTATCGGTGGGCTCGATGTGTCCGAGCACCTTGCAGAAGGCAGGATTGGCCGGCGTGACGCGCCCTGACGGCGTCGGCCCGCGCTCGGCGACCGCAATCTGCGACGGCGCCTGCAATGCCGCGGAATCGATCTTCACGGCGTCAGCGCCGCCAATGAGACCCTTGCAGACGTTGTCCGCATCCGCCGCAAGCGTCGCCGCATAGGCGGCATTGGCGCCCAGCACGGCCGCCATCCCCACGAGCAGCGCATGCAGCATCGCTCTATTTCGCGTCATCGTTTCCACCCGGCTTTCTCTATCTTGTTGCGTCCGACAGGTGTCCCGCATTCAATGCAACCTGGGCCTTCCCGTCAATTGCTCCGGCCGCCATTCCGATCAGAACGATCCGAGCGCGCTGCCCAGCGCGATCACCACGACCAGCGCCAGCAGCGACGACACGATCCCCACCATCACGATGTCGAAATAGCTGTCGCGATGGGTCAGGCCGCAGATCGCGAGCAGGCTGACGACGGCGCCGTTGTGCGGCAGGATATCCAGCGTGCCGGAGCCAATCACCGCCACGCGATGCATCAAGCCGAGGTCGATGCCGGTTCGCCCGGCAAGATCGACATAGGTCTGGCCAAGCGCGTCGAGTGCGATGGTCAGGCCCCCCGAGGCGGAGCCGGTCAGCGCCGCCAGGATGTTGGTTGCGACCGCGAGCGAGACCAGCGGACCGCCTTCGATCGCGAGCACCCAATCGCGCACCACGGTGAAGGCCGGCAGCGAGGCGACGACCGCGCCGAACCC
Source organism: Bradyrhizobium sp. 1(2017) (assembly GCF_011602485.2). NCBI lineage: Bacteria > Pseudomonadati > Pseudomonadota > Alphaproteobacteria > Hyphomicrobiales > Nitrobacteraceae > Bradyrhizobium > Bradyrhizobium sp. 1(2017). Next base: position 1,008,121 of record NZ_CP050022.2, on the reverse strand, counting down.
GACCAGGCTGGCGACGCTCAGCGCCGGCAGCACCGATGCATTGGCGCCCGCATCCATGGTCTGCCGCAGCGCCGGCAGCCGCGACCAGTTCAGCACGATCGTCGCGACAATCGCGGCAGCCAGCGCAACCGCAACCGACCACACGCCTGCGACCGCGGCGAGCGACGTGCCGCCGAAGCGCGCCTCGGCGAGATAGGCGACATCGAGCCTCGGCAGCACCACCAGCGACATCGCGAGATTGACGACAACGACGACGATCAGCGGCACGATGGCGCTCACGACGGGCGATGGCGCGCTGCTGCGATGGCCGCGCTGCAGCTCTGCCGGGTCGAACTCGCGCGCCGTCGTCGCGCGTTCCCGCACGAACTCGTCAGCGGCAGCGCGCGCGGTCGCGTCCTCCGTATCCTGGCCATAGCCTTCCCCGGCGCGGCGGGCGGACGCTTCGGCGCGACGCAGCCACCACATTCCGGTCGCGAGCATCACGAGCGAGGCGACGATGCCAAGGCCCGGCGCGGCAAACGGCGTCGTACCGAAGAATGGCATCGGAATCGCATTCTGGATCGACGGCGTGCCCGGCAAGGCCGACATGGTGAAGGTCGACGTGCCCAGCACGATTGCGGCCGGGATCAACCGGCGCGGAATCGCGGCGGCCCGAAACAACGACCGGGCCATCGGTACGATCACGAAGAACGCGACGAACAGGCTGACGCCACCATAGGTGACCATCGCGCCGGCCAGCACCACCGCAAGCATCACGCGACGCTCGCCGAGACGGTCCGCCATGAAGGCGGCAGCGGCCGTGACGGCGCCGCTGTCGTCCATCAGCTTGCCGAAGACGGCGCCGAGCAGGAAGATCAGGAAGAACTGCGCCAGGAATCCCGCCGCGCTGACCATGAAAACCTGAGTGAGATTGGCCAGCAGCGGCTCGCCGCCGAACAGTGCAGCGACCAGCGCGGCGAACGGCGCCAGCAGCAGGACGCTCCAGCCGCGAAAGGCAAATGCCACCAGCAGGCCGAGCCCCACCAGAAGGCCGAGAAGCCCCATGCCTCAGCACTCCGCCAACAGGACATCGAGATCCGCGGTCGAGCGCCGGCCGACATCGGCGCCGTGCTCGTCGAGGAACGCCTGCGCGGCCAGCCGGCCCTCAGCGCGGAGCATCGAGACGAACTCCCACTCCGCGTTGAGCTTTGAGGACGCGCCGAACTTCGCCAGCATGTCGCTCTTGATCCGGTGCGTCCGCATCTTCGCCCAGCGCGCGCCCTCGCCGCTGCCGGGATCGGCGGCCTGACGCAGCAGCGCGATCATGCGCAGCTCCTTCATCAGCGGTGAGTTGAAGGAAATCTCGTTGAGGCGGTTGAGGATCTCCGCCGCCGTCCGCGGCGCCTCCGGCCGCTCCGTCGGGTTGATCTGCACCAGAATGGTGTCGTAGGCGTCGCTCTCGCGGACCAGCGGCGTGATGGTGGGGTTGCCGGCAAAGCCGCCGTCCCAATAGGGCTCGCCGTCGATCTCGATCGCGCGGAACATGGTCGGCAGGCAAGCCGACGCCAGCAGGACGTCGGCCGTGATCTCCGCGTTGCGGAAGATGCGGCCGCGCCCGGTTCGAACCCGCGTCGCGGTGATGAAAAGCTTGATCGACGAGCTCGCAAGTCGCTCGAAATCGATGCTCTCCGCCAGCACCCCGCGCAGTGGGTTGTAGCCGGTCGGGTTGAGATCGTAAGGCGAGAGCAGGCGCGACATCAGGTCGGTGAAGACGTAGGCGGGCGAGGTGTCGAGCGTCCAGCGCCCCATCAGCCGGTCGAGGGGCGAACGCTGCATCGGGCTGAACGCTGCCGCCCGGGAGACGCGGCGCCAATATTGCTCGAGCGCGTCGCGCGCGCCTTCGGCGCCGCCGGCGGTCCAGCCATCCGCCAGCACGGCCGCATTCATCGCGCCGGCCGAGGTTCCGGAGATCGCGTCGATCGTGAGCCACTTCTCTTCGAGCAGACGATCAATCACGCCCCAGCTGAAGGCGCCGTGCGAGCCGCCGCCCTGAAGTGCGAGATCGATCAGCACGGCGTCCCGTTCCATCGGCACTCCCGCAACTGAAGCTCAAATTCGACGTAATCATATCACGCCGAGGATGACAGCAGTGTAGAGAGCCCTGGACGACCAATGCAACCGGAACGTGACGTCCCGCCGTCTAATGCTCGAATACCAGCCGTGCGCCGACGGTGCCTTCGAGGCTGCGGATCTGCTCGAGCAGCGCCGCTGAGTCCTGGCCCGCGAGGTCGGCGTCGAGCACGACGTAACCGAGGTCGCCGGCGGTCTCCAGATATTGCGCGGCGATGTTGATATCGCGCTGGAGGAAGACCTCGTTCAGGCGCCGCAGCATGCCCGGCACGTTGCGATGGACATGGCTGAAGCGCGCGCCGGAGGGACGCAGATGCAGCTGCACCTCCGGGAAGTTCACCGCGCCCATGGTCGATCCCGTGATGAAATAATCGACCAGCTTGCGCGCCACCTCGCCGCCGATGCGCTCCTGCGCCTCCTCGGTCGAGCCGCCGATATGCGGCGTGAGAATGACGTTCTCGAGGCCCTGCACCGGGCTATTGAAGCGATCCGCATTCGAGGACGGCTCGACCGGAAACACGTCGACGGCGGCACCGGCGAGATGGCCGTCGCGTAAAGCGCGCGCGAGCGCATCGAGATCGACCACGGTGCCGCGGCTGTTGTTGATCAGGAACGAGCCCGGCTTCATCGCGCTCAGCTCCTTCTCGCCGATCATGCCGGCGGTTTCCAGCGTCTCCGGCACGTGCAGGCTGACGACGTCGCTCTGCGCCAGCAGCTCCTCAAGCCGCTCGACCGGCTCGGTGTTGCCGTGGCGAAGCTTGTCGGTGCGGTCGAAATAGATCACGCGCATGCCCATGGCTTCGGCGAGCGTCGAAAGCTGCGAGCCGATATTGCCGTAGCCGACGATGCCGAGCGTGCGACCGCGGACTTCGCGGCTGCCGGTCGCGGACTTGTCCCAGCCGCCATCATGCGCCGACACCGAGCGCGGAAAGATCCGCCGCAGCAGCATCACGATCTCGCCGATCACGAGTTCGGCAACGCTGCGCGTGTTGGAGAACGGCGCGTTGAACACGGGGATGCCACGCTTGCGCGCCGCCAGAAGATCGACCTGATTGGTGCCGACGCTGAAGCAACCAACCGCGAGCAGCCCATCGGCCGCCGCAAGCACATCATCGGTGATCTGGGTGCGCGAGCGGATGCCGAGCAGCGACACGCCCTTGAGCGCCCGCCGCAGATCCTCGCCGTCCAGCGCCTTGGTCAGCCGCTCGAGATTGGTGAAGCCCGCGCTCTTGAACAGGTCGACAGCGCTATCATTGACGCCTTCGAGCAGCAGCGCCTTCGCATTCCGCTCGGGGCTTTGGCCTGGGGCTGGCATGATATCTCCGTAAAAAGCAAACTTTGCCGCAGCTCATAGACCGCGGACGGTGCGCGGCACAATAGGGCCTGGATACGGGGAGAAGATGGCGGGGCGCTAGGTAAGCGGGGCGGCGTCTTTGGCCCAGCTTCGATGTCGTCCTGGCGAAAGCCAGGACCCATTACCCCCATCGCCTGCTGTCGGACGAATCTGGAGCCACGATCTCCCTCGACAACGGAAAGTGGTGTTCATGGGTCCTGGATCAGCGCTGGCTCCGCTCGCTTGTCCAGGACGACGGAGGGAGGGGTGACCTCAGATCACATAAAACCCGTGCGTGCCGTCGAGCCGGAGCTGCTCCACCAGGCCATACTCCCAATCGAGATATGCCTGCATCGCAGCTTCGGCGACGTCGGTGCCTTCATAGGGGCGGCGGTAGCGGTGCGCCGGGTCAGGCTTGGGCAGCGTGCGCGGCGGGCCGATCTCGAGCGCGCCGTCATAGCCGCCTTCCAGCACATAGACCTCCCAGCCCATCTGGGCGAGCCATGATGCGGTCATGTCGGCACGCACGCCCTTGTCGTCGGTCAGCAGAATCCGCGCCCCGCGCACCGGCGCCGCCATGTCGGTTTCCTGGACGAGCTGGCCGCCGGGATAATGACGAAAGCCCGGCAGATGGCCGGCGGCATATTCTTCGGCGTCACGCACGTCGAAGCGATAGAGCGTGCGATCGTTCTGCGCGAGCAGCGCGGTCATCTCGCTCGCGCCGATACGACGGACACCGGCGCGATAGGCGACGTCGCGGGCATTGGCCGGGCCGCCCTCGAACGGGCCGATCGCGCCGCGCCGATCAGCGCCGTGGTCGAGCGTGTGCCGCGCCAGCGTCCAGCCGATGGTGCCGTTGCGCAGCGCGCGCACCTTGTTCGGCACGCCGGCATTGATCAGCGACTGGGTGCCGATGATCGAGCGCGTGCGCCCGGCGCAATTGATGATGATGGTGGTTTCAGGATCGGGCGCAGCCTGCCCGGTCCGCAGCACCAGTTCCGCACCGGGCACGCTGACCGAACCCGGAATGTTCATGGTCGCATATTCGTCGAACCGGCGGACGTCGAGGATGGCGATGTCAGCCTTGTCCGCGATCAGCTTTGCCACTTCGTCGGCACTGAACGAGGGCGTGTGCCGGCGTGACTCGACCAGTTCGCCGAAGGCCTTTGAGTAGGAGTTGACGTCCTCGAACATTTGATAGCCCGCCGCGCGCCAGGCCTTCAGCCCGCCTTCAAGGGCACGGACATTGGTGTAGCCCAGCGCGGCAAGCCGCTCCGCACCGACCGCGACGAGGCCTTCGCCATCATCGTAGAGCACGATCGGCACGTCCTTGCGCGGCAGCCTGACCTCGGCTTCGGCCGCGATCCGGTCGGCAGCCAGGTTGGCAGCGAACAGCGGATGTCCGGTCGCGAACGCCGCCTCGTATCTGAGATCGAGCAGCGCGACCTCCTCGCGCAACAGCAGCGCGCGGCGGATCTCGGCGGGAGTGACGGAAGAAAGCTTCATGGCGCGGACCTTGAGAGGAGCAGGCCATGGGCTTTTGAACGATTGTCGCGCGCTTGGCTAGCCTCGCGGCCGCTCACTCGCCCGGAACGAGCCGCCCGAGCGGCGGCCGCGCCGGGCGCCGCAGCCTGCGGCGCGACAGATAGAGCAGGATGCCGGTGACCGAGAACAACGGCATCAGGGCCGCCGCGATCATGAAGGCGAGCTTGCCGGGCCAGCCCAGGAGGGCGCCGCGGTGGATGTCGAGCACATTTGCGATGATCCTCTCGCCAAGAGTCTTGTCGGCGTAGCGCTCCGCGGAAACCACTTGCCCCGAGAGTGCATCGACGCGGAATTCGTCGCGCGTAGTGTCGAGCGTCGTCTCCTTCCCCCACGACCGGATCCGGATCACCGTGCCGGGACCCGCCGGCAGCGTCAGCAAGGCTTTCGCGAAGTGGCCGCCCTCCTCGCGCTGGAACGTCGTCCACGCCTGGTCGAAACCGATCGGCTGAACCGGTTCGGAGCGTCCGGCCGCGCGCGGCGACTTTGTTGGCATCTTGGGCTGCATCTTCGTGGCCGCGACCTCGGGCCGCGACAGCAGCCAGACGACACCATCCTTGTACCAGTCGAACGAGTACCAGAGCCCGGTGAGCGTCATCACCAGATAGATCGGCAAGACCCATGTGCCGATGATGGCATGCAGCGAGCGATGCAGCGCGCGGCCGCCGAGCGAGAGATTTGGCTTCAGCCACGTCTTCACGCTGCCGGCGCGGCGCGGCCAGCGCAGCACGAGGCCGGAGACCAGCATCACGATCAGGCCGAGCGCAGCGACGCCGGTGATCTGACGCCCCCACCCCTTGGCGTCGCCGGGGATCAGCAGCCAGCGATGCAGTCTGCGCACGGTCGCGAAGAACTCCTCGCCGCGCGGCGAGCCCAGCACGCGCGCGTCATAGGGATCGACATAGAGCGACGTCGGCCTTGCGCCCTGTTCGTCGCGGCCGAAGCGGACCCGCACGGCCGCCGACGGATCGCTCGACAGCATGACGGCGGAGACTTTACCGACGTCCTGCGCCGCCTTGAGCCGCGCGACCAGCTCGTCGGGCATCAGCGCCGGCGCGGCCTGCGGCGCGACGTGCATGATGCCGGCGTTGAGATGGTCGAAGATCTCGTCCTCGAAGCTCATGATCGCGCCGGTCAGCGCGATCAGGGCGAACAGCAGCGCAAGCACGAGGCCCGCGATGGAGTGGACCTGGAGCAGGGCAGCCTTGATCGCACGTCCGCCCTCACGCATCGACGCCGGTCTTTCCGGTCGGTGGTCTCATCAAACCGGCATCTCAGCGCGCCATGCTCATCGCTAAAACTTCACCGTTGCCGACAGCGACACGCGCCGCGCATCGCCGACGGCGACGTTCAGATTGTTGACGGCCAAAGGATAATAGACCTTGTCGAACAGATTTTTGACGTTGAATTGATAGATCACCGGGAATTGCTCGTACCTGGTCTCGTAGGTCGACGGCCAACGACGCAATGGCCATCCAGATGAACACGCACGATTCACTTCCAGGTCAGACGCAGCATTGAAGCCGGCGCGTCTAACAGTCGCGTCGGATGAAGAGAACCGTAACCGGACTTGAATCGCTCTAGTATTGAATCATTCTAAGGACAAGGACGCGCCGCAATCTGCAATTGCGATGGCGCGAATACGGCGCACGCCACGTGAATTGGCCGCTGCAGGTCGCAAACCCGCGCGCGACCTCACGTGATCGCGGGCGCCATCAACTCGTCGAGCTTCCGCTTGAACGCGGCGCCGTCGGACAACGCACGGAGCGGCGGACGCACGCGCAGCCAGCCGGCATCGCCGGTCTGTACCGCCAGGATCGCCTTCAGCGTCGCGAGGAACGATGGCGTCTTCAGCACGACGTCGACCGCGGCCTGCATGCGCACCTCGACATCCCTGCCGTCGAGCATGCCCTTGACCAGCTCGGGCACGACATTGGCCATGCCGCAGATGGTGCCGGCGCCGCCGGCGGCGACCGCACGGGCGATATCGGCCTCGTTGCCCACGGTGATGGCAAGCTCAGGCGCAGCCGCGCGGAACGCCTGAAACTGCTTGAAGTCGCCGCTGGAGTCCTTGAGGCCCGCGACGACCTTGCCGTAGCGCTTGCGCAGGTTAGCGGCCACGCTGGTCGGGATCGCAACGCCCGAGACCTGTGGGATGTGATAGAGCGAGGCGCGCAGGCGGTCGTCGGCAACGCCATCGATGATCGCGGCAAAGGCGTCCTCGATGCCGTCGAGCGTGACGCTGCGGTCGAAGTAGGGCGGCAGCAGCAGTACGTGGCGCAGGCCGAGGCCGAGCACGGCGCGCGAGAGTGCGATGCTGTCGCTGATGGCAGGGAAACCGCCGCCGATGCCGATGCGTTCTGCGGGAACGCCGGCCTTGAGAACGGCTTCGATGGTCGCAACGCGCTCGGCGACATTGAACGAGGTGCCCTCGCCGGTGGTGCCGAACAACACGACACCATCGACGCCCTTGCCGAAGAGTTGCCCGGCATGCGCTGCGAGCTTGGCGGCGTCGACGCTGCCGTCCGTTGCCAGCGGCGTCGCCGATGCCACCCAGAACCCGCGAATTGCCTCGGTCATTCCCGCCGCCCCTTTGCTGCAACCTCGAACTGGCCAGATCCCAAAGGACCCTTCAAGCCTTGTTTTTGCTTTACTTTTTGTGTTGTACCTTACATACAAGACTGATGCAAATCCTTTCCACCCGCATGGCGCGCATGAGGCGCAGCCGATTTTAGAGGAGGTCTCGCATGGACATGGCGACCCCCATTGGGCGTGCCGACCAAGTGCTCGGCGTACTGCGCGACAGGCTCGGCGCGGCTGCGGTGCTGACCGGCAGCGACGTGCCCGCACGCAATTGCAACGACTGGAGCGCGAGCCTGCCGCAGACGCCGCTGGCGGTGATCCGTCCGCTCGATGCGCAAGGCGTCGCCGATGCCATCGCGGCCTGCCGGCAGGCGCGGCTGCCGTACGTGCCACAGGGCGGCTTGACCGGGCTGTGCCGCGGCGCCTCGCCCGAAGCGGGCTGGGTCGCGATCTCGCTGGAGCGCATGACCGGGATCGAGGAGATCGATCCCGCCTCGGCGACGATGACGGTGAAGGCCGGCACGCCGCTGGAGACGATCCAGAAGGCCGCGGACGAGGCCGGCTTCTTCTTCCCGCTCGATCTCGGCTCGCGCGGCTCCTGCGCGATCGGCGGCAATCTCTCGACCAACGCCGGCGGCAACCGCGTGATCCGCTACGGCATGACCCGCGAGCTGGTGCTCGGTCTCGAGGTCGTGCTGCCTGACGGCACCATCATCACCAGCCTCAACAAGCTGATGAAGAACAATGCCGGCTACGACCTGAAGCATCTCTTCATCGGCTCCGAAGGCACGCTCGGCATCATCACCCGCGTGGTGCTGCGGCTGTTCCCGAAACCGCGCTCGACCATGGCCGCGCTATGCGCGCTGAAGGATTACGCCGCGGTGATCGCGCTGCTCGGCGCCGCGCGCAGCGGCCTCGGCCCGCTGCTGTCGGCGTTCGAGGTGATGTGGCCGGACTATTGGGACGTCATCACGAATCGCGCCGGCGTGAGGCCGCCGGTCGCTGCAAGCCACGGCCTTTACGTGCTGGTCGAGGCGCAGGGCACCGACGAAAGCATCGACGCACCGCGCTTCCAGACCTGGCTCGAAGAGCTGATGGAGCGCGGGCTGCTGGCGGACGCCGCGGTGGCGCAGTCGCTGGCGCAGACGCAGGCGTTCTGGCGCGTGCGCGACATCTGCGCCGAATTCGGCCAGGTGCTGGGCCCGCACATCTCCTACGACATCGGCCTTGCGGTCAAGCGGATGGACGAGTTCGCCACGCGCTGCAAGTCAGCGCTCGCGGACGGCATCAAAGGCTGCGAGAGCGTCTATTACGGCCATATCGGCGACGGCAATCTGCATCTGGTCTCCTGGGTCAGCGGCCTTCCCGTCGAGCAGCAGCCCAAGGAGGAGATGGACGCGATCATCTATGGTCTGGTGCGCGAGCTCGGCGGCAGCGTCTCCGCCGAGCACGGCATCGGCACGCTGAAGAAGAAATGGCTGGGACACGCCCGCAGCGAGCCCGAGATCGCGCTGATGCGGACGCTGAAGGCCGCCCTCGATCCCGATCATCTGCTCAATCCCGGCAAGGTGATCTGACCGGAGGGTCCATGAGGTCGCTGAAGCTCGATACGCCGAAATCGCTGTCGCAGCGGGTGATGCAGCGGCTGCGCCAGGCCATCATCGACGGCGAGTTCGCGCTCGGCGCCGCCATCTCCGAGGAGATGGTGGCCAGTTCCTTCGGCGTCAGCCGCACGCCGGTGCGCGAGGCGATGGGCCTGTTGCAGGCACAGGGGCTGGTGGTGGTCCGGCCGCAGGTCGGCAGTTTTGTCTTTACGCCGAGTGCGGAGGACATCACGGCGCTCTGCACCTTCCGGATCGCGCTCGAACCCCAGGCTGCCCAGTTCGCCTTTCGCCATGATCGCGACGGCACCGTTGCGACGATGAGCGCGGCGATCGCGGCGATGGAGCCGGCGGTCGCGGCAAAGGACAACATCGCCTATGGCCGCGCCGATGCCGCCTTCCACGAGGCACTGTTCGCCCATTGCGGCAACCGCTATCTCGCCGAATCCTACCAGCTCGCATCGAGCCGCGTCGCCGCGCTGCGCACCAATCTGACCTCGCCGATCGACGTGCGCACCCGCACGTCCTTCGACGAGCATCGCAAGCTGCTCGATCTGTTCGCGCGCGGCGAGCACGCGTCCTTCGAAGCGGCGATGACGACGCACATCACCAATTCGGGCGTGGTCTATGCCAAGGCCTTGAAGGTGGAAACGCTGGACGCGGATTGAAGGCGCCTGCTACGCGTCCTTCGATCCCGGCCTGTCGAGGAAATCCAGCGCGGTGTTGATCTGTTCGAGCTGGTGCTCGATCTTGTCGCGGTCTGCGACCGACGGCGCCCTCTCGAGCTGTTCCACGAGCTTCTGCTTCCGCATCAGCAAGTTCTCAATGACTGTACTCACAGGTCCCCCATCGCCAGAGGCGACGTCGCGAACGCCGAAACGAAGGAGGCGCGCGCAACCGGGCCCGCACGGGGCCCTTGATCAGAATGTTCGCAGCCGCGGATGGTTCCTACATCTGAAACACGATGCATTTAGATGGAACTATCGGCGCAAGCTGGCCCAGACGCCGCCGAGGATCAGCAGCCCACCGACGAGATGGATCGGCTTCGGCGGCTCGCCGAGGATCGCGAAAGACAACAGGGCGCTTGCAACCGGTCCGAGGTAGAGGACGAGCGAGGTCCGCACCGAACCGAACTTGGCACCGAGCCAGGCAAAGCCGGCATACGCAAGCAGGCCAGGAACGATCCCGGCGAAGACATAGGCCGATAGCGCCTTGGTGCTGAAGATTTGGGCGGGCATGGTCCACATTTCCCAGGCCGCGAGCGGCAGCGAGAACAAGGCGCCGGCGGCCGAGAACAGGCTGATGCGTGCAAGCAGCGACGCCTTCGGTGCGGCGCGCGATTGCAGCAGCGTATAGCCGGACCAGCCCAGCATCGCGATCACGACCAGGCCGTCGCCCGACGCCGTCTCCAGGTCGAACAACGCCGCCGGATGGCCACCGGAAATGATAAGGAGCGCGCCCGATAGCGCGAGTGCCGTACCGAACCATTGCAGCGGGCCGACATGCTCGATTTTGAGCGCCGCAGAGATCATCAGCACCGTGATCGGCGAGAGCGCCATGATCAGCGCGATGTGGATCGCCGTCGTCGACACGCCCGCGGCATAGACCGGACCGCCGCACAGAAACATGCCCATGAAGCCGGCGGCAAGGATCGGCCAGATGCTTTTGCCGAGCGACACGCGGCCTTCGCGGATCTCCTTGAGCGCGATCGGCGCGAGCCCGATGGCGACAATGCTCCAACGGAAGAAGGCGAGCGCGAAGGACGGGACCGAGCCCGCAAGCCCGCGCGCGAGAATCTGATTGGAGGCCTGCGCGGTCGCCACCAGAATGAAGCCGATCAGCGCAATCGCGCCGAGCCAGGCGCCTGCGGATAGTGCAGTGCCCGCGACCGCGCCGCCGCCGCTGTCCGATGTTCCCTTGCCCATGGAGTGACCGAATACTCCATGGCCGCTGCGGTGAGAACCCGGATCGCCGCATGCGACGATTGCAGCGCTCAACGGGTCGAAACGAAACCTGCAACCTGCACCGGCCCGACATGGGCGCGGGTGACCGAGACCGACAATCCCGCCAGCAACGCGCACAGCATGCAGTACCGCATCCGCACCGTCCTGCGATCGCTGATCGGCAGGAACAGGAAGAGCAACATCGTCAGGATCAGCACTGTGTCGACCATGAACATCGACCTCTCCCTCGAAACAATGAGAGCATGACGCGATGGAGCCCGCCGGTATGTGGACGGCATCACACACACCGGCGCCGCTGACCGCGCACGGCTGGCGTGGTACGGTGCTGCAAAGCAAGCACCGGTTCGTTCGAGCGGAGGAGACGCGCCATGCACAAGGTCTGGATCGAGGCGGCACTGAACGGACCCTGGAGCCGCGCACTTCAGCCAGGCATCCCCGACACGGTCGACGCGATCATCGCCGAGGGAATTGCCTGCGCCCGTGCCGGCGCTGCGATCGTTCACACCCATGCCTATGACGGCGGCGGACCGCAGACCTTCGACTGGCAGGTCTATGCCCGCATCATCGAAGGTATTCGTGCCAAGATCGACGTTCCCGTTTATCCCTCGATCCCGGGCCTCGATGCACGCGGCAATGTTGCCGACCCCAAGGCGCGCTTCGCCCATATCGAGGCGCTGGCCGAACGCGGCCTGCTCGAATTCGCGGTGGTCGATCCCGGCAGCGTCAACTTCACCCTGACCTCCACCACGGCAGAGGCCAAGCCGGCCGAGACCTATCTCAACCCGGAGACTCATATCCGGCACGGGCTTGCCGTCGCCGCGCGCCACCGCATCCATCCCGCCTTCGCGATCTACGAGCCGGGGTTCATCCGCGCCGGCGCGGCGCTCGCGCGCGCGAGCGGTGCGAAGACGCCGATCTACCGCTTCATGTTCTCGCAGCAATTCGCGTTCTGCTTTCCGCCAAAGCCCTATGGCCTCGCGGCGCTCGCGACGCTGGCGGAGGAGGAAACGCATGGCGCGCCCTGGATGGTTTCCGGCCTCGGCGTCGATATCACGACTTTGATACCCGATGCTGTCGCCCGCGGCGGACATATCCGCGTCGGGCTCGAGGATGCCCTGCTGGGCTCGACGGCAACCAATCTCGGGCTGGTCGAGGACGCCGTGCGCAGGGTGCGCGAGCATGGCGGCGAGCCGGCCACGACGGCCGAGGTCCGGCAGGCGCTTGCGCAGGGTTAACGGAAGCGCGAGCCTGGAATCGCGCGCGCGGAACCTCAATCTTTCACGCGTCCGTCGGTTGAATTCGGGCGGCCGGAGTCCTATCCCTTGGCGCCATGGACACCCAGATCATCGCCGCCGAAAAGCCCCTGATGGCCCAGGCCCGCCCGCGCAAGCCGGCGCCGTTCCTCCCCATGAGCCGCGCCGAGATGGACGCGCTCGGCTGGGACGCCTGCGACATCGTGCTGGTGACCGGGGACGCCTATGTCGATCATCCCAGCTTCGGCATGGCCATCATCGGCCGGCTGCTGGAGGCGCAAGGCTTTCGCGTCGGCATCATCGCGCAGCCAGACTGGCATTCGGCCGAGCCGTTCAAGGCATTGGGCAAGCCGCGCGTGTTCTTCGGCGTCACCGGCGGCAACATGGATTCCATGGTGAACCGCTACACCGCGGACCGCCGTCTGCGCCATGACGACGCCTACACGGCTGGCGGCGAAGGCGGTAAGCGGCCGGACCGCTGCACCATCGTCTACGCCCAGCGCTGCCGCGAGGCGTTCAAGGACGTGCCGATCGTGCTCGGCGGCATCGAGGCCTCGCTGCGCCGGATCGCTCATTACGACTACTGGTCCGACAAGGTGCGCCGCTCGGTGCTGGCCGACGCCAAGGCGGACCTGCTGCTCTACGGCAATGCCGAGCGCGCCGTCGTCGAGGTGGCGCAGCGGCTCGCGGCGGGTGAAGCGCCGCGCGAACTCGACGACATCAGGGGCGTCGCGCTGTTCCGCCGAGTCCCTGAGGACTACACCGAGCTGCACGCCGACGATCTCGATTCCGCCGACGAGGGCGCCACACGCCAGAAAGGCGCGACCGTGATCCGCCTGCCGGCGCTGGAGCAGGTCGAGCAGGACCGCGAGGCCTATGCCCGCGCGTCACGCGTGCTGCACCGGGAGAGCAATCCCGGCAACGCGCGGCCGCTGGTGCAGCGTCATGGCGATCGCGATCTCTGGCTCAACCCGCCGCCAATCCCGCTGACCAGCGACGAGATGGACGCGGTCTACGACCTGCCCTACGCACGCGCGCCGCATCCGTCCTATGGCGAGGCCAAAATCCCCGCCTGGGACATGATCAAGTTCTCGGTGACGATCATGCGCGGCTGTTTCGGCGGCTGCACCTTCTGCTCGATCACCGAGCACGAGGGCCGCATCATCCAGAACCGCTCCGAGGGTTCTATTCTGCGCGAGATCGAGAAGATCCGCGACAAGACGCCGGGCTTCACCGGCGTGATCTCCGACATCGGCGGCCCCACCGCCAACATGTACCGGATGGCGTGCAAGGATCCCAAGGTCGAGGCGGCGTGCCGTCGGCCGTCCTGCGTGTTCCCCGAGATCTGCCCGAACCTCAACACCTCGCATGACGATTTGATCCGGCTCTATCGCAAGGTGCGCGAGACCAAGGGCATCAAGAAGGTGATGGTCGCCTCCGGCGTGCGCTACGACCTCGCGGTGGAGAGCCCCGAATACATCAAGGAGCTCGTCACCCATCACGTCGGCGGATATCTGAAGATCGCTCCCGAACATACCGAGCGCGGCCCCCTCGACAAGATGATGAAGCCGGGCATCGGCGCCTACAACAAGTTCAAGCGGATGTTCGATGAAGCGGCCGAGCGGGCCGGCAAGAAATATTATCTGATCCCCTATTTCATCGCGGCGCATCCGGGCACAACCGACGAGGACATGATGAACCTCGCGCTCTGGCTCAAGAAGAACCGTTACCGCGCCGATCAGGTGCAGACCTTCCTGCCCTCGCCGATGGCGACCGCGACCGCGATGTACCATACCGGCGTCAATCCCCTGCGCGGCGTACGGCACGGCGGCAGCGACAAGGTCGAGGCGATCAAGGGCCTGCGCCAGCGCCGCCTGCACAAGGCGTTTTTGCGCTATCACGACCCCGACAATTGGCCGGTGCTGCGCGAGGCCTTGATCGAGATGGGCCGCCGCGACCTGATCGGCTCGCAGCCGCACCAGCTCGTTCCCGCACACCAGCCGCCCGGCACCGGCAAGGCCGCCGGCACAAAGCGCCCGGTGCGGCCCGGCGGCAGGACGCAGCGGTTCACGACCAAGGGCGTGCGTATCATGAAGTGAACGCGCCGCGGCGTTCCCTAAAGCGCGAGCACGACCTCCCCCGACACGGCATCCGTCACGCCGCGCCCGTTGCCCTGATCCTCGAGCACCGACCTGAAACTGTCGAGAGTCTTGATCATCGCCGACCGTGCCGCGACCAGCGCATCCTGGCTGGACCAGGTGCCGATCAGGCAGAAGGTCTGCTCGCCGGTCCTGATGATGACGCCGTGCTCCAGCCCCGGCCATTTGGCCTTGCCGTTCCGGTGCGCGTCGAGGAAGGCGGCTTCCTCTCCCGCCTTCACCCTGAACTTGACCACGTTGTAAACCTGCATGATGCGCCTCCGATAAAATGGATGGATGAAAACGAGCGCCGCGCGAGGCCAATGACGAAAAGTCGGGCAGTGCCTGGCCGATTGTTGTCCTCGCGTGCGGCGCCGTCACCGCGACAAATCGGCATGGCGAGCTCGGTGCTTTGGACCGACCTAAATAACCTAAGTAAAAAGTGCGAAAACAACCCCATGCACAGTAGCCGGCACTCGTGGGATCAATGACTTAGGCGGATCGCGCCGACGTTGACCCGTCGGGCAGAAAGCCGTTGCACCGTCGGGCAACACAGGCGCATGATGGCATCATCGGGCGCAGATGCGTTGCGTCCACTTGGCGCTTTTCTGGCACCGCCGCCCATCCCGACAATCTCACCACGTCTCGCCCTGCGCTGAGGCCCCGCCGTGTTTTCTGACGCGGGCACGGTCAGCCGTTGACTCAGGCCGAGATATGCAACATATGAAGTTACATGAGACGCGATTCCCGTTTGTCCGGCGTGCTCCACGTGCTGCTGCACATGGCGCAACAGCCCGGCCCGTTCACGTCCGAGACCCTGGCGAAGGCGATGGACACCAACCCGGTGGTGATCCGGCGCATCATGGCCGGCCTGCGGGAGCTCGGATATGTCCGCTCCGAGAAGGGGCATGGCGGCGGCTGGCGGCTGGCGTGTGACCTCTCGAAGGTGACGCTGCGCGACGTCTACACCGCGCTCGGCAGCCCGGCATTGCTGGCGATGGGCAACCGGACCGAGGCACCCGGCTGCCTCGTCGAGCAGGCCGTCAACGCCGCGCTCGACCAGGCCTTTCATGATGCGGAGGCGCTGCTGCTGTCGCGCCTCGGCAAGGTGACGCTGGCGATGCTGAGCGAGGATTTTCGCAAGCGCCTCGGGTCCCGGAAGCATCAGGGCCTGCGCGCCCATGGTGCGTGACCGGCATTTCCAGCAAGGACGACGCCATGACCAACATTCAAGACATGTTCTCCGATCCGCAGGCCGTGGCGAGATACACCGAAGGGCCGCCGCGCTTCGTGCCCGGCTACAATGCCATGCTGTCGATGGCGGCGATCCTGCTGGCCGAGCGTGCGCGTGACGATGCACGGATTCTCGTTCTCGGCGCCGGCGGCGGCCTGGAGCTGAAGACGTTTGCGCAGGCGCAGCCCGGCTGGAGCTTCGACGGCGTGGACCCGTCCGCGGCGATGCTGGGTCTCGCAAGGCAGACCCTGGGCTCGCTCGCTCCGCGCGCGCATCTTCATCAGGGCTACGTCGACGATACGCCGGACGGACCGTTCGACGGCGCCAGCTGCCTGCTGACCCTGCATTTCGTCGATGTCGCGGAGCGCCGCCGCATCGCCGCGGAAATCCGCCGCCGGCTGAAGCCGGGCGCGGCCTTCGTGGCCGCCCATTTGAGCGCGCCCAACGGCGATGAGGAACGCCCGCTATGGCTGTCGCGGTATTCCGCGTTCCTGACAGCTTCCGGCGTCGAGCCCGAGCAGGCGACAGCCGCGCGCAACGCCGTCACCAACCATCTGGAAATCCTCACGCCTGCGCAGGACGAAGCGATCCTGCGCGAGGCCGGCTTCTCCGAGCCGACCCTGTTCTACACCGGCTTCACCTTCCGCGGCTGGGTGGCCTACGCGTGAGACGTCGCGGCGTCGTCAACACGGCCCGCGTCTTCGCTTCCATGATGGCCTTTCGCGTCTGCAAAGCGACGATCGGCTGAAGCCGCCACGTGCGAATATTGATTTAGATCAACCGCGACCTGACACCGTGCCACATTGAAGACTGAGCGGGGGCAATCGATTGGTGCCTGTATGACGCCGACTTGGTACGTCACCTTCGAGATCCGCAAATCCGGTACGCTGCCGAAGCAGCGCAGCCCTCGAGAAACGAGGACCTTTGCGACGGAAGCAGAAGCCAAGACCTTCGCTCGCGCAAAGCTGGACGAAGGCCTCGCTGTCTTCGCAGGCACGATAAACCCTCATCTTCCCCGGCGGCTTATTCCAGCATCCGGCATTGCGCCTTGGCTCGCCGAGGAGCCGTCCGGCGCCGCGGCTCAGGGAATGTCGAACGGGGAATAAGCACGGTACCGTGCAGAGCGATGGCTTTTGAGTGTTGCCATTTTGGCACGGGCCGACGGCCCTCTTGCTCGTAACCTTCAGGATGTTCGCGGCACTTATGCACCCGCCTGCATGAGGACTTGCTTCTAAGAAGAATGTTTAAGCGAGGGGATCCAAGGATGAGAAAGCTTTCAATTGCTGCAATCGGCTTTGCGACGCTGAGCATGATGGCTCCGGCTTCGGCGGCCGACATGCCCGCCAAAGCCGTGCCGCCGCCGATGCCGGTTGCGACAGTTTACAACTGGACCGGCTTCTACATTGGTGCCAACGGAGGCTGGGGCCAGAGCCATGGCTGCGTTGATTTTGTAACGCCCGCAGGGGCGTTGGCGGCTGGTTGCGCCGATCGCTCCGGAGGCCTCGTGGGCGGACAGATCGGGTACCGCTGGCAAATGAATCAGTTTGTGCTCGGCTTGGAAGCGCAGGGGGATTGGGCCGACATCAAGAACACCCGCGTCAGCCTGTTCGATCCGTTCGTCTCGACCACGGGCAAGATCGATGGCATCGGGCTGTTCACGGCGCAACTCGGATGGGCCTGGAACGCCTCCCTGTTCTACGTGAAGGGCGGTGCCGCCGTGACGCGCAATCGCTTCGATGTATTCGACAACCTCACTGGAGTGGGCCTTGCCTCGGCAGGCCACACGCGCTGGGGCGGCGCCCTCGGTGTTGGCTGGGAATACGGCTTCACCCCCAACTGGTCGTTCGGTATCGAGTACGACCATCTCTGGATGGGGCGTGACAATTTCGGGTTCGCAGGCGTGGTCACGCCCGGAGGATTCGCCCTCACCGGCGGCGGTGTCAGCCAGGATGTGGACATGATCACGCTTCGGTTGAATTACCGCTTCGGCGGATACGGGGCGCCCGTCGCAGCGAGGTACTGATCGCCCCCATGTTTTGCAAACCAAAGCCCCGGCTCGCCGGGGCTTTTTTTTTGCGCGCATGAGCAATCGCCTCATGCTTTCCCGTCCAGGCTCGCTTTTAACATGTCCAACCCAACCCTACTCAGGCGCATGCGGATGGTTGCGGGTGTATCTGTCGTGACGGCCGTCTGCGGCTCGTCCTCTATCAGTTCGTGCGCGAGCAGTTTCCAGAGCATGCGCGGCGAGACGCCATTGCGCTCGCACTTCCAGGCGCTGCCGTTCGGCCCATAAGTGCGAAACACTTTCTGGTCATTGGTCGCGATCATCGCGCGACGAACCGCAGGCGTGAGGTTGAATCTCTTGTGCTCTGACTGCCTCATCAGGCAAGCAAGAAAGGACATGCCAGTCGGCTCGTGTTGATTTAAATCAAAACAACCGCTTTGGGTCTTGGCCGTGTAAAAACGGCCGCAAAGGGCGTCGGTCGGGGAGCTAGGAACCGGGCCTGTCTCAGGCCTCGATCGCAGTGATCAGTGGCTTGATGCCGACAATGTTCATGACCCGGGTCAGATTGTAGGCCAGAACCGAGAGCGCCATCTCGGCGGCCACTTTGGGAAGCGTTTTGGTGAGGCAGTGCGTCGCCCCCATGCGGGCCTTCATCGTGCCGAATGGATGTTCGACCGTCTCCCGACGCTGGCGCATGGCTTCTGGGTTTGCATCAAGCCGCTGCTGCACGGCCTCGAGCAGCTGCTCGTGATCCCATCGTGTAATTCGCCGCTCTGGCCCCGTCGTGCACTGCGATTTGAGCGAACAATTTTGACAGGCCGTGGTCCAGTAGCGCCGCAGCATCTTGCCGTCTTCTTCGCTTGTGTAGCGATATCGCAGCCGCTCCCCAGCTGGACAGCGGTAGGCGTCCTAGCGCCTCATCGATTCCCCCACAGAATCACGGGAGAATCATATCAGCACCCCGGCGTTTTCACACAGCCAGGGTCAAAAGCGGCCGTGGCGCAAATGCCGCGATTTGTCCGCTAAGGGGGCCACGAGCGGTCCTAAGACTGCAATTTTCGTGGGGATGGCTATGGATCGTGACTAGAAACGTGCACATGACCTATTGTGCGACCAAACTGGGCAGCGACTGTGATCGAATAACCGCCGGGGGCTTCCACTTTCCGATGAGCGCCTCGGACTTTGGCGCGTACATGCGCATGAGCAGGTTGAATGATGTTTTGGGCGCCGGAAGCCAGTTGGCTTCGTTGTTTGCACCGGGGCTTTCGTTCTGAAAGTAAAGGTCGAGTGATCCGTCCGCATTCCGCTTCAACGGCATCCAGCTACTTAGAGCAAACCGATTGAGGGAATTTGGCACCTGGAAACCTTCGCTGTCGTAGAGCGTGACCGACCAGAAGGCATTCACCGGAGGCGCGTTGTCTTTGTCAAAGTGCAGCGTGTATTTGTTTGCGCCGTCCAGCGGTCTGCCGCTCTCGTCGCCCAAATTCATCGGATATATCGCGTCCTTCGGGAGGTTCGAGCCCAGACCCAATTGGGCGACAATTGCCCGCTTCAGATAATAGTTGCCATATACTCCCATCGTGTCAACGTTCATGGACCAGCCATTCACGACAGGGGCAATGGTCGGCACCTTCCATGCCATCAATTTCTGCGCTGCCTCAGGCGCTTTCGAGAAAGCGCTACGAATAGCGGGAGAAGCCTGCTCCAACGAGAAGCTCTTTCCCGGCCCGAACCCAACCTTCTTCAATTCCGCCATCATTGGCTCGTCGGTGATGTGCGGCGGATTGACCTTCAATAGCTCGGCGGCATAAGCGAAGAACTTGTCGGCTGGCATCGTATCGACTTGCATTTTCGGCGGCGTTTTCATGTCAACGCTCGGGTCGATCGTCACCGTCACCGGCTGCGGAGGCTTGCCCCATTGCGAGAGCGGGGTGACTTTGTAGCCCGCTTGTATTCTGTGTACCGCCCCGTAGTCGGGCGGGCCGTCGGTCTTTGTCCGGCCGATGATCCATACGAAGGGCGTCGGTGCGCTGATCCGCGACATGCCAGATGGAACGGTCCCACTCCAGTCAGGCGGCGTGACAAGGAAGTTCGCTGCTTCCGTGCCGGTCGTGCGCCAACCCGGCGAAGCAAGACGTCTGTCCACATATCGAGCATCTGCAGAAGATAGTATCGGCCATTGGTATCTGGCGCAGAGACGACCATTGCTTCCTTGGTCATGTCGAGCCACGCAAGCGAGTAAAGCGTGTCGAAGTTCACGCGCACCACGAGCCTGAGATTTCCCGGAGGATATTCAGGTGCGTTTGTGAACATATTGATCGGGCCTTTACCGATTTCCTTGCCCGGCTCAATGTTTGTGGACTGCTTTCTGGTCACATCCATAGAGATCAGTGGGTAGAGATAGAGATAAGCATCAACTGCGATTGCGTGTGCCTCTTCCTCAGTAACCGCGGCTTGGACGCTTCGTGGCAAGGTCGATGCACCCAGCAAAGCGAATGCAAGCGCCAAAGCAATGGTAGTTCGCTTCATGGCTCAACTCCGGGCAATTGCACCGCCACAGGCGCAGCCTATGGGCCGGCCGCATTGACCCAAATCAAACGATGTCCGCTGAGGGTCAATCGCGTCATTTTCGGCCCGGACCCCAGATGTCCGCTTGTCTCCCGACAGCGGCGGAATAGCAGACATCCCTCAACGCCGCTTAGGGCCCAAGAGCGGCCATTTTGCGCTCCGCTTCAAAACAAGAGGGATGCTAAAGCGGAGGGGGAGCGCACGCGTTTCATGCGCTCCCTTGTTGTTTGTTACTGACCCGGACGATTCTTGATCATCTCCTCGACCTTCCTCTTCACCGATTCGAGGTTGAAGGAAGCCGGATCCTGCATCGGCGGATAGTCAATCGCTGTCATTGCCAGCTTCCCCACGTACTGCTGAACCAGGACGAAGCGCCAGAACTCACGGGCGAAGAAGTCGTTGCCATAGCCGAACGCGCTCGCGTTGGAGGACTCGCCGCGGATGGACGGCGTACGCTCGAACGGATCCTGGCGAATGTTGACCATCGTCGGCATATCCGTGGTGGTCTTCTCGCCCGGCCAGCCCCATGGCTGTTGATAGAATTGGAACTTGAAGTTGTCGATGCGGACGGCACCGAGCGCGGCACCACCGAAGTAGAATACTTCCTGGCGTCTGGATGGGCCTTTGCCGGCGAGCAGATCGAGCTGGTTGTAACCGTCAAGGTGGTTCTTGTAGGTGCGCTCACCCAGCTTCACGCCCTTCAGCAACTGCTCGGAGATATTGACGTTGCCCGCCGCCGCCACAAGCGTTGGCAACCAGTCCAGCCCTGAGAAGATTTCGTTCTGGACGGTCGCCGGCCTGACCACGCCGGGCCAACGGATGATGCACGGTACGCGGAAGCCGCCTTCGCCGACCGTACCCTTGGTGTTTTTGAACGGCGTCATGCCGCCATCCGGCCAGGTGAACACTTCGGCGCCGTTGTCGGTGGTGAAGATAACAATGGTATTGTTGGCCTCGCCCATGTCGTCGAGCTTCTTCATCAGGGCGCCGACGCTGTCATCGAGTTGCGCCATGCCGGCCTCTTCGAGACCGTAGTTGGTGTCGCTGTTCTGCATTGCGCTGTATTTCTTCGAGAGGAAAGTCCATACGTGCATGCGCGTGGTGTTGTGCCAGACGAAGAACGGCTTGCCCTCGCGCTTGGCTTTGTCCATGAAATCGCCGGACGCCTTCACCAGCACTTCGTCAAAAGTGGTCATGTCGTACTTTGCCTTCAAGAACGGCAAGTCGTGCATGTTCGCCACGTTCGACATGTCGGGGAATGGCGGCAGCGGCCCCTCATCGGTAATCCTCTGCTTGCCGACCTTGCCCCAACGGGGCATCTCGGTCTTGTCGTCGGTGTCGGTCGCATAGCTGTGGATCAGGCTGCGCGGGCCGAATTTGTTGTAGTAGTCCTGGTTGACCGGGAACGAGTACCAGTAGGGATCCGACATCGCGTCGAGATGGTAGAGGTATCCGAAGAACTCGTCGAAGCCATGCAGGGTCGGGAGATACTTGTTCAGGTCACCGAGATGGTTCTTGCCGAACTGCCCGGTTGCATAACCCTGCGCTTTCAGCGCGGTGGCGAGCGTCACCGCCTCGGCTGGAATGCCGACATCAGCGCCGGCCTGGCCGACGGTCGTCAACCCGGTGCGGATCGGCAGCTGACCGGTAATGAAGTTGGCGCGGCCTGCCGTGCAACTCGCTTCCGCATAATAGTCGGTGAACATCATGCCTTCAGACGCCAACTTGTCGAGATTAGGCGTCTTTCCCGACATCATGCCGCGATGATAGGCGCCGATGTTGAACCAGCCGACGTCATCGCCCATGATTACGAGTATGTTGGGCGGTCGTTGTTGTTGAGCTGATGCTGGAAAATTCGCGAGTGCCAAAGTGGTGGATAGTGCGACTGCGCTTGACCAGAAAAAGTTACGCATACTCATGACGTTTTCTCCGATTGATTTTCGGACTGCTTGTCCAATGAGCGGACCCAACGGGCTTTCAGGCTATCGACGCGGAGAGCCACGGCAAAACGTCCCATGGCCCCGCTAAGGAGAGCTTGCGGGGCTTAGGTCGAAAGGGTGGCAGTGCGCCACCGCGCAATCGAACGGCGATTAGTCGTTTGGCGCTTGATCTAGATCAATCAAATCCAGCCGGCTCTGAAGCGGCCGAAACGGTCTCTACTGCTGACTACCGTTCTTCTGTAAGCGGCCGCCGCCATCGCGCTCGCGATGTCGCATGTCCGCTCATGGTCAAAGCGGCCGTCAACCGACTAGCCAGGAAATGTCCGCTTCTGGCCTAGCCGACATTGGCCGCTCCTCAATCGCTCCGACTGTTAGACCGGTCCGCAGTTTGGTCCAGCGTGCTGCCAAGCCAGATCGACACGGCGCTCGACGGAATAATTTGCTTCGGCGTGTGCGGATTGAGGGTGCCGGCGGTCACGACCAGCCCTTCATCGAGTTTTTCTTTCGCAAAAAGCTTGGCTTCCTTCTCGGTCTCGAATGTCTTGGTCAGCCGAGGATGTCTTGGCTTTGGCAGCATCCCTCGGCGTTGCAGCTCGAAGGTTACGTACTAGGTGTGCCTCATCGATTGCTCAAAATGTAGCGGGTCACAAAGCTGCCGTGCCGAGAAGTGCTCCGCTCGTGACGCAAGGCATTACCGCCTCACCCCAACTCGATTGACACCGCCGTTTAAGTTGCCACCGATTGTGACGGACCGCAGCGCGCGCTACAGGCCGAGGCCTAAGCACGACACCGGCCCGCGCGACGCAGCCGGCCGGATAACCGGGATGCTCCTAAGGTCACGTCACTCTAACGGGAGACGTAGCTATGCGCGTGCATGCCGGGCAATGTCAACCTGAGAGTGCTGCTGTCCATGACTTAGATCAAGACCAAGGCGGCAAAGGCGAGTAGACTCTTGTGCTTGGGGCAGTCCAGCAAAGGAGGCAGTCATGATTTCTCGACGAAAGCTTCTTTTTTCCTTGGGCATGGCGACCACAATAGCCGCGCTTCCGAGCATGCTGATTGCACCCGACGCCGAGGCTCAGACCGCAGGCATGGAAAGGCGCCAAGATCGACGTGAGGGGCGCCACGAGCGCCGCGAAAATCGTCGTGACGCGCGCCAAGTGCGCCGGGAGGGTCGCCGTGACGCGCGCGACGTGCGGCGAGGAGGCACACCGGGGACGGCAGACACGACTGCGACAGGAGTTACGACGGGCACAGCTAAGTAGCTGAGTCTAGTGTACTGCCAAGGTCATCATTCCTCACAGTCCCGCGCGGCCTCGCTGAGTAGGTCGCGTGCGTGAGGGGAATCTGGTCGAGACACGTGGCACGCTGTCTTTCGTTTATCTAGCGAGCCGCGCGCTTCGCCGTGAGCCTTTCGGCGCGCGCTCCGCACGGTCGTTGGGGACTTTGGAGCGTATGGGAGCAGCGGGTACCGAACGACCGCTACCCACTAATCGAGAATGGCTCAAGTTCCGCGTTCTGAGTGAAATGCTCTGCTTGAGTTCGCTTTGGGTCTTGGCCGTGTAAAAACGGCCGCAAAGGGCGTCGGTCGGGGAGCTAGGAACCGGGCCTGTCTCAGGCCTCGATCGCAGTGATCAGTGGCTTGATGCCGACAATGTTCATGACCCGGGTCAGATTGTAGGCCAGAACCGAGAGCGCCATCTCGGCGGCTACTTTGGGAAGCGTTTTGGTGAGGAAGTGCGTCGCCCCCATGCGGGCCTTCATCGTGCCGAACGGATGTTCGACCGTCTCCCGACGCTGGCGCATGGCTTCTGGGTTTGCATCAAGCCGCTGCTGCACAGCCTCGAGCAGATGCTCGTGATCCCATCGTGTAATTCGCCGCTCTGGCCCCGTCGTGCACTGCGATTTGAGCGAACAATTTTGACAGGCCGTGGTCCAGTAGCGCCGCAGCATCTTGCCGTCTTCTTCGCTTGTGTAGCGATATCGCAGCCGCTCCCCAGCTGGACAGCGGTAGGCGTCCTCCTCCGACAAATAGGCAAAGTCCTGCTTACCGAAGCGCCCCTCCGACTTGGCGCCGGACGTCTGCGGTTTGGGCAGAGTTACCGTGATGCCTGCTTCGTGGCACGCGAGGATCTCCGGGCTGTTGAAGTAGCCGCGATCGGCCTCGACCTTGCGCCCGGCCTCTCGTTCCAGCCGCCGGCTCGACTGTACCCGGTTCAGATAGCCATAAATGTAAAGCTTAAGGAGCACCGAGGGATGGACGGCCGGCCGGTCGCTGCCGGCTCCACACCCTCAAAGCCCATCTCGGCCAAACCGAGCGCATCGACAAATACGTCGATCACCCGAACAGGATTGCTCTCGTCAATGAAGTCATCGAGGCATTCGGGCAACAGCGTCCGCTGCCCACGATCCGCCTCTTCAACGAAGCGCCTCATCGATTCCCCCACAGAATCACGGAAGAATCATAACAGCACCCCAGCGTTTTCACACAGCCAGGGTCAAAAGCGGCCGTCGCCCAATCGGTCAGGCGGCGTCGGGCTTCCCTCAAACAGCAAACGTGACGATCCTTCTCGTGGCGCTCGGCTCGGGCCAACAAGGTCTGCTCGCGGAACCGCCGTGAACGGGCATCTTCGGCATGTGCGGGTGCATCATCGACGTTAACCCTGTCGGCAAATGATTCGTCGCGGCCCCGCAGCCGTCGACAAGTTGCCTCATTGGCGCGGAGAATTTTCAGCGGCACGAACCTCTGTCAGAGGCGCATTATGCTGAGAATGGCGTTGTTGGGCCTCCTCATCCTGTTGAGTGCAGGAGTGCTGTCGGCGATGGAGCTGACGGCGCCACCGCGTCGCGCGGCCGCGACCGTGCAGCCGCCTGCCGACCAGGACGCGGGCACTTCTGATTCATACGAGGCCCTGCCGAAGGCTGATCGCCTCGATGTTGCCGCCGTGAGCAGCGCGGTGCCGACACAGGCTGCGTCGGTCGAGGACCGCGCTGCTCCGCCAGAAGACGCCCATATCGGCTCGTCCGAGCCGGCGCCGGTGGTGCGTCCGCGGCACAGTCCGAAAAAGATCGCGACCGCTGCACGTCCCAAGCCCAAGCCGAAGCCGAAGCCGAGCGTTGTCAAGCGAACCGCTGAGGTCCAGCGCTCCAAGGCTGCAAGCAATGTCGAGCCCTGCCGACTCAAGGCGTTTGGCGGCTTGCGCAAGGCATTGAATTTGACCGATTGCGAAATCTGAGGACGCCCCTCGGCGTGACCGATCGAACAACGATCCGAGTTGGTGGTCCGCTGCAGGGCAGAAGTGCCAGCGTCCAGCTCCGTGCCTGATCTGGATTCCCCAAGCGGCCTCATGGGGCACGCCCCGTGTTGCCCATCTTTCCTCCGGCCAGTGTCTCGCAAACGCTTCCGATCATCCATATGTTGCCCTGATGAAAAAGATCGGATTCCTCTCCTTCGGGCACTGGACGCCCTCGCCGCAATCGCAGACCCGCTCGGCGGCGGATACCCTGCTGCAATCGATCGAGCTCGCGGTTGCGGCTGAACAGCTCGGCGCCGACGGCGCCTATTTCCGCGTGCATCATTTCGCGCGGCAGCTCGCCTCGCCCTTTCCGCTGCTCGCGGCCGTCGGCGCGAAGACCAGCCGAATCGAGATCGGCACGGCCGTGATCGACATGCGCTACGAGAACCCGCTCTACATGGTGGAGGATGCAGGAAGCGCCGACCTCATCGCTGGCGGAAGGCTGCAGCTCGGCATCAGCCGCGGCTCGCCCGAACAGGTGATCGACGGTTGGCGCTATTTCGGCTACCGGCCGGCCGAGGGCCAGAGCGATGGCGACATGGGCCGGCATCACGCCGAGGTCTTCCTCGACCTGCTCCGCGGCCAAGGTTTTGCCGAGCCCAACCCGCAGCCGATGTTTCCCAATCCGCCCGGGCTGTTGCGGCTGGAGCCACATGCGCAGGGCCTGCGCGAACGGATCTGGTGGGGTGCCGGCTCGAACGCCACCGCGGTGTGGGCAGCGAAGCTCGGCATGAACCTGCAGAGCTCGACGCTGAAGAACGACGAGACCGGCGAGGCTTTTCACGTGCAGCAGGCGGCGCAAATTCGCGCCTATCGCGCGGCCTGGAAAGAGGCGGGGCACGGCCGCGAGCCGCGCGTCTCCGTCAGCCGCAGCATTTTTGCGCTGATGAATGATCGCGACCGCGCTTATTTCGGCGGCGAGCGCGGAGGCGAGGACCAGATCGGCTTCATCGACCCGCGCACGCGGGCGATCTTCGGCCGCTCCTATGCGGCGGAGCCGGACGCGCTGATCGAGCAGCTGCGGCAGGACGAGGCGATCGCGGAAGCCGATACGCTGCTGCTGACCATCCCGAACCAGCTCGGCGTCGATTACTGCGCGCATGCGATCGAGGCGATCCTGACGCATGTGGCGCCGGCGCTGGGGTGGCGGTGATTGGCGCGGCGATGCAGGCCTGAGCCTGTTCCCGGCGCGGATCCCGGACAATCGCCGCAGGGAGAAGCGCAATGCGCGCTTTCGGAGCAAAGGCGACTTCCAAGGCCTGTCCGTAGATCATCGCGGCGGCGAGCGTGTCTTGATTCCGCGCTCCGCCGCGCTATACGTTCCCACCATGATGTTCATGTCCACATTCTTCCCGCTGATCTGAACGGCCAAACGTCGTTCCGGCGCAACCGCGCCCATCAGATCAAAAGGCTGCGCTCGATGCGCCGGCCGAACGGAGAATGTGCAATGCCCAAGTCCAAACGGGCTGGCCTGACACCTGGTCAGGTCCAGACCTTCATCGACGACGGTTTCGTCAAAATCGAGAATGCCTTCAGCACCGACCTTGCAAAGCAATGCCGGGACGAGCTGTGGGCGGATATCGGCCTGTCGCCGGACCAACCCGAACGTTGGACCCGACCCGTCATCCGGGTGGGGTCCAAGGCTTCGCCCCCTTTCATCGAGGCCGCGAACACGCCGCTTCTGCGCGAGGCCTATGATCAGCTCGTCGGCGACGGGCGCTGGCTTGCGCCCATGGGCCTCGGAACCTTTCCGATCCGCTTTCCGTCAACGGACTCCCCTGGCGACGACGGCTGGCATGTGGACATGAGCTTTGGCACCGCCAATGCCGACTTCATGGAATGGCGTGCCAATGTGAAGAGCAGCGGGCGTGCGCTGCTGATGCTGTTCCTGTTCTCGGATGTCGGTGACGATGATGCGCCCACGCGGATTCGGAGCGGCTCGCATGCCATCATCGCGCGGGAGCTGCTGCCCCATGGCGAGGCCGGCGCGACGCTCCGGCAGCTCGCGGCCGAGGACTGGGCGTCGACGAAGGATTGCGCGATCGAACTGGCCACCGGCGCGGCAGGCACCGTCTATCTGTGCCACCCCTTCCTGGTTCACGCCGCGCAACCTCATCGAGGGACGGAGCCGCGCTTCATGGCTCAGCCTCCGCTGCTGCCGAAAAGCGAGTTCTATCCGGCGCTGCCGCCGTCGCCGGTTCAGATCGCAATCCGGCGAGCTTGCGGGCTGACAGTCTAGCCGGACGACATCCGGGACCGCCGAGCGGTCCCGGATGTCGGCCGCATCGCGGAAGGGTTCACCCGCGCGCCCGTCACAGCTTTCCATAGACCCGCCCGGCGACCGTCTTGAGGCGATCGACCGAGCCGGACTCCGGATGCGGCTTGACCGGCGCGAACAGGATCGAGGCCTGCCGGCCGTTCTTCCAGACATAGATGTTGACGGCGCTGCCGTTGCCCTTGGTGCAGGAATGCTCGCCGAACGCTTCGCTGCCGAGCTCGGGTATCGCCAGATGCTTGCACGGGCCCGCGCGCTTCATCATGCCGATGGCGGTGTCGCGCGAGGTCGCGATGACAGCGACGGTCATGGTGTTGGCCTCGCGATCGAACATCATGCAGCTGCCCGCGCCGGTCCTTTGCACCGTCAGTGTGCTCGTGTCGAGAAAGCCGTCGGCATCCGCCGCCGTGAGCCACTCGCAATTGCCGAACCGTTCGCTGCTCTTGTTCACGTTGCCGATGGCAATGCGCGCGGCTTCGGTGATCGGTCCGAGCAGCGCATCGTCGGCGCGCCGGCCGGTCGGATAGACGCTGATCTGCAGAATGTAATCGCCGGACAGGGCGACGACCGAGGCCTCCTGGCGCTCGGCGCCGGCCGCGCTTGTTCCGCCCCGGCCCTCGTCGCCGATCCCGGACACCGCGTTCAGGGGCATGCGCTCACCGAGCGTCTTGACGAAGGTGGCGTACAATTCCCTGGCGCGGTCTCTGTCGGGATTGCGGAATACGGTCAGCATCATCGTGTCGCCGCGCCCGGCCTGGTAGATGCAGCCGCGACCGTCCTGGTTCGAGATCAGTGACCATTTGAGCGCCGGCATCGCGCCGGCGAGCTCCTTGGCACTGATGAACGGACAGGTTTCGGCCGCGCGCGCGGGCAGCACCGGAACGGCTGCGATTGCAAGGAACAAAGCGAGGCGGGAGAGCAGACGATCGATGGTACGCATGGGACGTACCTACTACCGCAAATGGCGCGCCATTCAGAGTAGAATCGCGAATTACTACACGATTGAAATTCCTCGGCATTTTGCAGGGCACCCAGCGGCGCGATGGTCGTCGGCACCGATTTTCCGCCTCCAAGGCACGCCTCACAACTCCGCGCGCCATGACGGCTGCGGAATGCTAATATCGTCGAAGCCGCAAAGCCGAAGATTTCGCCGAGGCGATTGAAACGCGGTCAAGAAGATGCGCTCGAAGAGGCGCACTCCAAGAACAACGCCCGACCGTCATTGCGGCTCGTCGGCTGGGACATGGAGGACGCTATGGCATTGCGTGACGACAAGGCCCGGGCAACTCTGATCCACGACACGGCGGAAAGCATGCAGCCGGGCAAGGCGCCCCGGATCTTTGCCGAGCTTCTATTCGGCTACACCAATAGTGAGGATCTCGCCAATTACGATGCGGCCTCGCTTGCCCTGCTGGCGGAGCAAGCCTGGGAGCATGTGCAGCGGCGCACGGCCGGTCGTGCCGATATCCGCGTCGTCAATCCGATGATGCCGGATGGGCGCGAGATTTCCGTGCTCGAAATTCTCAACGACAACATGCCCTTCCTGTTCGATTCCACCATGGCGGAGCTCACCGAGCAGGGCGTCGAAGTCACCCTCGTCGCTCACCCGATCATTGCGGTGGAACGCGACAATGAGGGCAAGCTGCTGCGCTTCTACGGCGAAGCCCTGCCGGAGGGGGCAAAGGGCACGCGCGAAAGCCTGATCCATCTCCACATCACCCGCCTGGACGCCGATGCCGATCGCCAGAAGCTGATCGACGGCCTCGCCAGGACGTTGAACGACGTCCGCTCCTGCGTCACCGACTGGCGCGCCATGCGCGACCGGGTCGAGGATGCGATCAAGACTTTCGCTTCCAATCCGCCGCCACTGCCGATCGACGAGATCGCCGAGGCCAACCAGTTCCTGCAATGGCTGTGCGCGGACAATTTCACCTTTCTCGGCGTGCGCGAATATCGCTTCTCGCCCGACAGCGATGCCTCGGACGACATCATGACCGCCGAGGGCCTCGGCATCCTCAGTGACCCCGATGTCAAGGTCCTGCGTCGCGGCAGCGAAATGGTGGTGATGACGCCCGAAATTCGCGAGTTCATGCGCGAGCCGACCCTGCTGATCGTCATCAAGGCCAATGTGAGCAGCCGCGTTCATCGCCGCATCCGGATGGATTATGTCGGCATCAAGCTCTATACGCCCGACGGCCGGCTCGAGGGCGAATTGCGCGTCGTCGGCCTGTTCACCTCAGGCGCCTATACCCGCTCGGCACGGCAGATTCCCTATGTCCGCCACAAGGTGACACGGGTGCTGCAGCGCGCCGGCTTCGACCCGAACGGCCATTCGGGCAAGGCGCTGATCCATATCCTCGAGGAATATCCGCGCGACGAACTGTTCCAGGTCGACGTCGACACCCTCTTCAACTTCGTCATGGAGATCCTGATTCTCTACGAGCGCCCGCGCGTCCGCGCGCTGGCCCGGGTCGACAAGTTCGATCGCTTCGTCTCCATCCTCACCTTCATTCCGCGCGACAAATACGACACGGATGTGCGCACGCGCGTCGCAAGCTTCCTGGCGCAGGCCTATCGGGGGACGCTGGCGGCCTCCTACGTGTCCTTCCCCGAAGGCGCATTGGCGCGCGTCCACTACATCATTGGACGCTATGAAGGTAAGACTCCCGCCGTCGAGCGCGCCACGCTGGAAGCCAGGATCAGCGCCATTGCCGCAACCTGGGCCGACAAGCTGAAGGCCGCGCTGACTGCATCGACCGATGGCATGCGTGCGCGCATGCTCGCCAATCGCTATGCCCGGGCCTTTACCGGCGGGTACACCGAGGTGTCCACGGCGGAGCAGGCGATTGCCGATATCGCCACCATCGAACGGCTCACACCGGCCCGTCCGGTGACGATTTCGGTTCACCGCCTCGAGGGCACGGACGATTCCAGACATTTCGGACTCAAGGTGTTCTCGGATGCCGCGCCGCTGTCGCTGTCCTATCGCGTGCCGGTGATCGAAAATCACGGCCTGCGCGTGGTCAATGAACGCACCTATCAGATCGTCCCCGCTAGCAGGCCGGCCCCGGTGTGGCTGCACGACATGACGATCGAGACCAGCGACGGCCAGCCGATCGAGATCAACCCGGAATTCAGCCACCGCGTGGAAGCCTCGATCATGGCGGTGGTTGGCGATCGCGCCGAATCCGACGGATACAATGCCCTGGTCCTGCGCACCGCTCTGGGTTGGCGGGAAGTCTCGACCATCCGGGCGCTGTCGCGCTATCTGCACCAGATCCGCGCACCGTTCAGCCAGGATTACATGTGGGAGACGCTGCGCAAGAACGCGGCGATCACCGCCAACCTCGTTGCGCTGTTCCAGGCCCGCCTCGATCCGCGCCTCGCCGCCACCGAGACCGAACGTGCGGCCCGCGAGACCACCCTCCTTGCCGAGATCGAGGAGCAGCTCAAGTCCGTCGCATCGCTCGACGAAGACCGCATCCTGCGCCGTTTCACCAATCTGGTGCAGTCAACCATCCGCACCAATTTGTGGCAGGTCGGCGCGGACGGACATCCGCGTCCGGTGATTTCCTTCAAGTTCGACGCACGCGGGATAGAGGACCTGCCGGCGCCACGACCGCTCTACGAGATTTTCGTCTATTCTCCCCGCGTCGAAGGCATCCACCTGCGCTTCGGCAAGGTTGCGCGCGGCGGCTTGCGCTGGTCCGATCGCCCGCAGGATTTCCGCACCGAGATCCTCGGCCTGGTGAAAGCGCAGCAGGTGAAGAACGCCGTGATTGTGCCGGTCGGCGCCAAGGGCGGCTTTGTGCCGAAGCGCCTGCCACCGCCGTCCAATCGCGACGCGTGGCTCGCGGAAGGCACCGAAGCCTATCGCATCTTCGTTCGCTCGCTGCTCGAGCTCACCGACAACCTCGACGGCGACGACCTCGTCCCGCCCGATTCGACCGTGCGGCATGATGGCGACGATCCGTATCTGGTCGTCGCCGCAGACAAGGGCACTGCCACCTTCTCCGACGTCGCCAACGCGATTTCGGCCGAAAAGAACCACTGGCTCGGCGATGCCTTCGCCTCCGGCGGCAGCCAGGGCTACGACCACAAGAAGATGGGAATCACGGCGCGCGGCGCCTGGGAGGCGGTCAAGCGTCACTTCCGCGAGCTCGGCACCGACATTCAGACCACAGCGTTCACCGCGGTCGGCGTCGGCGACATGTCCGGCGACGTCTTCGGCAACGGCATGCTGCTCTCGCCGGCGACAAGACTTGTGGCGGCTTTCGATCACCGCGACATCTTCATCGATCCCTCGCCCGATCCGGCGATCAGTTTCACTGAGCGCAAACGCCTGTTCGATCTGCCGCGATCGAGCTGGCAGGACTACAACAAATCGCTGATCTCGCAGGGCGGCGGCGTGTTCTCGCGCCAGCTCAAGGCGATCCCGCTCGCCCAGGAGGTGCGCACCCTGCTCGATCTCGACAAGCCGCAGGCAACGCCGTTCGAGGTGATGACGGCGATCCTGAAGGCTCGCGCGGACCTGTTGTGGTTCGGCGGCATAGGCACCTACATCCGGGCGACGGCGGAGAGCGACGATCAGGCCGGCGATCGCGCCAATGATCCGATCCGCATCACCGGGACCGACGTACGCGCCCGGGTGATCGGCGAGGG
The DNA here is from genome assembly GCF_011602485.2 of Bradyrhizobium sp. 1(2017). Lineage (NCBI taxonomy): Bacteria > Pseudomonadati > Pseudomonadota > Alphaproteobacteria > Hyphomicrobiales > Nitrobacteraceae > Bradyrhizobium > Bradyrhizobium sp. 1(2017). The sequence goes on along the minus strand of NZ_CP050022.2, from coordinate 975,618 downwards.
TGCCAACCTCGGCGTCACCCAGCGCGGCCGCATCGAAGCGGCGCAGAAGGGCGTCAGGCTCAATACCGACGCGATCGACAATTCGGCCGGCGTGAACACGTCCGACGTCGAGGTCAATATCAAGATCGCACTGGCGCGCCCCGAGCGCGAGGGACGTCTCAATCCCACTGACCGCAACAGCCTGCTCGCTGCGATGACCGACGAGGTCGGCACGCTGGTGCTGCGCAACAACTATCTACAGACGCTGGCGCTCTCGCTGGCCGAGCGCAAGGGCGTGGCCGAGACCGGTTTCCTCGCCCGCCTGATGCAGTCGCTCGAACAGCGCGACCTGCTCAGCCGCGCAGTGGAGTACCTGCCCGACGACGCAGCGCTCACCGAGCGCACACGGCGCGGCCAGTTCCTGACGCGGCCAGAGCTTGCCGTTCTGCTCGCCTACGCCAAGCTGACCCTCTACGACGACCTGCTCGCCACCAGCGTGCCTGACGATCCCTATCTTGCCCGCGAACTGTCTCAATATTTCCCGCGCGAGGTTCAGGACAAATTCCCGACCGCGGCCGAATTGCATCGCCTGCGGCGGGAGATCATCGCGACCAGTCTCGCCAATGCGGTGATCAACCGCGGCGGTCCGGCCTGTGTCGTGCGTTTGATCGACGAGACCGACGCCGATATCCCGACCATCGTCATGGCCTATGTGGCGGTCGATGAGTGCTATGGACTGAAGTTGCTCAATGACGCGATCGATGCACTCGACGCCTGCATCGACGGACAGCTGCAGTTGTCGCTCTACGCGGCGGTCCAGGACCTTCTCCTGTCCCGCATGGTCTGGTACGTGCGCAATATTGATTTCAAGGACGGCCTCGAGGCGGTGATCGCACGTTTCGGCCCGGGTATCCGCGAGATCAGGGCTTCTCTCGACAACGCCCTGCCAGCGGACTTGCAGGCTGCGCGCACCAAGCGCCGGCGGGACCTGACCGATGCCGGCGTCCCGTCCGGCCTCGCCGGCGAACTGGCCGATCTCGACGCCCTGGTCTCGGCGCCTGATATCGTGACGGTCGCCGAGCGCACCAGCCGCAGCATCGGTGATGCCGCCGCGACGTTCTTTGCCGCCGAGGCCAATTTCCGTCTCGACCGCATCACCGCCGCCGCACGCAGCGTGCCGGCCAGCGATCATTTCGAGCGCCTCGCCATCGACCGCGCCATCGACCTGATCGCGGCTGCCGAAAGACGCCTGGCCGCAGATATGCTGACGATCGGCCAATCCGGTCAGCAAGCTGCGGAGACCTGGCTTGCAGCTCATCCCGAGGCGGCGCGCATCCGTCGTGCGGTCGAGGAGATTGCCGCCGGCGGCCTGACGCTCGCCAAGCTGATGGTGGCGGCGAACCTGCTGGGGGACCTGGTCAAAGCCTGAGGGCGTGCGAGGCAGCGATGCGAGACGTGCCATGCCAGCGCAGGACGGAGGAATCCAATGATCCACGCCACTTGCCATACCGCCGACAATGTCCGCTGCATCGAGTTCGATGCCACGCCGTGGTTCAGCGAGGCTGATGCTTCGAGCATCATCGATTTGGCCCAACGAGGATGGACCAGCACGGCAATTGCAGAGTCCCTCGAGCGCCGACGAGGATACGAAGGCTTGCACGACCTCGTCGAGTATGCGGCGAAGCGACTGCAATCGGAATCCCTGGAGGACCCGACCTGGGAAACCTTCGAGTGCGTCGTCGATGGACCTGAGGCCGTCGCCTGGCTCGAGAAAAACCGACCCAACGTTGTGGCAAGAATCTCTTAGGACGCGGGACGCGCAGCAAAGACCACAATCGATCGCAAAGCGGACATGGCAACTGCGGCACTGACGGCCTTCAGCGGGCGTCGTCCGCTACGGGACCGATGGGCGGAAAGTTGGCAAGTCGAGCTTTTCACGGATCAGTTTGGTCGAAACGGCCGCGCTTAATCATGCGCAGCTCGCTTTTCCTACCCCTTTGCGTGAAGTGCGCCACCGTCCAATCTTGCTTTGGCCCTCGCTAGATCGGGCGTGCCAAAGCCTTCGCCAAAAGAACGATAGATCTCGTTGAGCCGTGAGCAACACTTGTCGGCCTCCGATCTCAACTCGTACAAGTCACACAAGCTCAGACAAGTCCTGAGTTCAAAGGATTTGGCCTTCTGAGCGCGCGCGATTCCAAGACTTTTGCAAAGATAATGCTCCGACTGATTCAGGTCCTGGCCCGATCGAAGATACGTTTCGCCAAGCAGACGATATATTTCCGCTGCATAGAACTGCTCGCAGTTCTCTTCATCGAGCCTCGATTGCACCTGTCTCAAAGCGTCGAACGCTTGCCCGTAACGTTTGTTCTTGATGCATGAATCCGCCATTAAACCCAGAGAATACGACTCCAATAACATGGCCCCGGTATGCCGCTTCTTTTCCAGGCCTTCTTGAATCTCGGCGATACCTTTCTCAAACTCGCCTTGATCGGCACTTGCCCACCCGCGCAAGATCAAAGCCATGGCCAGGTAGTGCGCAAATTCATGCTGCTCACAGAATGCGATCGCAGCATCAGCCTCACTCGCAACAACGGCAGAATCGCCGCGAAGCTGATGAACGCGAAGACCTATCGTTCGTGCAATTGCCTCGCTGAACGGATGTTGAGACGCATCGGCGTATCGGCGAGCCTCAGCACAACGTCGCAACGCTTGATCTGGATAACCAAGGGCCCAAAGTGCCATGCCGTCGTATGACCTCACATGAACTCGAGGATCTTGTCCGGAGAGTTCAAGATATGCAGCGACCCTGCAGTCCTCGCAGCTGCTCATGCAGCGTTCCAGCTCCGCGTGGGCAGCGGTGAACTTCCCTTGCGCAAACAAGGTAAAACCGAAAGCCTGGTGGGCAAGAACATCGTAAACCGGGTCGACTACGTTCTCGGCGTAGTTCAGCAGATGTTCGGCAAGGGCTTGAGCTTCGCCCAGCGACGCACGAACGAAATTCCAGGTCCACAGACCAAAGACGGCAGAAAAGACATGTTCGTCAAGCCCGCTTTCTTTGCACAAGTGAAATGCTCGCGTGTACGCATGCTTCACACTGTCGATGCTCCAGCCGTTAATCGCCCGGAGGGAGTTGCCGAGCAAGATTTGGAGCAGCAACTCCGATCTATTGCGTTGCATCAGCCCGTCGATATTGGGAATCAGTTTCAATCCCTGTTTCAGATGGCCGATCGCTTCGTTGTGCGCCGAGCGAGCCGCAGACTGTTTGCCTGCTTCGTACCAGTAATGTATGGCCCGATCGTAATCTCGTGCTTGAGTACAGTGATAGGCAATGATCTCTGGTTGAGCCTGCACGATCTCGGGGAATTTCTGCTCAAGCCCCTTCGCCATCGCGGCATGCAGATGCGCGCGGCGACTTTTTAGGAGCCCGGCATATGCCGCATCCCGCACCAACGCGTGCTTGAAGGTGTATACGGCGTTTGGAATTTCTCCGCGGCAGAACACCAATTCCGAGCGCACCAGCTTGTCGAGCGCCTCATCCAAACTGTCCTTCGGCAGCCCGGCGACGGCATTTACAAGCTCGTAATGAAACTCGCGACCTGCGACGGCACCTATCTGAGCCACATCCCGCACTGTTGACAGGCGATCAAGGCGTGCCATCAGCGAAGCCTGCAGGGTGGTTGGGATCGCGAATGAAGGTAGGGGACCGTCAAGAACGTATTGGCCGCCACCCTCTCGCAACAACCCGCCCTCTATCACCATCTTCGTTAGTTCCTCGATGAAAAGAGGCACCCCATCGGTGTGTGCGAGAATGTGCTTCATGACCTCTTTGGGGAGTGTCCTACCGCCTGTCACGCGCAGGACCAATGCAGTGCCGTCACGCCGGCCAAGGCGCGTGAGGGAGATGGTTGTGGTGTGCGCATAACTCGGCCATGGGGGCGTGAATTCGGGCCGGGCCGTAATCAGCATCAGTACCCTAAGCCGCGGGACTTGCTCCACGGCTCTTGCAAGGAGCTCAAGCGACGTTGGGTCAATCCAGTGTACGTCCTCGAAAACTAGAAAGATCGGCTGCTGTACCGCTAACCCATCGAGCTGAGCGAGCAACGCCGCGAAGATTTTCTCCTTGCGTTTTTGTGGAGTGACGTCTCGCATTCGGAAGTGATCCTCGACCTGCAACGACAATAAGTCGGCCAGAACTGCAAGGTCCTCGGGATTGTGATGGGTGGATTGTGCGAGCAGCGCGTCGAGCTTGGATCGCCTCTCCTGAGATGAGTCGCCACGTTCGAACCCGGAAACACGCTCGAGCTGACTTATGAATGGGAACAATGCGCTGTGGGTATGATGCTCCGAGCAAGAATACCGCAACGTGATGTGCGATTCACTCGAGAGCCGCTCGTTAAGCGCCAGCGCGATGTGTGACTTGCCGATACCCGGCTCTCCTGTAAGGGTGACCACTCGCCCCCCTTCCAGGGTAGCTTGTCGCCAGCGGCGGAACAGCAGCTCTAGTTCCTCCTCACGCCCGAACAGAGGCGGCAGCTTGGCGGCGTGCATTGCCTCGATGCGGCTCTCAATGCCGCTCGTTCCTAGCACCTGATAAATCCGGAACGGTCTTTCCCAGCCTTTCAGCAGAACGGGGTCCAGATCGCGGTAATAAAATGTTCCCCCAGTGAGCCGGCGCGTACTCGCGCAGATCAACACGGTCCCCGGCTCCGCCATCGCTTGCAGGCGCGAGGCGAGGTTAGGTGTCTCACCGACAACTTCCTGCTCTGTCAACGCCTTCTCAATCAGAAGCTCGGCGACAACCATGGTGCCGGTCGCAATGCCGATGCGAATCTGCAGCGTCTCAGCGACGTCCCGGATACTCGCGATGGTGTCAATCAGCGCGAGCGCGGCGCGTACAGCCAGTTCGGCGTCATCCTCGTGCGCTCGTGGGAAACCGAAATAGATTAGTGCACCGTCGCTTGTATAGCGAGCAACCGTTCCGTTGTGGTGACCTATGACTTCCGCAATGCGGCCGTGATACACGCCAATCAGATGCCGCAGGTCCTCGGGGTCCAACCGTGCCGCGACGGCTGTGGAGCGAACCAACTCGCAAAACATCACTGTAAGGTGGCGGCGCTCGCCTTCGCTCGCCTGCTGCGATCCAGCCGCCGTTCTCGTTGGCTCGGGTCCAGCTGTGTTCTCTAGCTCCGCAATGGCGCGCCGCAGCTTGCGGCGATGACCTAAAAGGACACCCAGCTCCTTGAGGTCGTCTTCCGACAGATCGCGGAGAACTGAGACATCAATGCCGTTTTCGCCGAAGCGTTGGGCGTACTCCGACAAACCGATCGACTTGAGCCACTCGGTGACGCCTTTCATGGCGCTCCCCGCTCAGTTCTCGGTCCCCGCAGAGTTTGATGCTACACAACGTATCACACATGGTGAAGAAGTGAATGCAGCAAGACGCATTGAAAGCGCCGGACTAGCGCGATCGGCAACCAGAGCTCGATCTCCTGTAGCTTTGAAGATTGGACGCGCGTTGACAACGTGACCAATTCTTCTCCCAGCACTTCTGAGTCCCGGTCTTCGCTACTCGGGTACCCATTGATTTCAGTTCGACCAGCCATCGTGAGCGCGGCAAGCGAGCTCCTCGGGAATGCATGAACGGCGAGCCGAACGTGCGACTTCCGCTGGTGTTTGGCACACCCGGAACGATCCGAACCCCGATCCGATTGCAGCATTCGGGCGCGAGGCCTATGCTGGCATCCGGCAATCACGCGGCCGCCCATCGTGCGGCGGGGCAGCCTCACGGTGGATGGCTCGCATATCCATCCGAAAGGCTGCGCCATGACCATTGCCCCCACGCTCCACCGCTACCTGGCTGCCGAAAACATCCAGTATGTCGAGATCCCGCACGTTTTCACCATGTCATCCGCGCGCACGGCGCAGGCCTGCCACGTCTCGGGCGATCGTTTCGCCAAGGCCGTCGTCTTGCGGCATGACGGCGGCTATATGCTCGCGGTCGTTCCGGCATCGCACCGTCTCAACCTGCCGGACTTGAAGGAGAAGCTCGGCGCGGATCTCGTGATGGCGAACGAAACCGAGATCAACCGGCTGTTCGTGGACTGCGCGCATGGAGCCGTTCCGGCGGTAGGCCGGTGCTACGGGCTCGATCTCATCGTCGATGACAGCATCCGGGCGCAGCCCGAGATCTATATCGAAGCCGGCGACCATGAGACGCTGCTCCAACTGACACATGCGCAGTTCGAGCGGCTGACGGCCAATGCGCCGCATGGACGCTTCAGCATGCATGCTTGACGCAGCATGGCGACGGGATGATTCCCGTGCGCGTTCGTCGCGGCGCGCGTGCGGTCGCGCCCCGTTCGTAGTATGATCGCGTGACGGGGGCTGCGTTCGCAACGGAGGTCCTCCATGAAGGTCAAGGACGTGATGCACAAGGGTGTCGATTGGGTCAGCCCCGACACCCCAATCACCGAGATCGCGAAGCTGATGCAAGGGCACGACGTCGGCTGCATTCCGATCGGCGAAGGCGACCATCTGATCGGAATGGTGACCGATCGCGATATCGTCTGCAAAGGCCTTGCAAGCAAGAGCTTCAACGCCGCGCGCATGACGGCGCGGGACGTGATGACCGAAGGTATCCATTGCTGCCGGGAAGACGACGATCTGGCGAAAGCCGTGCATCACATGGAGACCCTGAAAATCCGCAGGCTGCCCGTGATCAACAAGAGCAAGCGGATGGTCGGCATGATCAGCCTGGGTGATATCGGCCAATTCGCCACCGTTGATCTGTTGACCCAATGCGTCAAGGGCGTAACGGCCCACCATTGATGGCAACCGCCAACCCGGCGCGGGAGCTTCGTCGCATCGCTCGCAGACCCTGCTGCCGACGACGCGCACACCATGACGCGCGACCTGCGACTGGCCGTCATCGCGCGGTGTGCGCGTGATCGATGCCTCCCAGGAAGGCTGGGGCATCATCAGCCACGATCTGTTTCTGTCGAATGCGGAGGTACAGCGGGTGATCCGCCGCTCGATCGACGGCACGACCGCGTAAGAGTGCGCACTTGCGCAGTTAATTCTTCAGCTCATTCTTGGCGTTCCGCATCTTGCTCGCGCCCCTGAGCGGGGGCGCCGGTGCGGGATTCGGATTCGCCCAGCCTGTCATCTGCAGACAGGTGAGCAGATCGACATAGCTTTGTATTCCCGCTGCCGCGGCCTCGCCTTCGCAACTGTCGCGCGCGGGACCAGGCACGGTCGGCCAAGCCGAACTTAGCTGTTGCCGCGCAAGTCCCTCGTCACGCTCGCATTCGCTGGCGTCCTGCGCCAGGACGAGCCCTGACGCCTTGTCGTCAGCGGACACGTCCCTGCAAAGGGCTTCCACGTTGAAGACGGGCACACGGTCTGAAACCGGTATCGCGGGCTGGCCAAGAAGCGAGAGGGCCAAAAGCGCTGCTTTCATGGGATCCTCCCTTAAAATCGGGTTGGACGGGAAAGCTCAGGGGAGATTAGGCCTGGTTTGTTTCCGGCCGGCTTCGCCCCGGCCGGCAAAGGGTTTCGTCCTTGCCCAATTGTGGGCTTCCCGAAGCTTACCCAGGACCACGGTCGACAAAGATGGGCACGACTGAGATGCCCTGCGAGTTTTCGCTACGCCTCGTGGACAAAGCGGCGTGCGCCGAGACTCGCTAGGAAGGTGTCCGTTACCGGCTCCAGGCTTACACGGTGACGATAGCGAGCAGCCGAGCGACGATGTCGTCCGACGCGGAAACGGCAGGTTTTGGAGTGGCCAGTCTTGTACCGAAATGGCGCGCCCGGAACGATTCGAACGTCCGACCCTCAGATTCGTAGTCTGATGCTCTATCCAGCTGAGCTACGGGCGCGTTTTTCGCGAATAGTGCGGGCTGGGCCCGCAGGCAGCCTTCGGACAGCGCCGAAGGGGTGCGAAAGAGCGCTCTGACTAACCGCTCTTGTCCCGATTGGCAAGGTCCGGGTTGCGGAGATTTTGCAGGGAAATGACGATCTCCACCCGGTCATTCCGGGGCTCGCGAAGCGAGAACCCGGAATCTCGCGCCTAAAACCTCTGGATTCCGGGTTCGGCGCTTTGCGCCGCGCCGGAGTGACAGGCTCACTCAGCCGCTGGCCGATCTACGCCCTCTGCCGCTCGTTGCGGATCGAGAGCAGTTCCACGGGGCGGTCGGGGATGACGATGCGGAAGGTGGCGCCGATGGTGCCTTCGACGAGGTGGATGTCGCCGCCATGGGCGCGGACAAGCTCCGCGGCGATGGCAAGGCCGAGGCCACTGCCGCCGGGGCGGCCGGAGGTCTGGAACGCCTCGAACAGGTGCTCGCGGGTCTTCTGGGGAACGCCGGGGCCGGTGTCGGAGACCTCGAGGATCGCGACCGCGCCCTCGCGTTTTCCGGTGATCCGGATCTGCTGCACGCCGACATCGCCGGACGAGGCATGGGTTTCCAGCGCCTGGGCGGCGTTGCGGACGAGGTTGAGCAGCACGCGGAACAGCTGGTCGGGGTCGGCATCGATGGCGAGCCCGCGCTCGATCGCGGCGACCCAGGCGATCGAGGCATCCGAGGCAAGGCCCGCGGTCTCGCGCACCTCGAGCACCACAGGCTCGATCAAAATCATGCGGCGGTCGGGCGCGGCCTCCTGGGCGCGGCCGTAGGACAGCGTCGACTGGCAGAAGGCGATGGCGCGCTCGAGCGAGCGCACCAGCTTCGGCGCGAAGCGCTGCACCCGCGGATCCGGCACACTGGCGAGCTGGTCCGACAAGAGCTGGGCCGAAGCCAGCAGATTGCGCAAATCGTGGTTGATCTTGGACACTGCGAGGCCGAGGGCGGCGAGCCGGCTCTTCTGATTCAGCATCGACATCAGGTCGCGCTGCATGTCCGACAATTCGCGCTCCGCAACGCCGATCTCGTCGCTGCGCTGGCTCGGCACGATGATGCCGGCCGAGCTCTCGGGATTCTCGTGGAAGCCGACCAGGCTCGCGGTCAGCCGCCGCATCGGGCGGACGAAGAGATAATGGAGCGCGAGATAGACCAAGCCCGCGGTCAGCGCCGCGATGATCAGCGCGACCACGACGACGTTGCGGGAGAAGCGGTACATCTGCTGCCGCAGCGGCAGCTCGTCGGTCACGATCTCGATGAACTGGGCGTTGCCGACGCCGGGGCCGACGATGCGGATGGCCTGGTTGCCGGTCTCCAGCATCATCCGGAACGAGCCGGTGATCGCCTCCCAGGCCGTCATGTCGCGCAGGTCGATGTCATGCTCGATGGCTGCCGGAATGTTGTCGCTGGCGAGCAGCCGCCGCTGCTGGCCCATCTTGATGGCGACGGCGCGGGCATTGATGCTCTTGAGGATCTGCCGCGACAGCGAATCGGGAACCATGCCGAGCGGCGCCGCATCGAGCACCAGCGCCGCGGTGTTGGCGGCCGCCACGCGGTCGTTCAGGCGGTTGACCCAGAAATTGGCGATGGCGGGCACGTAAAGCAGGCTGGCCGCGATCATCACCAGGGGGACGGTGAGCAGCAGCAGCTTGCCCGACAGCCCGAGCCCGCGCGTCCCGCGCGGCGTCATCGCCGGCTGGTCCGGCTGATCCGTATCCTGGATCGGCTGGCGATCTGTGGCTGACACGAAATTCGCCCCTATTGGCTTGACTGATGGAGGATGCGACCCGCCCGGGATCTGGTCAAATTACGGATCGCTAATCTGCCAAGGTGGGATGTAAGCGCTGATTGAGCGAGTCGCTACCTCAAGGGTTAAAAACCCCACACATACAGCCATATTCACCGAAATCGCGCGCTTGTGCGGCGTTGACGAAAACAAGGCGCTCCCTTATAAGCCGCGCAAATTGTCCGCGATGACCCGGTGCGAGACCGGGAGCGGCTCTCTTGGGGCCGGAAAGGGCCCATTTTGGGCCGCATCTTCCGGACTTTACCATCAATTCTACAGGCAAATTGCCCGGTCAGCGGAGAAAAACCCGTGAAGCGGACTTATCAACCCAGCAAACTGGTGCGCAAGCGCCGTCACGGCTTCCGTGCCCGTCTCGCCACTGCCGGCGGCCGCAAGGTTCTCGCCGCCCGCCGCGCCCGCGGCCGCAAGCGTCTGAGCGCCTGAGCCGGACCCCCTTTTCCGGGATTTCATCATGGATCGGCTGAGGCAGCGGGCGGATTTCCTCGCCGTTGCCAATGGCGCGCGGGCGAACAGTGCCGCGTTCGTCCTGCAAAGCCGCCGCCGGGACGACGGCGGCCCGATCCGGATCGGCTTCACCGTTACCAAAAAGAACGGCAACGCCCCCGAGCGCAATCGTATCCGGCGCCGGCTTCGCGAATTGGTGAAGCGGCTCGGCCCAGTATCGATGCAACCCCATCATGATTATGTGCTGGTCGGCCGAAGGGACGCGCTCTCGCGCGACTTCGCGACCATGCTCGACGATCTGCGTATAGCGTTCACGAGGCCGGCGCGGCATACGGCCAAAGGACCGGCCAAGGCACGCGGCCAGAGGCCAGGTCCCGCCGCAGCGACCAGCCGCAAACCGGATTGATGACGAGACATTCGATGACCGACAACCGCAATACGATCCTCGCCGTCATTCTGTCCGGCCTTGTGCTGATCGCCTGGCAGTATTTCTACAACGTGCCGCAGATGGAGAAGCAGCGCGCCCAGCAGCAGGCGCAGGCCGAGCTCCAGAAATCCACCACGCCGCAGCCGAGCGCGTCCGCAACGCCGGGCAGCGCGCCGCAGCCCGGCGCCGCTCAGCCGTCGACCCCGGCCGCGAATCAGGCCCAGCCGGTGGTTTCCCGCGACGCCGCGATCGCGGCCAGCCCGCGCGTGAAGATCGACACGCCGCGGCTTGCCGGCAGCATCTCGCTGAAGGGCGGCCGCATCGACGACCTCGCGCTGGTGCAATACCGCGAAACGGTCGATCCGAAGTCGCCGCCGATCTATCTTTATTCGCCCTCGGGCACCGCGGAGCCCTACTACGCCGAGTTCGGCTGGGTGGCCGCGACCGGCGTGACGGCGAAGATGCCGGATGCCCAGAGCGTCTGGCAGCAGGAGGGCAGCGGCAGCCTGACGCCGACCTCGCCGGTGGTTCTGAAGTGGGAGAATGGCGACGGCCTCACCTTCCGCCGCACCATCTCGGTCGACGAGCATTATCTCTTCAGCGTCAAGGACGAGGTGAGCAATGTCGGCAACACGCCGGTCACGCTCTACCCCTTCGCGCTGATCTCGCGCCACGGCGCGCCGCAGGTCTCGGGCTACTACATCCTGCATGAAGGCCTGATCGGTTATCTCGGCGACGAAAAGCTGCAGGAATTCGCCTACAAGAAGGTCGACGAAGCCAAGCAGATCAACTTCAACAATGTCGTCAATGGCTGGCTCGGCATCACCGACAAGTACTGGGCTTCGGCGCTGCTGCCGGACACCAAGGCCAGGCTTCAGGCGCGCTTCTCGTCGAATCCGGTCGGCAATGTCCATACCTACCAGACCGACTATCTGCTCGATCCCGTTACCGTCGCGATCGGCGGCACGGCGACGGCGCATGCGCGCCTGTTCGCGGGCGCCAAGGAAGCCGGCGTGGTCGGCATCAATTTCCCGCTCGCAGGTCTTGGTGGTTACAACAAGGCGCTCGACCTCAACCATTTCGATCTGTTGATCGACTGGGGCTGGTTCCACTTCATCACCAAGCCGATGTTCCTCGGCCTCGACTTCTTCTTCCGTTTCTTCGGCAATTTCGGCATCTCGATCCTGCTCGTGACCGTGATCGTGAAGCTGCTGTTCTTCCCGCTGGCGAACAAGTCCTACGCCTCGATGGCGAAGATGAAATCGATCCAGCCGCAGCTTCTGGCGCTGAAAGAGCGCTACCCCGACGACAAGGTGAAGCAGCAGCAGGAGATGATGGAGATCTACCGCAAGGAGAAGATCAATCCGGTCGCCGGCTGTCTGCCCGTGCTGATCCAGATCCCGGTGTTCTTCTCGCTCTACAAGGTGCTGTTCGTCACCATCGAGATGCGGCACGCGCCGTTCTACGGCTGGATCAAGGACCTCTCGGCGCACGATCCGACCAATCTGTTCAATCTGTTCGGGCTGATCCCGTTCGACCCGACCACGATTCCCGTGTTCGGCCATTACCTCGCACTCGGTATCTGGCCGATCATCATGGGCATCACGATGTGGTTCCAGATGAAGCTGAACCCGACACCGCCCGATCCGACCCAGCAGCTGATCTTCAACTGGATGCCGCTGATCTTCACCTTCATGCTGGCGGGCTTCCCGGCGGGTCTCGTGATCTACTGGGCCTGGAACAACCTGCTGTCGGTGATCCAGCAGAGCTACATCATGCGCCGCAACGGCGTGAAGGTGGAGCTGTTCGACAATCTCAAGTCGACGTTCGCGCGGAAGGCGACGTAAGTATCACTCCGTCATTCCGGGGCGATGCGAAGCATCGAACCCGGAATCTCGAGATTCCGGGTCTGGTCCTTCGGACCATCCCGGAATGACAGGAAGCAAAGAGCTTCGCATGACCGACGACAAAGATGCGAAGCTGATCGAAGCCGGGCGCAAGCTGTTCGCCCGGGACTGGCAGTTCATCTGGGCTTCGCCCTCGATTGCAACGCTGCCGCCGATGGCGGGGCTGGAGATTGCCTTTGCCGGCCGCTCCAATGTCGGCAAGTCTAGCCTGATCAACGCGCTCACGGGGCGCAACGCGCTGGCGCGCACCTCGCATACGCCGGGGCGCACCCAGGAGCTGATCTTCTTCGAGGTCCCCGGGAAAGGCGACCTGCGGCTCGTCGACATGCCCGGCTACGGCTATGCCAAGGCGCCGAAGAGCCAGGTGGCATCCTGGACCGAGCTGATCCACAAATTCCTGCTGGGACGCGCCTCGCTCGCACGCGTCTACGTGCTGATCGACGCGCGGCATGGGATCAAGGAGGTCGATCTCGAAGTCCTCAAGACGCTCGACCGTTCCGCCGTCAGCTATCAGATCGTGCTGACCAAGGCCGACCAGGTGAAGGCCGCCGAGCTTGAGACGCGCATCGCCGAGACCGAGGCTGCGCTCGCCAAGCATCCCGCCGCGTTCCCGAACGTGCTCGCGACCTCGTCCCGGAGCTCGACCGGCATGGAGAGCTTGCGCGCCGCGATGGCGAAGCTTCTGGAAGAGCGGACCTCGTGATGGCAGCGCAACGCCTGCTGATCGGCCTTGCCGGCCTGATGGGCGCCGCCGGCGTCGCGCTGGCCGCGGCCTCCGCGCACGGCGGCGACGCGAGCCGGCTGGCATCGGCCAGCGCCATGCTGCTGTTTCATGCAACTGCCATACTCGCGACCGTGGCGCTGCTCGCGCGCGGCCTTCTGCACGGCGGAATTGGGCTTGTGGCCGGTTTCGGCTTCGCGGTCGGCGCCGTGCTGTTCGCGGGCGACCTGACCTTGCGGCAATATGCGGGACACTCGCTGTTTCCGATGGCGGCCCCGACGGGCGGCATGGTGATGATTGCGAGCTGGCTCGTGGTGACGCTGGCGGCGGTGGTGGCGAAAAAGTAGCATTCGTGTCCCGGACGCGGTGCGGCACGCAGTGACGCTCCGCAGAGCCGGGACCCAGCAGCCACATGGGCCCCGGCTCTGCAGCGCACCGCTGAAGAAGCGCTGCGCTGCGTCCGGGGCACGAAGACCACTTTGCGCTGCCTCCACCAATCGGATAGAACGCGCACCGACCGTCCCGCCAGCGAGATCCGCCTCATGACCGAAATCTCCCCGCTCGACCAGGCCCGCATCCTGTCCGAAGCGCTGCCGCACATGCAGCAATATGACGAGGAAACCATCGTCATCAAATATGGCGGTCATGCCATGGGCGACGAGGAGACTGCCAAGAACTTCGCCCGCGACATCGTCCTGCTCGAGCAGACCGCGATCAATCCAGTGGTGGTACATGGCGGCGGGCCGCAGATCGCGACCATGCTCAAGCGGCTCGGCATCGTCTCGGAATTCGCCGCAGGCCTGCGCATCACCGATGCCGCGACCATCGAGATCGTCGAGATGGTGCTGGCCGGCTCAGTCAACAAGCAGATCGTCGGCTACATCAACGAGGCCGGCGGCAAGGCCGTGGGCCTGTCGGGCAAGGACGGCAACATGGTGAAGGCGTCGAAGACGACGCGCACCATCATCGATCCGGACTCGCATATCGAGAAGGCGGTCGATCTCGGCTTCGTCGGCGACCCCGAGAAGGTCGACCTCACTTTGCTCAACCAGCTGATCGGCTACGAGCTGATCCCGGTGCTGGCACCGCTCGCGACCTCCAAGGACGGCCAGACGCTGAACGTCAACGCCGACACCTTTGCCGGTGCGGTGGCTGGCGCGCTGAAGGCCAAGCGCCTGCTGCTGCTCACCGACGTGCCCGGCGTGCTCGACAAGTCGAAGAAGCTGATCCCGCAATTGTCCGTCAAGGACGCGCGCAAGCTGATCGCCGACGGCACCATTTCCGGCGGCATGATCCCGAAGGTCGAGACCTGCATCTACGCGCTCGAACAGGGTGTCGAAGGCGTCGTCATCATCGACGGCAAGATGCAGCACGCGGTGCTGCTCGAGCTCTTCACCAACCAGGGCACGGGCACGCTGATCCACAAGTGAGGGACGAGCGCGAGGAGCGGATGAAGGTCGTCATGCCCGGGCTTGCCCCGGGCATCAACGGCTCTCCGCGCGCGCTGTCGCACGTGGATGGCCGGGACTTGTCTGTCGAGACGCGCTCCGCGCTTTTGCCCGGCCATGACGAACCGCGAATGCGGCGCCCCCACCGCTCGGCCCTGACACGCTTCCTGATGACGCTGCCGGCGGCCGTTGTCTCACTCTTCTTCTCCTCTGCGCCTGCGCACGCTGACCTCAAAATCTGCAACCGCATGTCCTATGTCGTGGAGGCCGCGATCGGCATCGACGACAAGGCGGCGACCGCGACGCGCGGCTGGTTCAGGATCGATCCCGCGACCTGCCGCGTGGTGGTGCAGGGCACGTTGACGGCCGACCGCATCCTGCTCAATGCCCGCGCGCTCGGCCTCTATGGCGCCTCCCCGATCCCGCAGAACGGCCGCGACATGCTGTGCGTGGCGCAGGACAATTTCGTCATCGCGGCAGCACGGCAGTGCCGCGGCGGCCAGACCCAGGCTGCGTTCACGCAAGTGATGCCGACGCAAGCCGCGGATGGCAACCTCACTGCCTATCTCGCCGAGGATTCCGAATATGACGACGAGCAGGCACGCCTCGCCGGCATCCAGCGTCTGCTGGTGATCGCGGGCTACGACGTCGGCGCGATCGACGGCGTCGACGGGCCGAAAACGCAAGGCGCACTGGCCGCCTTTCTGAAGAGCCGCGGCTTGTCGCCCGAGATCGTGCCGTCGCAAAACTTCTTCAAGACCATGGTCGACGCGGTGCAGACGCCGTCCGCGAGCGGCCTCACCTGGTGCAACGACACCCCGCACAAGGTGATGGCGGCGGTCGCGACCGACGACGGCAAGTCGGTGACGAGCCGCGGCTGGTATCGCATCGATCCCAAGACATGCCTGCATCCTGACGTGACCGGCCAGCCCAAACAGATCTTCAGCTTCGCCGAAGCGGTCGATGCCGACAACCGCGTCGTCAAGCTGAAGGACCGGCCGCTGAACTGGGGCGGCGACAAGCAGCTCTGCACGCGCGAGTCCAAATTCGAGACGAGCGAGCAGACCGATTGCAGCGCGCGCGGCTTCGCCGCGACGGGGTTCGGCGCGGTGGACATGTCGAGCGGCGGCAAGACGCTGCGGTTTGCGCTGCCGTGATGGGTGGTACGACAAATGCCGATGTCGTCCCGGCGAAGGCCGGGACCCATAACCACCAAATTGCGTTTGGCGAAGAACGACGACCAGAGTGCCCCATCGATGGACCACGCGGTATGGGTCCCGGCCTTCGCCGGGACGACGCGTTGAGAGAGCTGCAATGACCCCTCCCCGCACCTTCGCCCACGTCGACACCTGGGTGTTCGATCTCGACAACACGCTCTATCCGCATCACGTCAATCTTTGGCAGCAGGTCGATGCGCGGATCGGGGAGTTCGTCTGCAACTGGCTGAACGTCACGCCCGAGGAAGCGCGCAAGATCCAGAAGGATTATTATCTGCGCTTCGGCACCACGATGCGCGGCATGATGACGATGCACGGCGTCTCCGCCGACGACTACCTTGCCTACGTCCACAAGATCGACCATTCGCCGCTGGAGCCAAACCCGCAGCTTGGCGAAGCCATCGCAAGGCTGCCGGGGCGAAAGCTGATCCTGACCAACGGCTCGGTCGACCATGTCGATGCGGTGCTGGCGCGGCTCGGCTTCGCCTCGCATTTCGACGGCGTGTTCGACATCATCGCCGCCGAATTCGAGCCCAAGCCGGCGCCGCAGACCTACCGCAAGTTCCTGAGCGACCATGCGGTCGATCCGACCCGCGCCGCCATGTTCGAGGACCTCGCCCGCAACCTCACCGTTCCCCATGAACTCGGCATGACCACCGTGCTGGTGGTGCCCGACGGCACCAAGGATGTGGTGCGCGAGGACTGGGAACTGGAAGGCCGTGACGCCGCCCATGTCGACCACGTCACGGACGATCTGACGGGGTTTTTGGGTGAGTTGTCGCCGAAATAACCGCCGTCGTCCCGGGGCGCAAAGCGAGCCCGGGACCCATAACCACAGGGATTGGTTGGGGCGCGAGATCGATAACTGCGAGTCCTCACCAAACGACTGCCTGTGGCTATGGGTCCCGGGCTCGCGCTTCGCGCGCCCCGGGACGACGACCGAGTATGCCTTGACTCCGTCCGCGCAAATCCCGAAAAAGCGCTCCAATTCACCACAAATTCCTGTCTGTCCCTGAGGAAATCCCGATGTCCCTTGCAGCCCTCGAATCCACCATCAACAGCGCCTTCGACGCGCGCGACGGCATCTCGACGTCGACCAAGGGTGAGGTGCGCGAGGCCGTGGACCAGGCGCTTGAGACCCTGGACAAGGGTGAGGCGCGGGTCGCCGAGCGCGGGGCCGACGGCAAGTGGACGGTCAATCAATGGCTGAAGAAGGCGGTGCTGCTGTCGTTCCGCCTCAACGACATGGACGTCATTCCCGGCGGCCCGGGCAAGGCGAGCTGGTGGGACAAGGTACCCTCGAAGTTCGAAGGCTGGGGCCCGAACCGCTTTCGCGATGCCGGTTTCCGCGCGGTGCCCGGCGCCGTCGTCCGGCGCTCGGCCTTCATCGCCAAGAACGTCGTGCTGATGCCGTCCTTCGTCAATCTCGGCGCCTATGTCGATGAGAGCACCATGGTCGACACCTGGGCCACCGTCGGCTCCTGCGCCCAGATCGGCAAGCGCGTGCACATCTCCGGCGGCGCCGGCATCGGCGGCGTGCTCGAGCCGCTCCAGGCCGAGCCCGTCATCATCGAGGACGACTGCTTCATCGGCGCCCGCAGCGAGGTCGCCGAGGGCGTGATCGTGCGCAAGGGCGCGGTGCTGGCGATGGGCGTGTTCCTGGGCGCCTCGACCAAGATCGTCGACCGCGAGAGCGGCGAGGTCTTCGTGGGTGAAGTGCCCGAATATTCGGTGGTGGTGCCCGGCGCGCTGCCCGGCAAGCCCATGAAGAACGGCCAGATCGGCCCGAGCACCGCCTGCGCCGTGATCGTCAAGCGCGTCGACGAGCGCACGCGGTCCAAGACCAGCATCAACGAGCTGCTTCGGGATTGATGAAAGGCGCACACCGCCGTCGTCCCGGCGAAAGCCGGGACCTATAATCCCAGGCAGCGGTTTGGCGAAGACCGGCCGTTCGGTACTTCTATCTTCCCCAATCGATAGATCACGCGGTATGGGTCCCGGCTTGCGCCGGGACGACACCGAGGGTCAATCGAACCCACCCTCCCTCCATCGCGACCAATTTCCGGGCGGCCCCGCCTGCCCGGAGCCTCTCGGATGGACTGGACCTGGTACCTTTTCCGCTTCGACGGCCGCATGGGCCGCTCCGGGTTCTGGTGCAGCCTGATCCTGGTCTTTTGCGGCATGATCCTGCTGCTCTGCCTCTGCCTGGGCATCATGTCCGCGTTCGGCGGTGAAGTCAGATCCTTCAATCTGAATGCTGACGATGTCTTCAAGATCGTCGATCCCACGGCCTATCGCTGGTCGCTGCTCGACAATCTGCCGCTGCTGCTGCTCAAGCTGGCCGCAACCGCGCTGATGCTCTGGATCTATCTCGCGATCTTGGTGAAGCGGCTGCATGATCGCGACAAGTCCGCGTGGTGGCTGCTCGCGTACTTCGTGCTGCCCGGTCTCTTCAAGCAGTTCGCAGAGCGTCTCCCGGACACTTACTGGATGATACCAGTCGCGCTGGCCAGCATTGTCCTGACCTTCGCGTGTTTCCTTGAAACCGGTTTCCTGCGCGGCACCAAGGGGCCCAATCGGTTCGGTCCCGACCCGGAGGCCGAAGTCGATTTCCAGCGGGGACAGGGCTGGGACCAGAGCCGCGAGATCGAATTTGTCCCGCCGCGCGCTAGCCCACCCGGCGGCATGCATGTTAAGCGGGGCGCATGACCGATGCTCTCTCCATTGCCCGCGATCTCATCCGCTGCCCCTCGGTAACCCCGGCCGATGCCGGTGCACTCGGGGTGCTCGAAAAACTGCTCTCCGCCGCCGGCTTCGCTTGTCATCGCGTGACGTTCAGCGAGGAAGGCACCGCCGACGTCGACAATCTTTATGCGCGGATCGGCAGCGAGGGGCCGCACATCACCTTTGCCGGCCATACCGACGTGGTGCCGCCGGGTGACGAGAGCGCCTGGAGCGTCGGCGCGTTCTCCGGCGAGGTGAAGGACGGTGTCCTGCACGGCCGCGGCGCGGTCGACATGAAAGGCGGCATCGCCTGCTCGGTCGCCGCGGCGCTGGATCATCTCGTCGCCAATGACGGCAAGCCGCGCAGCGACGGCAAGGGTTCGATCTCGTTCCTGATCACCGGCGACGAGGAAGACGTCTCGATCAACGGCACGATCAAGCTGCTGAAATGGGCGGCCGAGCGCGGCGAAAAATTCGACCATTGCGTGCTCGGCGAGCCCTCCAATGTCGAGACGCTCGGCGACACCATCAAGGTCGGCCGCCGCGGCTCGCAATCGGGCACGCTCTATGTCGACGGCGTGCAGGGCCATGTCGCCTATCCGCATCGCGCCGCCAACCCGGTGCCGGATATTTCGCGGCTGATCGTGGCGATCTCCGACGAGCCGCTCGACCACGGCAGTGCGCAATTCCAGGCCTCCAATCTCGAATTCACCTCGGTCGACGTCGGCAACAAGGCCAGCAACGTCATCCCCGGCGAGGCCCGCGCGAAGTTCAACATCCGCTACAACGACAACCACACCCAGGCATCCTTGCGCGAGCTGGTGGAGACGCGCCTGGCAAAAGCCTGCGGCAATCGCATCAAGGCCCGCATCGTCTGGGAGCCCTCGAACTCCAACGTGTTCGTGACCAAGCCCGGCCCGTTCACCGATCTCGCGGTGTCCGCGATCGAGGAGGTGACCGGCCGCAAGCCGGAGCTGTCGACCTCGGGCGGCACCTCGGACGCGCGGTTCATCTCCAGCTACTGCCCGGTGATCGAGTTCGGCCTGGTCGGCCAGACCATGCACCAGATCGACGAGCGGGTGCCGGTGGCGGATCTGGAAAAGCTGACCAAGGTGTATCGGGGGATTTTGCAGCGGTATTTCGGGTAGGCGCCGAAGCCCTCACCTTCTCCGCTGTCATCGCCCGCGAAGGTGGGCGATCCAGTATCCCAGAGACGATAGTGATCGAGCCGAGAGGCCGCGGCGTACTGGATGCCCCGCCTTCGCGGGGCATGACACCGGGTTGCGGCGAGAGCGTGCGCCCGCCGCGCACGCCTCTCCCCTCAATAATCCACCTTCACCAGATACAGGCCCTCCGGCGGGGCGACGATGCCGCACGCGGCGCGGTTGCGGGCTGCGAGTGCGGCGGAGAGATCATCCGCGGTCCAGCGTCCTTCGCCGACCCACACCAGCGAGCCCACCATCGAGCGCACCTGGCTGTGCAGGAACGAGCGCGCCGAGGTGAGAATCGTGATCTCGCGGCCGTCGCGCGTCACGTCGAGCTGGTCGAGCGTCTTCTCCGGCGACTTGGCCTGGCACTCGGTGTCGCGGAACGTGGTGAAGTCGTGCTTGCCGAGCAGACGCTGTGCCGCCGCATGCATCGCCTCACTGTCGAGCCGGCGCGGCACGCGCCAGGCGTGGCCGACGTCGAGGGCAAGATTCGCGCGGGTGTTGACGATGCGGTAGCGATAGTGGCGCTTGATCGCCGAAAAGCGTGCTTCGAAGGTATCCGGGACGATCTCGGCCTCGAGCACCGCGATAGGATGCGGGCGCAGATGCGCGTTGAGGCCATCGCGAAACCGGCCCGGCGGAAACTGCTTCTCGATGTCGACATGCGCAACCTGGCCGCGCGCATGCACGCCGGCATCGGTGCGTCCGGCGCCGTGCACCCGCAAATCCGCACCCGTCATTGCCTTCACGGCAGCTTCCAACGCGCCCTGCACCGAGGGCAGCGTCTCCTGCACCTGCCAGCCGAAGAACGGCGCGCCGTCATATTCGATGATGAGCTTGTAGCGGGGCATCGATCCAGCTCTATCCGACGTCATTGCCGGGCTTGACCCGGCAATCCATCACCTGGGAGAGAGTTTTGTTAGAAGATGGATACGCGGGTCAAGCCCGCGTATCACGAGTTGGCTAGCTGAACCTCGCGCCCGTCCTCAGCGGTACGCCGCGCAAGAAGTCCGCGGCCTGCATCCGGCCCTTGCCTTCGCGCTGCAGCTCGACGATGCGGATGGCGCCGTCGCCGCAGGCGATGGTGAGCAGATCGTCGAGCACCTCGCCCGGCGTGCCCGCGCCTGTCGCAAGCTCGCAGCGCAGGATTTTGACGCGCGCGTTCTCGCTGACGCCTGCGAGCTCGGCCCACGCTCCGGGGAACGGCGACAGGCCGTGAATGTGGCGCAGCACCGCGCGCGCAGGCTTGGCCCAGTCGATCCGCGCCTCGGCCTTGTCGATCTTGGCGGCATAGGTGACGCCGTCCTCGCTCTGCTTCCTGAGCTGGAGCCCGCCGCGATCGAGCGCGGCCATCGCGCGCACCATGAGATCGGCCCCCAACCGGCAGAGACGGTCGTGCAGATCGAGCGCGGTCATGCTGTCGGTGATCGCAAGCCGCTCCGCCATGGCGACGTCACCGGTATCGAGGCCGACATCCATCTTCATCACCATCACGCCGCTCTCGGCATCGCCTGCCATGATGGCGCGGTTGATCGGCGCGGCGCCCCGCCAGCGCGGCAGCAGCGAAGCGTGCAGATTGTAGCAGCCGAGCCTGGGCGCATCGAGGATCGCCTGCGGCAAGATCATGCCATAGGCGACGACGATTGCGGCATCGGCATCGAAGGCGCGAAATTCGTCGAGTGCTTCCTGACTCTTCAACGTCTTGGGCGTCAGCACGGGAACGCCGAGCTTTCGCGCAGCTTCCTCGACCGGGGTCGGCTGCAATTGCAGGCCGCGGCGGCCGCCGGGCTTCGGCGCGCGGGTGTAGACGGCCACGATCTCGTGGCCATGCGCGACCAGCTCGAGCAGCGTCGGCACGGAGAAATCGGGCGTGCCCATGAAGATCAGGCGGAGAGGCATCGGAAAACCTGCGAAGGAAGCGATGTAGTTACAGTCATTCCGGGGCGGCTCGAAGAGCCGAACCCGGAATCTCGAGGTTCCAGGTTCGATGCCTTGCATCGCCCCGGAACGACAGAGCGCCTACTCGCCCGCGCGCTTGGCGGCCTTCTCGAACTTCTTCATCACGCGGTCGCGCTTGAGCTTCGACAGATAGTCGACGAACAGCACTCCGTTGAGATGGTCGATCTCGTGCTGGATGCAGGTGGCGTAGAGGCCTTCGGCGTCCTCCTCGTGCACCTTGCCGTCGAGGTCGGTGAAGCGGACGCGCACCTTCGCGGGACGCTCGACCTCCTCGTAGTATTCGGGGATCGACAGGCAGCCTTCCTCGTAGACCGACAGCTCCTCGGAGGAGGCGATGATCTCGGGGTTGATGAAGACGCGCGGAAGCGGATTGGTCTCGCCGTTCTCGTCGCGCTTGGCGAGGTCCATGGTGATCAGCCGCAGCGGCTGCGCGATCTGGATCGCAGCGAGGCCGATGCCGGGCGCATCGTACATGGTCTCGAACATGTCGTCGGCCAGCTTGCGGATCTCCGAAGTGACCTTTTCGATCGGCTTGGAGACCAGACGCAGCTGCTTGTCGGGCAGGATGATGATTTCTCTGAGGGCCATGGCCGCGATTTAAGCTGCGCGCCGGATGCGGTCAATCCGGCCCGGAACTCCGTTAACCCGCCGCTAACCATAAATCTTCGACTTTCGTTAACCATAAAAATTAGTGGGTTGTTAACCGTCATCGTTCCCTCTTCGTTCGCACTCAGATGCGAATCGGCTAGAAGAGCAGGCATGAACGACATCATTTCCATGGTGG
The DNA here is from genome assembly GCF_011602485.2 of Bradyrhizobium sp. 1(2017). NCBI lineage: Bacteria > Pseudomonadati > Pseudomonadota > Alphaproteobacteria > Hyphomicrobiales > Nitrobacteraceae > Bradyrhizobium > Bradyrhizobium sp. 1(2017). The sequence goes on along the minus strand of NZ_CP050022.2, from coordinate 953,095 downwards.
GCGACTGGCCGGTGCGCACGATCGATGCGCTGATCGGCTTCGGCGTCCTGGTCCTCATCCTGCTAGTAGTCATTGCCGTCGTGATCGCGCGCTCCGGGCGGCGCGGCGCGGAACTCGCGATGGCGCACGCGATCCGGGCCGACGAACTCGAGGAGCGCCTCGCCCAAGTGCTGCATGCCCAGAGCGAAGCGTCCGGCCGGGTCGACGCCATGACCCAGGCGCTGGCCGGCCGCCAGGCCGAGATGGCGCGCGCGGTCAATGAGCGGCTGGATTCGGTGACGCACCGCGTCGGGCAATCCATGGAACACTCCACCCGCAACACCATGGAGAGCCTGCGCGCGCTGCACGAGCGGCTCGGCATCATCGACAGCGCGCACAAGAACCTCACCGACCTCACCACGCAGGTGACCACCTTGCGCGACGTGCTCGCCAACAAGCAGTCGCGCGGCGCCTTCGGCCAGGCGCGGATGGAGGCGATCGTCCAGGACGGCCTGCCGAAAGGCTCCTACGAGTTCCAGTTCACGCTCTCGACCGGAAAGCGGCCGGACTGCGTCGTGTTCCTGCCGGACCAGCGCCCGCTCTGCATCGACGCGAAATTTCCGCTGGAGGCGATGACGGCGCTGCACGACGCCCGCACCGACGAGGAGCGGCGCGTCGCCACGCAGCGCCTGCGCGGCGATGTGATGAAGCATGTCAGCGACATCGCCGAGAAATATCTCGTCACCGGCGAGACCCAGGAGATGGCGCTGATGTTCGTGCCGTCGGAATCGGTCTATGCCGAGATCCATGACGGTTTCGACGACGTGATCCAGAAGGCCTATCGCGCGCGCGTGGTTCTGGTGTCGCCTTCGCTGCTGATGCTCGCGATCCAGGTGATGCAGCAGATCATGAAGGACGCGCGCATGCGCGATGCCGCCGATCAGATCCAGACTGAAGTGATCAAGCTCGGCGACGACCTCGGCCGCCTGCGCGACCGCGTGCTGAAGTTGCAGAAGCACTTTGCCGACGCGAACGAGGACGTCCGCCAGATTCTGATCTCCGCCGATAAGATCGAGAAGCGCGCAGGGCGGATCGAGGAGCTCGATTTCAGCAAGAGCGATGCGGCGGAAGCCCCACGGCTGGTGGCGACGACAGCGCCGGAACTGTTCCCAAGGAAGCTCCAGGCGGGGGAGTAGCTCTGCATCGTCATGGCCGGGCTTGTCCCGGCCATCCACGGCCTTTTCGGAGGCACAAAGAACGTGGATGCCCGGGACAAGCCCGGGCATGACGAGCTTTGTGGAAGAGGCATCACGGCCAGAATCTGCTAACACCGCCGCATGACCGCACCCGACGCGACCTCACCTGCTGACGCTCCCGCCGCCTCCTGGCGCGAGAGCCTTGCCGTTTACCTGCAGCCGCGGGTGCTGATCGTGCTGTTCCTCGGCTTCTCCTCGGGGCTGCCGCTGGCGCTGTCGGGATCGACGCTGCTGGTGTGGATGGCCGAGGCGGGGGTCGATCTTGGAACGATCGGGCTCTTTGCGCTGGTTGGAACGCCGTACACGCTGAAATTCCTGTGGGCGCCGCTGGTCGATGCGCTGCATGTCCCGCTCTTCACGCGTGCCTTCGGCCGTCGCCGTGGGTGGCTGGTGTTTTCGCAATTGCTGCTGATCGGCGCGATTCTGCTGTTGGCGCTGACCGATCCGGCACGCTCGCCACTGTTCGTCGCGCTTGGTGCGCTCCTGGTCGCGACGATGTCCTCGACGCAGGACATCGTCGTCGATGCCTTCCGCGTCGAGAGCCTGCCCGAAAGCGAGCAGGCCGCCGGCATGGCCGCCTATGTCGCGGCCTACCGCATCGGCATGCTGATCTCGACAGCGGGCGCCTTGTTCATCGTCACCGGCTTCGAGGCGGTCGTCCCTCGTGGCGCGGCCTGGATGTGGGGCTATGTGGTGATGGCGGCGCTGGTGCTGATCGGCACGGTGACCGCGCTGGCCGCCACCGAGCCCGCGCAATCCGCGCGCGCCGAGGCCGCCACGGCGGACGAGGGCGCGCTCACGCGGGTGCTTCATGCCGCGCTGGGCGCATTCTCGGAATTTTTGCAGCGAAAGGAAGCGTGGGCCGCGCTTGCCTTCGTCGTGCTGTTCAAATTCACCGACGCGTTTTCCGGCAACATGACCGTACCGTTCGTGATCGACATCGGCTTCACACGCAACGACTACGCCGTGATCGTCAAGGGCGTCGGCATCGTGGCGACCCTGGCCGGCGGCTTTGCCGGCGGCTTCGTCGCACGGCGCTATTCGCTCGCAACCAGCCTGTGGATCGGTGGCATCGTGCAGGCAATGTCCAACCTGTCGTTCTCATGGCTTGCGCTGGTCGGCGTCAACGAATGGGCGCTGACCCTCGCAATCACCTCCGACAATTTCTGCAACGCGATCGGTACCGTGATCTTCGTCGCCTATCTCTCGGCGCTGTGCCAGAACCCGCTGCATACCGCGACCCAATATGCGCTGCTGACGGCGCTCGCCGCCGTGGGACGCACCTACCTGTCGTCGGGCGCGGGCTATCTGGCGAAGGCAACCGGCTGGCCGATGTTCTTTGCGATCTCCGTCCTCGTCGCCATCCCGAGCCTGATGCTGCTGGCGTACTTGCAGAAGCGCGGCCATTTCGAAACGCTGGAGCCGGCGCGGGTGTAGGCCCGGGACGCGCTTCGTCCGCGATGCCGGAGGGTGGGCAAAGCGAAGCGTGCCCACCGCTCAGTCGTTACCAAAAGAATGGTGGGCACGGCGCTTTGCGCCTTGGCCCACCCTGCGGCAGCTCGTGTTGAGGCGCCGCCCCTACTGCTTCCTGATCAGGCTCCACTTCGTGATCACCGCTTCACTCATCTGGCCGGCGTCGCTGGCGCAGGCGATCTCGTCGACCTTGACCGAGATCTCCTTGCCGACGAACGATTTCAGCTGCGTGGCCTGCGCGTCGCTGGAGGTGACGAGCTGGAAGGTCTCGGGGCCGGTCTCGAGATTGCAGAGCCCGTTCGGCGGCGGCAGCCGGCGCGGCTCTGACGTGATCTGGTAGGTCGCAACGCGCTTGCCGTTCTTGACGTCGCGTACCTTCATCGCGTTCAGCTCGCCTGACAGGACGTCGCCGGTGTTGATCGGCTTGCCGGGCTTGGACGGCGGCGTCTCGTCGCCCTGCTGCGCGGAGATCGCCGGACTCACCAGCATCGTCATCATCGCGACCAAAGCCCATCGCGTGGCGAAAAGTTTCGTCATGTCGTCCGTTCCGTAAGATCTGGATGGCTAGAACAGGGTGCGCTGCCGCATCGCAGCCGATAGCGTACCTTCATCGAGATAATCAAGCTCGCCGCCGACGGGAACCCCGTGGGCGAGCCGTGTCACCTTCACGTTGGCGTCCTGGAGCAGGTCGGTGATGTAATGCGCCGTGGTCTGGCCGTCCACCGTCGCGTTGAGCGCCAGGATGATCTCTTGAACCTGCTGGTCATGCGCGCGTGCCACCAACACATCGATGGTGAGGTCCTGCGGGCCGACGCCGTCGAGCGGCGACAACGTCGCGCCCAGCACGTGGTAGCGCCCCCGGGTGGCATTGGCCCGCTCCAGCGCCCAGAGGTCGGCGACATCGGCGACGACGACGATGATGGACGGATCGCGCTTCGGATCGGTGCAGACCGTGCAGGGATTCTGCGTGTCGATGTTGCCGCAGGTCTTGCAGACCTCGACCTTGTCGAGTGCGACCTGCAGGGCCGAGGACAACGGCATCATCAGCGCTTCGCGCTTCTTGATCAGATGCAGGGCGGCGCGCCGCGCCGAGCGCGGACCGAGGCCCGGCAGCCGCGCGAGAAGCTGGACCAGCCGCTCGATCTCAGGACCTGCAACCGCGCCCATCTTACTGGCCGAACAATCCCGGCGGCAGGCCGAGACCGCCCGTGAGGGCCTGCATCTTCTCCTGCATCGCGGTCTCCGCCTTGCGGCGGGCATCGCTGAGCGCGGTGACGAGCAGGTCTTCCAGCACTTCGCGCTCCTCCGCCTTCATCAGCGAGGGATCGATCTTGATGCCTTTCACGTCCATCTTCGCGGTCATGCGTACGGCGACGAGGCCGCCGCCGGAAATGCCCTCGACCTCGACGTTGGAGAGCTGGTCCTGCATCTCCTGCATCTTGGATTGCAGCTGCGCCGCCTGTTTCATCATGCCGAGAAAATCAGCCATAGCTCGCGTGTCCTTGAAAAGATGGCTCAGAGATCGTCGTCGCCGTCGGAACCGTCGGGCGGATCGTCACTGCCATAGTCTGAATTAATATTGGTTTCCGGCGTCTCGGGGGCAAGCCTGCGGACCTCGACGACCTTGGCGCCGGGGAAACGCGACAGCACCTCCTGCACGCGCGGATCGGCCTCGGCGGTACGGGCATGCTCCTGCTTCGCCGCCTGATTCACCGAGCGCAGCGTCGGCTGGCCCTGCTCGTTGGAAACGATCACGGTCCAGCGGCGGCCGGTCCATAGCTCGAATTTCTTCGCAAGCTCCGAGATCATGGTCTTGGAGGCGTTGGGTTCGAGCGCAACTTCGAGGCGCCCCTCCTCGAAACGGACGAGGCGCATGTCGCCCTCGAGCGCGCTCTTGGTCATGATGTCGCGCTTCTGCCCCGCCAGTGCGACGAGTTGGGTGAAGCTGGTGACGCGCAGCACGGGCGCGGCACCTTGCGGATCCGGCGCGGGCGCCGCCATCTGTGGACGGGCTGCGCCACCGCCGAACGAGGCCGGCGAGGATGTCGGCATGCGAACTGGCGCGGCAGACGCGACCGGCGCGGACGGCGCGCTGCTGCGCGCCGCGCTGCCACCGCTCACGACCGGCGAGCCGCCGCCGTTCTGCTCCAGCATCCGGATGGCTTCGTCCGGCGTCGGCAGGTCGGCGACATAGGCGATGCGCACCAGCACCATTTCCGCCGCTGCGGCGGGGCGCGTGGCGGCCTGCACCTCGGTGATGCCCTTGAGCAGCATCTGCCACATCCGCGACAGCACCCGCATCGAGATCTTCGAGGCGAAGTCCCGCGCGCGAACCCGCTCGGTCTCGCCATAGGCGACATTGTCCGCGGTCGCCGGCACGATCTTCACGCGGGTAACGAAATTGACGAATTCGGCGAGGTCCGACAACACGACGATGGGATCGGCGCCGACATCGTACTGGTCGCGGAACTCCTTGAACGCGGCGGCGATGTCGCCGCGCGCCAGCGAATCGAACAGATCGATGACGCGGGTGCGGTCGGCGAGCCCCAGCATCTGCCTGACCGCATCGGCCTTAACCTGTCCCGCCGCATGGGCAATGGCCTGGTCGAGCAACGACAGCGAATCGCGCACCGAGCCTTCGGCGGCGCGCGCGATGATGCCGAGCGCCTCCGGCTCGATCTCGACACTTTCCTTCGCGGCGATATTGGCGAGGTGCTTCATCAGCACGTCGGCCTCGACGCGGCGCAGGTCGAAGCGTTGGCAGCGCGACAGCACGGTGACCGGAACCTTGCGGATCTCGGTCGTGGCGAACACGAATTTGGCGTGCTCCGGCGGTTCCTCCAGCGTCTTCAGGAAGGCGTTGAACGCCGCCGTCGACAGCATGTGGACTTCGTCGATGATGTAGACCTTGTAGCGCGCACTGGCAGGGGCGTAGCGCACGCTGTCATTGATCTGGCGGACGTCGTCGACGCCGGTGTGCGAAGCGGCGTCCATCTCCAGCACGTCCATGTGCCGGCTTTCCATGATCGCCTGGCAGTGCACGCCGAGCGTGGGCATGGAGATGGTCGGGCCCTTCACCGAGCCGTCCGGCATCTCGTAGTTGAGGGCGCGGGCCAGGATCCGCGCAGTGGTGGTCTTGCCGACGCCGCGGACGCCGGTGAGGATCCAGGCCTGCGGAATCCGTCCGGTCTCGAACGCGTTGGAGACGGTACGGACCACGGCTTCCTGGCCGATCAGGTCGTCGAAAGAGGAAGGGCGGTATTTCCGCGCCAGCACCCGGTAAGGCGCGTTGCCAGCCGGGCCGGCGCTGTCGGGATTGGGAGGGGCGCCAGCGTCGGTCATCGGTCGATCCGCAATGAAATCTCTCTCGGCCGGCTTTTGCGGAAAGGAGCGCGCTGGCGGGAGACCCGCCGGCGCAATTCGCTCGGAAAAACAGGTAGGAGACTGACGAGCGACCCGATCCGGACCTCGTTAGGGCTGCTTCCTTCCGGACCTGACCCGGTTGGCGAGTGGCTCGTCCACCGCCAATCTCCCGGTCCCTATTTGGGGCCAACGGGCGCGGAAAGCAAGCGGGTATCGCCCCGAACGACTTGATCCTGCCCATCATCCGGGCAATTACCGGTCTGCCCAGCCGATAGGCTGTGCTTTCGCCGCTGGGAGCACCTTGCTAAGAACGATTGGCGGAACCCCCACCCAACCAGAAAAGCGATTGATCCCAATGGTTACACGTCGTGATGTTGCCTCGATTGTCGGACTTGGCGCAGTAACCGCGGCCGCGCTGGCCGCCCCGGCGGTGGCGCAGACGGCCGATCCGAATGAATCGACCTTTGCCCGCATCCGCCGCACCAAGAAGATGCGAATCGGCGCGGTCGGCGGCGGCGCGCCCTATTACATGAAGGACCTCGCCTCCGGCCAGTGGAAGGGCTTTTACATCGACATCGCCAAGGGACTCGCCGACGACATGGAGGCCGAGCTCGAGATTACCGAGACCACCTGGGGCAATTCGGTGCTCGATCTGCAGGCCAACAAGATCGACATCTTCTTCGGCCTCAACCCGACTCCGAAGCGCGCGCTGGTGGTCGACTTCTCGGTGCCGGTCTTCAACAACGCCTTCGCCATCCTCTGCAAGAAGGACTTCAAGCCGAAGACCTGGGCCGAGCTGAACTCGCCCGACATCAAGATCGCCGTCGACCAGGGCTCCTCGCACGACCAGGTCGTCAGCCGCCTGACGCCGAAGGCGCAGATCACGCGGCTGAAGACCGCCGACGACGCCACCGCCGCGCTGCAGACCGGCCGCGTCGACGCGCAATGTCTGATCACCATGCTGTCGCTGACCGTGCTGAAGAAGAACCCCTCGCTCGGCCAGCTCGTGCTGCCGACGCCGATCTTCGCCACCACATCCAATGCCGGCTTCCGCCGCGAGACCGACAAGACCTGGCGCGACTACGTCAACACCTGGATCGACTTCAACAAGGGCCTCGGCTTCATCCGCAACGCGATCATCACCAACATGGAGCTGGTGGGCGTGACGGAAGCGGACATTCCGCCAGGCGTTTCGCTGTAAATTCCCCCCGGCATTCCGGGGCTCGCGAAGCGAGAACCCGGAATCCCGCGCTACAATCTCTGGATTCCGGGTTCGCCCTCCGGGCGCCCCGGAATCACGTCACCCACGACGAGTAAAGCACGCATGTATCAGTGGGACTTCGGAATTCTCTGGAGCTATCGCTGGCTCTTTCTCAACGGGCTCGGCGTCACCGTCGGCTTCACCGTGGTCATCGTGGTGTGCGGGCTGCTGTTCGGCCTGCTGGGTGCCTTCGGCAGCCTGTCGCGCTTCAAGGCGCTGCGCCTCGCCGCGCTTGCCTTCATCGAGGCGTTCCGCTGCACGCCGATCCTGGTGCAGCTGATCTGGTTCTATTACGCACTGCCGATCCTCGCCGGCGTCGAGATGACGCCGATCACGGCCTCGGCGCTGGCGCTCTCGCTCTATGGCGGCTCGTTCTATTCCGAGATCATCCGCGGCGGCATCATCTCGATCGATCGCGGCCAGTCCGAAGCCGGCGCCGCGCTCGGCATGACGCCGATCCAGACCATGCGCCGCATCGTGCTGCCGCAGGCGATCAAGCGCATGATCCCGGCGCTGATGAATCAGTCGATCATCCAGTTCAAGAACACCTCGCTGGTCTCGGTGCTGGCGGTGCCCGACCTCGTCTATCAGAGCCAGGTCGCCGCCCATGACAGCTACCGGCCGCTGGAAACCTACACCGCCGTCGCGGTCGCCTATGCGGCGATCCTGATTCCGCTCACCATCCTCGTCCGGCGCGGCGAGAAGCGACTGGCGGTCAGCGAATGAGCGAAACGCCGAAAATCGAGATCCGCAGCCTTCGCAAGAGCTTCGGCAGCAACGAGGTCCTCAAGAACATCAACCTCGACGTCGCCAAGGGCGGCGTGGTGGCATTGATCGGTCCGTCCGGCTCCGGCAAGTCGACGCTGCTCCGCTGCATCAATCTCCTGGTCGTGCCCGACGGCGGCAGCGTCCGCGTCGGCGACACCCGCTTTGCGTTCGGTGAGGGTTCGAAGCTCCCCGATGTGAAGTCGCTGGCAAGATTCCGCGCCACCACCGGCATGGTGTTCCAGCAATTCAACCTGTTCCCGCACATGACGACGCTCCAGAACGTGATGGAGGGACCGGTCACGGTGCGGCGGATGGCCAGGGCGGATGCGGAAAAGCTCGCGCGGGCGCAGCTCGCCAAGGTAGGGCTTGCCGAGAAGGCGGACCAATATCCGGCGACGCTCTCCGGCGGGCAGAAGCAGCGCGTCGCGATCGCGCGGGCGCTCGCGATGGAGCCCGACGTCATGCTGTTCGACGAGGCGACCTCCGCGCTCGATCCTGAATTGGTCGGTGAAGTCCTGAACGTGATCCAGCAACTGGCATCCGAAGGCATGACCATGGTGATCGTGACCCACGAGATCGCCTTTGCCCGCGAGGTTGCCGACCGTCTCATCTTCATGCGCGACGGCGTCGTCGTCGAGGAAGGCCCGGCGCGGCAGGTCATCGATAGCCCGCGGGAGGCCGCAACGCGCGCCTTCCTCAGCCATTTCCACCGCACCGGCGCGCTGCCGCCGGCAAATGCGACACCCTGATGCCTGATATCGAACGCGTCTATCTCGTCACCGGGGCCGCCAGCGGCATCGGCCGCGCCACGGCAAAGCTGCTCGCGGCGCCTGGCGTCGGGCTGCTGCTCCATACACGCGCGAACGCAGACGGCCTCGACGCCGCGACGGCCGATGCCGAAGCGAAAGGCGCCGTCGCGGCAAAATGCCTTGGCGATCTCGCCGAGGAACGCGCGGCCAGTGATGCCCTCGCCGCCGCAAAAGCCGCCTTCGGCCGGCTCGATGGACTGATCCTGGTCGGCGGCCACGCCCGCCGCGGCAGCGCGATCGGCACGCCGGCGGATCAGTTCCGGCAGGCGATGGACGAATCGGCGCTCGCGTTCACGCGGATGATCGACGCTGCACTTCCACTGCTGCGCGCCGGGCAAGACGCGCGGATCGTTGCGGTGTCGTCCTTCGTTGCGCACGTGATCCGGCCCGAATTCGCGCCCTTCGCCGCGACCGCCGCGAGCCGTTCCGCGCTGGAAGCGCTGGTGCGGCTGACCGCGATCGAGCTCGCTAGGGATGGCATTACCGTCAACGCGGTTTCACCCGGCCTCATCGTCAAGGACAAGCCGAGCGAGAGCCGGCTCTCCCCCGAGCAGATCGCCGCGACCGAGGCGCTGATCCCGATGCGCCGCCGCGGGCGACCCGAGGAGGTCGCCGAGATCATCGCCTTCCTGGCATCCCCGAAGGCATCCTACGTCACCGGCCAGATCTGGCACGTCAATGGAGGTCTGACATGACCGGAGCGACCATCGAACGTCTCAGGCTGTTCCTGATCGAAAGCCCGATCAAGATGGCGCGTCTGCAAGGCGTCGGCAACGTCAAGGGCACGGTGAAGCGCGTGCTGATCGAGCTCACGTCCAGCGACGGCGTGATCGGCTGGGGCGAGGCCGCGCCATGGGAGGTCTTCACGGGAACGCCGGAAGCCGCGTTCGCCGCGCTCGATATCTATTTGCGTCCGATCGTGCTCGGCAAATCCGTGCGGCGCATACGCGCGCTGATGGCCGAGCTCGACCGCGCGCTGGTCGGCCACGCCGAAGCGAAAGTCGCGATCGAGATGGCGCTGCTGGACATCGTCGGCAAGTCCTCGGGGCTTTCGGTCGCCGACCTGCTCGGCGGCCGCGTGCGCGACACCATCCCCCTCTCCTTCTCGATCGCCGATCCCGATTTCGCCGCCGATCTCGACCGCATGCGCAAGATGGTTCCGGACGGCAACGTCATCTACAAGGTCAAGACCGGCGTGAAGCCGCATCGCGAGGACCTCGCGCACCTCGAAGCGATCCGGAAGGAATTCGGCGACAAGGTCGATTTGCGCGTCGACTATAACCAGGCGCTCGCGCCGTTCGGCGCCATCAAGACCTTGCGCGACGTCGAAGAGTTCGCACCGACCTTCATCGAGCAGCCGGTGCCGCGCAAATATCTCGACGTGATGGCGCAGCTCACCGCGGCGCTGGAGACACCTGTTCTCGCGGACGAAAGCTGCTTCGATCGCCGCGACATGATGGAGGTGGTGCGCCGCGAGGCGGCCGACGCGGTCTCGGTCAAGCTGATGAAGGCCGGCGGCCTGTTCGAGGCGCAGGCGATCATGGCGATCGCCGATATCACGGGCCTGCCCGGCTATGGCGGCACGCTGTGGGAGGGCGGCATTGGGCTAGCCGCAGGCACGCAGCTGATCGCGGCCACGCCGGGCATCTCGCTCGGCTGCGAATTCTACATGCCGCATCATGTGCTGACCGAGGACGTGCTGGAAGAGCGCGTCGCCAACCGCGCCGGGCACGTCGTGGTGCCGGATGGACCCGGCCTCGGGATTCGTGTCAGCGAAGCCTCGATCCGCGCCAATGCGCGAGTGATTGCGGAGGCGTAGTTCCGTCATTCCGGGGCGCGCGTAGCGCGAGCCCCGGGACGACAGCGGAGCATGCCGCCCCCGCGGCCCCCAACCTTCCCCTGGCAAAATCCCTATCGTATGGTCCGGCCCAACACGCCCGTCCCCACCGGGCCATCCGGAAACACCTATGCCCGAACCCGCCTGGTCGCTGCACTCCCGCCTGAAAGACGACACGATCGACATCGGCGACCTGCCGCTGTCGAAGGTGCTGGTCATCAAGGATGCGCACTATCCCTGGCTGCTGCTGGTGCCGCGGCGGCCTGATGCGGTCGAGATCATCGACCTCGACGAGGTGCAGCAGGCGCAGCTGATGACCGAGATCTCCCGCGTCTCGCGCGCGCTGAAGGAGATCACCGGATGCGACAAGCTCAATGTCGCAGCCCTCGGCAACCTGGTGCCGCAGCTTCACGTTCACATCATCGCGCGCCGGACCAGCGACGCGGCCTGGCCGCGGCCGGTATGGGGCGTGATGCCGCCGCTGGCCCATGACGCCACCGAAGTCCAGAATTTCATCAGCGCGCTTCGCCGCAAGATCTGGTTGGGTTGAAAGAACACGACATGTCAGCATTCGACGCCTTTCCGTTAGGGCAACCGGCCTTCGTCACCAACATCCTCGACCGCGCCGCGCATCTGCGCCGCGACGACGAGAAGCTGTTCGCGATGGAGCAGAAGCCGTCGTCGCGGGCCTATGTCGTCTACCGCGACTCGCTTCTCGTGAAGCGGGAGGGCGAGACGGTGCGCGCGCTGCTCGGGATCGGCGAGGCGCTGAAATGCGGCGCCAATCCCGGCACGATCTTCCTCGGCCTGCGTGACGGCGCGGCCATGTTCGGCATGGGCCTGTCGCAGGCGGCCGCCGAGAAGCTGGTCGGCGGCGGCGAGTATACCGTGACCGAGCTGCGCGGCATGGCGATGCAGGGCGCCGTTCCGCCCGAGGAGCTGTCGGCGATCGCGATGGCGAAGTCGATGGTGAGCTGGCATCAACGCCACGGCTATTGCGCCAATTGCGGCACGCGCAGTGCTATGAAGGAAGGCGGCTGGAAGCGCGATTGTCCTGCCTGCAAGGCCGAGCATTTTCCGCGCACCGATCCGGTCGTGATCATGCTGGTCGCCTCCGGCGACAAATGCCTGCTCGGCCGCCAGAAGCATTTTCCGCCGGGCATGTATTCCTGCCTCGCCGGCTTCGTCGAAGCCGCCGAGACCATCGAGGATGCGGTGCGCCGCGAAATCTTCGAGGAGTCCGGGATTCGCTGCACCGACGTGCAATATTACATGACCCAGCCCTGGCCTTATCCGTCGTCGTTGATGATCGGCTGCAGCGCGCGGGCCGTGAGCGACGACGTCGTGGTCGATCATTCGGAGCTGGAGGATGCGCGCTGGTTCACGCGCGAGGAGGCTGCAAAGATGTTGGCGCGGACCCATCCCGACGGGCTCGCCGGCCCGCATCCCTTCGCCATCGCTCACCATCTGCTCGGCCGCTGGGTGCACGACAAGGGCTGATCGCCGATGGCGCCATCCGGGATCGCGCCGCGCATCCTCTGCATCGGCATTCCCGTGCGCGATCTCACCTTTCGCGTCGAGGCCCTGCCCGAACGCGGCAGCAAGGCGAATGCGAGCCATCTTGTGGAGATCTGCGGCGGCAACGCGCTCAATGCCGCGATCGCCATTTCCCGGCTCGGCGGCCGCGTCGCGTTCGCGGGGCCCATGGGCGATGCGCGGGAGACGTCGAGCGGCTTCATCCTCGAACGGATGGAAGCTGAAGGCATCGACACCACGCACATCGTGCGCATGCCGGGCCTGGCCACGCCGGTCTCGGCGATCATGATCGAGCCCTCCGGCGAGCGAACGCTCACCATCTATCGCGATCCCGGCCTGTGGACGGTGAAGCTGCCGGACGCGGACGAATTGTTCGCCGATTGCCGGGCAGTGCTGGTCGAAAGCCGCTGCGGGGCGTTCGCGACCTCCCTCTGCACTGAGGCGCGCCGGCGCGGCATTGCCATCATCGTCGGCGTCGACCGCCCGATGGCGCTGCAGGACCGCCTGCTCACGACCGCATCGCATCTGCTGTTCGCCGGCGAACAGGTGCAGGAGACCGCGGGCATCGCTGACGACGGCGAAGCCTTGAAGCGGCTGGCCGGGCTGACGCCGGCCTTCCTTGCCGCCACCCGCGGCCCACGCGGCACGATCTGGCTGAACGAGGAGGGCGAGCTGGAGGAGACACCGGCCTTCCCGGTTCAGGCGGTCGATACGCTCGGCGCCGGCGACGTCTTCCATGGCGCATTCACGCTCGGCCTTGCCGAGGGCAAGGACGCGCGGGAGGCGCTGCGATTCGCCGCGGCCGCTGCAGCGCTGAAATGCACCCGCCATGGCGGCGGCCAAGCCGCGCCGCAACGCCTTGAAGTTGAAGGGTTTTTACAAGACGGACCCTAGAGCGATTCCACTGGCGCGCCGAGATTATGGGCTTGATGTGGAATGATTTTCTCTATATCAGGAAAATCAGCCCATAAATTGGAACAAAGTTCTTCAAATGACCGACCTTGCCGTCCAGATCCCCGAGACCAGCCGCCGCCTCGATGCCATCGACCGCAAGATTCTGATGGTCCTCCAGGACGATGCCTCCCTCTCCGTCGCCGAGATCGGCGACCGCGTCGGCCTGTCCTCCACCCCCTGCTGGAAGCGCATCCAGCGGCTGGAGGCCGATGGCGTGATCATCAAGCGCGTCGCCCTCGTCGACCAGAACAAGATCGGGCTCGGCATCTCCGTATTCGTATCGGTGGAGAGCTCCGACCATTCCGACGCTTGGCTGAAGCGGTTCGCCGAAGCCGTCAGCGCCATGCCGGAGGTGATGGAGTTCTACCGCATGGCCGGCGACGTCGACTACATGCTGCGCGTCGTGGTCGCGGACATGCAGGCCTATGACGTGTTCTACAAGAAGCTGATCAGCGCCGTGCCGCTGAAGAACGTCACCTCGCGCTTCGCGATGGAGAAGATCAAGTCGGTCACCGCGCTGCCGATCCCGGCAGTGGTGGCGGCTTAGATCGAGCCAGCAACCCACGCCGCACGAACTGAGATCGGCGGCGATCGCCGCTGATCACCCGTACGTTCCCGGTCTCCGCCTGACACGGTACCTCGGTAAGGAACCATTTACCGAGAATTAGGTTCGGCCGCCTATCTTCGCCGCATGGAGGGGAGAACGGCGATTCCGTCCCGGCTTTGGCCTGCCTGGGCGAATGCGACTGCGTTGCTGGTCGCAGGCTGGATCGCGCTCGCAATCCTCACCTTACAGGTTCGTCCGGGCGCGACAATTGTCGCAGTTGTGTTTCCGCCCTGGTGGGGCACGCAGCAGGTGTTTGAGGCTGCGGGATCGGCGCAAGCGGCGATCGTCGGGGCAACCGCCCTTCCCACCCTCCTCGTCGTCCGCCCGGATGACCATGACGGACTGCGCCGCCTCTATGAGGCCGGTGCCTGGTTCGTGATGGACGCGCAAGCGGTGTCGGCATGCATTGGCAGATAGGCCGGGGGATGACGTGATGACTATCGAGAACGACGGACTGGAATCGCTGCGCCAGACCACCAGCAAGGTCCTTGTCGCGGTGCTCTGGCTGCACGTGCCTATCAGCGTGACGATCGGACTGGCGCTCGGCAAGGCCTGGCTCATCCCCGCCATCTTCATGACCGTCTTCGCGCTCGCCGCGACCTTGTCCTGGCGCATGTCGGGCAACGGCCTCTCCACACGCCTGGTGTTCTCCGTCGCCCTGATGAGCGGCGTGTCGATGTTCACCTGGCAGTTCGAGGGGAACCCGTGGCAGATCGACATGCACATGTACTTCTTTGCCGCGCTGGCGTGCATCGTCGCCTATTGCGATTATCGTGCGATCGCCGCAGCGACGGTCGCGGTGGCATTGCATCACATCGCGTTGAACTTCCTGCTGCCTGCGGCGATCTATCCGGGCGGCTCCGATTTCGGCCGCGTCGTGCTTCACGCGGTGATTTTGCTGATCGAGGCGGGCGTGCTGATCGCGCTGGCGCACAAGCTCCAGGAACTGTTCGAGACCACGGCAGTGAAGACCGCCGAGGCCCGGGCCGCGATGGCGGCGGAAGCACGCGCCAACAGCGAACGCAGCGAAGTCGAGCAGCGCGCGAAGCAGGACCGTGAGGCGGCCAAGCAGCGGCTGGCCGGCAATTTCGAGCGCAGCATCGGCAGCATCGTCGAGGCGGTGGCGATCGCCGCCGGCGAGGTGCAGCAATTGTCGTCCTCGATGAGCAACAACAGCGCCGACACCGCGCGGCAGACCGCCGCCGCGGCCGCAGCCTCGAATCGGGCCTCGAGCAATGTCGAAACGGTGGCTGCAGCAACCGAGGAGCTCACCGCGTCGGTCAGCAGCATCACTCAGCAGGTCGCCCGTTCCGCCGAAATCGCGGCCCGGGCCGCGGACGAAGCCCGCCGCACCAATCAGGTCGTCGAGGGCCTTGCCAGCGGCACCCAGAAGATCGGCGAGGTCGTGACGCTGATCCAGACCATCGCCAACCAGACCAACCTGCTGGCGCTGAACGCGACCATCGAAGCGGCCCGTGCCGGCGAGCACGGCAAGGGCTTTGCCGTCGTCGCGAGCGAGGTGAAGGCGCTGGCGAACCAGACCGCAAAGGCCACCGAGGAGATCTCGGCGCAGGTGCAGAACATCCAGAGCGCGACCGGCGATGCCGTCAACGCCATCCAGGCGATCGGCGCGACGATTGCGGAGATCGACCAGATCTCCGGCCAGATCTCGACCGCGGTCGATCAGCAGGGTCTGGCAACGCGCGAGATCGCCGGCAGCCTGCAGCAGGCAGCCACCGGCACGCGCGAGGTGAACGACAACATCTCGAGCGTCAGCAAGGCATCGAACGAGGCCGGCGCAGCGGCTTCGAAGATGCATCAGGCTGCGGCCGGATTGTCATCGCAGTCGGAGCGGTTGAAGGCCGAGGTTGACGGCTTCCTGGGCTCGTTGCGGACAGCGTAGGCGCTGCCACACGGACGCTGGCATCGCCCGGCTTGCCGACTTCGCTAAGGCTTCGCCGGCCGAGCACCATCGTGGCCCGGCGTAACCTTGGCGGAGCCGGGACCGGGCGATCTAGTACGCCGCGGCTTCTCCGTATGCGACGACCGCCTCTGGAATACTGGATCACCCGCTTTCGCGGGCGATGACACAGCAGTGGATGCGGCAAGCGCAGACGCCCTGACGCCAAATCAGATCTTCTGATTATACTCGCCGACTTCCGGATGCGTGCGCAGCACGCTGTTCACCATCTCGAACATGTCGTGCATGCGCTGCTCGGAGACCGGGCTCTCGACCACGACGACGAGCTCGGGCTTGTTGGAGGAGGCGCGCACCAGGCCCCAGCTGCCGTCCTCCACCGTGACGCGCACGCCGTTGACGGTGACGAGATCGCGGATCGCCTGTCCCCCGATCTTGGCGCCCTTCGCCTGCAGGCCTTCGAAGTGCTTCACCACCTGGTCGATGACGCCATACTTGGTCTCGTCGGCGCAGTGCGGCGACATGGTCGGCGACGACCAGGTCTTCGGCAGCGCGTTCTTCAGATCCGCCATCGACTTGCCCGGCGCACGGTCGAGCATGTCGCAGATCGCGATCGCCGAGACCAGGCCGTCGTCATAGCCGCGGCCATAGGGCTTGTTGAAGAAGAAATGGCCCGACTTCTCGAAGCCCGCCAGCGCGCCCGTCTCGTTGGTGCGGCGCTTCATGTAGGAATGGCCGGTCTTCCAATAGGCGGTCTTGGCGCCCTGTTTCTGCAGCACGGGATCAGTGACGAACAGGCCGGTCGACTTCACGTCGACGATGAAATGCGCGTCCTTGTGGATCGCCGACATGTCGCGCGCCAGCATCACGCCGACCTTGTCGGCAAAGATCTCCTCGCCGGTGTTGTCGACGACGCCGCAGCGGTCGCCGTCGCCGTCGAAGCCGAGTCCGACATCGGCCTTGTGATGCAGCACCGCGTCGCGGATCGCGTGCAGCATCTCCATGTCCTCGGGGTTGGGATTGTATTTCGGGAAGGTGTGGTCGAGCTCGGTGTCGAGCGGGATCACCTCGCAGCCGATCGCCTCCAGCACCTGCGGCGCGAACGCGCCGGCGGTGCCGTTGCCGCAGGCCGCGACCACCTTGAGCTTGCGCGTCAGCTTCGGACGAGAGGTGAGATCGGCGATGTAGCGCGCCGGATAGTTCTCGTGAAACTGGTAGGAGCCGCCGGCCTTGTTCTTGAACTCGGCATTGAGAACGATCTGCTTCAGCCGCGTCATCTCGTCGGGACCGAAGGTCAGCGGACGGTTGGCGCCCATCTTCACGCCGGTCCAGCCATTGTCGTTGTGCGAGGCCGTGACCATGGCGACGCAGGGCACGTCGAGATCGAACTGTGCGAAATAGGCCATCGGCGTCACCGCAAGCCCGATGTCGTGCACCTTGCAGCCCGCCGCCATCAGGCCGGAGATCAGCGCATATTTGATCGAGGCCGAATAGCCGCGGAAATCGTGACCGGTAACGATCTCCTGCTTGACGCCGAGTTCGGCGATCAGCGCGCCCAGCCCCATGCCGAGCGCCTGTACACCCATCAGGTTGATTTCCTTCTGGAACAACCAGCGCGCGTCATACTCGCGAAAGCCCGTCGGCTTCACCATCGGCTCGGATTCGAAGGCATAGGTGTTGGGCAACAATACGGATTTCGGCTTCGGGAACATTGAGACAGTCTCGTGAAAAGGGGGCTGGATTTGCTGCAGCCTTAGCGAATGCCGGGCCGCAACGAAAGGCGGGAATGAAGGCTTATGGCCGATAATTGCGGCAGTTTGGTAACGAAGAAACGTTGCCGCGAGGGCGGTCAGAGCAAAGATATTTTCTTTGAAAATGACAGTCGGACGATCGTGCGGGCCGCGCCTATTGCTCCAGCACCATCTGGCCGTTGGCGTATTCGAAGCGCTTCAGGCGAGACAGGAAGGAGAGACCGAGCAGGTTCTCCGAGAGCGCCGCATCCGGCAGCACCATCGCATCGACGTCGCGCACGATGAGGCCGCCGACCTCCAGCATGGCGATGCGGGTGCGCGCGGCCTTGATGGTGCCGTTGGCCGTGGAGACGGTTGCGGTGTACTCGCCGCGCGAGGGACGCAGGCCGAAACGCGCTGCCGAGGTCTCGTTCAGCGCAACGACGGACGCGCCGGTATCGACCATGAAGCCAATGCGCTGACCCTCGATGCGGCCTTCGGCCTGGAAATGCCCGCGGACGTCACGAGAGAGGACCAGGTTGCGGCCGCCGGCCGGCGCAATGGAGGCGACGGCCACGGTCGTGCGCGGCACCGAGGTCGCGGAGGCGGAGCTCATCTTGTCCGCCATCTGGGCCATGAAGGTGCCGAGGCCGAGCATCACGGCCGCGAAGATCACAATGTTACGCATCACACCACTTCCGAGCCGAAAGCCCGATTTCACCACGCGGCACGTTTGTCCGCGAGCGAAGGCAGGCCGGGACACGTGTCATTTTGACGAAAAGGATGAGCGGACGGTTAATATCGATCGCCAGTTCTCACGTGCCGCGCGGCTTCGCCCGCCTTGTCGGCAACGCATTGGCGGGATCGTCCGGCCAGGGGTGGCGCGGATAGCGGCCGCGCAGGTCGGAGCGTACGGCCGCGTAGCTGCCGCGCCAGAAGCCGGGCAGATCGCGCGTCACCTGCACCGGGCGCTGCGCCGGCGACAGCAATTCCAGCACCAGCGGCACCCTGCCGGCAGCGATCGCGGGATGGGTGTTGAGGCCGAACAATTCCTGCAGCCGCACCGCAATGGTCGGCCCCTGCTCGGCCTCGTAGTCGATCGCAAGCACGCTTCCGGTCGGCGCCTCGAAATGCGTCGGCGCCTCGCGATCGAGCCGCGCGCGCATCTCCCAGGGCAAGAGCGCCATCAGCGCCTCGGAGAGATCGCCCGCGGAGATGTCCTTGAGCGCGATCTTGTCGTAGAGCGCCGGCACCAGCCAGTCGTCGCGCCGCGCGATCAATCCATCGTCGGACAGATCGGGCCAGCTGTCACCCTCGGCCTTGCGCAGGAACGTCACGCGGTCGCGCCACTGCTTGGCCGCCTTCGACCAGGGCAGCCGGTCGAGGCCGGCTGCGATCAGCCCGTCTGCGAAGATGCGCGCGGTATCCTCCGAGGGCGAGACGGCAAGCGTCGCCTCCGAGAGCGTGATGGCGTGCAGCACCCGCTTGCGCCGCGCCCGCAGCCCCATCGCGCCACGGTCGAAGGTGATCTCATCGGCGCTCTCGATGTGCTCGGCGAAATGTTGCTCGATCTCCTCCTGCGTGATCTGTGCGGCAAGCAGGATGCGGCCGCTCGCCGCCGTTCCCGTCATTTCGCCGATCGCGATGTAGGGAGCGCGGGCGAGCGAGGAGGTCTGCTCGACGGACGCGCCGCGGCCATTGGCCAGCACGAAGCTGCCATTGCCGCGGTTGCGCGCGACACGGTCCGGAAATGCATAGGCGAGCATCAGGCCGGTCGAGATATCCTCCTGCGGCCCCGCCTTCTCCGACGCCGCGACCTGCGAGGCCCAGCGCCGCGCCAGATCGCGCGCGCTGGCGGCACGCGGCGAGCGGTCGCGGCGGAACTGGTCGCGCCGGTGCTCGAGATCGACGCTGTCGCCGCCGAGCCCGCGCTCGGTGATGATCGCCGCGATCTCGGCGGCGGCTTCGCCCTCCCCGGCACGATGTGAATCAACGATCATGCGCGCCAGCCGCGGCGGCAGCGCCAGCGCGCGCAGGCTCTTGCCTTCGGCGGTGATGCGGCCGTCGCCATCGAGCGCGTTGAGCTCGGAGAGCAGGCTCTTCGCTTCCTTCCAGGCCGGCTGCGGCGGCGGATCGAGGAACGACAGTGCAGCGGGATCGGCGACGCCCCATTGCGCGAGATCGAGCACGAGCGAGGACAGATCGGCGCTGAGGATTTCCGGTTGGGTGTAGGGCGTGAGCGAGGCCGTCTGCGGCTCGTCCCAGAGCCGGTAGCATACCCCGGCCTCGGTGCGGCCGGCGCGGCCACGGCGCTGGTCCACTGCGGCGCGCGAGGCGCGCACGGTCTCGAGCCGCGTCAACCCGATGTCGGGCTCATAGCGCGGCACGCGGGCGAGACCGCAATCGACGACGATGCGCACGCCTTCGATGGTGAGCGACGTTTCCGCGATCGATGTCGCCAGCACGACCTTGCGCGTGCCCTTCGGCGCCGGCGCGATGGCGCGGTCCTGCACGGCGGCATCGAGCGCGCCGAACAGCGGCACGATCTCGATGGAAGCGTCCTGCACGCGTTCACTGATAAAATTCTGGGTTCGGCGGATTTCGGCAGCACCCGGCAGAAAGGCCAGCACTGAGCCGCTATCGGCGCGCAGCGCAGATGCGATCGCGTCCGCCATCTGCCGCTCGATCGGCGCGTCGGCCTTGCGGCCGAGATAACGCGTCTCGACCGGAAAGGCGCGGCCCTCGCTTTCGACGACGGGGGCATCGCCGAGCAGTTTCGCCACGCGCGCACCATCGAGCGTCGCCGACATCACCAGGATGCGCAGGTCTTCACGCAAGCCGGTTTGCGCATCGCGTGCCAGTGCGAGGCCCATGTCGGCATCGAGCGAGCGCTCGTGGAATTCGTCGAACAGGATGGCGGCAACGCCGGAGAGCTCGGGATCGTCGAGGATCTGGCGGGTGAAGATGCCCTCGGTCACCACCTCGATGCGCGTGGCGCGCGAGATCTTGGAGCCGAAGCGGACGCGATAGCCGACGGTTTCCCCGGCGCGCTCGCCGAGCGATTTGGCCATGCGGTCGGCGCTGGCGCGCGCGGCGATGCGGCGTGGCTCCAGCACGATGATCTTCTTGCCCTTGGCCCAGGGTGCATCGAGCAGTGCCAGCGGCACCCGCGTGGTCTTGCCGGCACCCGGCGGCGCCACCAGCACGGCGGCGTTGCCGGCCTCCAGCGTGCCCGAGAGTTCGTCGAGCACGGCATCGATCGGGAGGGGCGTATCGAATTTGCGGGGCAAGATCTCGCATCCGTCATCACCCGCCTCGTGCGCGATTGCGCACTGCGGCGGCTGATCCAGTAAACTCAGATCCCGACCATCACGAAGACCGGGATTACTGGATACCCCGCCTTCGCGGGGTATGACAATCATGTGTAGTTATCAGCCCTGCACCGGCGGACGACCGATGCTCTCATAGACGAAACCGGCGGCCGCCATGTCCTCGGGACGGTAGATGTTGCGGAGGTCCACCACGACGGGCTTTGCCATGTTCGCCTTCAACCGGTCGAGATCGAGCGCGCGGAACTGCACCCATTCGGTGACGACGACGAGCGCATCGGCGCCTTGCGCGCAGGAATAGGCGTCCTCGCAATAGGTGATGCTGGGCAGCTCGCTTTTCGCCTGCTCCATGCCGACGGGATCGAAGGCCCTCACGGTTGCCCCCATGTCGATCAGGCCTGTGACCAGCGGGATCGACGGCGCGTCGCGCATGTCATCGGTGTCGGGCTTGAAGGTGAGGCCGAGCACCGCGATGGTCTTGCCGCGCAGCGAGCCGCCGAGCGCCTGGCTCACCTTGCGCGCCATCGCGCGCTTGCGGTTCTCGTTGACCGCCAGCACGGATTCGACGATGCGCAAGGAGACGTCATAATCCTGAGCGATCTTGATCAGCGCCTTGGTGTCCTTGGGAAAGCACGAGCCGCCGAAACCGGGACCGGCATGCAGGAACTTGGTGCCGATGCGGTTGTCGAGGCCAATGCCGCGCGCGACCTCCTGAACGTTGGCGCCGACCTTCTCGGAGAGATCGGCGATCTCGTTGATGAAGGTGATCTTGGTCGCCAGAAACGCGTTGGCTGCGTATTTGATCATCTCGGCGGTGCGGCGTGCGGTGAACATCAGCGGCGCCTGGTTCAGCGACAGCGGGCGGTAGATGTCACCCATCACCTTGCGGCCGCGCTCGTCGGAGAGGCCGACCACCACGCGGTCGGGAAATTTGAAGTCGCGGATCGCGGCGCCCTCGCGCAGGAATTCGGGATTGGAGGCCACGACGACGTCGGCCTTGGGATTGGCTTCGCGAATGATGCGCTCGACCTCGTCACCGGTGCCGACCGGCACGGTCGATTTCGTCACCACGACGGTGAAGCCGGTGAGCGACTGCGCGATCTCGCGCGCGGCGGCGTAGACGTAGGACAAATCGGCGTGGCCATCGCCGCGGCGCGAGGGCGTTCCGACGGCGATGAAGACGGCGTCGGCATCCGCAACCGGCTTGGACAGATCGGTGGTGAAGTCGAGCCGCTTGGCCTTGACGTTGGTCGCGACAAGGTCATCGAGCCCCGGCTCGTAGATCGGGATCTCGCCGCGATGGAGCGCCGCGATCTTCTTCTCGTCCTTGTCGACGCAGATGACGTCGTGACCGAAATCCGCAAAGCAGGCCCCGGACACCAGTCCCACATAGCCCGTTCCGATCATCGCAATGCGCATGGAAAGTCCTGTTCCAGCTTGGTTAACGAAAGCCCAATTTTGGGCGGTTTAGCACTTTCCCGCGGCCGTGGAACAGTCCGCATGCAAAAACCGGCCCGCGATTTGAACCGGTAAAGAAGTCAGAAACCACTGGGCTCCAAACTGCCCCACAGCCACACAGGGACGGGCGGAAGGCGCCTCGAAAAGGGACACCATGGCACGATCGGGCACAATCGCCGACGGCGGGCTCAAGGCCCAAGCTGCCGCGCGTATCGACTGGGTCGACTACGCCAAGGGCATCTGCATCGTCATGGTCGTGATGATGCATTCGGTGCTGGGGGTCGAGCTCGCCGCCGGGCAGACCGGTTTCATGCATGTCGCCGTGGCCTTCGCAAAGCCGTTCCGGATGCCGGATTTCTTCCTGATCTCGGGATTGTTCCTGTCACTGGTGATCGATCGGGACTGGCGAATCTATCTCGACCGTAAGGTTGTGCATTTCGCCTATTTTTATGTCGTCTGGGTGACAATCCAATTCGGCTTCAAGGCGCCGGCCTTTGCGGCGGAGACGGGCTGGCATCACGTGGGCCTCCTGTATCTGGAATCCTTCATCGAGCCGTTCGGCACGCTGTGGTTCATCTATCTGCTGCCGATCTTCTTCGTCGTCACAAAACTGACACGCAAAGTCCCGCCGCTCGCAATCTGGCTCGTCGCCGCCGCGCTGGAGACAGCGCGCATCACGACCGGCTGGACCGTCATCGATGAGTTCTGCTCGCGCTTCGTCTATTTCTATTCGGGCTATCTGTTCGCGCCCTATGTGTTCGCGCTGTCGGATCGCGCGCGCAGCCATCCGGCGCTCGCGCTTGCCGCGCTCGCCACATGGGCGCTGGTGAATGCCGGCCTCGTCGCGTGGGGCGCCAGCGAATGGGGAATCGTCTCGCTCGTGCTCGGCTTCGCCGGCGCATGCGCCATCATCACGACGGGCACGCTGCTCGCGCGCGCACGATGGCTGAATGTCCTCCGCTTCTGCGGCGAGCATTCGATCGTGATCTATCTCGCCTTCTTCCTGCCGATGGCGGCAACGCGGACGCTGCTGCTGCGCACGGGCGTCATTGCCGACATCGGCACGGTGTCGCTGCTCGTCACCATCGCCGGCGTGCTCGGCGCGCTGGCGATCTGGCAGGTAGCGCTGCGCCTCAATGCGCGTTTCCTGTTCGAGCGGCCCGATGCGTTCTGGATCGCACCGAAGAGGACGGGAGCCGTGTTGCAGGCGGCGGAATGAGTCGTCGTCCCGGCGAACGCCGGGACCCATACCGCGTGATCAATCGATAGATTGCGGTCGTCGTACCACGGCTTCTTAGCTGCCAAACCTCGCCAAACTCCTCCCTGTGGTTATGGCTCCCGGCGTTCGCCGGGACGACGATGAGGTGTGGGAATCCGCCCAAAAATCCCTCTTCTAAGGCTGTCAAAGCCCGCAAAAATTCATACATTGCGGCCATGCCCAAAACCTCCCCGAAGACCTCCGCCAAAGCTGACACCAAGGCTGCCGCGCCCAAGGCGGCGAACACCAAGCCCGCTGCTGCGACAGCTGCTGCCAAACCGGTCGCGGCGAAGGCGGTCGGCAAGGGCGACCACATCTTCCTGGTCGACGGTTCCGGCTACATCTTCCGCGCCTATCACGCGCTGCCGCCGCTGAACCGCAAATCCGACGGCCTGCAGGTCAATGCCGTGCTCGGCTTCTGCAACATGCTGTGGAAGCTCTTGCGCGACATGCCCGAGGACAATCGGCCCACGCATCTCGCCATCATCTTCGACAAGTCGGAGATCACCTTCCGCAACAAGATCTATCCCGATTACAAGGCGCACCGGCCGCCGGCGCCCGATGACCTCATCCCGCAATTCGCCCTGATCCGCGAGGCCGTGCGCGCCTTCGACCTGCCTTGCCTGGAACAAGTCGGATTCGAGGCCGACGATCTCATCGCAACCTATGTGCGGCAGGCCTGCGAGCGCGGCGCCAGCGCGACCATCGTGTCCTCCGACAAAGACCTGATGCAGCTCGTCACCGACTGCGTCACCATGTACGACACGATGAAGGACCGCCGCATCGGCATCCCCGAGGTGATCGAGAAGTTCGGCGTGCCGCCGGAGAAGGTGGTCGAGGTGCAAGCCTTGGCCGGCGATTCCACCGACAACGTGCCCGGCGTGCCCGGCATCGGCATCAAGACCGCCGCGCAGCTGATCACCGAATATGGCGACCTCGACCAGTTGCTGTTCCGCGCCGGCGAGATCAAGCAGCCCAAGCGTCGCGAGGCGCTGCTCGAGAACGCGGAGAAGGCCCGCATCTCGCGGCAGCTCGTGCTGCTCGACGACAAGGTGGAGCTCGAGGTGCCGCTCGACGACCTCGCGGTGCACGAGCCCGACGCGCGCAAGCTGGTCGCCTTCCTGAAGGCGATGGAGTTCACGACGCTGACGCGACGCGTCGCCGACTATTCGCAAATCGATCCCGCCAATGTCGATGCCGACCCGGGCTATGCCAGCGGCGCCAGCGTGTTCTCGCCGCTGCCGCCCTCGGACGTCGTGCCCACGCCGGGCGACGGCACGCCGGTGCCGGCCCGGCCGAGCCAGCCCAACACATCGGCCAGCAAGGAAGACAAGTCCGCGAGCCCGAAAGGCGCGCCGGTCTCGCTCGCGGCCGCGCGCGAGGACGCCTTGCGCAAGCTTCCGGTCGACCGCGGCAAATACCAGGCGATCAAGACGCTCGAGGAGCTCGACGCCTTCATCGCGCGCATCCACGATGCAGGCCACGTCGCGATCGAGCTGCGCGGAAGCTCGATCGATCCGATGCAGGCCGACCTCTGCGGCATTGCCTTGGCTCTGGCGCCGAACGAGGCCTGTTACGTGCCACTGGCGCACAAGCAATCCGGCGGCGACGGCGGCCTGTTCGATGCAGGGCTCGCGCCCGGTCAGGTCAGGCATGCCGATGCGATCGAGGCCCTGCGGCCGGTGCTGGAATCATCCGGCATCCTCAAGATCGGCTTCGACGTCAAGTTCACCGCCGTGATGCTGGCGCAGCATGGCATCACCTTGCGCAACATCGACGATGCTCTCCTGATCTCCTACGTGCTCGATGCCGGCCGCGGCTCGCATGCGCTGGAATCGCTATCCGAGCGCTGGTTCGGCCATGCCATGCTGAAGGAGAGCGAGCTGCTCGGCAGCGGCAAGGGCAAGATCACCTTCGACCAGGTGCCGGTCGACAAGGCCGCGCCGCTGTCGGCCGAGGGCGTCGACATCGCCCTGCGCGTCTGGCGCGTGCTGAAGCCGCGCCTCGTCGCCGAGCACATGGCGACGGTTTACGAGAGCCTGGAGCGGCCGCTGGTGTCGGTGCTCGCCCGCATGGAGCGGCGCGGCATCTCGATCGACCGCCAGGTGCTGTCGCGCCTGTCGGGTGACTTCGCCCAGACCGCGGCGCGCGTCGAGGCCGAGATCCAGCAGATTGCCGGCGAGCCCGTCAATGTCGGCAGCCCCAAGCAGATCGGCGACATCCTGTTCGGCAAGATGGGACTGCCCGGAGGCACCAAGACGAAGACCGGCGCATGGTCGACCACCGCCCAGGTGCTCGACGAGCTCGCCGAGCAGGGCCACGACTTCCCGAAGAAGATTTTGGAGTGGCGCCAGGTCTCGAAACTCAAATCGACCTATACCGACGCGCTGCCGACCTACGTCAATCCGCAGACCCATCGCGTCCACACCACCTATGCGCTGGCCGCAACCACCACGGGCCGGCTGTCGTCGAACGAGCCGAACTTGCAGAACATTCCGGTGCGCACCGAGGACGGCCGCAAGATCCGCCGCGCCTTCATCGCGACACCAGGGCACAAGCTGGTCTCCGCCGACTATTCGCAGATCGAGCTGCGGCTGCTCGCCGAGATCGCCGACATCCCCGTGCTGAAGCAGGCGTTCCGCGACGGGCTCGACATTCACGCCATGACGGCGTCGGAAATGTTCGGCGTGCCGATCAAGGGCATGCCGAGCGAGATCCGCCGCCGTGCCAAGGCGATCAATTTCGGCATCATCTACGGCATCTCCGCGTTCGGTCTCGCCAACCAGCTCGGCATCGCGCGCGAGGAGGCCTCGGCCTACATCAAGAAATATTTCGAGCGCTTCCCCGGTATCCGCGCCTATATGGACGAGACGCGCGACTTCTGCCGCAGCTACGGCTACGTCACCACGCTGTTCGGCCGCAAATGCCACTATCCCGACATCAAGGCCTCCAACGCCTCGGTGCGCGCCTTCAACGAGCGCGCCGCGATCAACGCCCGCCTTCAGGGCACCGCCGCCGACATCATCCGCCGCGCCATGACGCGCGTGGAGGACGCACTCGCCGAGAAGAAGCTGTCGGCGCAGATGCTGCTGCAGGTGCACGACGAACTGATCTTCGAGGTGCCGGACGCCGAGGTCGAGGCAACGCTGCCCGTCGTGCAACGCGTGATGCAGGACGCACCGTTCCCGGCCGTGCTGCTGTCAGTGCCGCTGCATGTCGACGCACGCGCGGCCAACAATTGGGACGAGGCGCACTGAACGCTACACACACACGGCGTCGTCCCGGCGAAGGCCGGGACCCATAACCCCAGGAAGAAGTTTTGGCACAAGACCGTAGTTGGCAGTCTTCTCCAAACTCGATTTCGTGGTTATGGGTCCCGGCCTTCGCCGGGACGACACTGAAGCTCAATTGTCCTCCGAGCAATTGCGCGATGGCCCCGCAGCGCGCCGCATATTAGAATCGTGTCATATCCCGCACCGGTTCACCCATGCCCCACACGCCCGCCCTGCTCGGCTTCGCCCTCGTTTCTCTCGGTTTGGTGCTCACGCCGGGGCCGAACATGATCTACCTGATCTCGCGCTCGATCACGCAGGGGCCGGCGGCGGGCATTGTCTCGCTCGGCGGCGTGGCGCTCGGCTTCGTGTTCTACATGCTGTGCGCGGCGTTCGGCATCACGGCGCTGCTGCTCGCCATTCCCTTTGCCTATGACGCGCTGCGCTTTGCCGGGGCCGGTTATCTGCTCTGGCTTGCCTGGCAGGCCGTGAAGCCGGGCGGGCGCTCGCCGTTCCAGGTGAAGCAACTCGCGGTCGACAGCCCGCGCAAATTGTTCGCGATGGGCTTCGTCACCAACCTGCTCAACCCAAAGATCGCGATGCTGTATCTGGCGCTGCTGCCGCAATTCATCGATCCCGCCGCCGGCAGCGTGCTGACGCAGTCGGTGGTGCTCGGGGCGATCCAGATCGCGATCAGCGTCAGCGTCAATGCGATGATCGCGCTCGCAGCCGGATCGATCGCACTGTTCCTGGGGAGCCGGCCGAGTTGGATGCTGGTGCAGCGCTGGCTGATGGGCACGGTGCTGGCCGGCCTCGCGGTGCGAATGGCGGTGGAAGCGAAGAAGGTGTAGCCAACGTCGCAAGCCGCGCTCGTGTCCCGGACGCGCTGCAGCGCTCTTGCGCTGCTGCGCAGAGCCGGGACCCAGGAGGCTAAGAATGAAAATCGCAGAGGCATGGGCCCCGGCTCTGCAGCGCACCGCTTGCGCGTTGCGCTGCGTCCGGGGCACGAGGCGCTGGGAGGCTAATCCAGCTTCGCCTCCATGCCGCGCTTCACCGCCGGCCGCGCCATCAGGGCGTCGTACCAGCGCTTGACGTTGGGGAAGTCGGCGAGGTCCACCTTGTGGCGGGGGTGACGCCAGGCCCAGCCGAGGATCGCGAAATCGGCAACCGAGAGCTCGCCGGCGACGAAGTCGCGGCCCTCGAGCCGGCGGTCGAGCACGCCATAGAGCCGGCGCGTCTCGGCCATGTAGCGCTTCAGGCCGTAGGCGCGGTCCTGCTCGTTCTCGAGGGCGATGAAATGGTGCACCTGACCCGGCATCGGGCCGAAGCCCCCCATCTGCCACATCAGCCATTCGTAGACGGGGACCCGTCCGGACAGCGATTTCGGCAGGAATTTGCCGGTCTTTTCGCCGAGATAGAGCAGGATCGCGCCGGATTCGAAGATGCCGACCGGCTTGCCGTCGGGACCTTCGGGGTCGACGATCGCGGGGATCTTGTTGTTGGGGGAGAGCTTGAGGAAGGCCGGGGCCATCTGCTCGCCCTTGGAGATGTTCACCGGGATCACCTTGTAGGGCAGCCCCATCTCCTCCAGCGCGACCGAGATCTTGCGGCCGTTCGGCGTGTTCCAAGTGTGCAGTTCGATGGTCATGCCTTGTTTCCTTCCCCCTGACAGGTTCGGCCTTCACCTACTCCAGAAAGTTGCACCCCCACAACCGGCGGACCGGGATGGCCGATCCCTGTTGACGGGAGACGCCCCCTCTGGAATGTCGCGCCCGTCGCGGATAAATTCCGCCTCCTCCAAAAACGCTGTTCGAGGGACCGCCGTGTCGAAATCAGCCTCCCGCGCCCGCCTGTTCGAAATCATCCGCCGGCGCTCCTTCGGCCGCGGCGAGGTGACGCTCGCGTCCGGCCGCAAGAGCGATTTCTACTTCAACCTCAAGCCGACCATGCTCGACCCCGAGGGCGCGACCCTGCTCGCCGAGCTCACCTACGAGGCGCTGAAGGACGACCAGCTCGATTTCATCGGCGGGCTCGAGATGGGCGCGGTGCCGCTGGCCGGCGCGCTGGCGCAGATCTCCTGGATCAAGGGTCATCCGATCGCGGCCTTCTTCGTCCGCAAGAAGCCGAAGGAGCACGGCGCCAAGCTCGCGATCGAGGGCCTGCCCAAGGGCGAGACGCTGGCGGGCAAGCGCGTCGTGATCGTCGAGGACGTCACCACCACCGGCGGCTCGGCGATGAAGGCGGTGGAATCCGTGCGCGAGACCGGGGCCGAAGTGGTGCTGGTGCTGACCATGGTCGACCGCGAGGAAGGCGCCACCGATACATTCGGTGCGGCCGGCCTGCCGTTCCGCTCGCTGTACAAGGCGTCGGAGTTCTTGAAGGCCTGAGGTGGCAAAACTTCTCCGCCGTCTTGCCCTTGTGTAGCCCGGAAGCAACCATCCGTCGAAAGCTGTGCCCGGCCTTAAAGAGGTCACGGCCTCGACTTGAAACCGCCTCCGCTCAACGGCTCATTTACCATCCCACTTTATGGTGAACCATGTGCTGCGACCCGGGCGGTTCCAGCCGGTTCAGTAGCGTCGGGTGGAGTGAGCATTGCGTACCATCTCGTCCCATGCGCGGCGTCGCGCGATACTTGTGGCCGCCACCCTTGCAGCTCCGCTGCTTGCGGCGCCGGCCCCGGTTTCGGCTGAAGGCCTGTTCGACTTCCTCTTCGGCGGGCTGCAGCAACAGCGCCCCCAGCGCGAGGTGCCGCAACAGAACTCCTACGTCGATCCCGTCACCGGCCAGCAGCAGTATGTGCCGCCGAGCCGTTCGGCGGCGGCCGGCGGCTCCGGCCCGGCCTTCTGCGTGCGCAGCTGCGACGGGAAATATTTTCCGCTGATGCGCGGGCTCGTCTCGCCGGCGCAGATGTGTCAGGCGTTCTGTCCTGCCACCGCGACGAAGGTCTATTTCGGCTCCTCGATCGAAGGCGCCGCGTCGCAGACCGGGGAACGCTACGCCGACAGCGAGAACGCGTTCGCCTATCGCAAAGCGCTGCGCGCGGACTGCACCTGCAACGGCCGCGACCCCGTCGGCCTCGCCCCGGTCGATCTGGCGCTGGATTCCTCGCTGAAGGCCGGCGACGTGATCGCCACCTCCGACGGCCTCGTGGCCTATACCGGCATCCGCGTCGGCAACGACCAGGCTGCGGACTTCACCCCGGTCGCTTCCTATCCCGGGCTCACCGCGCAGGTCCGGGCCCGGCTCGGCGAGATGAAGGTGGCCCCGGTGCGCGCCGAGACGGTCTCCGCGGATGCCCCGCCCGCGGCCGAGATCGTGCGCGAGCCGCTGCCTGACGTGGCGGTGCCGAAGACACAAAAGCCGGCCAAGCGCGCGGGACTGGATTAGCTCAGTTTCGTGTCCCGGACGCGGCGCGGCACGAAGTAACGCGACGCAGAGCCGGGACCCAGCCTTTCTGGGCCCCGGCTCTGCAGCGCATCGCTTGGCGCGCTGCGCTTTGTTCGGGGCACGAAAACTCACCGCCCGATGATCACCCCGATCACGTTCGGCGCCGCCAGGTATTTCTCCTCGATCGCCGCGCGCGCCGCGGCGCGGTTGTCCGGCGTCAACAGGCCGCGCTTCTCGGCCAGGATCATCCAGCAGAAGCCCCACCAGTCCGTCAGCATGCCCGTCTCGTCAACGAGGTCATAGCCCTGCTCGGCCGCGAAGATGCGCGCATGCGCTTCGTCCAGCGTGTCGAGGAACAGATGGTCGGCAATCGAGAACAGCTCGTCGCTGATGTCGTCGATGGTGTAGCCCCAGATCGACTGGCAGACCGCGTTGAACTCGCGGTCGAACTGGTCGTCGTCGATCCGCTGCCGCCGCGCCGCCCGATGCAGCCGTGACAGCGACCGCGCGAAATCGGCGATCCGGGTGAGGGCAAACTGATCGAACGCAATGGTGGACATGTAGTCCTCGCAAAGTCTGACGGGCGCTAGATGTTGTGTCGGCGCAGTGCCGAATCACAATGATATATCAAAGACTTGCTAAAGTGTTCTTAATTTGTTCTGATGCTGTAGGGCTGGTTGTTGAGAGCGTCGTCCTGGCGAAGGCCAGGACCCATTACCCCGGTCAGCGTTGCTTTGCGGGCTTGAGCCACACGAGCGCAGCCACATACTACGTCTACATCCTCGCGATCCGCCATCACGGCGCGATCTATATTGGCGTCACTAACGACGTCCGCGCACGACTTGAATTGCACCGTTCAGGTCGCGGGTCCAAGTTCGTCCACCGATACAAGATCTTTCGCCTCGTTCACGTCGAAGCCTTTGCGACACCGCAAGAAGCCATTGCACGCGAGAAGCAACTGAAGTTCTGGAAGCGCGACTGGAAGATCAAGCTGATCGAGCAGGAAAATCCTGACTGGAACGACCGATCGGGCCTCATCCGACAGCCGGGGTAATGGGTCCTGGCTTTCGCCAGGACGACGATGTGGTGAGAGCATGCCGCAACGCATCCCCGAATTTCATAGCATCACCCCCCTCACCTCGCCGCCGACATCAGCTTGTCCCCGCACGCGCTCGCATAAAACTTGCCGGCGCATTGACGCTTGATGGCGGCGCAGCGGGCTGCGGGGGATGCATTCTGCGGAACAGTGAAGCCGCAGCTGAGGCCGTCGGCGCTGCGGCCGGTCTTGCCTGCGGCAAGCGCCGCGCTGGAGGCGGAGATGCAGACGATGAGAAAGGTCGCGGCGGCCATTTCGATCAGCAGCCTCATCAGAGGTCTCCTCCACAGTGATGGCTGAATTGGCCCCCATTCTAGCAGCAAATCCACGTTTCTCCGTGCTCGCCCGGGTTCCCAAACCGGCCCGGTCCTTGCATAAATTTACGCCAGCGCAGTGCACGGCCGCGCCTGTGACGGTTCCGGTGCAGGAGCAAGACGCGTAGGGTTCAGTGTTCAGTCGACCAGGAAGTGAAGGCCTTGCAAGATCAATCGTTCCAGCCAAATTTTCCCGCCCCCGGCCAGCCCGTCGACGAGCTCGCGCTGGCTGAGATCAAGGGCGCGATCCTGGCGAAGCTGCGCCTTGCCATCGGCAAGGACGCGGGCATGGCAACCAAGCACGACTGGTACCAGGCCGCGGCGCTGGCGCTGCGCGACCGCATCGTGCACCGCTGGCTCACGGCCGAGAAGCACAGTTACGACGCAGGGCGCAAGCGCGTCTATTATCTTTCGCTCGAATTCCTGATCGGCCGCCTCTTCACCGACGCGCTCAACAACATGGGCCTGCTCAAGATCTTCGAGGTCGCGCTCGGCGATCTCGGCGTCTCGCTGCCCGAGCTGCGCAAATGCGAGCCGGACGCGGCGCTCGGCAATGGCGGCCTCGGCCGCCTCGCCGCCTGCTTCATGGAGAGCATGGCGACGCTGTCGATCCCCGCGATCGGCTACGGCATCCGCTACGATTACGGCCTGTTCCGCCAGATCATCAATCAGGGCTGGCAGCAGGAATATCCGGACGAATGGCTGAGCTTCGGCAACCCCTGGGAATTGCAGCGGCCCGAGGTGATCTACGACATCAATTTCGGCGGCAGCGTCGAGCATGTCGACGACAAGGGCCGCGACCGCGCGATCTGGCATCCCGGCGAGACCGTGCAGGCGATCGCCTACGACACGCCGATCGTCGGCTGGCGCGGCCAGCACGTCAACGCGCTCCGCCTGTGGTCGGCGCGCTCGCCCGATCCGCTGAAGCTCGATGCCTTCAACAGGGGCGATTATGTCAGCGCCAGCGCCGAACAGTCGCGCGCGGAGGCGATCTGCAAATTCCTCTATCCGAACGACGAAAGCCCGGCGGGCCGCGAGCTGCGGCTGCGCCAGGAATATTTCTTCGTCTCGGCCTCGCTCCAGGATCTGGTGAAGCGCCACCTCGGCTCGGACGGCCAGCTGCGCAGCCTCGCCAGCAAGGTCGCGGTGCAGCTCAACGACACCCATCCGAGCCTCGCCGTCACCGAGTTGATGCGGATCCTCGTCGACCTCCACAATTTCCGCTGGGACGAGGCCTGGAAGATCACGGTCGCCACGCTCTCCTACACCAACCACACGCTGCTGCCCGAGGCGCTCGAGACCTGGCCGGTCGAGCTGTTCGAGCGGCTGTTGCCGCGGCATCTGGAGATCATCTACCGCATCAACGTGCAGCATCTGGCGCTCGCTGAGGCGCGCTGCCCCGGCGACATCGACTTCCGTGCCTCGGTCTCGCTGATCGACGAGAAGAGCGGCCGCCGCGTGCGCATGGGGCAGCTCGCCTTCGTCGGCTCGCACCGCATCAACGGCGTCTCGGCGATGCACTCCGACCTCATGCGCGAGACCGTGTTCCACGATCTCAACCATCTCTATCCCGGCCGAATCACCAACAAGACCAACGGCATCACCTTCCGCCGCTGGCTGATGCTGGCGAACCCGAAGCTGACCGACCTGTTACGCGAGACCTGCGGCGAGGCCGTACTCGACGATCCGACCCAGCTCAGCCTGATCGAGGCCCGTGCCAGCGACGCCGAATTTCAGAAGAAATTCCGGGCCGTCAAGCACGCCAACAAGGCGGCGCTGGCGCGGCTGATCGGCGAGCGGCTCGGCATCAAGGTCGATCCCGGCGCGCTGTTCGACGTGCAGATCAAGCGCATCCACGAATACAAGCGCCAGCTCCTCAACGTCATCGAGACCGTCGCGCTGTACCAGGCGATCAAGGACGATCCCAACGGCAATTGGGTGCCGCGGGTGAAGAT
Organism: Bradyrhizobium sp. 1(2017); assembly: GCF_011602485.2. Classification (NCBI taxonomy): domain Bacteria; kingdom Pseudomonadati; phylum Pseudomonadota; class Alphaproteobacteria; order Hyphomicrobiales; family Nitrobacteraceae; genus Bradyrhizobium; species Bradyrhizobium sp. 1(2017). The sequence continues at coordinate 919,535 of NZ_CP050022.2, read as the reverse complement.
CTTCGCCGGCAAGGCCGCGGCGAGCTACAAATACGCCAAGCTGATCATCAAGCTGATCAACGATGTGGCCGAGGTCGTCAACAACGATCCCGCGATCGGCGGCAAACTGAAGGTCGCCTTCCTTCCCGACTACAATGTCAGCCTCGCCGAAGTGATCATCCCCGCGGCCGACCTCTCCGAGCAGATCTCCACCGCCGGCATGGAAGCTTCCGGCACGGGCAACATGAAGCTGGCGCTGAACGGCGCCATCACCATCGGCACGCTCGACGGCGCCAATATCGAGATACGCGACCATGTCGGCGCGGAGAACATCGCGATCTTCGGCCTGGAGGCCGGCGACGTGATGATCCGTCGCAAGCAGGGGCTGGATGCCTCCGACATCATCCGGAATTCGCCGAAGCTCCAGCGCGCCATCAATGCGATCGGGACCGGCGAATTCTCGCCCGGCGATCCCGGCCGCTTCGAATCCATCGCGCACGCGCTGCGCCATCTCGACCATTACATGGTTAGCGCCGATTTCGACTCCTATTACGAGGCCCAGCGTGCGGTCGACGCGCGCTGGCTGGTCTCGCCGGCCTGGACGCGCGCCTCCATCCTCAACGTCGCGCGTATGGCGTGGTTCTCCTCGGATCGCACCATCCGCGAATATGCCGAGGAAATCTGGAACGTGCCGGTCAATCCGACCACGCCGCTGCTGCCGAACCTGCGCGACGCCGCGGGCTGATTTTCCGCGACGTGAAATCGGCGTTACCTGCGAGGTTATTGCATCAGGCGCAACGGATGATGATATGATTGTCATCATTCCCACAGCGGCGTTAGTGAGACGGACGCTGTAACGCCGAACGTCGTCATTGCGAACGCAGCGAAGCAATCCAGGTTCTTTCCGCGGAGACAGTCTGGACTGCTTCGCTGCGCTCGCAATGACGGCGGGCCATCGAGGACCAACAATGCACGCCAAGCTCCCGCACCCGTTCGACGACGCCACCCGCATCACCGCGGGCGACTCCAGCTGGCAGGGGCACACCAGCGACGATTACTGGGCCTTTGTCGGCCCGTTCGGCGGCGCCACAGCGGCGACCATTTTGCGCGCGCTGATCGACCATCCGGAACGCGCCGGCGATCCGCTCGCGCTCACCGTCAATTACTGCGCGCCGATCGCCAAGGGTCCGTTCGATCTCGACGTGCGGCTGGTGAAGGCCAACCGCTCCAGCCAGCATTGGAGCGTCGAGCTCAGCCAGGGCGGGGGCGAGGTCGCGACGCTCGCCACCGCCGTGTTCGCCGAGCGCCGGCCGTCCTGGGAGCACAGGGTGGCGCAGTGCCCGGACGCCAAGCCGTTCGAAGAGACGCTGCCGTTCCCGAAGATCTCGGCGTCGTGGGCCAACCAGTACGAATTCCGCTTCATCGAGGGCGAGATGCGGATCGGCCCGCCGCAGGCCGAGCTTGCCAGCACCTATTCAAAAATCTGGATCAGCGACCGCACGCCGCGCAAGCTCGACATGCTGTCGCTGATGTCGATGTCGGACGCCTTCTTCGGCCGCATCTTCCACGCGCGGCGCGAGCTGGTGCCGTTCGGCACGGTGTCGCTGACGACCTATTTCCACACCGGCAGCGAAGAGCTCGCGACTGAAGACATCACGCGCGTGCTCGCGACGGCGGACTCGAAGATCATGCACAGGAGCTACGCCGACCAGAACGGCGAGCTCTGGTCCCCGAACGGACGGCTGCTCGCGACGACGACCCAGATCGCCTATTTCAAGGCCTAAGGCCCCACCCCAATGTCGTGCCGGCGAAGGCCGGAACCCATAACCACGGGAGAAGTTTGGCGAAGACTCGTCGTTATTCTTCTTCGCCGGTACCCGCACAGCATTCCCTCGATAGATCACGCGGTATGGGTCCCGGCCTGCGCCGGGACGACACTGAGTGTGTGGTTCGCGCTCACGGCTACAAACAAAAAGGGCGGCCTCGCGGCCGCCCTTTTGCATTTCAAGCGAAGAAGCTCACTCCGCCGCCAGCTTCACGTCCGGTGCAGCCGCGCGCACTTCAGCGTCGACCTGGGCTTCGAACTTGGCAAAGTTCTTCTGGAACATGCCGACCAGCGCACGGGCGGTCTTGTCGAACTCGTCCTTATCCTTCCAGGTGTTGACCGGGTTGAGGATCTCAGCCGGCACACCCGGCAGCGCGGTCGGGACCGCGAAGCCGAAATATTTGTCGGTGCGGAATTCGACGTTGCGAAGCGAGCCGTCGAGCGCGGCGGTGAGCAGCGCGCGCGTCACCTTGATCGGCATGCGCGAGCCGACACCATACTTGCCGCCGGTCCAGCCGGTGTTGACCAGCCAGCAGTCGACATTGTGCTGGGCAATGAGGTCGCGCAGCATGTTGCCGTAGACGGATGGATCGAGCGGCAGAAAGGGCGAGCCGAAGCACGTCGAGAATTCCGGCTGCGGCTCGTTGCCGAGACCGCGCTCGGTGCCCGCGACCTTGGCGGTGTAGCCCGAGAGGAAGTGATACATCGCCTGCGCCGGCGAGAGCTTTGCGATCGGGGGCAGCACGCCGAAGGCGTCGGCGGCGAGCATCACCACGTTCTTCGGTTGCGGCGCGCGGCCGGTGGGCGAGGCGTTCGGGATGAAGTCGAGCGGATAGGCCGAGCGCGTGTTCTCGGTCTTGGAACCATCGTCAAAGTCCACCACGCGGGTGTCCTCGTCGAGCACGCAGTTCTCGAGCACGGCGCCGAAGCGCGTGGATGCAGCAAAGATCTCGGGCTCGGCTTCCTTGGACAGCTTGATGCACTTGGCATAGCAGCCGCCTTCGAAATTGAAGATGCCGTTCGGGCCCCAGCCGTGCTCGTCGTCACCGATCAGCGTGCGGTTCGGATCGGCCGACAGCGTGGTCTTGCCGGTGCCCGACAGGCCGAAGAAGATCGCGGCGTCGCCCTTGGCGCCGACATTGGCCGAGCAGTGCATCGGCATCACGCCGCGCTCGGGCAGATAGTAGTTCAGCGTGGTGAAGACCGACTTCTTCATCTCGCCGGCATAATAAGACCCGCCGATCAGGACGATCTTGCGGGCGAAGTCGATTGCGACGACGTTCTCCGAACGGCAGCCATGACGTTTGGGATCGGCACGGAAGCTCGGCATGTCGATGATGGTGAGCTCCGGCACGAACGTCGACAGCTCGATCGCCTCGGGGCGGATCAGAAGCGTGCGGATGAACAGCGAATGCCAGGCGAGCTCGGTGAAGACGCGCGTCTTGATCCGGTAGGCCGGATCGGCGCCGCCATAGAGGTCCTGCGCGAACAGGCGCTTGCCTTCGGCGTGCTTGAGGAAATCCTGGTAGAGCGTCTCGAACTGCTCCGCGGTGATCGATTGGTTGCCGGCCCACCACATCTTCGTGTCGGTGGTGGCGTCACGCACCGTGAACTTGTCCTTCGGGCTGCGGCCGGTGAACTCGCCGGTGTCGGCGCAGAGTGCGCCGTCGGCGGACAGCACCGCCTCACCCGACGAGAGCGAGTATTGATAGAGTTGCGGCGCACCGAGGTTCCAGTGAACCTGCTTGAGCTTCTTTAAGCCAAATTTGTCGGCGCCGAAGGCACCGTTGCGCACGCCCGTCTCTTGCACGAAAAAATCCTCCTAGAACCCGCGACACTCAGCGCGATCAAGTTTGGCGCCGTCGCGGTCACCGTGATTAATGCGCCGTTCCGGCCTCAGCTGGAACGACCTAATACTGATGAACGCTGGCGTTGCCAAGCTGATCCCGTAGGATTTGGTTTATTCAAAGACCGCGCCAAACGTCGCGCATGTCAGCCCTGAGCGGCCACATCGAAAAAGCACGAATGATCGCGCAACCAAATGCATGTTTGAGCGTTACTCCCGGTTATTGCGACGCACAATGCCGGACGCGCTTCTTATCTTACCTCACCTTCGCCGATAAGCGCGAACGGCGCCCACATCGCGGGATATGCATTGCGCGGTGACGAGGCGTCGTCGAGATAAGTCAGCATCGCGCGGCGCAAGGCTTCGGCGCGACCGATCTTCGGTTGGTTCTTGAGCAGCTCGAACGTCGTCGTGGTCAGGCGCGTGGCCGCTTCCGAATCCACCGCCCAGTGCGAGACCAGGAGCGCGCGGGCGCCGGCATAGAAGAACGAGCGCGCCAGGCCCGACAGGGCCTCAGCGCCGGGCTTGTCGCCCGCGATGGTGTTGCAGGCCGACAGCACCACCCAATCCGCATTGAGCTTGAGCTGGGCGACTTCGCTCGCGGTGAGAAGGCCGTCGTCGAGGTCCGATGGCTGATCGGGAATGGAGAGCGCAAGCGAAGGTTCGCCCAGTCCCTTGATGTCGCCGGCGACGAGGCCGTGCGTGGCAAAGTAGATGATGCCGTATTGAGCAAGCGCTGCACGCTTGAGCGTCGTTTCACTGGCATCGCGGCCGAGATGGATGTCGGCCTCGGCGGCGCCGACATCCCTCGCCACCGCGTTCAGCTCGTCCGCAGTATCCGGCAACTGCGGCAGCGCCTGCGCCAGCCGGGCGCGATCGACGCCGGCGCCGCGCCAGAAATCGGTGTAGGCGGCGGTGGCGATGCTGCGCGCCGCGACCTTGCCGTTCGCAGCACGACGCTCGGCCGGCCCTTCCAGCGCCGGGTTGAACACGGGATCGCCGAAACCCGTCATCGGCTTGACGCTGTGATCCCTCCGCGCGAAGGCGCGCAGCGATTTCAGGCTGATCACCGACGGCAACACCGACACGGCCTGACGCCGCAACAGCCAGGCGGCGCTGCGATAGCCTTCGAGCTTGTCGGGGATCGCAGCCTGCGGCTTCTCTGTGACCAGCAGATGAAACGGCAATGCGGTCAGCGCCGCCGACGGCACCACCAGCAAATTGCGCTTGTCCTTCGTCAGCGCCTCGACCGGGCCGAGCAGCGCGACATAGAGGTCGTTGGCGAGCCCGAGGTCGAACAATCCGGCTTTGCCGGACGCATCGCGCGCCTTGCCGACATCGAGCCCCTTGCGGAAGGAAGTGACCTTCTGCGTCACCGCATCCGCGCCGAGCGGGATCTCCCTCCAGTCGACGCCCTCGCGCGTGATCGCGATGACGTAACTCTGCTTGTCGACGACGGAATAGACCACCATCGCCTCGTCGGCCGACAACAAGGCCTGAATGTCCTTGACCGCCAGCGGCAGTGGGTTGGAGAGCGAGGCATAGTCGGGAAATTCGACGGCGAGGGTCTTCTGCAATCCGCTGCGCTGGTTCGCGATTCCCGCGATCCGCGCGCGGCTGCGCTGCTCAGCGTTCGCGTCGCGCTGGGCAGATGGTTTCGAGACCGCAGCAATGATCGCCTTGTCGAGCGCTTCGGACTCGGCGGCGAGATCCTGATCCTTGCGCACGAGCTCGGCAAGCCGGTCGCTGCCGGCGGCCAGCCGCACCGCGAGCTTGTTCACGGCGGAGGCGGCGGAGGATTGCGTGCCGCGCTGGATCGCCGCCAGCGCCTCGTCCAGCGCCTTGTCGTCCGCCAGGAGATGCTGCTGTCGCGCGGAAAACAGGATCGGCAGCACCACGCGCAACTGCGCACGATTGTTGGCGAGCGTCCTGTCCGCGAGCGGCAAGGCCTCGGCCGTCCGCCCCGACACCTGGAGGAAGGAGGCGAAATTGCTGGTCGAGATCGCGACGTCGGGGTGATCGGGTCCGAATGCGCGCTCGCGGATCGCCAGCGCGCGGCGATACAGCGGCTCGGCCTCGGCATAGCGCTGCTGGTGCTGATAGAGACCGGCAAGATTGTTCAGCGAGCGGGCGACGTCGGGATGCTCCGGCCCCAACACCTTCTCGCGGATCGCGAGCGAGCGCTTGATCGGCGCCTCGGCATCGGCGTCGCGCTTGAGGTCGCGATCGACCTGACCGATGTTGTTCAGCACGGTCGCGACCGCGGGATGTTCGGGCCCGGCGGCCTTCTGATAGATCGCGAGCGCCCGCCGGAACAGCGGCTCGGCCTCGGCAAAGTGCTCCTGCTTGACGTAGAGCGTGGCCAGATTGTTGAGGGCCTGGCCGACGTCCGGATGCTCACGCGACAGGCTCTTTTCACGAACCGCAAGCGCGCGCCTGAACAGCGGCTCGGCCTCGGCGAAGCGGCCCTGCCGCTGATACAGCGCCGCGAGATTTGTCAGCTCGGCCGCCACCAGGGGCGTGTCGAGGCCCAGCGACTTTTCCAGCAATGCGATCGCGCGCTTGTAGAGCGGCTCGGCCAGATCGTCGCGGCCCTGGCCGGCATGGATCTGACCGAGATTGTTGAGCGCACCGGCGAGATCGCGGCCATTATCGCTCTTCTCGAGGCTTGCAACCATCGCCTGTGCGAGCGGCAGGGCTTCCGAATATTTGCCGGCTTTGCTGAGCTCGTTGATCCTGGCGCTCTGCGCCGCAAGATTGCCGTTCTGGGCGAGAGCGGCCGCGGGCAGGAATGTGCTCGCCGCGAGCGCGAGACCTGCGACCAGCGCCAGCCGATTCCATCTTGCCATGAACACTCTCGCTGCCGCCGCCAGACCGATTACGATCTTGGGTCGCAGCGATGGGCGGCGGCGTTCAAAGTGTTGCGCCCTGGTCCATCTTCTTGCGCGCCTCACCAGCGAACCGGACCAGCATCTTGCGCAGTGAGGTGCCGTCCATCACCCGCTCCGGAAAGTCCAGCCGCAGCGCGGACTGATCCAGCTGCATGTCGAGGCCTTCCGGATCGCAGCCGGTGCAGCGCCAATCGCCCGCGGCTGCGCCAAGGAGCTGCGTCGCATAGAGGTTCATGGCGTCGCGATGGTCGGCATTCATGTGCGCCACGGCGCCCTCTTCCGCCGCCAGCAGGTCCTCGGCCCCGGCGAGGTCCGTGAGAAACTGCTCGGGCTTGAGATCGACGATCCGGCCGAAACCCGCAACCAGATGGGTCCCGGTGGGCCGGATCCGGAAGAAGGCGAAATCCTTAAACGAAACAAAGTCTTCTGCGGAGGGATGGGCATTGAGATACCGCCGCCGGAGCAGGTCCTTGTCGGCGTCGGCCTGCTCCGCCCGGCCGGACAGCATGATCCGGGCGCCTTCCAAGGGGTCGCCGGCGGCGCGCTCGTCCAGCATCAGGGAGACCCGGCTGTCCGCCAGGATGTTCCTGGTGTGCACGGCAAGGCGCGAGATCAGCAGGATCGGCGAGCCGTCGGGATGGCTCGCCAGATTGACCAGGGAACAATAGGGATCGCCGCTGCCGGCCATCAGGGTGGCCAGGGCCCCCTGCCGCGACCGTCGCAGCAGCGATTTGGCGAGTGTTCCGGGGTCGAAATCGGTGGTCGGTTGCATCGGCTTTCTCGGGTCAGGTGGTTGCAAGGGGGGCCTTTTTTCGGGTAAACGGGGGCCAGGTTATGGGTCGAGATGCGGCGAATCTGCCGTGTTTCGTGGAACTTGGTCACACTTCAGCCCAGCTTGCATTGCTCGGTAACCAAGTTTGAAAGCCAGTTCGGCACCCATGTATGCGGCGCATCACTGAATTGCTCGCCGTTTCAAGCCACGACCCAAACGGAAAGCAGAAAGCAGAGGCTCATGCCCACAATCGCTTTGGTCGACGACGACCGCAACATTCTCACATCCGTCTCGATCGCGCTGGAAGCCGAAGGCTACCGCATCATGACTTACACCGACGGCGCCTCCGCGCTGGACGGCTTCCGCACCACCCAACCCGATCTCGCCATCCTCGACATCAAGATGCCGCGCATGGACGGCATGGAGACGCTGCGCCGTCTCAGGCAGAAATCCGACCTGCCGGTGATCTTCCTGACCTCCAAGGACGAAGAGATCGACGAACTGTTCGGCCTCAAGATGGGCGCCGACGACTTCATCCGTAAACCGTTCTCGCAGCGCCTTCTGGTCGAGCGCGTCAAGGCGGTGCTGCGCCGCTCCGCGCCGAAGGACCCGACCGTCGCGCCGAAGGAGAACGATGCCAAGGCGCTCGACCGCGGCCTTTTGCGCATGGATCCGGAACGGCATACCTGCACCTGGAAGAATGAGCCCGTGACGCTGACCGTCACCGAATTCCTGATCCTGCAGGCGCTCGCGACCCGGCCCGGCGTGGTGAAGAGCCGCAATGCGCTGATGGACGCCGCCTACGACGATCAGGTCTATGTTGACGACCGCACCATCGACAGCCACATCAAGCGGCTGCGCAAGAAGTTCAAGGTGGTCGACAACGAGTTCGAGATGATCGAGACGCTCTACGGCGTCGGCTACCGTTTCAAGGAAGCCTGAGGCTCACACAGCTTCACGAAAGACGAGAGCATCACCGGTTCTGATTTCCTCGGGACCGGGATCCCTCTAGGATGCGGGGACCTTCTCAACGAGCCGTCCTAACGCGGGCGTAAGCATTGCTTGACCGAACGCAGCCTGACCACAACCAGAGCGCCGGGGATGTCGCATCCGACGGCGTTCAGGAGCACATTGCCGAAGACAAGCCGCAGGGCTTCCGGCCGCTGAACTGGCTGAAGCGCGCCGGGCAGTTCTTCTTCGCGCTGTCCTTCTCGAGCCTGACCCGCCGCATCGTCTCGCTCAACCTCGCCGGCCTCGTCGCGCTGGTCGCCAGCATCCTCTACCTGTCGCAATTCCGCGCCGGCCTGATCGACGCGCGCGCGCAGAGCCTTCTGGTGCAGGCCGAGATCATCGCCGGCGCGATCGCAGCGTCTGCGACCGTGCAGACCAACGCGATCACCATCGACCCCGACCGCCTGCTCGACCTCAAGCCGGGCGAAACCTATGGCGGCTCAGACGAATATTCGCCGCTGGATTTCCCGATCAATCCGGAACGCGTGGCGCCGGTGCTGCGCACGCTGATCTCGCCGACCAAGACGCGCGCCCGAATCTACGATCCGAACGGCAGCCTGCTGGTCGACAGCCGTAACCTCGAGAACGTGCTGCGCTACAATTTGCCGCCGCCGGCCGAGAAGCCCGGCATCGTCGAGCGCGGCATGGTCGCGGTGCGCACCTGGCTGAACCGCGGCGACCTGCCGCTCTACCGCGAGCTCGGCCCCGAGAACGGCAATGGCTATGCGGAGGTGGGCGACGCGCTGCAGGGCCAGAAGCGCTCGATGGTGCGGGTCAATTCGCGCGGCGAGGTGATCGTCTCGGTCGCGGTCCCCGTGCTGCGCTCACGCGCCATCCACGGCGCCTTGATGTTGTCGACACAAGGCGACGACATCGACCAGATGGTCACCGCCGAGCGTCTCGCCATCCTGAAGGTCGGCGGCGTTGCGGCCGCGGTCATGATCATGCTGTCGCTGCTGCTTGCGAGCACGATCGCAGGTCCCGTGCGCCGGCTCGCCGACAGCGCCGAACGCGTCCGCCGCCGCATCAAGGCCCGCATCGAGATCCCTGATTTCACCCGCCGGCGCGACGAGATCGGCCATCTCTCGGGTGCACTGCGCGACATGACCAGCGCACTCTACAGCCGCATCGAGGCGATCGAGATGTTCGCCGCCGACGTCGCCCATGAGCTGAAGAATCCGCTGACCTCGCTGCGCTCGGCGGTCGAGACGCTGCCGCTGGCGCGCAACGAGACCAGCCGCGCGCGCCTGCTCGAGGTGATCGAGCACGACGTCAAGCGGCTCGACCGTCTCATCTCCGACATCTCGGACGCCAGCCGCCTCGATGCCGAGCTGCAGCGCCAGGATGCGCTTCCGGTCGACCTGCGCCGTCTGCTGACGACGCTGGCGTCTGTCGCCAACGAGACCAAGCTCGGCCACGACGTCGCGGTCGAGACCCGCTTCGAGGGCCGCAGCCCGTCCGACAATTTCGCCGTGACCGGCCACGATTCACGGCTCGGACAGGTCGTCTCAAACCTGCTCTCCAACGCGCAATCGTTCTCGGAGCGTGGCAGCAAGGTGCGCCTCGTCTGCCGCCGCGTGCGCGGCGAGATCGAGATCGTGGTCGACGACGACGGTCCCGGCATCCGCGACGACGCGCTGGAGCGCATCTTCGAGCGCTTCTACACCGACCGTCCGCATCAGGGCTTTGGCCAGAACTCCGGCCTTGGTCTTTCGATCTCCAAGCAGATCGTCGACGCCCATGGCGGACGCATCTGGGCCGAGAACCGCGCAGGCCCGCCGGACGACGAGGGCGTGCCGACGGTCGCGGGCGCACGCTTCGTGGTGAGACTGCCGGCGCTATGAGCGAAGGCCGCTTGGATGAAGCCAGCTTGAATGAAGGCAGCTCGAACGAAGGCGGCCCAAGCGTGCACGCCTCCGCCGTCAAGATCGGGACGTCAGCCGTGCTGATCCGCGGACCCTCGGGCTCGGGCAAGTCGCGCCTTGCCTTCGATTTGATCATGGCGGGGCGATCAGGCGTGGTCGAAAGAGCCGTTCTGGTCGGCGATGACCGTGTCCATCTGGCGACAGTCGGCAATGAAATTGAGGTGCGGCCCGCCCCTCGCCTGGCTGGCCTGATCGAGATCCGGGGCTTGGGAATCCGACGCTGCGACTTCGTGGAGCATGCGACCGTAGGCCTCGTGGTCGATCTGGACGCAACGGACGCGGAACGGCTGCCGCCGACCGAAGCCCTAAAAACAAGCATTTTAGGTGTCGAATTACCGCGAATTCCGATCAGCCGCGGCTATTCGCCCCTCCCGCTGGTTGTCGCGGCCTTGACCACTACCAAGAGTTAACCTTCTGCTAAGCCCTCAGGCGATTGTTTGAAGGGAAATGGTAACCATATGAACCCCACTATCGCGACCGAATAGACCGGCGCAGCTCCCCTTATCCATCCGTCTAGATTCAGGGAGATACGCAACATCCCCCCTTGCGCGGGGGCGCTGGATGGTCAAAGTGGCGCGTTCGTGCGGTGCACCAAAAGCGCCCGCGAGGAGTTTTCCGATGATTGGTCTAGTACTTGTGACCCACGGGCGCCTTGCCGACGAATTCAAGGCAGCGCTTGAGCATGTCATGGGCCCACAAAAGCAAATCGAAGCGATCACGATCGGCGCCGAGGATGATTCCGATCTCTGCCGAAGCGACATCATCGAGGCGGTTAACCGCGTCGATTCCGGCGACGGCGTTGCGATCCTCACCGACATGTTCGGCGGCACGCCGTCGAACCTCGCAATATCCTGCATGAGCCGGCCCAAGGTCGAAGTGCTCGCGGGCATCAACCTGCCCATGCTCGTGAAGCTCGCGAAGGTGCGCGAGGAGCGCCCGCTGCCCGACGCGATCGCGATGGCGCAGGAAGCCGGCCGCAAATACGTCACCATCGCCAGCCGCGTGCTCGCCGGCAAATGAGCGGCGACGCGCCACAAGCGGGGACTGGCGTGCCCGCGGGCGCGATATCCAAGGAGCTTCTGATCATCAACAAGCGCGGCCTGCACGCCCGCGCCTCGGCGAAATTCGTCCAGGCGGTCGAGCGCTTCAACGCGCAGGTGTGGGTGACGCGCGGCGGCGAGACCGTCGGCGGCACTTCGATCATGGGCCTGATGATGCTCGCTGCCGGTCCCGGCACGACGATCACGGTGGCCGCGACCGGCGAGGAAGCCGAAGCGGCGCTCGCGGCGATCACCGAACTCGTTGAAAGCAAGTTCAACGAGGAAGGGGTCTGAGCCACACGCTCGGCGCCGTAGGGTAGCCAAAGGCGCGACGCGCCGTGCCCACACTCTCTTTCGACAATCACAATTGACGTGGTGGGCACGCTGCGCTTTGCCCACCCTACGGCAGCTCGGCTATTTCGCCGGCGGTGCGATGTAGATGTTCCAGGTCATCGCCGGACCGGCTTTGCCGTGGGTGAAGCGGCGCGTGGTCATCACGATGCGCTCGGCATTCGGCGCGATCTCCGACACCCATTTCTCGAAGGCGGGCAGGCGGCCGTCGGTCGGATCGAACACGCCGATGAAGCCGTGTGCCTTGGCGTCCTCGAGGGAGGTCAGCCCGGAATTCCAGGGCTCGAGCGGCATGAACGCGGCGGGATGATCCGGGCTGTAGAACACCATCGGCTGGATCGATTCCATCGTGCCGGCAACGACCGCCCAGCGCGAGGCAAAGCGCGCGTGCCAGGCCTGCGTCAGCTCGCGCGCCAGCTCCGAGCGCCCGCCATAGGTCGCGGTGTTGCCGGTATTGGCCGCCATCTCGCGCGCGGCGATCCAGGGCGCTGCGGCGAGCGTCGCCGCGCTGATCACGAGCCAGATCATGGCGATGTTGAACAGCACGGCGCCCTGGACCCGCAAGGCGGGGATTGCGACCAGCGCCAGGGGCACCAGGAAGAACAGCGAGATGCCCCAATCGGTCTTCATGTAGACGCTGAAAACCAGTGCGCCGAGCGGTGGGCCGAACGCAACGATGATCTGGATGATCCAGACATTGAGCGCCTGCGAAAAATTGACGCCCGGGTTGGGCCCGCGCGCCCAGGCCCGCGTGACGATGCGCAGCGGCGCGCGCAGCAGCAGCGCGCCCCATGGCGGCACCAGCGCCATAGCGAGCGCGGCGAGCGCCACCGGCAATGCCAGCAGCGCGGCATTGTGCAGGACATAGCCGGCGACGAGCTGGTGCATCAGGCGCGCGTCCTGCAGGCTGTAGGTGTCGCCGGCATAGGTCAGCGGCACGAAATGCGCATCCGCCAGCCAGACGATGTGCGGGACCATCGCCGCCATCATCGTCGCGATCGCGACCCATGGCGCCGGCGAGGACAGGAAACGCAGCCGCTCGGGATGGATCAGCGCGGCAAGGCCGATGGCGCCGATCATGGTCAGCACCCAATATTTGGTCATCAGCGCCAGCGCGCCGGCGAGGCCAAGCAGGACGCCGGATTGCCAGCTCCGCTTGGCGAACGCGTTGAGATAAGCGAGCACCAGCAGCGGCAGGGTGACGAGCTGGAGCAGATCCGGATTGTACTTGAACCCCTTGAAATTGAAGATCGGGTAGAGCGCGATCATCACCACGACCAGGAAGGCACGCCGCGCGTCCACCACGCGCAAGGCAACCAGCCAGCAAATCACCATGCCGGCGCCCACCGTCGTCATCGCGAGCGCATAGGTCGCCCAGTCCGCCGCCGGGAACAGCTTGAACCAGAGCCCGGCAACCCAGCCCGACAACGGCGGGTGCTTGCCGTAGCCCCACAGGAATTTCTGGCCCCAGCCATAGGCTTCTGCGACGTCCATGTGAACGTCCTGCGCCGCCTTCAGATTGATCAGGATGAAGGTCCAGAGCACCGCGTGCAGGATGGCGAACTGGATCACCAGCCACAATCCCGCCTCGGGGCGGGTCGCGCAGGCGACCAGCCAGGCCCGGAAGCGGTCATAGCTCAGGCGGGTCTTCGCGCGCGTTCTGGCAGAGGGGATCGAAGTCGTCGACATGGCCGTTGCCTAGCGCGTTTTGGCCCGCCGTGGAATCAGCTTGGCGTGAACAAAGACCCTGAAAATACAGCAATATGGTTGCCGCACGGGGATGTGAGTGGTATCCCGCGCCCATGACGACCGTGCCCATTTCCAACATCCGCAATTTCTCCATCGTCGCCCATATCGACCATGGCAAATCGACGCTGGCCGACCGCCTGATCCAGATGACCGGCGGCCTCTCCGACCGCGAGATGGCGGGCAAGGAGCAGGTGCTCGATTCCATGGACATCGAGCGCGAGCGCGGCATCACCATCAAGGCGCAGACGGTGCGTCTTTCGTACCGCGCCAAGGACGGCAAGGACTACATCTTCAACCTGATGGACACGCCCGGCCACGTCGACTTCGCCTACGAGGTCTCGCGGTCGCTGGCGGCGTGCGAAGGTTCCCTGCTGGTGGTCGACGCCAGCCAGGGCGTGGAAGCGCAGACGCTCGCCAACGTCTATCAGGCGCTCGACAACAATCACGAGATCGTCCCGGTCCTGAACAAGGTCGACCTTCCCGCGGCCGAGCCCGAGAAGATCAAACAGCAGATCGAGGACGTCATCGGCATCGACGCCTCGGACGCCGTGATGATCTCGGCCAAGACCGGCCTTGGCGTGCCCGACGTGCTGGAAGCCATCGTCACCCGCCTGCCGCCGCCGAAGGGCGATCGCGAGGCGACGCTGAAAGCGTTGCTGGTCGACAGCTGGTACGACGTCTATCTCGGCGTCGTCGTCCTCATTCGCGTCGTCGACGGCGTCATGAAGAAGGGCAGCCGCGTGCGCATGATGGGCACGGGCGCGGCCTATGACGTCGAGCGCGTCGGCTTCTTCACGCCGAAGATGCAGCAGGTCGACGAGCTCGGCCCCGGCGAGATCGGCTTCATCACCGCCGCGATCAAGGAAGTCGCCGACACCCGCGTCGGCGACACCATCACCGACGACAGGAAGCCGGTCGCCGACATGCTGCCGGGCTTCAAGCCGGCGATCCCCGTGGTGTTCTGCGGCCTGTTTCCGGTCGATGCCGACGATTTCGAGACGCTGCGCGCCGCGATGGGCAAGCTGCGGCTGAACGACGCCAGCTTCTCCTTCGAGATGGAAACCTCCGCCGCGCTCGGCTTCGGCTTCCGCTGCGGCTTCCTCGGCCTGCTTCACCTCGAGATCATCCAGGAGCGGCTGTCGCGCGAGTTCGATCTGAACCTGATCGCGACCGCGCCGAGCGTCATCTACAAGATGAAGCTCACCGACGGCACCGAGCTCGAGATCCACAATCCCGTCGACATGCCCGACGTGGTCAAGATCGCCGAGATCGACGAGCCCTGGATCGAGGCGACGATCCTCACGCCGGACGAATATCTCGGCAGCGTTCTGAAACTATGCCAGGACCGCCGCGGCTCGCAGAAGGAGCTCACCTACGTCGGCTCCCGCGCGATGGTGAAATACGATCTGCCACTCAACGAGGTGGTGTTCGACTTCTACGACCGCCTGAAGTCGGTCTCCAAGGGCTACGCCTCGTTCGACTATCACCTCACCGACTACAAGGCGGCCGACCTCGTCAAGATGCAGATCCTGGTCAATGCCGAGCCGGTCGATGCGCTTTCGATGCTGGTCCATCGCACCCGCGCGGAAGGGCGCGGCCGCGCCATGGTCGAGAAGATGAAAGAGCTGATCCCGCCGCACATGTTCCAGATCCCGATCCAGGCGGCGATCGGCGGCAAGGTGATCGCCCGCGAAACGGTGCGCGCGCTGCGCAAGGACGTCACCGCAAAGTGCTACGGCGGCGACATCACGCGTAAGCGAAAGCTTCTGGAGAAGCAGAAGGAAGGCAAGAAGAAGATGCGGCAGTTCGGCAAGGTCGACATCCCGCAGGAGGCCTTCATCGCCGCGCTGAAGGTGGACAGCTGAGGCAACGTCGCCGGCCTCGCGAGCCGCGCCTAGAACAAAAAGTGCGAAAACAACCCCATGCACAGTAGCCAGAGCCTTGCCGGCATTATGTTTTTTGTTTTTCCGAATTAGACTTGACACGTCGGGCAAAACACTGGCAGGATGGCATCCTTGCAGCTGACGTGACCGGCAGGCGCAAGGACCGCCGCCCGGCAGTCAATGTCCAACCTTTCGGAATTCGACCAGGCTGAACGAGCCGATACCGCTGGTCCCGACGAAGGCGAAGCCGGCCAGGACGCCAAGTCTGCGATACTCGGCTTCCGTCCGCTCGCGGCCGCCCGGCCCCGTCAGCATATTGAGGTCGCTCATAACGCAGGAGCGGTCCTGGGTCCCGGTGGTCGCAAGCTCCGGCATGATCCGCTCGATCACGATTAACGTTCCGCTGGCCGGCAGCGCGTCCCGGCAGTTACGCAGAATGACCTCGCAACGATCGTCTTTCCAATTGTGCAGGATGCTTTTCATCAGGATCGTGTCGGCGCCGCTCGGGACCTTCTCGAAGAAGCTGCCGGCGACGAACCGACAGCGGTCTGCGATGCCAAGCCGATCGAAATGCGCATGCGCTCCTGCCTCGCAGCGCGCGAGGTCGAAGGCGATGCCCTGAAGATGCGGATTGTGCTTGACCACGCTACCGATCAATTCGCCGGTGCCGCCGCCGAGATCCATGACAACGCGCGCCGTGGCGAGGTCGTGGGCCACGACGATCTTTGGAACGATGCTCCGCGTGAGGCTGACCATCGCGGCATTGAACCGGCGGATGAATTCCGGCTGATTGCTCATCGCGGCATAGCGATCGTCGCCACCGCCGCGCAACTCGCCCGCGGTCTTGCCCGAGCGAACGGACTCGACCAGTCCGTTCCAGGATTGCGCGAGTATCTCGGCCTCAAAGAGAACCCAGTCCTTGAAAGAGGGCTCGGCGGTCTCGTCGAGCTGCCGGCCGAGATCGGTCATGGCAAACCGGTCCCGGTCTGCCTGCCTGCACAGGCCAATCGTCGTCAGGCCGACGAGCAGCCTGCGCAACGCATTTTCGTCGGCGGACACGAGCCGGGCGAGTTCGGCCACCGACTTCGCCTCATCGCGGAGGGCTTCGGCGAGATTGAGCTTCGCCGCCGTATAGATCACCGCGGTGATGCGATGCGACTGCACGAGATCATGCACGGATGCTGGCTGGTTCATGTGTTGCCTCCTGTCAATGCCGCGCTCAATCGGTCGGGACGAACCCGGTTGCCTGCACAATCGTCTTCCACCGGTCGGATTCGGATGCGATCAGCCGGGCGAAGTCTTCCATGGCGATCACGTCGGGCTCGACGGCCAGCTTTGCCATGCCGGCCCTGACCTCGTCGGTCCGCAAGGCCGCCTGGATCGCGGCATTGAGCTTCTCGACGATCTGCGTCGGCGTCCTCGCCGGAACGAAGAACGCAAACCATGTGAGGTCCTCGAGCGACGGATATCCGGCTTCCCGCACCGTCGGCACCGCCGGAACGAACGGGCAGCGACGCGGCCCGGTGGTCGCCAGTGCGCGAAGATCTCCAGATTGGACAAGTCCGAGCGAGCTGCCGATCGGCATGACAGCCGCCGCAATCACGCCCTTGGCCAGATCCTGAATAGCGCCGCCGCCTTGATAGGGCACGTGAAGAAAATCGAAGCCCGCGCCGCGACCCAGCATCGTCCCGAGAAAATGCAGCGTGGTGCCTGCACCCGGCGTGCCAAAGGTCGCGAGCTTCGGATTGGCGCGACACCAGGCCACAAAATCCGCCAGCGTCTTGATTTCGGCCGGCACCATCGGACCGACCGTCAGCAATGTCGGGGTCGAGGCGACGGTCGACACCGGCGTGAAATCGCGCGGCTGGTATCTCAGCGTCTTGTAGACGTGCGGAAAGAACATCATGAAGCCGAGCGGCGCGAACAGCATAGCCGAGCCGTCGGCGTCGGCACTCTTCGCCGCCTCCACCGCGATGCGACCGCCTGCGCCCGGCCGGCTCTCGACCACGATGGTTTCCGCATAGCTGCTCATCTGCCCGGCCACGAGCCGCGCCAAGGCGTCCTGGAATCCCGGCGTGAAGCCCGTCAGTATGTGCACGGTTTTTGAAAGTGGCTTTGCCAGCGCGCGCGACACGCGGCACGAGGCGGAAATCGCCCCACAGGCCGCCGACGCGATCATTAGGTCGCGACGTGTGATCATCACCTGTCTCCCTGACCGAGCCCAGACCATGAGATCGCAGCATGCTACCTGAGCATCGCTGCGGCCTCTGGAGCTATGGATGTATCGGGTCGCACGAACACGAAGCGAGATATCGCAGATATCTGCGTATCCTCACGGCCGTCCTGGCCGATCAGGACGAGGCCTGCACCGCCATTGGCCACCGTCAGGACGACGGATTCCCCCGACCACGTCCGGACAGGTTGCATCGCGATGATAAGAAACTCACCGATGGGCTGGTCCAAATACTGAAGTCTCAGCTGGGGCGCGGTTTCGGGGGGCGCGAGAGCAAAGCCGAGCTCTTGTGCACGCGCATAGATTTCCCGCAACGACGCTGTCGCGCCTTGAAGGCCGAGCTCGGCGACCGACAAAGCGACAAGCTCAAGCTCCGCCCTCTTGGGACTCAAGGTAAAGGCCGGTCGAGCCAGTATTTCAGCGGCGGCGTTTCCGACGCCGCACCCCATTGCACTCATCGCGTTGCCAAGCGCGAAAGTATCCTTGAACGTGCCGAGTTGGATCGTCTTCCACACTGAAACTTCTGCGGCGTGGCCCACTGGTATCGCCGATCCGGCGGCCGGTGGAACTGGCTTGACTGCCAGATGCCTCCGCAGGACATCTTTGCCAGTGCATTGAGCATTGGCGCGATCCGCGGAAATCAAGCCAAGAGAGTTGACGAGCAACAAGATCGCAAGCGCATTGCCGACGTGCCCGCGTGTCGAACGATGGGGCCTTGCACTGCCTTGCTGCAAGGCAATGTAGTCAATCTCGGCACGCGTCGTGCCGAGATCCATCAGCTCCCGATCGCTGAGGGCAGAGAGAGCGGCTTGGGCTCTCCGCCGACTGCGGCGCTTCTGCCATGCACTCCAGACCCACAGGAAAAGACCGGTAGCTCGCTGCGCGGGTGTGGCAGTCCGTCGCGCCGGCGCAACGC
Organism: Bradyrhizobium sp. 1(2017); assembly: GCF_011602485.2. Lineage (NCBI taxonomy): Bacteria > Pseudomonadati > Pseudomonadota > Alphaproteobacteria > Hyphomicrobiales > Nitrobacteraceae > Bradyrhizobium > Bradyrhizobium sp. 1(2017). Next base: position 901,114 of record NZ_CP050022.2, on the reverse strand, counting down.
CGTGGATGGTGCTCATCGGCGATATCCCTTGTCGATATCCCTTGGCGATACCTTCAGCGATGGCAGGATGTCAGGACTTCGCCGGGCACGCTTGACGTGCGGCTTACATTTTCCTGACCGGCGCCTTACTTTACGGCCCGGCAGGTGCAGAGACGGCTTCATTCGAGGGAGCGTTGGTACAGGAGTGCGGCAATTTGCGCTATCTCTTCGATGATTACGTGCTCGACACGGATCGGCGCGAGTTGCATCGCGGGCTGATGCTGTTTCCGTTGCGCCGCAGGTCTTCGACATTCTCGGCTATTTGATCAGCAACAGGGAGCGTGTCGTCAGTAAGGACGACCTCATGAACGCCATCTGGAAGGGGCGCATCGTATCGGATGCCGCGCTTACGACCCGCATGAACGGCGTTCGCACGGCAGTCGGAGATTGCGGGGAAGCGCAGCGCCTGATCAAGACGATCCCGCGCAAGGGCTTCCGTTCAAGGGCTTCCGTTTCGTCGGAGCAGTTCGGGAAGTTCGGAAGGGTCTCTGCGAAGCGGGCCTTCTGAACAGGTGCGGCGCTGCCACCCCCTGACCGGGTGGACTAATATTCGCGGCTTACATTTTTGCTACCGAAGGTTTATCGTCCACGGGGTAACTGGTCCCGCGCCCTCGGAGGATAGAGGGCAGGCGTGGGGAATGGTGCCATGCGCTATTTCTTCGAGGACTGTGCGTTGGACACCGAGCGGCGCGAGTTGCGGCGCGGCCCGGATGTCGTGCCCACTGCACCCCAAGTTCTGGATCTGCTCGAATATTTGATCCGCAGCAGGGAGCGCGTCGTCAGCAAGGACGATCTCGTCAACGCGATTTGGAATGGCCGGATCGTATCCGATGCGGCGCTGACCACCCGGCTGAACGCCGTCCGACGCGCGATCGGTGATTCCGGTCAGCAACAACGTCTCATCAAGACATTTCCACGAAAGGGCTTTCGTTTCGTGGGCGCTTTGCACGATGAGGATCGGGGACCAGAAACGGCGGCAGCGGTTACGGTCCCAGTTGCCTCTGCAATCGCTGTTGACGAACGGCGATCCGCCGGCCGGCTGGAGGACATCAGAGGCCGTTTGACGCTCGTCGGCAGCGTGCTGGCGTCGGTCGCCGCCATCGGCGCAATTGCCGGCGGCCTTGTCGGATACTGGAATGTCTGGAAGATGGTCCGTACCGACGCAAAACGGGAAGCTCAAAATATCCAAGGACATCAGGCGGTCAGGCCCGAGATCGCGCCTCGTCTCTCTCTCGTCGTGTTGCCCTTCGCCAGCCTCAACGACGATCCAGCGCAGGACGCCTTTGCCGATTCGATCTCGACAGATTTGACGACCGATCTCGCGCGAACGCCCACAACGCTCGTTGTTGGACGCGACACCGCCTTGACCTACAAGAAGACGATCGATTTGCAGCAGCTCGGGACGGATCTCCGCATCCGCTGGGCCGTGCGGGGTGCAGTGAGACGCGACGGAGACCGGGTGCGGATCAACGTATCTCTCACCGACCTCCAGACCGCCCGCGACATATGGTCGGATCGGTTCGACGGCAACCTCGCGAATCTGGCCGTCTTGCGGGATACCATCACAGCACGGCTTCTCTGCGTCGCACATTTGCATCTCCATCAACATGAAGAAGCCCTCCAACAGTGCAGCCGCACCCTGAATATGACCGGCGCGGATTTCCAGGCTTACATCGGCCTGATCTCGGCTTACGGGTGGACGGGGCAAATGGTAGGGGAACGCGGCGGCGGCAACGAAACTGCGGCACAAGGCACGTCCTAAGCCCCATCAGGCATCTCCCCTAGCAAGTCGCGGTGAAGCGACGCCGGCATCCTGCGAGCTGCCGACCGAGTGCCTACTGCCGATCTCTGATCCCAACGCGCGATCCGCATGACTTGCTCCGTGTCTGGCCCGCGATCGTTGCGTGCGACCATTTTGGCTCGCGAGCATTTGAAACGTGCTATGATCCGGCCATCGCACGGCAGTTTCGAGCGAGGTCAGATGAGACGGCGCGCATTCATCGGGCTGGTAACCGGAGCAATCGGCTGGCCATTCATCGCACGCGCCCAGCCGTCCCCCGCAACACCGCGCGTCGTCCACCTGGGACCCGTCGAAATTCCCACTCAGATCGCTGCAACCAGAAGGCTGCTTGCCGAGCTTGGTTACGTCGAAGGGCGGATAAGACTCGAGTTTCGTCACGCGGCGGGAGATGCGGACGCGCTGCCAGCACTCGCGCAGGAGATCGTCCGGGATGGCCGGGTGGACGTGATCATCGCAATCAGCACACCTGCCGCTCTCGCGGCCTACAAGGCAACGCGAACAATTCCGATCGTGACCCTTGCTGCCGTTGACCCGGTCGCGTCCGGACTGGCCGACAGCCTCGCCCGTCCCGGCCGCAACGTGACCGGCATCGCGGTTTTTTCGGAAGAGACCACCGTGAAGCGGGTCGAGCTCATGCGGGAGATCCTGCCCCAGGCCGCCCGCCTCGGGACTGTCACGACAAAGGTGACGAGCGGTGCGCAGAGTCTCACGCCTGTGCTGGAGAGCGGCCGCAAGCTCGGCTTCGAGGTTGAAGCAATCAACATCGATGATCCCGCCAATATCGGCGAGATCATGAGCCCGGACAAGCTCGCCCGATTTGACGGACTTGTTTTCGTTCCGGACGTCGTGCTCAGCGCCCACGCGGCCGAAGTCGTCAGGCTGGTGAATCTGAGCAAGAAACCTGCGATCTTTGCTTCACCAGACTGGGTCGCCAATGGCGCCTTGATGTCATTTGGCCCCGACTTTGCAGACGCAGCGCGGCGCTTGATTGCACAGGTGGATCGCGTTCTGCGGGGCGCAAAGCCAGGCGACCTGCCTTTCGAACGACCGACCAAGTTCGACCTCAGGATCAATCTCCGCATCGCCAAGGCCCTGGGTCTCGATTTGCCTGCAACCGTCGTCGCCCGCGCCGACGAAGTGATTGAATAGCCCGCAGGATCCTACGCGTGTATCACCCAGCCTTGCCCTCTCCCGGCAGATAGGCCACCATCCGCAACGCGCATCACCAACAAAACCAAAAGCGCGAGGAAACGCATGAGCAAGCCGTCACGCTTCGATTATGGCTGGGTCGTTGTCGCCGCGGGTGCGCTGATGACCTGTGTCGGGTTCGGCACGATGCTGTCGCTGGCGGTGTTCCTGCAGCCGATCTCGGACGCGATGGGCTGGTCGCGCGCCGGCGTGTCTGCGGCGGCGACGCTGGACTTCCTCTGCATGGGCGTGGCCGCGTTTCTCTGGGGCGCGCTGTCGGACCGGTTCGGCACCCGCATCGTGGTGCTCTCGGGAAGCGTGCTGCTGGGGCTTGGTCTCGTCACCGCGAGCCAGGCGGCAACCTTGTGGCAGTTCCAGCTTTGCTTCGGTGTGCTGATCGGCGTTGCCGCCGGCAGCTTCTATGCGCCGATGATGGCGCTCGCGAGCGCGTGGATCGAGAAGAACCGCAGCCTTGCGGTGGCGCTGGTCTCCGCCGGCATGGGCGTCTCGCCGGTGACGATCGCGCCGACCGCGAGCTGGCTGATCACGGCCTATGACTGGCGCACCGCGATGCTGGTGATCGGCATCGCCGCCTGGGCGCTGCTGATCCCCGCCTGCTTCCTGGTGCGTCCGGCGCCGCAAGCTTCCGGCTCTGCGACTGCGGACGCCGCGCCGGAGGTCGAGCTGACCGCGGCGCAGGCGCTGCGCACACCGCAATTCATCGCGCTCGCCGCGGCCCACTTCGCCTGCTGCGCCGCGCATTCCGGCCCGATCTTCCACATGGTGTCCTATGCGATGGTCTGCGGCATCGCCCCGCTCACCGCGGTGACGGTCTACAGCGTCGCCGGCATCTCCGGCCTCGGCGGCCGCCTGCTGTTGGGCGCGCTGGCCGATCGGTTCAGTGCAAAGCCGGTGCTGGTCGGCGGGCTCCTCGTGCAGGCGATGTGCATCGCGACCTATCTCGCGGTGGCGCAGCTCGGCGAATTCTACGCGCTCTCGGCGGTGTTCGGCCTCGCCTATGGCGGGGTGATGCCGCTCTACGCGGTGCTGGTCCGCGAATTCTTCGGCGCGCGCATCATGGGCACCGTGTTCGGCGCGGTGTCGGCCTTCGCCAGCCTCGGCATGGCGCTCGGGCCCTGGGCCGGCGGGCTCGTGTTCGACAATTTCCAGCGCTACACATGGCTGCACGCCGGCTCCTTCGCGATCGGTCTTGCGGCGGTCGCGGTGGCGCTGAGTTTTCCGACGAGGCGCCGGCAAACGCTCGATCTCGGCCGCGCCGCCGCGTGACGGGGCAAGCCGGACCATCGCAGCGGATCGCAATACGAGGCAAAGCCCCAATCGTCGCGACGAAATCGGTGTTGGGATCGCCCCGGGGTGCGACCGATGGATCTTTCCAAAGCGCGATGAAATCGAGGCAACATCGCGTTCCTGGTTTTCGATTTCGCACGATCTTTTCGGAAGACCGCTTCGCGCTTCTCCGGAACATGCCTTAGCTTGTTGTCCTGCTCGTCATCAAATCGCCGGCACATGGCCGGCAGGCGTTGACGTCTGGGCAACGCCTGCGTCCGATTGCAGCAAGCGGAAAGTGACCGGAATAATGCATGGTGGGCAGACAAGAGGGGCCGTCAATCCGTCCGGGCCGGCGATGCAACCCGGGACCAGGCAAGTCCCAATGCGCACGCCGCTTGTGCTTCTCCTGATATCCCTGAGCGTCATCGCCTCGGTATGGATCTGGCTGGGCACGCCTGTCCATCTGGTGCGCGCGCCGATCGATCCCAACGACAAGCTGCAATGCATTTCGTACGCCCCGTTCCGCAGCCATCAGACGTCGCTGTTGTCGACGACGCAGGTGACGCGAGAACAGATCGCGGAAGACCTCGCGCAGCTCGCGAAAGTGTCCGATTGCATCCGGACCTATGCCACCGATCTCGGCCTCGACCAGATCCCCGGCCTTGCGGCCGAGGCGGGGCTGAAGGTCATCCAGGGTATCTTTCTCGACAAGGACCAGGCGAAGAACCGGCTGCAGATAGCGACCGCGATCCGCCTCGCCCGGGAATATCCAAACACCATCATCGCGCTCGTGGTCGGCAACGAGACCCTGCTGCGGAAGGACATCACGGTCACAGACCTCATCGCCACGCTTCGCGCGGTCAAGTCACAGACCTCTGTTCCGGTCACCTATGCCGATGTCTGGGAGTTCTGGCTGAGCAACAGCGAACTTCGTGACGCCGTCGATTTCGTCACGATCCACATCCTGCCCTACTGGGAGAACGAGCCGGTCCGCGCGGAGCTTGCCGCCGCCCACGTCGGCGAGATTCGCCGCCGGGTGGCGGCGGCCTTCCCGGGCAAGGAAATCCTGATCGGGGAGATCGGCTGGCCCAGCGCGGGGCGGATGCGCGAGGCGGCGCTTCCGTCCCACGTCAACCAGGCCCGGGTTGTCTCGGAGATCCTCGACCTTGCACGGCGCGAGCAATTTCGCGTCAATGTGTTCGAAGCCTATGATGAATCGTGGAAGCGTGAAATCGAGGGCACCGTCGGTGGATCCTGGGGCCTGTTCGACTCGGTTCAGCGCACCCTGAAATATCCGGCCGGCATCCCGATCAGCAATTTCCCGTGGTGGAGATTGCAGATGGGCTGCGGGCTGGCGCTGGCAATGCTGGTGTTCGGCGCGGCGTGGCTCACCTGGCGGCGCAGGCCCGACGCTGCCGGACTGGCCGCGTGGCTGGCCGTCGGACTATCCGCAACCACGGCCGGGCTCCTGCTTGGCGTGACGGCCCAAAGGCTGGTCGAGGAAAGTTACGGCGTGGGCCTTTGGCTGTTGTGGGGCTCACTCCTGGCGGCGGCAACGGCTTCGCCGGTGTTCGGCGCGATCGCCCTGATGTCGGGGCGTCCCTCGCCCGGTTTCCTGGAATTGCTGGGGCCTGAGGGCTACCGGACAGACTCTCCGCTGACGACCGTGCACGGGCTGGTCTGGATCGCAATCGTCGTGATCGGCACGGCGACCGCGATCGGCCTCGTGTTCGATCCGCGATTCATCGATTTTCCTTTTGCGCCCCTCACCATGGCGGCCGTTCCCTTTGCAGCAACGGCGCTGCTCAATCCCACCGGCAAGACCATCCACCCGCTGGCGGAATCGATATTTGCCGGTGTTTTCTCCATGGCCGCCGTTTACGTGGCAATCAACGAAGGCCCAGCCAACTGGCAATCGCTGTGGACCTGTGCCGCCTATCTCCTGCTCGCGTTCACATTGTGGCGTGTGCGGGTCTGAGACTGCGCCGAGCGGCATTTCGTGTTGCTCTCGATCGGGGGATAGACCACCATCGCGTCTCTCACTGCTCACGACAGAATGAGCGAGGGACCGCAGATGATCGAGCCTTCTGGATTTGATCTCGCCGAACGTGCCCTGCTACTGTCCACTGCGTTGGACTACGCGGCTCCAAGCGAGTGGAACGACCATGGATTACACGATCCGATCCGCGCTTGAGAATGACGCCGACGAAATAAGTGCGGTCATTTTGCGTGCACTGCGCGAGACGAACGCGAAAGACTATACGGACGAGATCATCGAACGGGTCGAACGCAGCTTCAGTCCGGACGCCGTGCGGGAGCTGATCGGGAAACGCACCGTTTTCGTCGCCACCATGGGCAGCCGCGTCGTTGGAACGGCAAGCCTCGACGGAAGCGTGGTCCGTACGGTGTTCGTAGCTCCCGATGTTCAGGCCCGGGGCATCGGCAAACTGCTGATGGCCGAGATCGAGCGCACGGCGCGCGGGCGAAGCTTTCCCGCGCTGACCGTTCCTTCTTCGGTCACCGCCGAAGCCTTCTACGCGCGACTCGGTTTCAACGCCGTGCGCGACAGCTATCACGGTGACGAACGCACGATCATCATGGAGCGAGTGTTCGATGAACCAGGCCGGTCCGCGCCTTAGTACCGAGATTGCGAGATTTGGATTGAGGTCGGCGGGCCGAGTGGCGTGCGCTTGATCTTCCCGGCCATATAGACGACCATCACGCTTCTTAACCGCTCACGGCAGAATGGGCGAGGACGCGCGCATGAACGCAACTCCCAAGGTTGGTCTGGTCGAACTGGCCCGGGCGATCGCGCCGCTGATCGCGGGCGAAGCGGACGAGATTGAGCGGACGCGGCGGCTGACGCCTGCTGTCGTCGATGCGCTGATCAGGAATGGGCTCTATCGCGCCCTCCTCCCGCAGAGCCTCGGCGGCGCCGAAGCCCCCATTGAAGTCTTCATGCAGATGCTGGAGGAGATCGCGAAGGCGGATGCCTCCACCGCCTGGTGCCTCGGCCAGTGCAGCGTCTGTGCGATGATCGCGGCGTCGCTCGACCACGATACCGCGCAGGAGATCTTCAACACGCCGCCCGGCATTCTTGCCTGGGGCGCGGTTGCGCATGAGGCGCGCGCCGTGGAGGGCGGCTATCGCGTCACGGCGCGCTGGGATTTTGCCTCAGGCTCGCGGCAGGCGAGCTGGCTGGGCGCGCATGTGCGTATCGTCGATGGAAACGGCACGCCGCGGAAGAATGCCGACAGATCGCCGGAGCTGCGTACCATCCTGTTTCCGGTCGCGAGCGCAACGTTGCACGACGTCTGGCAGGCGATCGGGCTCGCCGGCACCGGCACGGATTCGTACGAGGTGTACGATCTCTTCGTCCCCGAGCGCTTCACGGCATTTCGCGACGTGCCGTCGGCGCTGCGCGAAACCGGGCCGCTCTACAGGATCGGCACCGGCTCGACCTTCAGCCTCGGCTTTGCCGCGGTCTCGCTCGGCGTCGCCCGCGCCACGCTAGATGCCGCCATCGCCCTGGCGCGTGAAAAGCACCAGTCGCTCGCCGCCAGCGCGATGCGTGACAACGGGGCGGTCCAGGGGCTGATCGGCCGCACCGAGGGTGACCTTCGCGCCGCGCGCGCCTATCTCTATGCAACCGCGCATGCGATGTGGGGCGATCTCTCCATCACCGGCGAATTCAGCGCGGCGCATCGCGGCGCGGTTCGCCTGGCGGCCACCTGGACCATCCATCAATCGGCGAAGGTGGTCGACGCCGCCTATCACATGGCCGGCGCGACCGCGGTGTTCCGCAGCCATCCGTTCGAGCGGCGGTTTCGCGACATGCATGCCATCGCGCAGCAGATCCAGGCGCGCGACACGCATTATGAGGACGTGGGGAAGGCGATTCTGGCGGAGAGCTGATGAACGACATCCGCAATGACGGTGCGCTCCCTCCCCCGCTTGCGGGGAGGGTTGGGGAGAGGATGTCTCTACAACCGAGAACCCCCAAGAGGAGAGAGCCCTCACCCGCGCCTCCGGCGCGACCTCTCCCGCAAGCGGGAGAGGTCAACCGAGAGAGCGGTGCGTCCCTTACAGCAGGAATTCATGGCGAGCGAGGAGACGGCGCTGAACGAACGCGGCGGTCACGCCACCAGTGCCGCGTCCTCGCCGTCGATGCCGCGCTGCGCAGCGAGGAGACTGACGATCTCCGCATTCGGCCGGGCCTTGCTGAACAGGAAGCCCTGGCCCTCGTCGCAGCCTTCGGCGCGCAGGCAGCTGAGCTCGGCTTCGGTCTCGACGCCTTCGGCGGTGATGGTGACGCCTAAGCCTTTGCCGAGGCTGACGATGGAGCGGATGATCGCCTGGGCCTCGCGGTTGGCGCCGAGATCGCGCACGAAGGACTGGTCGATCTTGATCTTGTCGAAGGGAAAGCTGCGCAAATAGCTGAGGCTGGAATAGCCGGTGCCGAAATCGTCCATCGAGATGCGCACGCCGAGCGCGCGCAGCGCATGCAGCGTCGCCAGCACCTGGGCGCTCTTCTCGAGCAGCAGCGTCTCGGTGATCTCGAGCTCGAGCCGGCGCGGCGGCAGACCGGAATGTCTCAGTGCGTCCGTCACCATCGAGAGCAGATTGCCGCTGCGGAACTGGAGCGGCGAGAGGTTGACGGCGACGCGGACGTCGTCCGGCCAGGTCGCGGCATCCTGGCACGCCCGGCGCAGCATCAAGCCGCCGAGCGGGTTGATGAGGCCCGTGTCCTCGGCCACAGGAATGAACTCGGCCGGCGAGACCATGCCGCGCTCGACATGCGGCCAGCGCACCAGCGCCTCGAAGCCGGTGATCCGGCCGCTCTGGAGGTCGATCAGCGGCTGGTAGTAGGGGCGCAACACGTCGTTCTGGATGGCGTCGCGCAGCTCGACCTCGATCTTGCGGCGGCTCTGCGCTTTCGCATCCAGCGCGGCCTCGAAGAAGGCGAAGCTGCCGCGCGCGTCCAGCTTGGCGCGCGACAGCGCCATGTCGGCGCCCTTGAGCAGTTTTTCGGACTCATCGCCGTCGCCCGGCGCCATGGCGATGCCGATCGAGGCGCCGATCACCACGGAATGGCCGTCGAGCAGATAGGGATCTGCGATGGCCTCGAGCAGCCGCTTGGCCAGCATCACCGCGTCCTCGGGACGCGTCAGGCCGCTCTGCAGAACCGCGAACTCGTCGGAATTGAGCCGCGCCAGCGCGTCTTCCTCGCGCAAGGTCGAGCGCAGCCGCTTGGCGACGCCGCGCAGCAGCTTGTCGCCGACCGCGTGTCCCAGCGTGTCGTTGACCGACTTGAAGCTGTCGAGCCCGAGGATCAGCAGCGCGACCTTGTCGGTGCTGCGCCGCGTATGCAGCAGCATCTCGTCCATCTGCTGGCGCAGCAGAGTACGGTTCGGCAGGCCGGTCAGGGCGTCATGCTGGGCCATGAAGGCAAGCCGCGCCTCGGCGCGCTTGCGCTCGGTGATGTCCATCAGCGCGAGCAGCACCGCGGGCCGTTCGGCATAGGTCAGTTCGCGCGAATAGATCGCAAGGTCGATCAGCGCGCCGTCGGCCTTGACGTGCTTCCAGGTGCGCCCGGCCTGCTCCTCGCCGGTGGGATCGGCGGTCCAGGGCGGCTCGCTGTCGAAGGCCTGCAGGGAGCGGATCTTCAGCTTCTCGAACTCGGCTCGGCCATAGCCGTAATGCGCAATTGCGGCATCGTTGACGCCGAGGATGCGCTCGTCGTCCAGCGCGCAGACGATCATGGGCACCGGATTGCCGTCGAACAGCAGCCGGAACGAGGCCTCGCGCTGCTTGAGCTCGGTGATGTCGACGCGCAGGCCGACGACGCCGCCGTCGTCGGTGAGCCGCTCGTCGATCAGGATGACGCGGCCGTCGGCCAGCTTCTGCTCGTGGCGGGCACCGGGCCGATAGAGCTTTTGCAGCCGTTCGGCGATCCATTCGTCCTCGTGGCCGATCGCTTCGGGATAATCGCCGCGGGCGACGCCGATGCGCAGCGTGTCCTCGAGGCGTGCGCCCTGCTCGAACAGGTCGGCGGTCTTGCTGTAAATCTCGGCGTATTTCTTGTTCCAGAGCACGTAGCGGCCGTCGGCATCGAGAAACACGATGCCCTGCGGCAGGATGTCGATGGCCTGGCGCAGCCGCTCATGGGATTTGCGCGCTTCGGCAATCGCGGCTTCCGCCTCGGCGCGGCTGCGCGAAAGTTCATCGCGCGCGATGGGCGGATGAGGCGCGCGCGCAAAGCGCGGCTTGCGCGGCTGTCGGGCAAGCAGGTTGCGGTTTCGCTGTCCTGTCTTTCGAGACCCCAAACTCAAATTCACTCGTCCCAGTCGCGTCCAGTGGCCGCAAGCATTGGAGCAAGTGTCTGAAAGAAAAGTAATCTTGTCCGGTCGCGACCCGTGCGAGGTGGCCACTTGCTGCCCGTTTGCGAGGCGCGGCGGGGGCGGCAAGCGCCGCCGAACTGAGCCAGCGCCACAATCAGCGAGCGATCTGCCGCAAAATTGCGCGCGCGACTGAATCATTTCCGCGCATCGCGCGCGATGGCATGTCGCCCGCGGTTGCCCCTGCCTCAACGCACGAATTTTAGCCAATCCGGAACAGGGTTATCGCGCCGTTAAACGATGGCCGCCGCGCACGACTTTGGGAATGAGCAAAAGCCCGGGGCCGTCATGGCAGCCTCATTCTTAACCCTGACGCGGTGTTGGGTTATAACGAATCAGCATGTGTCCCTGCCGCCTCGCCCCTCTCCTGCTTTTCGTGACACTCCTGGCCGCCGGCGCCGCGCTGGCCCAGGACAAGGGCAGCGTGACGCCGAAGCCGCTGCCGCCGCTCGCCAATCCCAACGATCCCAGCCTCGGCGCCAAGGAGCTTTTCGCGCGAAAGCTGCTGCCGTCGAAAGGGCCGGCGCATGTCGTCGGCTCCTACAGCAAGGGCTGCATCGGCGGCGCCGCGCAGATGCCGGTGAACGGCGACAATTGGCAGGTGATGCGGCTGTCGCGCAATCGCAACTACGGCCATCCCGACATGATCGCGCTGATCAAGCGGCTCGCGGCCAAGGTACACAAGGACGCCGGCTGGCCCGGCATCCTGGTCGGCGACATCGCGCAGCCGCGCGGCGGACCGGCTCTGTCGGGCCATGCCAGTCATCAGATCGGTCTCGATGCCGACATCTGGCTGACGCCGATGCCGGACCGCCGGCTCTCGCGCGACGAGCGCGAGGAGATGTCGGCGGTGATGATGGTGCGCCCGGACCGGCTCGACGTCGATCCGAAAGTGTTCACGCCGGGCCATGTGCTGGTGCTGCGCGACGCGGCGCGGGAGCCGGCGGTGCAGCGCATCTTCGTCAATGCCGCGATCAAGAAGGCGCTGTGCCGCGAGGCCAAGGGCGATCGCGCCTGGCTCTCGAAGATCCGCCCCTGGTGGGGCCACGACTATCACTTCCACATCCGCATGCATTGCCCGGCGGGCGCCGGGGAATGCGAAGGCCAGCCGTCGCAATCCGAGGACGAAGGCTGCAAGCCGTCCGATCTCGCCTATTGGTTCTCGGACGCCGTGCTGCACCCGAAGCCGCCGCCGGAGCCGCCGAAACCAAAGCCGCCGATGACGCTGGCGCAGATGCCTGCGGCCTGCAAGGCCGTGCTGCATGCCGTGGACGCGAAGCCGTAGCGTGCGTGGCGCCTCTCCCACCGCTGTCGTCCCGGGGCGCGAAGCGAGCCCGGGACCCATAACCACAGGGAGTGGTTGGTAGGCGAAGTGGTAACTCCGAATCTTCGCCAAATTCCTCCCCGTGGCTATGGATCCCGGGCTCGCGCTGCGCGCGCCCCGGGATGACAACTAGGTGGTTGGTTCGCACCACGCGACTGCGCTAATATCCATCTGCCGCCGTGCCGTAAGCCCGCGGCATTCCGGGATGTGCATCCCTTGTCTTCAACGAGCCTGACCGCAAGCCTCGCGCCGTTCGCGTGGCCAACGATGAGATTCGACATGCGCATTCTCGCCATTCTCACTGCACTCTCGCTCGGTGCGACCTCCGCTCTGGCCGCCGAGGAGCCTTCAGGCTGCGACAAGTTCAAATGGCCGATCGAGCGCGAGCGCGCCGCGCTCACCGCGCCGGAGCGCGCCAAGCTCGCATCGGGAAGCGAACAGACGGCGCTACCGTCATCCGCCATCACGCTGGGGCTGGTCGTCCCGGGTGAAGCCAGGCTGCCGGCGCCGCCGGAGCGGGCGCCCAAGGATGGCACCTTCGCCGGCTTCACCAGCATCAAGGCGCCGAAGGCCGGGCTTTACACGATCAGCCTGTCCGCAGGGGCCTGGGTCGACGTGGTGCAGGACGGGCATTTCCTGAAACCCGTGGCCTTCAGCGGCGCGACCGACTGCGACGGCATCCGCAAGACCATCAAATACGAGCTGTCGGGACAGCCCGTCGTGGTCCAGGTCAGCGGTGCCAAGGAAAATTCGCTCTCGATTGCGATCCTGCTGGCCGAATAGGGCCAAACGGTCGCCTTTGACCTGAGGCTCCAGCCTGCTATCTTCGCAGCTGCGATAGCCGTGCCGGCCGTAAGCCGTCGCAAGGCCACGTGGAACAGCGCTTCCGCCCGTCGCGACCTGACTTGACCCTACGCCAGACTTGCGCGTGCCGCCTGCGCGCGCGATTTCGCACGGAGCGCATCCATGATTCGTATTGCCGGACTTTTCACCGCCTTCGTCATCCTCGCCGGGGCGAGCCTCTCGCCTGCCAGCGCGCAAGACAAAACCATCACCGTGTTCGCCGCCGCCTCGATGAAGAACGCGCTCGACGAGGTCGACGCCGCCTACACCGCCAAGACCGGCGTCAAGATCACCGCGAGCTACGCCGCGAGCTCGGCCCTGGCCAAGCAGATCGAGCAAGGCGCGCCCGCCGACGTGTTCGTCTCCGCCGACACCGACTGGATGGACTACGCGGTTTCCAAGAAGACCATCAACGAGCCTTCCAGGGTCAACCTGCTCGGCAACAGCATCGTGCTGATCGCGCCGAAGGATTCCAAGATCGACAACGTCAGCATCGCGCAAGGCTTCGACCTCGCCAAGCTCGCCGGCAACGGCAGGGTCGCGACCGGGGACGTCAAGGCGGTGCCGGTCGGCAAGTATGCGAAGGCCGCGCTGGAAAAGCTGGGCGCGTGGCAGGCGGCCGAGCCGAAATTCGCCATGGCCGAGAGCGTGCGCGCGGCGCTGACGCTGGTCGCCCGCGGCGAGGCCGCGCTCGGCATCGTCTATGCGACCGACGCCAAGGTCGAACCGGGCGTCAAGGTCGTCGGCACCTTCCCCGCGGATTCGCATCCCGCGATCATCTATCCGGTCGCCGCGACCACCACCGCGAAGGCCGAGACCAGCGACTATCTCGCCTTCCTGCGCTCGACGGCCGCCAAGACCATTCTTGAAAAGTACGGCTTCAAATTCCTGGTGAGCCCCAGCACCTGACCCTCGTCGCTTGATGCTCGACATCTCTCCCGCCGAATGGACGGCGATCCTGCTCTCGCTCAGGGTCGCCGTCATCGCAACGCTGGTGGCGACGCCGTTCGGCATTGCGCTGGCCTGGCTGCTCGCGCGGCGTGATTTCTGGGGCAAGTCGTTTCTCGACGCCGTGGTGCATCTGCCGCTGGTGTTGCCACCTGTCGTCACCGGCTATCTGCTGCTTCTGACCTTCGGCCGAAAAGGCCTCGTCGGCGGATTTCTCGCCGACTATCTCGGCATCGTCTTCTCGTTCCGCTGGACCGGAGCTGCGCTCGCCTGCGGCGTGATGGCGTTTCCGCTTCTCGTCCGCCCGATGCGGCTGTCGATCGAGGCGATCGACCGTCGGCTCGAGCAGGCCGCCGAGACGCTCGGCGCGGCGCCATGGAAAGTGTTCTTCACGGTGACGCTGCCGCTGGCGCTGCCCGGCGTGCTCGCCGGCATGGTGCTCGGCTTTGCCAAGGCAATCGGCGAGTTCGGCGCCACCATCACCTTCGTCTCCAACATCCCCGGCGAGACCCAGACGATCTCGTCCGCGATCTATTCGCTGATCCAGACGCCCGATGGCGATGCCGCCGCCGGGCGGCTCGTCATCGTCTCGGTCGTACTCGCGATCGGCGCGCTGATCGCGGCAGAATGGTTCGCCCGCCGTGCCACCGCGCGGCTGCACGGGAATTGACCATGCTGCGCGTCGATGTCGAAAAGAAGCTCGGCGAATTTTCGCTCTCCGCGTCCTTCAGCAGCGAGGGCCGCGTCATCGGCCTGTTCGGCGCCTCGGGCGCCGGCAAGAGCTCGTTGGTCAACATGATCGCAGGGCTGTTGCGGCCCGACCGTGGCACCATCGTGATCGACGGCGAGACCGTCGACGACACGGCCGCCGGCCTCCACGTGCCGACCTGGCGCCGTCGCATCGGCTATGTGTTCCAGGATGCGCGGCTGTTTCCGCATCTGAGCGTCGCGCAGAACCTGGATTACGGCAGGCGGATGAATGGCCTTGCGCCGGATCACGCCCAGCACAAGCGCATCATCGACCTGCTCGACATCAGCGCCCTGCAGGATCGCCGACCCGGAAAACTCTCGGGCGGCGAACGCCAGCGCGTCGCGCTCGGCCGCGCGCTGCTGTCGAGGCCGCGCCTCCTGCTGCTCGACGAGCCGCTCGGCGCGCTCGACGAGGGCCGCAAGCTCGAGATCCTGCCCTATCTGATCCGGCTGCGCGACGAGGCCAACGTTCCGATGGTCTATGTCAGCCACGACGTCGCCGAGCTGCGCCAGCTCGCGACGCAGATCGTGATGCTGAAGCAGGGCCGGGTGACGTCGTTTGGCGGGGTGAAGGTCCTGACGTGAAGGACGAAGTGAGGAGGCTGGTTAGACTCGCGTCGCCCCCGCTTCAACCACCGCGGTCATGCCCCGGCTTTGACCGGGGCATCCAGTGCGCCGCGGCTTCCGTGTCCACGCACCGTCGATGGAATACTGGATTGCCCGCTTTCGCGGGCAATGACAGCGAGCGTGTATGGCGCCTACCAGCCGCGATCGACATTGCGGACCTCGCCGGTTCGGGCGTCGACATCGACCTCGATCCAGCGGCCGGTGCGGTCGCGGCCTTCGATCTGCCATTCGTCGCCGGCGAACTCGGTGTGCGAAATCGTCATGACGCCGATGTCGGTTGCGACATCGAGCGCGGCCTGCATCGAGATCTGATCGCCGGTGTCGTAGGCCATGGCCGGCGCCGCCGACGCCAAGCTGACTCCCAAGCCAATTGCGACGATGGCCGGAAACATGAATTTTCGCATGGACTGCTCCCTGTCAGTTTGATCGTCACGCGAAGAACGAGCGGCGTCGCGGAGCGTTCCGGGTGCAGCGGTCACGAAGCCGCGCAAATCTTCGGCGGTTGCGGCGATTTGGTGGCGGGTTCCGCATTTCCATTGTTCCGGGCGCACGCCCCGGAATGACGGAGCGCCTAAACCCCCGCCACCGACGCCCACACATCGGCGAGCTTGCGCCGCAAGGCCTGCGTGCGGGTCAGCGGCGCGGGCGTTTCGTCTTCTTCCGGCAGGCGCAGGCCGACCACGTTGACGCGGCCGCCGGAGATGCTGCGTGCGACCAGCACGATCTGGTCCAGCGGCAACTCGGCGCCCTCCTTCGGCGCGTGATCGAGATGGACGTCGAAATAATCGGCCATGGTCAGCTTGCCGTCGTCCTCGCCGACCTTCACGCCGTAGATCTCGGCGAGCTCGGCGAGCGTGTGCTCGCCGGAGACCATGAAGTCGCCGAGCAGATGCGGATCCGGCGCCGAGCTCGGCTGCATGTCGACGAAGAAACGGTCGAGCGCCTCGGCCTTCTCCGGCGGTGCCAGCAGGTAGATGTAATCGCCGGGCGCGATCGGATCGGCCTCCGTCGGCGTCAGGATGTTCTCGTTGCGGATCACCAGCGTCGGCTTGGACCAGGACGGGATCAGGCCGCGGCGAAAATACAGGCTCTTCGGCCGCACCGGATAGCCGACCAGCTGCTGCTCGAGCTGGCCGGGCAGGTCGAGCTCGACGCGGCGCGGGCCGCGCTCCGCCCGTGGCAGCGCCACGTGCAGCTTGCGCGCGGCGGGCGCCAGCGTCCAGCCCTGCAGTAGCAGCGAGATGATGACGACGACGAAGGCGACGTCGAAATAGAGATAGGCCTTGGACAGGCCGACCAGCATCGGGATCGACGCCAGGAAGATCGCGACCGCGCCGCGCAGGCCGGTCCAGGCGATGAACACCTTTTCGCGCCAGTTGAAGCGGAACGGCGCCAGGCACAGGAACACGGCGAGCGGCCGCGCGACCAGCATCAGCACGAAGGCGACGGCGACTGCCGGAAGAATGCTGGCGCCGAGCCGGGTCGGCGAGACCAGGAGGCCGAGCAGCACGAACATCACGATCTGCGCCAGCCAGGTCGCCGCGTCCAGGAAGGCCACCACCGAATTATGCGCCCGCGTCGGCCGGTTGCCGATGATGATGCCGGCAAGATAGACCGCGAGGAATCCGGAGGCGTGCATGATCTGCGAGCCGCCGAAGATCACCAGCGCAGCCGTGGTCACGAACGGCGCATGCAGGCCCTGCGGCAGCGCCACTTGGTTGAGCGCGATGACGACGAGACGCCCGCCGATCACGCCGACGACGGCGCCCAGCACCGCCTCCTGGATGAACTCCATCACGACATGGCTGGCCGAGCTTGATCCCAGCGAGATGTATTCGACCAGCATCAGGGTGAGGAAGATCGCGAAGGGATCGTTGGTGCCGGACTCCGCCTCCAGCGTCGCACCGACGCGTGGGCGCAGGCGCAGGCCCTGGGTGTGCACCAGCAGGAACACGGCGGCGGCATCGGTTGAGGCGACCACGGCGCCGACCAGCAGGGATTCCGACCAGTTGAGGTCCAGCGCATATTTCGCGAACGGCGCCGTGATCAGCGCGGTCAGGAGCACGCCGATCGTCGCGAGCACCACGGAGGGCGCGAGCACGGTGCGGATGCTGGCAAAGCGCGTCCTGAGGCCGCCGTCGAACAGGATCAGGGCGAGGGCGACCGATCCGACCAGATAGGTGGTGCGGACGTCATCGAATTGGAGCTGGCCGGGACCGGAATCGCCCGCGAGCATGCCGATCGCAAGGAAGACGAGCAGCAGCGGCGCGCCGAAGCGCAACGCCAGCAGGCTGGAGAGGATGCCGGCCATGACGAGGACGGCGCCGAGCAATATGGCGAGACTGACGGAGTCGAGGGAGGCCATCCACCTTCCGGGTTCAAATCGCTGGAATATCCATCCTTATCGTCGGCACTCTCCTGCGCCAACCGATTTTCTCCCGCTCGCGGCAATCTGCCCGCATTTTGCGGCCTTAACGCGCTTCACTTCGCGGTGTATCGATGGCCCGGCCGCGCCCTTTGTGGGATTCTGCGGCCCCCTCGAATCAATTGCTCCCGCCCGCTTCCCAACGAGACCGATGGACATGGACCTCAAGGACTTCATGGAGTTCGTGCAGACCACCGCACGCAGCGTCGGGGCGGAAGTCTCCTCACCCTGGTTCTACCTGCAATTTGGCCTCATCCTGGCTGCGGCCGGCATCGCCTATGCCGCCGAGGTCGCGATTCGCAGCCGCGTTGACATGACGTCGCTCGCCATGCGCTGGCCGCTGCCGCTCCGGCACTCCGCCCGGGTGATGGTCTCCAGCGCCTCGACGGCGGTGTTCACGCTGCTCGTGATCATCGAGCGCGTGGTGATGTATCATGCGACCTGGCCGAGCCGCAGCTATCTCCTGATGGTTGCCGCCAAGATGGGGCTGGCCTGGCTCGTGATCCGGCTGGTGACGTCGGTCCTGCGGAATGCCTTCATCGTCAAGCTGGTGTCAATCACGGCCTGGTTCGTCGCGGCGCTCTCCATCATCGGCCAGCTGGATACGACGGTCGAGTTGCTGGATTCCTTCGCCATCGTGCTCGGCGGCCTCAGGCTGACACCGCTGTTGGCGATCAAGGCCGGCGCGCTGCTGCTGATCGCGCTCTGGCTGACCAACATCGCGAGCAATTTCGCCGAGAGCCGGATCAATGCAACCACCGATCTGACGCCGTCGGTGCAGGTGCTGCTGGTGAAGATCATCCGCATCGGGCTGCTGGCTGTGGCGATCGTGATCGCGCTCGGCGCGGTCGGGATCGACCTCTCCGCGCTCGCGGTGTTCTCCGGCGCGGTCGGCGTCGGCATCGGTATCGGCCTGCAGAAGATCGTCGCCAACTTCATCTCGGGCATCATCCTGCTCGCCGACAAATCGGTGAAGCCCGGCGACCTCGTCACCATCGGCGACAATACCGGGCGCATCAGCGCGATGAAGACGCGCTATATTTCCGTCGCCGCCGGCGACGGGCGCGAGTTTCTGGTGCCGAACGAGGATCTGGTGACGCAGAAGGTCGTCAACTGGACCTATACCGACAAGAACACGCTGGTGAAGATCGCCTTCGGCACCAATTACGACGCCGACCCGAAGCTGGTTTGCAAGCTCGCCGCCGAGACCGCCGCCGCCCATCCCCGCGCGCAGAAAGCCAAGCCGCCGAACTGCATTTTGACCGAGTTTGCGGAGGCCGGCATGAAGTTCTCGCTGACCCTCTGGCTCGCCGACCCCGACGGCATGGACACCGTCAAGAGCGACGTCATGCTGGCGCTGTGGGACGCCTTCAAGCGCGAGGGCATCCGGGTTCCCTACCCGGTCCGCGAAATCCGGATCCGGGGCGGCGCCCTGCCGGTGGAAACCACCGTAGAAGTCCCGAATTAGGCCGCTTTCGGGCGCAAGGTGCACGCCTGAGGCAGGTTGGGGGGCAGGCTTGGCTTGCATGAAGGCCCGCAATCATTAAATTAGGGCCTGAAATCAAGCTTTTCCGCCGACATCGCAAATCAGACCGAGCCCGGAAGACAGTTCCCGCATGAGCTACGTCGAAGCCACCGATACCTCCCTGCGCAAGACCGGACAGATCAAGCTGCATGGACCGGCCGCCTTCGCCGGCATGCGCAAGGCCGGCGCGCTGGTGGCAAAGTGCCTCGACGAGCTCACCGACCTTGTCGAGCCGGGCGTGCCGACCTCGCGCATCGACGAATTCGTCCGCGACTTCGCCTTCAGCAACGGCGCCTATCCGGCGACGCTGATGTATCGCGGCTATCGCTACTCGACCTGCACCTCGCTCAACCATGTGGTCTGCCACGGCATGCCCGGCGACCGCCCGCTGAAGGAAGCCGACATCGTCAACATCGACGTCACCTTCATCGTCGACGGCTGGTATGGCGATTCCAGCCGGATGTATGCGGTCGGCCCGATCGCGCGGAAGGCCGAGCGGCTGATCGAAGTCACCTATGAAGCGATGATGCGCGGCATCGCCGCCGTGAAGCCCGGCGCCACCACCGGCGACATCGGCCACGCCATCCAGAGCTTCGTCGAGCCGCAGGGCATGAGCGTGGTGCGCGATTTCTGCGGCCACGGCCTCGGGCGCATGTTCCACGACGAGCCGAACATCATCCATATCGGCCGCCCCGGCGAGGGCGTGCAGCTCAAGCCCGGCATGTTCTTCACCATCGAGCCGATGATCAATCTCGGCAAGCCGCATGTGAAGATCCTGTCCGACGGCTGGACAGCGGTGACCCGCGACCGCTCGCTGTCGGCGCAGTTCGAGCACTCGGTGGGCGTCACGGCGACCGGCGTCGAGATCTTCACGCTGTCGGAACGGCACGGCGAGAAGCCGATCGCGTGATCATCGCGCGGGCCGAGGCGGGCATGCCCCCATTTTGCCGCTGCAATTGACGGTTGCAAAAACACGGTTCCCCGGCAATGCTGGCGGCCGATGCCCGCCAAGCCAGACCACGACAAGAGCAAGCCTGAGGACGCGCCGCATTATCACGGCCATCGCGAGCGGCTGCGCGAGCGCTTCTACAGCGCGGGTGCGGATGCGCTCAGCGACTACGAGCTGCTGGAGATGGCGCTATTTGCGGCGCTGCCGCGGCGCGACACCAAGCCGCTGGCGAAGACGCTGATCAAGACGTTCGGCTCGTTCGCCGAGGTCGTGCATGCGCCGGTCGCGCGCCTGCGCGAGGTCGACGGCATCGGCGAGGCCGCGGTCAACCAGCTCAAGCTGATTGCCGCCGCGGCGCACCGCGTCGCCAAGGGCGAGGTCAACAGCCGCAACGCGCTGTCGTCATGGAGCGAGGTGATCGCCTATTGCCGCACCAGCATGGCCTTCGCCGACAAGGAGCAGTTTCGCCTGCTCTTCCTCGACAAGCGCAACCAGCTCATCGCCGACGAGGTGCAGCAGACCGGCACGGTCGACCATACCCCGGTCTATCCACGTGAAGTCATCAAGCGTGCGCTGGAGCTGTCGGCGACCGCGCTGATCCTGGTGCACAACCATCCCTCTGGCGATCCCTCGCCTTCGCAGGCCGATATCCAGATGACGAAAGCGATCATCGACATCGCAAAACCGCTCGGCATTGCCGTGCACGACCACATCATCGTCGGCAAGAGCGGCCACGCCAGCCTGCGCGGGATGAGGTTGATCTAGAGCCTCTAATCAGATGATAGGGAAACGATGAGCGACTGGCTACACAATCTGCCGGTACCCTTGATGGCGCTGGTGATCTTCGGATTCACCTATCTTCTGGCCGCGGCGATCTTCGCAGGCATCGCGCTTGTCGCGACAGGGGAGCGCGCAAAATCGGTCAAAGCGATCTCGCCGGGCATGCTGCCCGTGCTCGGCATCATCTTCGGCCTGTTCGTCGCCTTCACCGCAGCGCAGGTCTGGGGCGACAGCGATCGCGCCAGTAGCGCGGTAAGCCGCGAGGCCAGCTCACTGCGGAGCGCCGTGCTGCTGGCCGCCGGCCTGCCGCCTGAGCAAGAGACAAAACTGCGCGCCCTTGTGCGCGACTATGTCGGGCAGGCCGTCAAGGTGGAATGGCCGATGATGGCGCATCGAGAGGTGTCCCTGAGGACCACGCCGCCTGCGCTTGCCGAAGCCCTGCAATTCGTCGTCGCGATGACGCCTCAAGGTGCGGGTCCGGCGACGGTGCAGCGCGAGCTCATCGCCGCGCTGGAGCAAGCGCTGGACGCGCGGCGGCAGCGGATCATCGTCAGCCTCGCCGCAGTGAACCCTGTCAAATGGTGGTGCCTGTATCTCCAGGCGGCCTGTGCACTGCTGGTGATCGGCCTCGTTCATTGCGACAACCGGCTGGGATCGGCGATCGCGATGGGCCTGTTCGCCACCGGCGTCGCCACCTCCGTCCTGCTGATCGCGGCGCACGACCGGCCCTTCGCCGGGCAGATCTCGATTCAGCCGGAGCCGCTGCTCCAGATCATGCCGGAAGCCGCGGCGAAGAGCTAGAGCGCGGCCGCTCGCGTCAGCTTCAGGCCCAATCAGAACACCGGGGTCTTGGCGGCTTTCAAGTGGTCTTCTGCGGCTGTGATGCCGGCGAATGCCTTGAGCGTCAGAGCGGTCGGTTGGGGCTTCCACGCAGCGACCAGCCTTTCCGCATTCTCGCGTTCCGGCTTGGACAACATGCTGGCCATCTCGTTGACATTCTTGGCCGGCGCCACTTTCGAGAGCTTGAAATACGCATACGACAGGGACAAATCCCTCGGCGTTCCCTTTCCGGCGGAATACGCACGGGACAGGCTGAAGAGGGCGGCAGGAAGCCCCTGCTCGCCTGCCATCTTCCACCATTTCAGCGCTTCTTCTGAATTCCCTTGCCGGTCATACATGAGAGCGACATCGTGCTGGGCACGCGCATAACCTGCTTTGGCGGAAACGAGCTTGTATTTCAACGCTTGATCCGCATCGATTGCGACCACGCCCGCGCCTTGCCCGTCATAATAGCAGCCGAGCTTGTAGGCTCCCAACGGATCGTTGGCCGCGGCCGATTTCTGAAACCACGCGAATGCCTCGCTGCGATCCTGCGATGTGCCGATGCCGTTATTGTGCATCATGCCAACATGATATTGCGCCTCGGCATCTCCGCGATTGGCCAACGCCACCATCGCATTGAAGGTGCGGGTGTCATCCGCATGGGCGGGCATCGCGACGGCGAGAAAGCAGGCGAAGGCAAGGGCGACGATTCTCATATCAAAAGCCCGATTCGGTCTGACCATTATGCCTTGGTCACCCGGACGCAAGAAAAGTTCAAACCTGGCTGAAACCGAGAAATCAGGGAATCCGGCCGCGGCCTGCAATCTCGACAGGCAAGCGCCGTCAGCTCACGGCTCGACCCAGCGCTGCACCGCTTCGGCGGTGTCGGCCGGCGTGGTGTTGAAGCTGATCGCGGCGTCAGGCGCGAGGCGATGGACGAGGTTGAGCACCTTCTCGAACAGCAGCAGCCGCTCCTTCGGCTCGCGCAGGCCGGCGCCGATCACGATGCAGTCGAAGCGTTCGTCGCGCAGCGCCGCCGTGACGGCGGGCTCGGCCGTCGCATCGAGATCGATCAGGCAGCTCGTGACCTCGAAACCGAGGCCGCGCAGGCGCAGGAGCTGGGCGTCGATGTAGCTGCGGACATGTTCGGGGGTGAACTGCGGGAATGCGCCATAATCCGCATGGCCGGGCTCGATGCCGATCGCGAGGACACGCTTCGCCATGCCGGATCTCCCAACGGAATCGCCTCTTTCGTCAACGGGGTGCCCTGACGGCAGGTTCCACATTCGCTTGCCGCCAACCGGCGGCGGTGGGCGCCTACTGGCGCAGCATGATCAAGGGATCGGCGGTGTCGGGGACGCGCCGCCATTGCGCGTTGTCGTCGGCCTCGAACTGCCAAGCATCCCCTGATTTCGACATCAGGATGATCTGGCCGCGCTCGAGCCGCCATTGCGTCGGGTTGAACTGGGCGATCGACGCGTCGCATCTCGGCTTGAGGAAGACCTGGAAATTGTCGGGCCCCGCCTCGGTGTTGGTCAGCGTCAGCCCGCACACCGGCTGGCCATTGCCGCGTACCATCGACCAATCGCCGATCATCTGGTCCATCGACTTGGCCATCGAACGGGCGGCGGCGAGATCCTGCAGGATGTAGACGCCCTCGCCCTGGCGCAGGCCCTCGAAGATGCCGGCCTCGACCTCGGTGAAGTCGATCACGGCTTCACCGGTCGCATCCTGCAGGCGGACGATGTCGAGGCCCCTGACGCTCCAGGCGACGATGTCCTTGGTGAAGGGCAGCGCGGTCTTGCAGGCGGGCTCGAGCTCCAGCTTGAAGCCCTGGCCTGCGGCGTCGCCCTTGAGCGTGACGACGCAGGTCTTGCTGCGCTCGGTGGTCGAGAGCTCCCACTGTCCGGGCATGGATTTCTTCAGGGTCGTCGCATCCTGCGCATGCGCGATGCCGATCGCGGCCAGGCAGGCCGCGACAGCGAATGCAACGCCCCGAAGAGCTCTCATCAGCGCCCCCTGAACGGTGTTTCCGCAACCGGCGTCAGCGGCGCCTTGCCGGCAAACCATGACTTGAGATTGTCGACCACGAGCTGGTCCATCGCGTTGCGGGTCACCACCGAGGCCGAGCCGATATGCGGCAGCAGCACGACGTTCTGCATGGTCTTGAGCTCGTCGGGCACGTTCGGCTCGGCCGCGAACACGTCGAGGCCGGCGGCGAGGATGGTGCCTGATTTGAGCGCCTGCACCAGCGCCGGCTCGTCCACCACCGAGCCGCGCGCGACGTTGATCAGCACGCCGCGCGGGCCGAGCGCCTTGAGCACCTCGGCATTGATCATCTTGTTCGTGGTGGCGCCGCCGGGCACGATCACCATCAGCGTGTCCACCGCTTTCGCCATCTCGATCAGATCGGGATAATGCTTATAGGAGACGTCCTTGGACGGATTGCGCGAGTGATAGACCACCGGCACCAGCGAGGCATCGAGCCGGCGCGCGATGGCCTGGCCGATCCGGCCCATGCCGACGATGCCGACCTTGCGGTCGCGCAACGAGCCGACGCTGAGCGGGTAGTTCTGAGTCTGCCAGAGCCCGGAGCGGACGTAACGGTCGGCCTTGATGAATTCGCGCAAGGTCGAGATCAACAGGCCCATGGCGACGTCGGCGACTTCCTCGGTCAGCACGTCGGGCGTATTGGTGACGATGACGTTGTGCTCGGCCGCGTATTTGGCGTCGATGTGATCGTAGCCGACGCCGAAGCTCGCCACCATCTCCAGCTTGGGCAGCTGCGACAGCGATTCCTTGTCGGCGCGCACGGTGTGATAGGTCACGGCGACGCCGCGGATCTTCTCGCGGATCGCAGGCGTCAGCCGCTCGAGGTCACCGCGCGTCTCGGCCTTGTGCACGACGAAATGATCGGAAAACCCGTTGTCGAGGATCGGCCGGACCGGTCCATAAATCAGAAGATCGATCTTTTCGGACGAAATCGAACCGGTAGACATCAGCTTTCCTTTCCAAGCGCGCTCTCATGCCAGCGCCGTAAAACGAGGTGGGAAACTAGCGCCAGCACCCCATAGATGACAATCCCGGCGAGCGACAACAAAAGCAGCGCCGCGAACATGCGGGGTATGTTCAATCGGTAGCCGGATTCGGCGATCCGATAGGCAAGCCCGGAGCCGGCGCCCGCCGTTCCCGCCGCAATCTCGGCCACGACCGCGCCGATCAGCGACAGGCCGCCGGCGATGCGCAGGCCCCCGAGGATGTAGGGCAGCGCCGCGGGCAGCTTCAGGAAGCGCAGGGTCTGCGGCGGCGAGGCGCCATAGAGCTGGAACAGGCCGGCGAGGTTGCGGTCGACCGAATTGAGCCCGAGCGTGGTGTTGGAGAGCACCGGGAAGAAGGCGACGATGAAGGCGCAGGCGACGACCGCGGTCTGCTGCTCCAGATAGATCAGCAGCAGCGGTGCAATCGCGATCACAGGCGTCACCTGGAGCACGACGGCATAGGGGAACAGCGAATATTCCACCCATTTCGACTGGTTGAACAGGAGCGCCAGCGCAACACCGCCGATGCTGGCGGCAACGAAACCTTCCAGTGTGGTCAACAGCGTGGTGGCCAGCGATTGTGACAGCACCGCCCAGTCCTTGATCAATGTCAGAAAGATGACGGAGGGCGCCGGCAGCACGTAAGGCGGGATGTCCTTGATGCGGACCACCAGCTCCCAGGCCAGGAGGCCGGCCACGAACACGATGACGGGAAGCACGAAGCGCATCGCACGTTGCGCGCCTTGCGGTCTTGCGGGGACGGCGGCTTGCGCGTTCATAGCGTCGACTGCCCCGAATAGGACGGCGCCAGCGCGGCCGACACTCTTCGGCAATAATCGGAATAGGCGGCCGAGGTGCGAAACTCCTCTCCGCGCGGCTCGACCGTCTCGATGCGGAGGTCGGCCTGGATGCGGCCGGGCCGCGCCGTCATCACCACCACGCGCTGCGACAAATAGACGGATTCGAACACCGAATGGGTGACGAAGATGACGGTCTTGCCAAGGCTGCGCCATAGCGCGAGCAGATCGTTGTTGAGGCGGAAGCGCGTGATCTCGTCGAGCGCCGCGAATGGCTCGTCCATCAGCAGGATATCGGGATCGGTGACGAGCGCGCGGGCCAGCGACACCCGCATCTTCATGCCGCCGGACAGCTCGCGCGGATAGGCGTCGGCGAAATCGGCAAGGCCGACACTGGCCAGCGCCTCATCGGTACGCGCGCGCCCTTCCACTTTCGCGACGCCGCCAAGCTTGAGCGGCAGCCGCACGTTCTCGCGCACGCTGGTCCAGGGCATCAGGGTCGGCTCCTGGAACACGAAGCCGATGCCGTGGCCCGGCTGCGGAACACCCTCGGGGCGCGCCACCCGCACGATTCCGGACGAAGGCGTGCTGAGCCCCGCGATCAGCCGCAGCGCGGTCGACTTGCCGCAACCGGACGGGCCCAGCAGCGAGATGAATTCGCCCTTGCGCACCGCGAGGTCGAGCGGGCCGAGCGCCATGACGCCGTTGTCATACACTTTCGTCACGTCGCGCAGGCTGACGGCGAGCGCCGTCAGGCTGGACTCGACGGCGGACGAGGTTTTCACCGACGACATCGACCCTGCGTTACGGCTTGTTCGGGCGCAGCTCGACGCCGACGCCCTTGTTGACGAAGCGCAGCGTATAGGATTTGCGGAAGTCGAGATCGGCCTTCACGACGCCGGCCTTGACCATCTTGTTGAAGAATGAGGCGTAGCGCTCGTCGCTCATGGCGCCGATGCCGTTCTTCAGGCTGTCGCCGGAATCGACGATGCCGTGCTCCTTCATCTTGGCGACGGAATAAGCGAGCAGATCGTCGGTCATCTCGGGGTTGAGCTTCTTGATCATGGCGTTGCCAGCGGAATTGTCGCGATAGATGTAGTTGTACCAGCCGATCATGGAGGCATCGACGAAGCGCTGGACGAGATCAGGCTTCTTCTCGACGATGTCGCGGCGGGTCTCGATCAGCGTCGAATAGGTGTTGAAGCCGTAATCGGCGAGCAGCAGCACGTTGGGCTTGAATCCCGCCGCCTTCTCGACCGCGAAAGGCTCTGACGTCACGTAGCCCTGCATGGCGCTCTTGGGGTTGGCGATGAAGGGCTGCGGATTGAAATTATAGGGACGGACGTTCTTCTCGCTGAAGCCGTATTCGGATTTCAGCCATTGGAAGTAGCTGGTCATGCCCTCCTTGGAGACGAACAGCGTCAGTGGCTTGAGATCCTCGATCTTGGCGACCTTGGCGTCGGGATGGGTCAGCATCACCTGCGGATCCTTCTGGAAGATCGCGGCGATGGTCACGACGGGCACATTGTTCGCGACCGCATCGAACGACATCAGCGTGTTCGCGGCCATGAAGAAATCGATCTTGCCGGCGATCAGCAGCATCCGGTTGTTCTCGTTGGGACCGCCGGGGATGATGCTGACGTCGAGACCGTATTTCTTGTAGGTGCCGTCGGCGACGGCCTGGAAGAAGCCGCCATGCTCGGCCTCGGCGACCCAATTGGTGCCGAAAGTGACCTTGTCGAGCGTCTCGGCCCGCGCCGGCGCAAGAGAGACGGCAGCGGCCATCAGGCCCGCAATGAACGCACGCCGCAGATGAAAGGGGGTCATGATGGCACTCCGTCGCTCGCTTCCAGCTCAATCGCATCTGGCTCATGCCAGTCCGACGCGATAGAACCGCATGACATTCGGGGACGCGAGCCGGCTAGGCCCGCATCCCCTCAAGGACCCAAATTACGTGACAAATTCGGGCAAAGAAACCTCCAAAGAAAATTCAATGGTGCCGTCCCGCGACTGGACCGACATCCGCTGGGGCGATTCCGCTTCCGTGGACCGATCGCGCTGGATCGCGGTGCTGCCGCTGGCGGCGACCGAGCAGCACGGTCCGCATCTGCCCGTGACAACCGACGTGCTGATCGCGGAGGCCTATCTGGCGCGCGTTCGCGAGCTGCTGCCCGAGAGTGTTCCGGCGAGTTTCCTGCCCGTTGAACAAGTCGGGATTTCCACCGAGCATATCGACTATCCGGGCACGCAGACGCTGCCGACTGGAGTTGCGCTGGAGAAATGGACGGCGATCGGCGAGGACGTCGCGCGGCACGGCGTCAAGAAGCTCGTCATCATCACCAGCCATGGTGGCAACAGCGCGGCCATGATGCTGGTGGCGCAGGATCTGCGCGCCTATCAAAAACTGTTCGTGGTGACGACGTCGTGGTCGCGCCTGTCGGGCGCCGACGCAATGTTCCCGGCCGACGAGGTGCGTCACGGCATTCATGGCGGCGCGATCGAGACCTCGATCATGCTAGCGCGCTATCCGGACCAGGTGCGCAAGGATGCGATCGCGGATTTTGCCGCGAGCAGCATCGCGCTGGAGCAGCAATATCGCTGGCTGTCGACGCAGCGGCCCGCGCCGTTCGCCTGGCAGGCGCAGGATCTCAACGCCAGCGGTGCCGTCGGCAACGCGACATTGGCCGTGGCGGAGAAAGGCGCGCAGCTGATCGATCAGGGCGCGCAGGCCTTCTGCGAGCTGCTGGCCGAAGTCGATAACTTCGACGTGAACAGGCTCGCCAAAGGCCCCCTCGGCTAGCCGATATCTCACTGGAATTGCACGGGAAAATTCTTCCTTCCGGGAGCGGATTTGGCGCTTTCGAACCGGACGCGAAGAGCCTCCGTCCAATTGGGCACGCGGGCCACAACGGACCGCCTCAACCCGGATGGAGTTTCACATGTCGATCAAGACCAAGATTGCCGCCGTCGCTCTCGCTGCCCTCGCCATCACCGGCAGCATCGTGTCCACCACCTCCTCGGCCGAAGCCAAGCCGCCCGGCTGGGTCTACGGTGTCGGCGCCGGCATCGCCACCGCCGCTGTCGTCGGCTCCGCGATCGCCGCGACCAACGATCCCTATTACCACGGCTATCGCCGCTGCGGCTGGGTCGCCCAGTACAACGCCTTCGGCCAGTATGTCGGCCGCGTTCGTACCTGCTACTGATTTGAGTACTTGAGGCCGATCTCCACGTGGATCCTGCGTCCGACACGGGCGCCTCATCCACCCCGTGTCGTGCCCCCGACCCCGCCCGGCTGTCCCCCCGGGCGGGGTCATCCGTTTGGGGGCCTGCAGGTTTGTTGCAGTCCCGTCACACAGTGGTGCGAACGATCCTCGGAGGCAAAGCGCGTCAGTTGCTATTGCGAATTAATCGCAATAACTCTCGTAGCAGCCTTAAGGGCTTGGGACCAAATCGCGCTGGATCGGGACCGTCTCGCCGGATCGCGGGCCAACCAAGACCTGATGACAGGGCCGCCGCGAATCGGCAGGGATGCCGGTTGCGGCCGGTGGGATGCGTTCGCATTGTTGGGGGCGTGCGTTTGACGTTGAGAGGTCACAGACACCGGTGCTTGCGAACGGCCGCGGCGATTGCCACGGGCGTGCTGGCTCTTCCCGCGGCCGGCCGCGCGGCCGATCTGCCGCTGAAGGCGCCGGCCCTGAGGGCGGTCTACGACTGGACCGGCTTCTATGTCGGCGGCCATTTCGGCTATGGCGATGCAGGCTTCGGCCCCGGCACCAATTCGCTGCCGCTGCAAGGCGTGATCCTGCCGCCCAGCGCCACGGGATTCAGCGGCGGCTATCAGCTCGGCTATAATCATCAGCTCGCAAACCGCGTCGTGCTCGGGATCGAAGCGGACTCCACGTTCACCGGCGCGCGCGACATCGTCGCGCATGAACGGTCACCCACGCCCTTCAACACCACGCTCGATTACGTCGGCACCGTGCGCGGCCGCATCGGTTATGCCTTCGACCGCTTCATGCCCTTCGTCACCGGCGGTTTCGCCTGGGGCCACACGCATATCAACGTCAATGATGCCGACGGAGTCTCCGAGCTGTTTCCGGTCGGAAAGTACCAGACCGGGTGGACGGCGGGACTTGGCCTGGAATTCGCCGTCAGCGGGAATTGGACCGCGAAGGCCGAGTACGATTATGTCGCGCTGTCGCGGCGAACCTACGACCTCGGTGGATTTGGCCTCGGCAATGTGGATGTCGAGCCGCGCGTCCACCTGTTCAAGCTCGGCCTCAACTACAACTTTGGCGATACGCCGTGGATGCCGCCCATCAGCGGCAAGACCAAGCTGCCCGAGTCCGGCGACTGGAACGTCCACGCGCAGACGACCGTGCTGCCGCAAGGCTACGGGCCGATCCACTCGCCCTATGCAAGCCCGCTAAGCCTGCCCGGCAGCGGCCAGTTTCAGGCAACGTGGACCACGACTGCGTTCTTCGGCGCACGTTTATGGGACGGCGGCGAGTTCTATTTCAATCCCGAACTGGCCCAGGGCTTCGGCCTCAACGGCACGCTCGGGCTGGCCGGCTTCTCCAATGGCGAGGCGCAGAAGGCCGGCGCGCCGTTCCCGAAGATCCGCGCGCAACGCTACTACTTCAAGCAGACTTTTGGCCTCGGCGGCGGGCAGGAGGAAGTGCCCGACGCTCCGAACCAGCTCGCCGGCAAGCGCGACATCGACCGTGTCACGGTGATCGTCGGCCGTTTTGCGATCGGCGATTTCTTCGACGGCAACTCATACGCAAAAGACCCGCGCGCCGACTTCATGAACTGGGCGATGTGGGCCTCGGCCGCATACGACTTCCCTGCGGACCTTCCGGGTTACACCCGCGGCGCGGTCGTCGAGTTCAACCGCAAGGATTGGGCGGTGCGCGCCGGACTGTTCCAGGTCCCCGATGCGCCCAACAGCGATACGCTGGTCTACAAGACGGGCGGTGCCGTCGTCGAGTTCGAGGAGCGCCATTCGATCTTCGAGCAGCCCGGCAAGCTGCGCGTCGGCGTCTTCGCCAACGAAGGCAATACCGCGAACTATCGCGAGGTCCTGGCGCTGGCGGCCGCGAACCCCGCGCTCGACATCAATGACATCACGATCGCGAACCAGCGCCAACGGTCCAAATACGGCTTCTACGTCAATCTCGAACAGCAGATCGTCACCGATGTCGGGTTGTTCGCCCGCGCGAGCTGGAACGATGGCCAGAACCAGATCCTGTCCTTCACCGACATCGACCGCAGCGTTTCGGCCGGCCTGTCGATCAAGGGCAGCCGCTGGGGTCGTCCGGACGACACGGTCGGCATCGGCGGCGCCATCAACGGCCTCTCGGCCGCGCATCGCGATTTCCTCGCCGCAGGCGGTGTCGGCCTCCTGATCGGCGACGGGCGGCTCAACTACAACAACGAGCGTATCCTCGAAGCCTACTACGCCTATTCGGTGATCAAAGGTGTCACCCTCACGGCCGACTATCAATTGATCACGAACCCAGCCTATAACGCCGACCGTGGACCGGTCTCGATCTTTTCCGGCCGCCTGCACGCAGAGTTCTAGCCCGAGGTCGGCTGCATGAAGCCAATGCATATGCGCACGGCCGCAATCGGCCGGACGCTGCTCCCCAATGTTTGGGATGCCGCGGTCCTGATCCTGGTGATCGGAGCCATGGTGCTGATCGTCTATGGCGGCGAGCAGACTGCGATGTCGCTGTCCGAGCTCGAACGCATGCCGGTCTCGCTCGACCCTTCGAACCTGCCGCTCTATGCATTGCGCACCACGTTGCGCATGCTGCTTGCGATCGTGTGCTCTACGGTCTTCACTTTCATCTACGCCGCGATTGCCGCCAAGAGCCGGCGCGCCGAGATGGTCATGGTCCCGCTGCTGGACATCCTGCAGTCGGTCCCAATCCTGGGCTTTCTCACCTTCACGATCGTCTTCTTCATGAACCTCTTCCCGGGCCAGGTTCTCGGCGCCGAGCTCGCTTCGGTGTTCGCGATCTTCACCAGCCAGGCCTGGAACATGACGTTCAGCATGTATCAGTCGATCCGCAACGTGCCGAAGGATCTGGAGGAAGCCACGCTGAGCTTTCATCTATCCGGATGGCAGCGGTTCTGGCGGCTCGACGTTCCCTTCGCGATGCCCGGACTGATCTGGAATGCGATGATATCGATGTCGGGCGGCTGGTTCTTCGTGGTGGCATCGGAAGCAATCACCGTCGGCAACACCACCGTGACGCTGCCGGGTGTCGGCTCTTACGTCGCCATGGCCATCCAGCAACAGGATATGCCCGCAATCTTCTATGCGATCCTGACGATGCTTTGCGTCATCATCGTCTACGACCAGTTGCTGTTTCGTCCGATCGTCGCGTGGGCGGACAAATTCCGTTTCGAGCAGACCGCATCGGGCGAGGCGCCGGCGTCCTGGATGCTGGACCTGTTCCGCCGGACCCGGGCGCTGCGCGCTCTGACCCGGCCCTTCGCGGCGACGAGCCGCATGATCTCGAACCTGAGGGTGCCGCTGCCGCGGCTGTTGCCCGCGAGAGGCAGCAAGGGCCGCCCGTCGCGCCTCGTCGACGCGATCTGGATCGGCTTGATCATCGCCGGTACCGCCTACGCCGCCTGGCTGACCTACCGCTATCTCTCGGCAAGTCTCGGCCTGTCCGATGTCCTGGCCGTCGTCGGCGACGGCCTAGTGACGCTGCTCCGCGTCGTCGTGCTGATCGCCCTCGCCACGCTGATCTGGGTGCCGGTCGGCGTCTGGATCGGACTGCGGCCGAAGCTGGCCGAGCGGATTCAACCGCTGGCGCAATTCCTCGCGGCTTTCCCCGCCAATCTCGCCTTTCCCGTCTTCGTCGTCGCCATCGTGCACTTCAAGCTCGTCGCGGACATCTGGCTCAGTCCGCTGATGATCCTGGGCACGCAATGGTACATCCTGTTCAATGTCATCGCTGGTGCCAGCGCGTTTCCGACAGACCTGCGCGAGGCCGCGAGCAGCTTCCATCTCGGCGGATGGCGATGGTGGTTCAAGGTGATGTTGCCCGGCATCTTCCCGTATTACGTCACGGGCGCGATCACCGCTTCCGGGGGGTCCTGGAATGCGTCGATCGTCGCAGAGGTCGCGAGCTGGGGTGACACGCATCTGAAGGCCACCGGGCTTGGCGCCTATATCGCCGGCGCGACGGAGGCCGGCGACTTCCCGCGCGTCGTTCTCGGAATCGCCACGATGTGCATTCTGGTGACGTTGTTCAATCGCTTGGTATGGCGGCCGCTCTACGCCTTCGGCGAACGCCGCTTGCGGCTTGGCTAAAAGGGGGCGAGCATGATCGACCAACCATCCCGGCTCATTGATATCCGCGGTGTCTGCCGGTCGTTTCCGAAGGGCTCGGGCGAGGAGCTCCTCGTGCTCGACAAGGTCGACCTCGCGATCCGCTCCGGCGAGATCGTTGGCCTGCTCGGCCGCTCCGGGTCGGGCAAATCCACGCTGCTGCGGATCATCGCCGGCCTGGTCAGCCCTTCCGCTGGGCAGGCAACCTGCCGGGGCGAAGCCATCACCGGACCGCCGAACGGCGTGGCGATGGTGTTCCAGTCGTTTGCGTTGTTTCCCTGGCTGACGGTGCTGCAAAACGTCGAGCTCGGCCTCGAGGCATTGGGCGTGGAAGCCGCCGAGCGCCGCAAGCGCGCGCTGGCTGCGATCGACCTGATCGGCCTCGACGGATTCGAGTCGGCCTTCCCGAAGGAGCTGTCGGGCGGCATGCGCCAGCGGGTCGGCTTTGCCCGCGCGCTTGTCGTGCATCCGGATCTGCTGCTGATGGACGAGCCATTCTCGGCACTGGACGTGCTCACCGCCGAGACGTTGCGTACCGATCTCATCGACCTCTGGATCGAGGGCCGGCTACCGATCAAGTCGGTCCTGATGGTGACCCACAATATCGAGGAAGCGGTCCTGATGTGCGACCGCATTCTGGTGTTCTCATCCAATCCAGGCCGGGTCGCCGCCGAGATCAAGGTCGAGATGGCGCATCCGCGCAACCGGCTCGATCCGCATTTTCGCCAGCTCGTGGACAGCCTTTACGCCCGCATGACCCAACGCGCCGAGCCGAAGACACCCGCTGTCGAGGGGATCCCGGGCTCCGGCGTCGGCCTGGCACTGCATCACGTCTCGTCCAACGTATTGTCCGGCCTGATCGAGACGCTGGCGGGTGGGCCCTATCACGGACATGCCGACCTGCCAGTGCTCGCAAGCCAGCTCCAGCTCGAGGCCGACGAGATCCTGCACCTCGGCGAGTCGCTCCAGCTCTTGCGCTTCGCTCATCTCAGCGAAGGCGACCTGATGCTCACCGAGGCCGGAAAGCGTTTCGCCCACCTGGAGACCGACGCACGCAAACGACTATTCGCCGAGCATCTCCTCACCTTCGTGCCCGTGATGGGCCTGATCCGCCGTGTGCTCGACGAACGTCCCTCGCACACGGCGCCGGCCGCACGTTTCCGCAACGAGCTCGAGGACTACATGTCCGAAGACTATGCGGACGAGACGCTGAAGACGGTGGTGTCATGGGGACGCTACGCCGAGCTGTTCGCCTATGACGAACAGTCCGAAACGTTCAGCCTGGAAAACCCGGGCGAAAGCGCCTGATGCCTACGCCGCGCGGATCGCGTCGAGGAATTTTCCGACCTCGACCTTGAGCCGGCTGCTTTCGCCGGACAGCGACCTCGCCGACGTCAACACGTTGGCGGAGGCCGATCCGGTCTGGCTGGCGCCGCGCTGCACGTCGACGATGCTGGCGGAGACCTGCTGGGTGCCGCGGGCCGCCTGCTGCACGTTGCGGGAGATCTCGCGCGTCGCCGCGCCCTGCTCCTCGACCGCCGCGGCGATCGCGGAAGCAATCTCCGACATGCGGGAGATGGTGTCGCTGATCGACTTGATGGCGCCGACGGAGTCCTCGGTCGCGGTCTGGATTCCCGATATCTGCTGGCTGATCTCGCCGGTGGCCTTGGCGGTCTGCTCGGCGAGCGCCTTGACCTCGGAGGCGACGACGGCGAAGCCGCGACCCGCCTCGCCGGCGCGCGCCGCCTCGATGGTGGCATTGAGCGCCAGAAGATTGGTCTGGCCCGCGATCTGGCTGATGAGCTCGACGACGTCGCCAATTCGGCCCGCCGCCTTGGCAAGCTCGCCGACATGGTCGTTGGTGCGGCTTGCCTGCTGCACCGCCTCACCGGCGATGCGCGCGGAATCCTGGACCTGCCGGCTGATCTCGTCGACCGACGAGGCCATCTCCTCCGCCGCGGCGGCAACGGTCTGCACGTTGGTCGAGGCCTGTTCGGAGGCGGCCGCAACGGTCGCCGTGACCTTTTCCGATTGGTCGGCCGTGCTCGTCAGCGTTCCCGCCGATGCTTCCAGCTCCGACGAAGCCGACGACACGGTGTTGATCACATCGCCGATCATGGCCTCGAACTCGCGCGCGATCTGGTCCATGCGCTGGCTGCGACGGAGCTTGGCGTCGGCTTCGACCGCGGCGGACTCGTCGGCGGCCTTCTTGGCGACGAGTGAATCCTTGAAGTGCCGGAGCGAGCCCGCGACCTGGCCGATCTCGTCGTTGCGGCCCGTCGCCGGAATCTCGACCTCGTGCTGTCCGGCGGCGAGCGTTCCGATCACATCGGCGATCCGGCCGAGCGGCGTCACCACGCGGTTGCGCAGCATCATGGTGACCCCGGCGAGCGTGCCGAGCAGTGCCAGCACCGCCACGGCCGCGAGCGCAAGCATCGCCAGGGCGCCATCGCGCGCAGCCGAGGCGCGCTCGGCCGCCTCCGCCAGCGCGGCATCGCGCACGCCGTAGAACATCTGGATCGCCGGCACGATGACCTTCGCGAGGTCGTCGGCAGTGGTGCTGTACTTGCCGTCACTCCGGGCTGCGGGAATTTCCCTTTCCACGGCAACAGCCGCTGCTCCGAAATAGGATTCATTTGCCGCCTTCAGCGCGGTCGCGATGCGGGAGGGATTTCCGAGCTGGTCGATGCCAGCCTCGATCCGCTCGCGGTCAGCCTCCACGCGGCCCTGCATGCGGTCCATCAACGACAATTCGGCCGCCGAGAGCGGGCGGCGTGTGGACAGCGCCGGGGACAGCGTGGCGGCCCGGCTGCCGGCCGAAACGCGCAGATCCTGCGCCGTCCGCGCCAGGCTCAGCAGCGCCGCAAGCGAGGAATCGGCATTGATCACCTTCGCCTCGAGCCGGTTCATGACAGGCTCGATATTGGCGAGAACCTCGGCAATACCGGGCAGGAAGCCCTTGGTCGCGGCGCTGTCGCGCGCGGCCTGAGCGAGGCCCATTGCGCGATCGGCCGCCGTGGTGATCTCCTTCAGCCGCCGTGCGGCGCGCTCGAGATTTTCGCTGATCGCTGCGCCGTCATCCAGCACCATGATGGCACGCCGTGCAGCGTCAAAGCCGGCCTCGGCAGCTTTCGTCGCCTTCGCGGCAGCTTCAAGCTGCGCCTGCGTCGCTGCGCCTTCCTGAAAGATCGGCCCGATATAGGGGGCGCGCAGGCTGGCGACGTGCTGGCTCGCCATCAGCGTGGCGCCGAAGGCCGCGACCGTCTTGATGGCGTCGGAACGGTTCGTGAAGATGCGCGTCTGGGGTATCAGCACCTCGGCGCCGAGGATGACTGCAAATACCGTCACCGTCAGCATCGACAGCGTGAAAAGCTTTCCGATCCGCATCCTGGCCCCCGAATAGACTCTCCAAATGTCGGAAACCTAATTGGCGGCCACTAAGAGCCCGTTAAGCAACAGCCCGTAGTTCCGCGGGCGTGCCATCTCGTCGCGGGTTTCGCCGGACCTCACCCGCCGTCAGCTTCCTTCACGG
This sequence comes from Bradyrhizobium sp. 1(2017), assembly GCF_011602485.2. NCBI lineage: Bacteria > Pseudomonadati > Pseudomonadota > Alphaproteobacteria > Hyphomicrobiales > Nitrobacteraceae > Bradyrhizobium > Bradyrhizobium sp. 1(2017). The sequence goes on along the minus strand of NZ_CP050022.2, from coordinate 864,687 downwards.
CGCGGAACGCGACACAATGACCGGCATTTTCTCACTGGAATACCTATATCGAGACTGGTGCCGCCGTCCGGCACACGCGCTTACCCCCGGAACATCAATGCTCTCGGTCGAACTCGTCATCGTCGTCGTCCTGATCGTCATCAATGGCCTCTTGTCCATGTCGGAGCTGGCCGTGGTGTCGTCCCGCCCGGCGCGGCTGTCCCTGCTCGCGGCCAAGGGCGTCCGCGGCGCCGAGCGGGCACTGACGCTGGCGGCCGATCCCGGCAAGTTCCTGTCGACGGTGCAGATCGGCATCACGCTGGTCGGCGTGCTTTCCGGCGCATTCTCGGGCGCGACGCTCGGGCAGCGGCTGACGCAATGGCTGCTCGAACTCGGACTGTCCAACGGCATTGCCGACATCGTCGGCGTCGGCCTCGTCGTCACGCTCATCACCTACGCCACCCTGATCGTCGGCGAACTGGTGCCGAAACAGGTGGCGCTGCGCGACCCCGAGAGCATCGCGGTCAGGGTCGCACCCGCCATGCACCTGCTGGCGCGGATCTCGCTGCCGCTCGTCTTCCTGCTCGACCTCTCCGGCAGGCTGATCCTCACGCTGCTCGGCCGCGGCGGGAGTACCGAGGAAAAAGTGTCGGAGGACGAGATCCATCACCTCGTCAGAGAGGCCGAGAGCGCAGGCGTGCTCGAGCCCGGCGAGAAGGAGATGATCGCCGGCGTGATGCGGCTCGGCGACCGGCCGGTCGGCGCGGTCATGACGCCGCGCACCGAGGTCGACGAGATCGACCTGAACGACGATGCACAGACCATTCGCGAGATCATCGCGAAGAGCCCGCATTCGCGCTTCCCCGCCTCGGACGGCGACCGCGACAAGCCGATCGGCGTGCTCCAGGCCAAGGACCTGCTGGTCGCCCATATGCACGAGCGCACGCCGGATCTGCGCGCGCTGGTGCGCGAGGCCCCCGGCATTCCGGCGTCGGCAGACGCCCGCGACGTGCTGGCGATCCTGAAGGCTGCGCCGGTTCACGTCGGCCTGGTCTACGACGAATACGGCGCCTTCGAAGGCATGGTAACCGCCACCGACATTCTCGAATCGATCGTCGGCGCCTTTCATTCCGAGGAAGGCCCGCCCGAGCCGGCCTATATCAGGCGCGATGACGACTCGCTCCTGATCTCCGGCTGGATGCCGGTCGACGAGTTCGGCGAGTTGCTGGGCATCGAGCTGCCGCCGCACCGCTACAACACGGTGGCGGGCCTCGTGCTGCAACAGTTCACCGTGCTGCCCAATGTCGGCGACGCCTTCGATTTCGCCGGCTGGCACATCGAGGTGGTCGATCTCGACGGACGGCGGATCGACAAGATCCTGGCGAGCCGGCGGGGCGAGCAGGCGGCAGCGTGACCCTTGGCGCGCGCGCTCAGACTCGTTGAAAGCCTCGCCCGAACTTCACGCCGATCCGCTTTTCCTTGCGCCAGACCACGGTGCAGGCGAGATGTTTTCCGTCGGCCTGGACGAGCAGGGTGAAACGATCGGGGATGCCGACGGGGCTGGTGACGTCGAGGGCGGCGCCGGTGTCGGACAAGTTGCGGATGGTGCAGTCGATCGCGCCGCCGCCGAACTCGATCGTTCCGCCCTTCAGCACGCGATGTCTGGCCTTTTCGCGCCGTTCGTCCATGGGCACAGCATACACCCAAAGTTGAACCAAACCTTTAGTACCAACTCCGCTCGCGGTGAAGCCACTTTGCCGCCGCCGTCGCCACGGCCCGGCGTGAACGCGCTTACAGCACGGGCTGGAACGTCTCGGGGCGCGCCATGCGCCAGGCGTCGCGAAACCGCGGATCCTCGGTGCCTTCGAGCAGCTCGCCCGGGCGCAGGGCCGGATAGAGCTGCGCGAAGGACCTCACGTCCGTGGTCGAGGTGCGCTGGGTGAAATGGATCGGGCGCAGCTGCTGCGGATGTTCGAGGCCGGCGGCGGCGATCAGCTCGGTCAGCGAATGCAGCGTCGCATGGTGATAATTGTGCACGCGATCGATCTTGAGCGGCACGTAGAGCGCGCGCGCACGCGTCGGGTCCTGCGTCGCAACCCCGGTGGGGCAGCGGTCGGTGTGACAACTCAGCGACTGGATGCAGCCGAGCGAGAACATGAAGCCGCGCGCCGAATTGCACCAATCGGCGCCGATCGCCATCGCGCGCGCCATGTCGAAGGCGGTTGCGATCTTGCCGGATGCGCCGATCTTGATGCGGTCGCGCGCGTTGATGCCGACCAGGGCGTTGTGGACGAAATTGACGCCCTCGCGCATTGGCATGCCGAGATGGTCCATGAATTCCAGCGGCGCCGCGCCGGTGCCGCCCTCATTGCCGTCGACGACGATGAAGTCGGGATAGATGCCGGTCTCCATCATCGCCTTGCAGATCGCGAGGAATTCCCAGGGATGACCGATGCACAGCTTGAAGCCGGCCGGCTTGCCGCCGGACAGGCGGCGCATCTCAGCGATGAACTGCATCATGCCTGTTGGCGTGGAGAAGGCGCGGTGCGATGCCGGCGAGATGCAATCCTCGCCTATCGCCACGCCGCGGATCTTGGAGATCTCCTCGGAGACCTTCGCGGCTGGCAGCACGCCGCCATGGCCGGGCTTGGCGCCCTGGCTGACCTTGAGCTCGACCATCTTGATCTGCTCTTCGCCGGCGACGCGCGCAAACGCCTCCGGATCGAAAGTGCCATCGAGATGGCGGCAGCCGAAATAGCCGGAGCCGATCTCCCAGATGATGTCGCCGCCCATCTCGCGGTGATAGGGGCTGACGCCGCCCTCGCCGGTGTCGTGGGCGAAGCCGCCCTTCTTCGCGCCGGCATTGAGCGCCCGCACAGCGTTGGGGCTGAGCGCGCCAAAGCTCATCGCGGAGACATTGAACACGGAGGCCGAATAGGGTTTTGCGCAATCCGGCCCGCCGATGAGGACGCGGAATTTTTCCTTGGCATGCGCCGTCGGCGAGACCGAGTGATGCATCCACTCGTAGCCCTCGCGATAGACGTCCTCCTGGGTGCCGAACGGCCGCTTGTCGAGCTCCATCTTGGCGCGCTGATAGACCAACGAGCGGGTGTCGCGCGAGAACGGCATGCCGTCCTTCTCGCTCTCGAAGAAATACTGCCGCATCTCCGGCCGTATCTCCTCGAGCAAGAAGCGGATATGCGCCGAGATCGGATAGTTGCGCAGGACCGCATGGCTCTTCTGCAGGAGATCGCGGACGCCGAGCAGCGTCAGCGCGCCGAAGATCAGGATCGGGATCAGCATGATGTCGAAGATCTTGCGATCCGCAAGGCCAATGCCGATGAGGAGCGCGGTGACGACCGCGCAGATCGTCAGCACGATGAAGCGCGGCGAGAACGGAAGCAGCAGGGTTTCCATGATCCCTTCTTCCGCCAGCGGCAGGCGTTTCGGAACTTCCCGCGTTTTACTGTCCTCGGCCACGATTCTGATCCTCTCGCCAGCATCAGGCGCACGATACGCCCGTGCCCGTCATACGGATATGACGCGGCCCTTGTTTCAGGCTAGCGAATTCGGCCGAGAGAAATCAATCAGCCTGATAGTGGGATTTTGCGGTGCAATAAAACGTCGAGGAGGATCGGGATCGAGAAGGATCCGGATGAAGAGCGGTGTCCCGGGCGAGGCGCTTGACCCCACCGCCGTCGTCCCGGCGAAAGCCAGGACGACGGCGAGAGAACAAACCAGCGCCAAATCAGCGCTCGACGAGCGCCATCTCGATCACCAAATAAGTGGGCTTGTTGCCGCTTCCCACGACGAACTCGCGGCCTTCGAACATCAGCCTTCAACGCGTCGGCGCCGCTTCAAGGCAGCCACAACAGGAGAGAGTTCTAATGACCCAGCGTGATGCTGTTTTCCCGGCCGGCCGGCACGACCTCTACAAGTCGCACGCCTATTCCGCAGCGATCAGATCGGGTGATCTCCTGTTCGTCTCCGGCCAGGTCGGCAGTCGCAGCGATGGCTCGCCCGAGCCGGATTTTGAGGCTCAGGTCCGTCTGGCATTTGCGAATCTCAAGGCGACCCTGAAAGCAGGTGGATGCGAGTTTGACGATATCGTCGACGTGACGAGCTTTCACACCGATCCCGAAAATCAGTTCGCTACGATCATGACCGTCAAGAACGAGGTCTTTCCAGAAGAGCCTTATCCGAACTGGACGGCGATCGGCGTGAATTGGCTCGCGGGGTTCGGCTTCGAGATCAAGGTGATTGCTCGCATCCCTGGCTGAATTCAGCGCCTGTTGCCCGTAACCTCGCAAGGGAGCGTGTCGTGCATGATCTGGAACGCAACAAGGCGAATGTGATCGCCTTCTACGAATTGATGTTCAACGCATGCCGGCCCGCCGAGGCCATCGCGCGCTTCGCTGGGGACGAGTACATCCAGCACAATCCGCATGTGGAAACCGGAAAGAAGGGCTTCATTGACTATTTCGAGCGCATGGCTCGCGAATGGCCGGGCAAACGAGTCGAGATAAAGCGGGTCGTGGCAGAGAACGAGTATGTCGTTCTTCATTGCTCCCAGCACTGGCCCGGAGACCACGATTACGCGGGAATCGATATTTTCCGGCTCGACGATCAGGGGCGGATCGTTGAGCATTGGGATGTGCTGCAGATCATCCCCGAGCATTCAGCCCATCCAAACGGTATGTTCTGAGCTCGCCGGAAACCAAAGTTGCGCGGTCAGCCCCCGCGACTGCCTTCACCAAACTTGTTTCGATGAACATTAAGTCCCGGCTTTCGCCAGGACCACATCCCGGAGGGCTGACGAGCGGCGCTTAGCGCTCGACGAACGCCTTCTCGATCACGAAATGACCGGGCTTGTTGCCGCTTCCCTCGACGAAGTCGCGGCCTTCGAACATCTGCTTCAGCTCTTCGAGCATCGCCGGGCTGCCGCACATCATGATGCGGTCGGTCGCGATGTCGAGCGGGCCCTGGCCGATGTCGTTGAAGATCTGCTCGGAGTTGATGAGGTCGGTGATGCGGCCGCGGTTCTTGAACGGCTCGCGGGTCACGGTCGGATAGTAGATGAGCTTGTCCGCGAGCAGCTCTCCGAACAGCTCGTCCTCACGCAAGGAAGCGACCAGCTTCTCGCCATAGGCGAGCTCGGAGACCTGGCGGCAGCCATGCACCAGCACGATCGACTCGAACTGGTCGTAGACCTCGGGGTCCTTGATCAGGCTCGCGAACGGCGCAAGGCCGGTGCCGGTCGAGAGCAGCATCAGCCGCTTGCCGGGGATGAGGTTGTCGGTGATCAGCGTGCCGGTCGCCTTGCGGCCGACCAGGATGATGTCGCCTTCCTTGATCTTCTGCAGGCGCGAGGTCAGCGGACCATCCTGCACCTTGATCGAGAAGAACTCGAGCTGTTCCTCGTGATTGGCGCTCGCCATGCTGTAGGCGCGGAGCAGCGGGCGGCCGTCGATCTCAAGGCCGATCATGGCGAACTGGCCGTTCTGGAACCGGAAGCCGGTGTCGCGCGTGGCGCGGAAGCTGAACAGCGTGTCGGTCCAGTGGTGGACGGAAAGAACCTTCTCTCGATAAAACGCGCTCATGATTTTCGATATTCCGAATATTTGCGGTTTTCGGGCAAAAGCGTTGCCCGGCCCCTGACAGCGGGGCGGGCACCATTTGCCATGGCGGAGGATTTCGCGTGTGTGATCTACGCCATTGAGACCAATAATCAACCTCGTTTCGGATGCAATTGATGCTGATCAAACCTGCATTTGGGCTGAAATCAGCCGCGTCATTAACGAATTTGCTGTCCAGCGCGCGCGGCGGGCAATTTCTTTTCCCCGGAGGCCTCGATGGCAGCACTTAATTTCCGTCGCGCTCGCGAGAATTTCATTAAGAATAGTTCTGATCTTCACCCCGGTTTGGCGCCATTTCCCGCATTTTTGCGGCTTTTGGCGACAGGAAACAACTGAACCACATGGCAGGCGGCGAGCGGATCTTCGTCCAGGCGATCAGGCGCTATTGCGCGGAGCACGGCATCTCGGTCGATGTCCGCGCCGGCGGCTGGCTGATCTCGATGCGCCGGGGCGAGATGCGTCGCTTCGCCTTCGGCTACGACATCGGCCTCAACAGCGCCATCGCGCACCGCCTCGCCAGCGATAAATCGGCCACGGCTGAGGCCCTGACGCTCGAAGGCGTGCCCTGCATTGCCCATCACCTCTTCCTCAATCCGAAGCTGGGCATGCACGTCGCCGGCGCCGACTGGCACCAGAGGATGCTGGCGCTACTCGCGCAGACCCCGCAGGGCGTGGTCGTGAAGCCGAACGAGGGGACGTCGGGCCGCGCCGTCTTCAAGGTGACGAGTGGCGAGGAACTCGATCATGCGGCCGCCGAGGTGTTCTCGATGAGCGCCGGGCTCGTGATCTCGCCCTATGTCGCGATCGAGGATGAGGTTCGCGTGGTGTTGCTCGATGATGTGCCCCTCGTCGCCTACAGCAAGCAGCGCGGCACGGATTGGCGGCACAATCTCGATGCCGGCGCCAAGCCGGTGCTGCTGGAGGGGGGCGAGGTTCGCGGGGCTTGCGTGAAGCTCGCCAGCGACGCCGCGAACGCCATCGGCATCGCCTTTGCGTCGATCGACGTGGTCCGTGTGGACGGCGCCTGGCGCGTGCTGGAGATCAATTCCGGCGTGATGATGGAAGCGCTGGCGAAGCAGCATCCGGAGCTGGTGCAGGCGACATATGACGCCGCGCTGGACCGGGTGTTTGGGAAAAACTAGCGCCGCAGACTCGCTGTACGCTCTCCCCTGCGGGAGAGGGTGGCTCACCGCGATGGCGGCGCGATCACCACAACACAAGGCCTAATTGTTCGCGCTGGCGGAATCGTCCATCGCCTTGAAGGCTTCCTCCAGCTGCAGCGAGATCGGCACGTTGAGCCGCTCGCCGGTGGGGAGCCTTGCGGTGAACCATTTGTTGTAGAGGGGGACAAGGTCGCGGTTGGAGCCGAGCTTGCGGAAGGCACGCTCGACCACGGCCGAGAGCTGCGGCTCGCCCTTCCGGAACATGATGCCGTAGGGATCGTAGGACAGATAGTCGCCGGTGACGCGGAACTTGTCCTGCGCCTTGTGGCGCGCGATCAGGCCGGAGAGCAGGATGTCGTCGGTCGCGAACGCATCGGCCTTGCCGTCGGCGAGCATCTGGTAAGACTGCTCGTGGTCGGGCGAGGTGACGATGTTGAGGCCGAGCGAGAACTTTTTGTCGGCCGTATGCATCGCTTGCTCGTTGGTGGTGCCCTTGGTCACCACCACGGTCTTGCCCTTGAGATCGGTGACCGCCCTGACGTTCGAGGCCTTCGGTACCATCAGCTTGGTCCCGGCGACGAACATCAGCGGCGAGAACGCGACACGCTTGCCGCGCTCGGCGTTGGCCGTTGTCGAGCCGCATTCGAGATCGATCTTGTTCTGGAGCACGGCCTCGATGCGGTCGTCGGACGTCACCTTGACGTAGTCGATCCTCAGATTGGCATCGTCGACCTCGACGCCGATCTCCTCGACGATCGCCGCGCACAGTTCGAGGCTGTAGCCGATCGGGCGGCCCGACTGGTCGAGGAACGAGAATGGCGGTGAGCTCTCGCGATAGCCGAGCCGCACGGTATGCGTCCTCTTGATGGCCGACAGCGTCGGACTGAGCCCCTCGCTGGCGGTCTGGGCGAACCCCGCGCTCACGAACAATGAGGGCGCCAGCAAGCATGCCGCGAGCCAAAGGCAGAATGAGCTCAGTGGCCTCGCCGGGATCTGGCCCATGGTTTGCTCCTAGCCATGGCCGGCCATCGCCGGCACTTCGCCCGGCACCATGTCGTCAGGCACGGCATCGCCGGGTCCGAGTTCGTGCTCAGGTCCGAGCTCGCCCTCCCACTTCGCGACAACGGCGGTCGCGAGCGAGTTGCCGATCACGTTGGTGGCGCTGCGTCCCATGTCGAGGAAGGTGTCGATGCCCATGATCATCAAGAGGCCCGCCTCGGGGATGCCGAACTGCGACAGCGTCGAGGCGATCACCACGAGCGACGCGCGCGGCACGCCGGCAACGCCCTTCGAGGTGATCATCAAGGTCGCGAGCATCGCGAGCTGCGTCGCGAGCGACATCTCGATGTGATAGGTCTGTGCGATGAAGATGCTGGCGAACGTGCAGTACATCATCGTGCCGTCGAGGTTGAAGGAGTAGCCGAGCGGCAGCACGAAGCTCGAGATTCGCGACGAGGCGCCGAACTTGGTCAGCCCCTCCAGCGTCTTCGGGTAGGCCGCCTCCGAACTCGCGGTGGAGAACGCGATCATCAGGGGTTCGCGGATCAGCCGCAGCAGATGGCTGTAACGCGGGCCAATCACGATGAAGCCCACGACGATCAGGATGACCCACAGGATGGCGAGCGCGAGATAGAAGCCGCCCATGAAGACGACGAGCTTCCACAGCACGCCGAGGCCGTTCTTGGCGACGGTGGCCGTGATGGCAGCCCACACCGCGAGCGGCGCGAACAGCATCACGTAACTCGTCACCTTGAGCATGATATGGGCGACGTCGTCGATCATCGCCAGGATCGGCTTCGAGCGTTCAGGCATTGAGCCCATCGCCACGGAGAAAAACACCGCGAAGATCACGATCTGCAGGATCTCATTCTGCGCCATCGCGTCCGCAATCGAGGTCGGAATCAGATGGGTGAGGAATTTCTCGATCGAGAACGCCGAGACCGGCAACCCCGTGGACTGGCCCTGTTCAGGCAACGTACCGGGGAAATTCGCACCGGGCTGGAGCAGGTTGACCATCACGAGGCCGAGCAGCAACGAGACGAAGGAGGCGCTGACGAACCAGCCCATGGTCTTGGCGAAGATGCGGCCGAGCCGCGAGCCCGAGCCCATATGCGCGATGCCGCCGACCAGGGTCGCGAACACCAGCGGCGCGATGATCATCTTGATCAGGCGCAGGAACATCATGGCGATCAGGTTGATGGAGGAGGCCCATTCGGCGCGCGTGTCGGGCAGGAAGTTGTAGATCGCCGAGCCCATGACGATGCCCAGCACCATCGCGGCCAGAATGTATTGCGTGAACCTGTTGGACATCGCTAACCCCCAACGCACACCGGCGCTTCATGATGTCGCAGATATCACAGCGACGCAACACGCTTTGCGTGTGTTGGCGTTGGCCGGATGTTCCCGTTGTGAATTGCAACGTGGCGATCTAGCCTTCACGCAGCGCACAACACATGCGGCTTGCATGCCTTCTTTGCGGCAGCTGCATCAATAATCGTCAAACAGCCAAGAGGGGAACGCCATGAGCGGCAACATCAATCGCCAGATTCTTCTGGTGGAGAAGCCCAGCGGCAAGCTCGGCCCCGAGCATTTCAAGATGGTGGAGAGCGCACCGCCGGAGCCGAAGGACGGCGAGGCCTTGCTGCGCGTGCGATACATCTCGCTCGACGCCGCCAACCGCGCCTGGATGCACGGCGCGACCTATCGCTCCGCCGTCGAAGCCAACAGCGTGATGGCCGGCGGCGCCATCGCCGAGGTCGTCAGCTCGAGGGCGCCGGGCCTCGCGCCTGGCGACATCGTGTTCGGCGACACCGGCTGGCAGGAATTCGCCGCCGTACCGGCAAAGCATCTCACCAAGATGCCGAAGCTCGAGCCGATGACGCATCTGCTCAGCGTGTTCGGCATCGCCGGCCTCACCGCCTATTTCGGCCTCCTCGAGATCGGCAAGCCCAAGGAGGGCGAGACGGTCGTGGTCTCCGCAGCCGCGGGCTCGGTCGGCTCGATCGTCGGCCAGATCGCCAAGATTAGGGGATGCCGTGTGGTCGGCATCGCCGGCGGCAGCGACAAGTGCAACTGGTTGACCTCCGAGCTCGGCTTCGATGCCGCGGTCGACTACAAGGATGGCGCGGTGTTCAAGGCATTGCGGGCAGCGGCCCCGAAAGGCATCGACGTCTATTTCGACAATGTCGGCGGCGACATTCTGGAAGCCTGCCTGCCGCAAATGAACAATTACGGCCGCATCGCCTGCTGCGGCGCGATCTCGCAATATGACGGCGCGCCCTCGGCGCATGGTCCGCGCGGCGTGCCAGGCCTGATCGTGGTGAAACGACTCGTCATGCAGGGCTTCATCGTGATGGACTACATGAAGGAGAGCCAGCGCGCGCTCGCCGACCTCCAGGGCTGGGTCGCATCCGGCAGACTGAAGGTGCAGGAGGACATCATCCATGGCCTCGAGAATACACCGAAGGCGCTGATCGGATTGCTCGCGGGCGAGAACCGCGGCAAGCGCATGGTCAAGCTCTGACGACGTCAATTACGTCGCAATTGCGCCGACACAATTGACTTGCGGGTGAGGTCAAAGCGGCGAATGATGCTGCTTGCGAGGCCTCACTCGCCACCATTGCGATTGCATCATATTTTAGGAATCGTCGGCGATGCCGACAGGGCAGGAAATCACTCAGATGTTCAACACGTTGAAATATGCGTCAACGCGCGCGGCGTTGCTGGCGGCCGCGCTCTTCGCAGCTGCAACAGGGGCGGTCGCGCAAGCGCCGACCGAGGCCCAGAAGAGCGCCATCCGTTCCGCATGCCGCTCGGATTTCATGGCGCATTGCTCGAGCGTGACGCCCGGCGGCGTGGAAGCGGTTCAATGCCTGGCGAAGAACATGTCCAGCCTGTCGGCGGGATGCCAGACCGCGGTCCGCGCCGTCGAACCGGCGAAGACCGAAGCTGCGCCCGCCGCGCCGAAGAGCGACGCCGCGCCCAAGGCGGAGACGGCGCCAGCCGCACCGAAGGCTGATGCCGCTCCCGCTGCCAAGCCCGCTGCCGCAGCGGCGCCGAAGGCCGCTGCGGCCGCCAAGCAGCCGAGTAGCGCGCAGGTCGCGGCGGTCAAGAGCGCGTGCCGCGCCGACTATCCCAAGGTGTGCGCCAGCGTGCCGCCGGGCGGCGCTCCCGCGCTCGAATGCCTGGAGAAGAACAAGGCCAAGGTCTCGCCCGCGTGCGAGAAGGCCGTGAGCGCCGCGGCCGGCGGCGGCGCTGCCGCAACGGCGGCACCCGCGGGTGCGGCTCCGGCGACAGCAGCTTCCGCGGCGGCTGCGCCAGCCGTGATCGTGCTACGCCCGCTGCGTCCGCGCGAAGAGCTGTTCATCGTGAGATCGGCCTGCGGCGCTGACGTCCGCTCGCTCTGCGCCGGCGTCGCGCCGGGCGGCGGCCGCATCGTTCAATGTATCTCCAGCAATGCCGCCTCGCTGTCGCCGGCGTGCAAGGAAGTGCTGGCCCCGTTCGCGGCGCGATGAGGCGGCACGCGATCACGCGCCCAAATGCGCAACAATGATTGACGGCGTGCCGGAATGAATTCCCGCACGTCCGCGACGGCAAACCTTTTGCAAGAATCTCTTTTTGATCACGACAAGCCCTGGAAGACCACATGCGTTCATTGCTGCTCGTCGCTTCTGCGCTGCTTGCCTTCGCTGCCACCATGACCTTCGAGGCCACCGACGCCAATGCGGTGGTATGCGCGCGCGGCGTCTATCGCGCCGGCTGTGCCGGGCCGAACGCGGCCGTCGTGGTCCGCAAGCCGGTTCCAGCCGTGCGCTGCACCAGGGTCCTGGTGAACGGGTCTACGTGAAGCGCTGCGTCTGACGCGCGGATAGCCAAGCCGGCACGGTTTGGCTATGATTCGGACCTGACGTTTTGGACGCGCAAAACGTGTGTCCGAAGGTGAGCTTTGGCGTGTCCGCGCCTTGCCGATAATTCTGCTGGCGCCGGACGCCGGAGCACACTAGTCTACCCCTAGATAGTAAGTATACTGTCAATTAGGGAGGCAGACGTTGCGGATCGCCGTGATTGGCGGGGGGCCCGGTGGGCTCTACTTTGCCTATCTCTGGAAGAAGCGTCACCCCGAGGATCAGGTCGACCTGTTCGAACAGAACCCGGCCGACGCGACTTGGGGCTTTGGCGTCGTGTTCTCAGACCAGGCCCTGGAGTTCCTGCGTGCCGACGACCCCGAAACGGTCGACGCGATCGCGCCGCATATGGAGAGCTGGGAGAACATCACGCTGAACCTCGGCGGCGACAGCGTCGCGATCGATGGGGTCGGCTTCTCCTCGATCGGACGGCTCGAGCTCCTCAAGTTCCTGCAGCAGCGTGCGTTCGAGGCCGGCGTCACCCCGCGCTTCGATACCCCGGTCCACGCAATCGACCAGCTCAACGGCCACGATCTGATCGTCGCCGCCGACGGGCTGAATTCGCTGGTGCGGCGGGCTTATGAAGGTGATTTCGGCACCTCGCTGTCCTACTCCTCCAACAAGTTCGTCTGGTACGGCACGTCCAAGCGCTTCGACACGCTATCGCAGACCTTCGTGAAGACCGATCGCGGCGCCTTCAACGCCCATCACTACCGCTACTCGCCGGCCATGAGCACGTTCCTGGTCGAATGCGACCACGCGACATGGCAGGCCTACGGCTTCGCCTACAAGGACGTCGAGCAGTCCAAGGGCGTCTGCGAGGAGGTCTTTGCGGACACCCTCGGCGGACATTGCCTGGTCTCCAACAAGTCGGTCTGGCGCAACTTCCCCTGGGTCTGGAACGAGCACTGGTCGTTCAAGAACATGGTGCTGCTGGGCGATGCCCTGCACTCGGCGCATTTCTCGATCGGCTCTGGCACGCGCCTTGCGATCGAGGACGCCATCGCGCTGGTCAAGGCGCTGGAATCCGACGCGCATCTGACGACCGCGCTGCATCGCTATCAGGCCGCGCGAAAGCCGGTGGTGCAGAAGCTCGTCAACGCGGCACGCACCAGTGCGTTCTGGTACGAGCACTTCGCCGAGCACATGCAGCTTCCGGTGCTGGATTTCGCCTATAGCTACATCACCCGGTCCGGCCGCATCGACGATTCCCGGCTGCGGGCGATGTCCCCGGCCTTCATGGCGCGCTACGAGACCGCCAAGAACGGTGGAGACGCGGCATGAACAACGCCATTCGCGACCAGGTGCCCGCGGACAGCCCGGGCGCGCGCGAGATCGGCTTTGCCGTTCCGCAAACCTATAACGCCAGCCGCGTGCTGTTCGACAATCTCGGCAAGGGCCGCGGCGGCACGCTCGCGCTGATCGGTCCGGCGGGCACGCGGACCTATGCCGAGCTCTGCGCGGAGGCTTGCCGCTGGGGCAATGGCTTCGCCTCGCTTGGCCTCGAGCGCGGCGACCGCGTGCTGTTGTTCCTCGACGACACGCCGGCCTATCCGGCCGCGTTCTTCGGCGCCGTGCGCGCCGGCTTCGTGCCGCTCCTGATCAACACGCTGACGCCGCCGGACCTCCTGCAATTCTATCTCGCCGATTCCGGCGCTGCCGTTGCGGTGGCCGAGTCCGAATTCTGCGCGCGCTTCAATGCGGAGGCCTGCGAGGCGACCGGTCTGCGCACGCTGATCGTCGTCAACGGCGAGGTGCGCGACCACGCCGCGCCGAACGCGGTCGCGGCGGACGGCTGGCTTGCGCAGTTTTCGACGGAGCTGGCGGCAGCCCCGACGCATCGCGACGAGATGGCGTTCTGGATGTACTCCTCCGGCTCCACCGGCCGGCCCAAGGGCATCGTGCACCTGCAGCACGACATGGCCTATAGCGAGGCTGCCTTCGCACAAAGCGTATTGAAGCTGACGCCTGACGACATCTGTTTCTCGGTGCCGAAGATCTTCTTCGCCTACGGTTTCGGCAACTCCGTCACCTTCCCGTTCTCGGCAGGCGCCGCAACATTGCTGCTGCCGGGCCAGCCGAAGCCCGCATCGATCTTCGCGACGATCGAGCAGTACAAGCCGACGGTCTTCTTCGGCCTGCCGACGCTCTACACCGCGCTGACGAAGGCCGAGGGCGCGGAGAGAACGAATTTCTCGTCACTGCGCATGTCGCTCTCCGCAGCCGAGGTGCTCTCGGCCGACGTCTTCAACGGCTGGAAGGCGCTCACCGGCCTCGAAATCGTCGAGGGCCTCGGCTCGACCGAGGTGCTGCACATCTACCTCTCCAACCGCCCGAAGCAGAAGAAGCTCGGCGCCGCCGGCCTGCGCGTACCCGGCTATGAGGTCGCGTTGCGCGACAAGGACGGCCGCGACGTCGCCGACGGCGAGGAAGGCATCTTGTGGGTGCGCGGCGATTCCAACACGCCGCTGTACTGGAACCGGCCGGACAAATCCGCCGAGACGATCCGCGACGGCGGCTGGATCTACACCGGCGACCGCTTCGTCCGCGATGCCGACGGTTTTCATTTCTTCCGTGGCCGCGCCGATGATCTCATCAAGATTTCCGGCCAGTGGGTCTACCCCCTCGAAGTCGAGTTGTGCCTCGCCGATCACCCCGACATCCGCGAATGCGCCGTGTTCGCCGCGGAGCTGCCGGACCGACGGATGACGCTGAAGGCGGTGGTGGTGATGAACAACCGCGCTGCCGACCAGAATGAGGCGACGCGGCGGCTGCAGGATTACGTCAAGGGCAAGCTGCTGCCGTACAAATATCCCCGCGAGATGATCTTCATCGACGAACTGCCGAAGACCGGCACGGGGAAGATCGACCGGCAGGCATTGCTGCGGATGTGAGGGAAGAGCGCTGCCACACATTCGCTGTCGTCGCGGCGAAGGCCGGGACCCATAACCACAGGAAGAGGTTTGGCGAAGATCGGCAATGACCATCTCACACCACAACCACAGCTGCGGCGTATGGGTCCCGGATCTGCGCTGCGCTTGTCCGGGACGACGGCGGAGAATGAGGCGCGAGGCGTGAGACTCCCCTCACCCGCCCTTGCCCAGATGCTCTAGCGCATCCTCGGCGCGCAGCGGCACGCGTGAGGCCTCGTTGTTGAGGTCGACGAGCTGCACCAGAAGCCCCAGCAGCGCCTTGCGGTCCGCCGGCTTGAGTGGCTCCAGCATGCGCGCCTGGGCGCGCTCCACGGCCGGGATGATCTCGCGCAGGATCGCGGCGCCGGATTTGGTCAGATGGAGCAGCTTGATCCGCTTGTCCTCGCGCGCCGGCTTGCGCTCGATATAGTCCTTGGCCTGGAGCCGTTCGATCACGCTGCCGAGCGTGGAGCGGTCGAAGGCGATCACCGCCGAGAGCCGCGTCGCGTCGATGCCGGGATGGGTGTGGATCGCGATCAGCGCCGCATATTGCACCGGCGTCAGATCGAACGACTTGCACTCCTCCATGAAGATCGAGACCGCGATCTGCTGCATGCGCCGGAACAGATAGCCCGGCGCGGCATAGACCGCGTCCATCGTGATCGGAGGCAGCGGCTTACTCGGCATCGGGCTGCTTCTCCGGCGCGGCATCGGCAAAGGCTGCAAGCGCCTTGGCGGCGGCTTCTGCCTGCAGCAGGCGCGGATAGGCCGAGACGTCGACGCCGAAGCGGCGCGCATTGGCGAGCTGCGGCACCAGGCAGAGATCGGCCAGCGTCGGCGCGGCGCCGAAGCAGAACGGGCCTGCCTCGTTCCTGATCAGGGCCTCGCAGGCCGACAGCCCCTCGCGGTTGACCCACGCCGCCCAGTCCTGGACCTTCTCTTCGGCAAGGCCGAGCTCGCGCAGCCGCGCCAGCACCTTCAGGTTCTGCACCGGATGGGTGTCGCAGGCGATCGCCAGCGCAAAGGCGCGCACCTTGGCACGCCGCAGCGGATCCTTCGGCAGCAGCGGCTGATCGGGGTGGGTTTCGTCGAGCCATTCGATGATAGCGACCGATTGGGTCAGCACTGCGCCCGCATCGTCCTCCAGCGTCGGCACCAGGCCTTGCGGGTTGATGGCGAGATAGGCGGGCGCACATTGCTCGCCCTTGCGCAGATGATGCGGCAGATGCTCGGCGCCGAGGCCCTTGAGGTTTAGCGCGATCCGCACGCGATAGGCGGCGCTGGAGCGGAAATAGCCGTGCAGCTTCATGAAGACCTCCCTCTGATTTTGCTTTGTCGTTCCGGGGCTCGCGAAGCGAGAACCCGGAACCTCGAAATTTTCAGGTGCGCAATTGCGCACCATAGGTCGATGCTGTCGCATCGGTCCCGGAATGACGTTTCCCGTCACGTTGACGCTACCTAGATCGTCAGTATACTGTCAATCAACAAAACGAACGGGAGCAGCAACCATGGAAGCCGTGACCAAGACGCCGGAACGCGAGGCCTTCTACAAAAAGATCGACGGCGAGAACCTCACCGCGCTGTGGACGGTGATGAGCGACCTGATCACGCCGGAGCCGAAAAGCGCCTGTAGGCCGCATCTCTGGAAATTCGACGTGATCCGCGACTACATGACGGAAGCCGGCAAGCTGATCACCGCGAAGGAAGCGGAGCGGCGCGTGCTGGTGCTGGAGAACCCGGGCCTGCGCGGCCAGTCCAAGATCACGACCTCGCTCTATGCCGGCGTGCAGATGGTGGTGCCCGGCGACGTCGCGCCTGCGCATCGGCACAGCCAGTCGGCACTGCGCTTCGTGCTCGAAGGCAGGGGTGCCCACACCGCGGTGGACGGCGAGCGCACCGCGATGGAGCCCGGCGATTTCATCATCACGCCGTCGATGACCTGGCACGATCATTCCAACGAGACCAGCGAGCCGATGTTCTGGCTCGACGGCCTCGACATCCCGCTGGTGCAGTTCTTCGACTGCTCCTTTGCGGAAGGCTCCAAGGAGGACCAGCAGAAGATCACGAGGCCCGCCGGCGACAGCTTTGCCCGCTACGGTCATAATCTGCTGCCGGTCGATGTGAAGCGATCGTCGAAGACCTCGCCGATCTTCAGCTATCCCTATGCCTACACCCGCGAAGCCTTGGAGAAGGCGCGCGCGAGCCAGGAGTGGGATGCGTGCCACGGCCTGAAGCTGAAGTTCAGCAATCCCGAGACCGGCGATTTCGCCATGCCGACCATCGGCACCTTCATCCAGCTGCTGCCGAAGGGGTTCAACTCCGCGCGCTATCGCTCGACCGATGCGACCGTGTTCTGCCCGATCGAGGGCCGCGGCCGCAGCCGCATCGGCGATACCGTCTTCGAATGGGGCCCGCGCGATCTCTTCGTCGTGCCGAGCTGGCACTGGGTGACGCACGAAGCGGACGACGACGCGGTGCTGTTCAGCTTCTCGGACCGGCCGGTGCAGCAGAAGCTGGATCTGTTTCGCGAGGATCGCGGCAACGCGTGAGCCGCACTCCCCGCTCCACATTCGGTGTCGTCCCGGCGAAGGCCGGGACCCATACTCCCAGGGAGTAGTTTGACGAAGATTCGGAGTTATTTCTTCATCGGTAGAAGCAGCGATTTTCCTCGATAGATCACGCGGTATGGGTCCCGGCCTTCGCCGGGACGACAACTCACCGCCAGTGCAACAGCCGCGTCTCCAGCCAGCCGATCACCTTTCCCACCGCCAGCCCGAACACCGAGAGGATCACCACGCCCGCGAGCAGCTGATCGGTCTGCATCAGATTGCCGGCCTGGAGCACGAAGGCGCCGATGCCGTATTGGGCGCCGATCATCTCGGCGCTGACGACGAGCAAGAGCGCGACGGAAGCCGTGATGCGGAAGCCGGCGAGGATCGCTGGCAGCGCGCCCGGCCAGATCACCTTGCGCACGATGATGGCGAAGGGAACGTTGAAGCTCTGCGCCATGCGGATCAGGTTGCGCGGTACCGCATCGACGCCGCTATAGACCGAGATCGCGGTCGAGAAGAACACGCCGAGCGCGATGGTCGCAATCTTCGGCTCTTCGCCGATGCCGAGCCAGAGGATCAGAAGCGGCAGCAGCGCGATCTTCGGGATTGGGAAGAGCGCCGAGATAAAGGTGATGCCGACGCTGCGCGCGAGCCTGGACAGGCCGATGGCAAAGCCAACGGCGACGCCGGCCGCGGTCCCCAGCACCCAGCCGACGCCGATACGCAGCAGCGAGGCCGACAGATGCTGCCAGAGCGCGCCCGAGATCGCGAGCTGATAGATCGCGCGCGCGATCGCCGACGGTGCCGGCAGGAACAACGGATTGACGAGGCCCGCGCTGCCCGCAGCCTGCCAGATCGCGAGGACGAGGGCGAGCGCGATCCAGCCGCCGAAGCGGCTCGACGCCGGCACGAAGCCGGCGCCGCGAAAGCGGACGCGGCGCGTCGTGGCATCCTTCTCGGCCGTCTCTGCCGCCGCGCGATCAAGCATGCTGGACCTCGCGTTCGGCATCGATCGCCTCGTTGCGGATCAGCGACCAGATCTGGTTCTGGAGCGCCAGCAGCTTCTCGCGCGCCGCGGCATCGCCACGCTCGGTGCGCGTCATCGGCACGCTCACGACCTCGCGGATGCGGCCCGGCCGTCGCGACAGCACCACGATCCGGTCAGCGAGCCGCGCCGCTTCCTCGAGATTGTGCGTGACATAGACAGCGCCCATGCCGCCATCGGCGAGCAGGCGGACGAAATCCTCCATCAGCAGTTCGCGGGTCTGCGAATCCAGCGCCGAGAGCGGCTCGTCCATCAGGAGGATGGCGGGCTTGACCGCCAGCGCGCGCGAAATGCCGACGCGCTGGCGCATGCCGCCGGAAAGCTGCTTTGGATAGGTCTTGCGAAAATCGACCAGCCCGGTGCGGCGCAGGGCATCGTCCACCAGCGCGCGCCGCTGCGTGGCTGAAAGCCGGGTGTGCAGCAGCGGGAATTCGACGTTCTCTTCCACGGTGGCCCACGGCAGGAGTGCAAAATCCTGGAACACGAAGGTCAGCGGATTGAGACTGTCCACCGGCGGCGTTCCGCGCAGCTCAGGCGCGCCGGAGGTCGGTTGCAACAGGCCGCCCAGGATCGACAGCAGCGTGCTCTTGCCGCAACCCGAGGGCCCCACGATCGCCACCACCTCGCCGGCGCCGACCGTGAACGAGACGTCGTCGAGCACAGCGAGATCGCCGAAGCGATGGGTGATGTGGTTGGCGATCAGGTCCATGGATGATGCCTTGCATACCGCCGTCGTCCCGGCGCAGACCGGGACCCATAACCACCGAATTGAATCTGGCTATGACCGGCAATGTGCACTTTACGCCTCAACTCCCACTCGGCGTATGGGTCCCGGCCTGCGCCGGGACGACACTGAGATTGTGGCAGCCGCGTGAGAGCCCCGCCGCGTCCGGGCCATACATCCTTCGAGGCTCGCTTCGCGAGCAACTCACGATGACGGGATGAGAGGGGTGAGCGCAGCATCAATCTGGCTTCACAAATTCCTTCGCGATGATCGCGTCGGCATCGAAACCCTTGTCGGCAAAACCCTGCTCCTGAAGCCATTTGATCTGGTTGTCGACATTCTTGACGTCGAGCTTGCCGTCGGGATCGATATAGGCGCAGTTGCCGACAACCTGCTCGACCGGCAAATTGGTGTACTTCGCGATGATCTCCAGCAGCGGCTTGGTCTTGTCGTTGATCGGGGCGACGCCGTCCTTCATCGCTGCGAGGATGACGTCGTGATATTCGCGATCTGCCCTGGCCAAGGCGCCGAGCAGTTTCGTGACCAGCACCTTGTTGGTCAGTGTCTTCGGCGAGGCAAACACCGCACCCAGCTGCCAGGGGGTCTCGCCGCCGACCCATCCCAGGAACTTGGCGCCACCATCATCCATCAGCTTGCGCGCGGTGGAGATCGGCAGCAAAGCGGCATCGACGGTCTCGCCCTTCAGCGCGGCCGCCGCGTTCGACAGCGATTGCAGCGGCACGATCTTCACCTCGGAGAGCTTGAAGCCGTATTTGTCGGCGAGCAGGCCGAGCGAGTAATGAAAGCTCGATCCGACCTGCGTCATCGCCACGCGCTTGCCCGCGAGATCCTTCGGCGTCTTCAGGCCGGCCGCATAGGCATTGTTGCTGGCGAAATAGCCGATCAGGGGATAGCCGGCCTTCTCGCGGCTCATGCCGCCGATCACCTTCAGCACGCCCTTGCCGGCAAGATTGTACAGACCGGCAGTGAAGGCGGTGATGCCGAAATCGACGTCGCCCGAGGTTGTGGCGACCGCGATCGGCTGCGCCGCATCGAAGAATTTCAGCTCGACCTCGAGGCCGGCTTCGCGAAAATAGCCCTTGTCCTGCGCGATGAAGACGGGCGCGGAGGATGACAGGCGGAGCACACCGATCTTGGCCTTGAGCGCGTCCTCGGCCCGGGCTGTGCCCATCGCCATGATCGCCAAAAGGCCGGCGGCTGCGAGCCGCGCAATTCCGATCATCCCGTTTCCTTCCGTTCGCTCAGCAGTCCGTTACAGGCCCTCGGGGACGGGTTGGTCCCGCCCGATGAAGGCGCCCTGTTGTTTCAACGTTTCCTGCAATTTTTCAACGGGGATGTCACGCGGGATCCGGTTTCCGGACAGCGCCAGCGCGGCGGCGGAACCGGCGGCCTCGCCCATCACGAAACAGGCACCGGACACCCTTGCTGCCGACTGGCCTTCATGGGTCATCGAGGCGCAGCGGCCGGCGACCAGGAGATTGTCGACGTTTTCGGGTACCAGCATCCGGTAGGGCAGCTCGTTATAGCCGCGCGATTCCGGGATCGGCGGGAAGGTGAACACGACATCGCCGGGTACATGGGCCTCGATCGGCCAGCCATTGACACCGATGGAGTCCTCGAACGAGGCGCAGCCGAGCACGTCCTCGCCGCTGAGCTGATAGCCGCCCTTGATGCGCCGGGTCTCGCGGATGCCGAGCTGCGGCGGCAAATCGACGATGTAGGACTTTTCGAAGCCCGGCACGGTGCTGCGCAGGAACTCGTATGCGGCGAGCGCCTGCCTGCGGCCCTCGATCTCGCCGCGGGTGAGATCGTCGGGCTCGACACCGTTGATGGCATGGCCGTCCTCGCGCGCGACCTGCGTGAAGTTCACCCGCCATTCGATTCCGGACTTTTGCGGCCGCACGATCGCGCTCTTGCGCGGGAATGCGTGCGTGCCGGCGGCGATGGCCTTTTCCATCAATTGCGGAATGGTCCGCCAGGCCTCGCCGGCCTTCACGGGATCGATGCCGTTGAGACGGAGCATCATCGAGGGGTACAGCGGATGGCCGTGCGCGTCACCGATTTCGAACGGCGCGCCGGCCCACACGGCGAGATCGCCGTCGCCCGAGCAGTCGATGAAGATCTCGGATCGCACCGCCTGCCGGCCAGCCTTGGTCTCGACCATCAGCGCGTCGATGCGCCTGTTGTCGCCCATCACCACGCCGGCGCCGAGCGCGTGGAAGAGGATGTGCACCTTGTGGCGCGCAAGCAGCTCATCCGCCGCGATTTTGTAGGCCGCAGTGTCATAGGCCTGGGCGAAGACCTTCCCGAGAATCAGATGCGGCGTGTTGAGGCCGTTCAGATGATCGATCCGGGCCAGCAGGTCCGACGCCATGCCCCGCACCAGCCGCCGGTGCTCACCATGGACATTGCCGTGCAGGCCGCAGAAATTGGTGACGCCAGCCGCGGTGCCCATGCCGCCGAGAAAGCCGTAGCGTTCGATCAGGAGCGTCTTCCGCCCCGCGCGCGCGGCGGAAGCCGCAGCGACAATGCCGGCAGGTCCACCGCCAAGCACGACGACTTCATACTCGCCGTAGAGCGGCACCTGGCGTGCCGGTTCTTCGATCATTGTGGCCCGCATGGCGCGTCCGCTCCCGAAATCTCTTGCTTGGTGCCGACTATGAATTAGCGCACGCGGGGCTACAATCTACCAAAATACGCGATCAGCTTTCGCGAATCGAGAAAGGTCGACATGGACATTCTGGTGAACCTGCAGGCCTTCCTCGCCACCGCCGATGCGGCCGGATTTTCCGCCGCCGCGCGAAAACTCGATGTTTCGACCTCGGTGGTCGCCAAGCGGGTCACGCAACTGGAGGCGCGGATCGGCACGCCGCTGTTTCACCGCTCGACCCGGCAATTGCGCTTGACTGAAGCTGGCCAGCGCTACGTCCATCGTGCTCGCGGCGTCGTGGCCGACGCCACCGATCTGCTCTCGCGGATGGGCGAGAAGGGCCACGATCTCGTCGATCATCTGCGCATCAAGGCGCCGACCTCGCTGACCGTGGCGCGGCTCGCTGACGCGTTCAGCGCCTTCCAGACCCAGAACCCGCGGCTGAAGCTCGAGATCGTGTTGATCGACCGCCCGGTCGATCCTGTTGCCGAAGGCTTCGACATCGCCATCGGCGCCTTCCCGCATTCGTTCGGCGGTGTCGTCGACGAGCCGCTCTGTCCGCTCAAGCGGCTGCTCTGCGCTTCGCCTGCCTATTTGAAGAAGCACGGCGCGCCAAGACATCCGCGCGACCTCGTCGAGCATCGCTGCCTCAGCTTCATGCCGACCGGCCCCGAATGGATCTTCGACGGCCCCCGCGGCCGCATCAGCATCCAGGTCAGCCCCCTGCTCTCCTCCAACGAGGGCCACGTGCTGGCGCGCAGCGCCGTGGCCGGTAACGGCATCGCGCTGATCTCGCACTATCTCGTGGCCGATGGGTTGCGTGACGGCACGCTGAAGCCGGTGCTGCGCGAGTTTCCGATTCCGGAATTGTGGGTGAAGGCCGCAATCCCCGAACGGCGCCGCAATGCGGCCGCGGTGCAGGCGCTCCTCACTTTGCTGAAAGCGTCACTCGCGTCGTCGCTGTAAGCAGCGCCCCCGTGCGGGGCCGTAGCCCGCATGAGCGAAGCGATATGCGGGACCTTTTGCGGAAGTCCCGGATGTCGCTTCGCTCATCCGGGCTACACGTTCGCCAAAGACGGTTGCCGGGGAACCACGGACCTGACAGAAGTGCCGGCATGGATTCGACGTTCTTGAAATTCGCCTTGCCCGCCCTCATCGCCCTCGCGGTCTCCGTCACTCCCGCCGCAGCGGTCGAGCAGAACTGCCGCTTCATCCAGGCCAAGCCTGAGCGGGAAGCCTGCTACAAGCGCCAGGAGGACGAACTCGCGGCCAAGCGCAAGCCTGCACCGGCGACCGCCGAGAGCAACACGCTCGAAACGCTGCGGCAGATGCGGCAGGACGACGACGCGGTCTATCGCAGCATCAGCAACATCTGCCGCGGCTGCTGAACGCTGACGCTCAGCCCTTGCCGCCACCCCAATTCGCCGCCCGCTTCTCGGCGAACGAGGCCAGTCCCTCCGCCGCTTCCGCGCTCTGGCGCTTGAGCGAATGCAGCTGCACGAGCCGCTTGTAGGCGGCATCGTCCACCGCCATGCCGCCGAACGAGCTTTCCAGCGCGAGCCGCTTGGTCTCGGCCATCGCCTCCGGCCCGTTGGCGAGCAGCTGCTCGACCACCTTGCTGCCTGCCGCCTCCAGTTCGGCGAGCGGCACCACCTCGTGGACGAGGCCGATGCGGCGGGCATCCTCGGCGCCGAAGCGCTCGCCGGTGAGCGCGTAGCGGCGGACTTGCCGTACACCGATGGCGTCGCAGAGCTGCGGGATGATGATGGCCGCGGTCAGGCCCCAGCGCACCTCGGTGATCGAGAACAGCGCATTGTCGGCGGCAATCACGACATCGCAGGCCGCAATCACCCCGGTACCGCCACCGAAGCAGCCACCCTGCACCAGCGCGACGGTCGGGATCGGCAACGTGTTGAGCCGCTGCACGGCCTCAAAGGTCGCCCGCGAGGCCGCTTCGTTCGCCTCAGCCGATTGCGGGCGCACGCCGTTGATCCATTTCAGGTCGGCGCCGGCCTGGAAATGCTTGCCGTTGCCCCTGAGCACGACGACACGCAAGTTAGGCTTCTTGGCCAGATCGTCCATGGCGGCGAGCACGCCCGCAATCAGGTCGCCGTCATAGGCGTTGTTGACCTCGGGCCGGTTCAGGGTGACGGTCGCAACGCCGCGCGGATCGAGGGTCCAAAGGACGGGGGTGGCGGTCATCGGCGATCCTCCGGTCGGTTGTTTGCTGCGCACTATGGCCGAGCCCGCGCATGCTGATCCATATCTTTCCGGCGTGGGGCGGCCGCGCCCATCGCATGGCGGCTTGTGTCATGCTGGTAGCGGGCGGCAAGGGATCAGGACGGGACATTACATGCGCATCTGCATTTTCGGCGCGGGCGCCGTCGGCAGCCACATTGCGGTACGGCTGGCACGCGCCGGCCACGAGGTCAGTTGCGTGATGCGGGGGGCCCATCTCGAGGCCGTCCGGGCCAATGGCCTCAAGCTGCGCGTCAGCGATTCCGAGGTCAGCGTCAAGGTGAACGCGTCGGGCGATCCGGCCCAGCTCGGCCCGCAGGACGTGGTGATCTCGACGCTGAAGGCGACCGCGCTGACCGGACTGGTCTCCAGCATCAAGCCCCTGCTCCAGGACGACACCGCGATCGTGTTCGCACAGAACGGCATTCCCTGGTGGTACGGGATCGGCCTGCCGCCGCGGCACCCGACGCCGCCGGACATTTCCTTCCTCGACCCCGGCGGACGGCTGCGCGCCTGCATCCCGAAGGAGCGCATCATCGGCGGCGTCGTCTTCTCCTCCAACGAGGTCATCGCGCCCGGCGTGGTGCAGAACCTGACGCCTGATCGCAACCGGCTTCTGATCGGCGAATGCGACGACCGCAATTGCGACCGTATCACGAAACTCCGCGGCGTCTTCAACGATGCCCGGCTGGAATCGCCACCGGTGGCCGAGATCCGCGAGGCGATCTGGTCAAAGCTGCTGACCAACATGTCGCTGTCGGTGCTGTGCCTGCTCACCGGCCAGACCGCGCGCGGCGTGCGCGACGACCCGGCCTTCGCCGACGTCATTCCGCGCATGCTGAACGAGGCCAACGACATCGCGCAGCACTTCATCCCCGAGGTCAAGCGCGTGACGCGGAGCGGTCCTGCCCCCAACCACAAGCCGTCGCTGCTCCAGGACTACGAGCTCGGACGTGCCATGGAGATCGACGTGCTGGTGAAGGCGCCCGCCGCCTTCGCGCGCACGGCCGGCCTGGCGACGCCGACGCTCGACCTGATCGCCGCGCTGGCAATTCAGAAGGCGCGCGACAAGGGGCTCTATTCGGCCTGACCTTCAGGTGAGCGCGTCGATCCACGCCGCCAGGGCGTCGAGCACCTCTGTGAGCGCCTCGTCATTGCTGCGGCCGGACTTCTTCAGCACCGCGAAGGAGTGGTCGCCGCCTGCGACTTCATGCAGCGTCGCCTTCGCGCCGAGCGTTTCGATCACGGGCCTGAGATGGCCGAGATCGGCCAGCCCGTCGCGCGTGCCTTGCAGGAACAGCATGGGGATCGCGATGCCGGCGAGATGCTCGGCCCGCTCGGCCGACGGCTTCTTGTCGGCATGGAGGGGAAAGCCGAGAAAGGCGAGCCCTTTGACACCGGGCAGTGGAGCCTTCGACTGCGCCTGCGAGGTCATGCGTCCGCCAAACGACTTTCCGCCGGCGACGAGCTTTAAGCCCGGGCACAGCCGCGCCGCCTCCTCGACCGCCGCGCGGATGGCGGCATGAGCCACCGCCGGCTGGTCGGGACGCCCCAGCTTCTTCTCCATGTACGGGAAATTGAAGCGGAACGTCGCGATGCCGCGGCTCGCGAGGCCTTCTGCGGTCTTCTCCATGAAGGAATGTCGCATATCGGCCCCGGCGCCATGCGCCAGCACGTAGCAGGCGCGCGCATGGTCCGGCTGCGTCAGGATGGCCGAGACGATGCCGATGCGCGCGATGTCGAGCTTGAGCTCTTGAGTTTTGGCAGCCAAAATCAGACACCCTGGCAGACGCGTTCCGGCCGCCTTGGTAGCGTCACGGGCGCAGCCTGAAAACACAATAATTGCCGCGCCCGACTGGCCTACCAAGCCGGAACGCCGCCCCAACCGAGGTAACGATGTCCTACCGCTCCTCCTGGATGACCGAAGAGCTCGAAATCTTCCGCGACCAGTTCCGCAAGTATCTTGCCAAGGACCTGGCGCCGCATGCCGAAAAATGGCGCGAGCAGAAAATGGTCGACCGCTTCGCCTGGCGCGGGCTCGGCGAGATGGGCGCACTGCTGGCGAGCGTGCCGGAGGAGTATGGCGGGCTGGGCGCGACCTTCGCCTATGACGCCGCCGTGCTGGACGATCTCGAAAGCACGGTGCCGGAACTGACGACGGGCGTCTCCGTGCACAGCGCCATCGTTGCCCACTACATCCTCAACTACGGCTCGGAGGAGCAGAAGAAGCGCTGGCTGCCGAAGATGGCCTCGGGCGAGATGGTCGGCGCCATCGCCATGACCGAGCCCGGCACCGGCTCGGATTTGCAGGCCGTGAAGACCACCGCGAAGAAGCAGGGCAATTCCTACGTCATCAACGGCCAGAAGACGTTCATCACCAACGGCCAGGCCGCCGACCTCGTCATCGTGGTCGCGCGCACCGGCGATGCCGGTGCCAAGGGCATCTCGCTCATCGCGGTCGAGACCGCGGGCGCCGACGGCTATCGACGCGGGCGCAACCTCGACAAGATCGGCCTGCATGCCTCCGACACGTCCGAATTGTTCTTCGACAATGTCGCGGTGCCCCCGGAGAACCTGCTCGGCAAGGAGGAAGGCCAGGGCTTTGTCCAGCTGATGCAGCAATTGCCACAGGAGCGCCTCGCGCTCGCGGTCGGCGCCGTCGCCTCGATGGAGCGCGCGGTGAAGCTCACCACCGACTACACCAAGGAGCGCAAAGCCTTCGGCAAGCCGCTGATGGATTTCCAGAACACTGCCTTCACCCTCGCCGAGCGCAAGACCGAGGCCATGATCGCGCGGGTCTTCGTCGACTGGTGCATCGAGCGGCTGATCGCCGGGGATCTCGACACCGTCACGGCGTCGATGGCGAAATACTGGTGCTCGGAGAAGCAGGTCGAGACCGCCGACGAATGCCTCCAGCTGTTCGGCGGCTACGGCTATATGCAGGAATATCCGATCTCGCGCATTTTCATCGATTCCCGCATCCAGAAGATCTATGGCGGGACCAACGAGATCATGAAGCTGCTGATCGCCAGATCTTTATGAACGAGGTCGCTTTAGCTTCGCTGTCGTCCCGGCGAAGGCCGGGACCCATAACCACCGGAGACGTTTGGCGAGGACTAGCGCGGTTCGGTACTTCTGCCTTTCGCAATTGATAGATCACGCGGTATGGGTCCCGGCCTTCGCCGGGACGACGGTGACCCTCTTACCGCCCGCGCCAGTCGCGCGGCCGACAGCCGAAGCGCTGCTTGAACCGCCGCGAGAAGTGGGAAAGGTCCGAGAAGCCCCAGTCGAACGCGATGGCGCCGATCGCACGATCCGCCATCACGGGATCTCCGAGATCTCTGGCCGCGCCGTCGAGCCGATGGTCGATGACGTAATCGGTAAAGCTGGAGCCCGATCGCGCGAGCAGCTTATGCACGTAACGCTCGCTGATGCCGACGGCGTTGGCGACATCGGCAACGGCAAGGCCGGGCTCGCGGAGCCGCCGGTGAATGGCCCGCTTCAACGCCGCCATGGTGGCATCGGCAAGGCTCTCCGACTCCGCAGCGCCTGTCCGGCTACGCCGCGACAGGCTCACCGCGACCAGTTCGATCAAGGCCCGGAACAGCAGCACGCCCTCATCCTCGGTCATGCGCAGCGCGCCGTCGCTGAGCGTGCGCGCCGTCTCGACGACGAGATGGCCGACGAAGGGATCGTCGGAGACGCGCGCCGCCGCGACGTCGAATGACGTCGGCAGTCGTTCGCGCAGGGCCTCTGCCGGCACCCAGAACGAGGCGACCCGCAATTGCGGACCCCGGTCGTGAAGAAGCGCGAACTGCCGGTCACTGTCGAAGATGCCGACCTGTCCGGGCGCAAGGCTGATCTCGCGATGTCCCTGCAGGATGCGACAGCGGCCGGCCAGCTTCAAATTGAGGTAGAAGCAGCTGCGGTCGGATGCCGCGATGTCGGCCGCGGAGCGGCGCACGACGTGTTCGGGGAAGCTGACGCGGTTGATCGCGGCATCGCCGAGACGGACGTGCTCAACGCTGGCAGGAAAGCCGGCTGCGACCGCCGGCTCCGGCGTCAGATTCATGAAGGCCTGGCAGATCGCCTCGCGATAATAGGCGAATTGCTCCGCCGGCCGGACGCCCACCGTATTCCAGGCCGATTGCCGTGACGGAACGGCGCGCTCGATCTGCTGCATCGGTTCACTCCGAGACCAATCCGGTTCGCTCACAGCCAAGCAACGAATTCGTGACCGGTCCAGATTTGCCGCGCGGCCACGCTGCCCAGCCAAGGCCATCATGTGCCGATCTAACCACACCCTCGGGAGGAGCCACAACATGTCGACCTACGTTCTCGTCCACGGCGCCTGGCACACCGGCACAGAGTTCGAGCCTGTCGCCGCCCCCATCCGCGCGGCCGGCCATCAGGTCCATACCCCCACCATCAAGGGCAACCGTCCGGGCGATGCCAAGACGACCGGATTGAAGGAGGCGATCCAGTCGATCGCCGACTACCTCTCCGAGAACAATCTGAAGGACGTCATCCTGCTCGGCCATTCCTATGGTGGCATGATCATCACGGGCGTTGCCGACATCGCCCCGGAGCGCATCCGCCGCCTGGTCTACTGGAATGCCTTCGTGCCCAACAACGGCGAATGCCTCAACGACATGGTGCCGCCGCACTATGTCGGGCTGTTCGACGCGATCGCGGCCGAGCGCGGCGACGGCTCGGTGGTCTTGCCCTTCCCGGTCTGGCGCGAGGCCTTCATCAACGACGCGGATCTGGAGACGGCGCAGAAGGCCTACGACGTCCTCAATCCGCATCCGCTGGCGACCTTCACCGACAAGATCACGCTCAAGGCCAACCCGGCCGAGATGCCGCTGGCGAAATCCTACGTCAACTGCACCGAAGACATCGCGCTGCCGCACAGCTATGGCTGGCATCCGCGTCTGTCGGAGAAGCTCGGCCTGTTCCGCCTAGTGCAGGTGGCGGGAAGCCATGAGCTGTGCTTCTCCGATCCGGCGCGGCTCGCCAGGGCGATCATGGAAGCGGGACGCGACTGACGGGTGGCCCCATGGCGGCGCTCACCATCCGTGGGCGCCGCTCAGTTCGGATGCCACCAGCGGCCGCCGAGGACGACACCTTCGGAGACGATCTTGCGGTCGCCGATCAGGTGCTCGCCGACGACGTCCTCGTAGTCGAATTGGCCTCGCTTCACCGAGATCAGCGTGGCGTCGCCGGCGCTGCCGGGCTTGAGGCTGCCGAGCTCAGGACGCCGCAGCGCCATCGCCGCGTTCACGGTCGAAGCCGCGATCACGTCCGACAGCTCCATGCCCATGCACAGGAACTTCGACATGGTCGTCACCTGGTCGAAGGCGGGGCCGTCGATGCAGAGCTGATGGATGTCGGACGAGATGGTGTCCGGATAGAAGCCGTTGGCGAGCATCGCGCGCGCGGTCTTGAACGCGAACGAGCCTTTGCCGTGGCCGATATCGAACAGCACGCCGCGCTCTCGCGCGTCCAGCACCGCCTTTTTCACTGTGCCCTGCGCGGTCGCCGGCGTGTTCGGGAAGGGGCGGAACGCGTGGGTCAGCACGTCGCCCGGACGCAGGCGGGCCAGCACGTCCTCGTAGCTCGGCGGCGGATGATCGATATGCGCCATCAGGGGCATGCCGACCTCGTTCGCGACCTCGAGCGCGATGTCGAGCGGTACCGTCCCCGACGTGCCCGAGGAATGCAGGCCGACGCGCACCTTGATGCCGACGATGAGATCGCGGTTGGCATCGGCCACCTTGGCCGCGTCGACCGGATTCATCAGCCGCAGCTCTTCACTCTCGCCAACCATGATCCGGTGCGAGAAACCGAAGATGCCGGCATGCGAGACGTGCAGATAGGCGAGAATGCGAACCTGGCTCGGCTCGATCACGTGCTTGCGGAAGCCCGCGAAATTGCCGGGACCGGCGCTACCGGTGTCGACCGCCGTGGTGACGCCGGAGAGGCGGCAGAATTCCTCGGCATCGATGCCGAGCGAGGTGCCGCCCCAATAGACATGGGTGTGGAGATCGATCAGCCCCGGCGTCACGATGTAACGCGACACGTCGCGCACATCCGTGCCCGGATCCGCCTTGAGCCCGCTGCCGATCGCGGCGACCTTGCCGCCCGCAAAGGCGACGTCGGTCACGGCGTCGAGCTTCTGGGACGGGTCGACCACACGGCCGCCGCGCAGGATCAGGTCGAAAGGCATCATGGTCTCCGGATTTGGGCAAACAAGAACCGGGCTCGAAGGTGCGCGTCCAGCCCGGTCGCTTTTGCTAGCAATTTTGCCGGAGTTCAAGCAAATCGGTCGCGATGAGGCTCCCTGGTCTGCGATTTGCCTGTGACGCTTGGTATTTCAGCCACTCCTAGAGCATCGGATATCATGCGGCCGATCGCACCCCGGCTCTTTCCAGCAGAGGGAGCACCCTTTCGACGAAAAAGCCGAGCTCATCGCCGAAATTAAGAAAGATCAGCGCAACGCCGGCGAAGCCGGCTCGATCGAGGTCCTTGATCCCGTTGGCCACGTCCTCGGGGCTTCCGATCAGCGGGTAGCCGCCATTGCCGGCCGCCATCCTTGCCCGCAATTCGTTGTACAACGCCTCGGGAAGTGCAGCCTGCCCTTTCC
This sequence comes from Bradyrhizobium sp. 1(2017), assembly GCF_011602485.2. Lineage (NCBI taxonomy): Bacteria > Pseudomonadati > Pseudomonadota > Alphaproteobacteria > Hyphomicrobiales > Nitrobacteraceae > Bradyrhizobium > Bradyrhizobium sp. 1(2017). The sequence continues at coordinate 834,217 of NZ_CP050022.2, read as the reverse complement.
GGGTCGCGATGTAGTAGTCGACACCCGCATGGTCGGCGTTGTCGACGGCGTAATATTGGTGGAAGGCTTCGGCTTCCTCGCGCGTTTCACGGCACACCACATAGGCAACCGCGATACAGCCGGGAGGCGTCTCGCGCCCGGCCTTGGCTGAGCGCTTGGTGAGATCGGCAATTTCGGCGCGGCCGGTCTCCGCGCTTTCGGCGACGGTCAGAAGATAGTCCGACGTCCTGATCGCGAAATCCCGTCCCGCCGGCGAATAGGCAGCCGAGAACACGATCGGGCCCGGCGATTGCAGCGAGCCCGGCATCCCGGTGATGCCCTCGAGTTCGGGGAAATGCTTGCCGTCATAGTCGAACGGCTCGGGCGCTCCGGCGAGCAAGCGCGACCAGATGTCGAACCATTCCTGGCCCTGCACGTAGCGCTCATCATGCGGCAGTTCCGGGATGCCGAACATCAGGAAGTCGGCCTTATTCCAGCCGCACACGATGTTGATGCCGGCACGCCCGCCGCTGACGTGATCGATGGTCGCCATCGCCTTGGCCGCGACGATCGGGTGAATGATCGGGGTATGCACCGTCGAGAACACGCCGATCCGGTCGGTGATTGCGGCCGTGGCGGCTGCGAGGGTGAGGGTCTCGAACGACCACAGGCGGTTGTTGATGGCGCCCGGAATGCCGCGCCACCGGGCCGGCGGCAACAGGAAATCGAGGCCGCTGCGATCGGCGAGCTGAATCACATCGCGGATCTCCGGCCAGCGGCAGGACCAGCGCTCGGGCACTGTCGTGATCGCGTTACCGCCCTCGTAACTATAGGCGAACACGCCGAGCTTGAAGCCGTTGTCTTCACGCATTGCGTTTCTTGCTTTTGTCATGACGAAAACTCCTGGTGCGTGCGAGTGCCGATCGGTCTTAGTCGAGCGCGCGTCCCTTGCTCTCCTCGAGCATGAGCATGGCGACCACCGAGATCGCATTGGCAAGCATGAGGTAGTATGCGGGCGAGAGCGGATTTCCCGTCGCCTGGATCAGCCAGGTCAGGACCACCTGGGTCGACCCGCCGAACACGCAGACGCCAACCGCGTAGATCATGGCAAAACCCGTCGTGCGCACGGCCCGCGGCAGAAGCTCCGGCACCAGCACCAGCATCAATCCGCCGCTGAGCGAGTGCAGACCCATGATCACGGCGGTCATCAGGGCAAGCGAGAGCGCGCTCGGCTGCGCGGTCAGATACATGAAGGCCGGATAGGCTGCGAGGATCAGCACGACCCGCGGCCAGATCAGCACGGGCTTGCGGCCGATCCGGTCCGAGAGCCAGCCGCCGAACAGGGTCGGGATGACGACGCTGACACCGGCGACGAAGGGCACCACCAGGGCGGCGCTCGCCGGCAGATGCAGCGTCGCGATCGCGTAGCTGGTCATGTAAGTCGACACGAAATAGGAGACGGTCCCGCCCACGATGGTCAAGACACCAAGCGTCACCGTGCGGAGGTGGGAGCCGAACAGCTCCTTCAGAACGGCACCGGCACTGCCGTGGACTGACGCACCGTCGATCGTTTCCGGGATGTGGCGGCGCACGTAGACGCCGACCGGAACGATCACGAGGCCGACCAGGAATGCAACGCGCCACCCCCAGCTCTCGAGAGCTGCCTGCGGCAGCACGGTCGTGAGAATCATGGCAACCACGCCGGCCAGAATGAGCGCGAGGCCCTGGCCCGCATTGGTCCAGCTGCCGAAATAGCCGCGCTCGGCCGGCGGCGCGACCTCGATCATGTAGCTTGCTGCCGATCCGATCTCGCCGCCCGCGGCGAAGCCCTGCAGCAGGCGACCGACCACGAGCAGAATCGGCGCGGCAAGACCAAGCGTGGCGTAGCCCGGCGTCAGCGCGATCAAGGCGGTGCCGAGCGCCATCAGCACGATGCTCAGGTTCAGCGCGGCCCGGCGGCCCGCGCGATCCGCGAGCGCACCGATGAAGATCGCTCCCAGCGGCCGGGTGAGGAAGCCGACGCCGAACGTCGCCACGGAGAGGAGAAGGTTGCCCCAGGGATTGTCGACCGGGAAGAACTGGCGGCCGATCATGACTGCGAAGAAGGTGTAGACCGTGAAGTCGTAATATTCGATCGTATTCCCGATCGTGACGGCGACAATGCCATGACGCCGGCTCATGCTCGAGCCCAGTAGAGGAGCGGATACGATCTGGTCGGCGGTGAGAGGCTGGTCTGACATCGTTCGGTCCTCCTGCAGGATTGCAAAGCCGCTTGGTTGATCTGATCTAGAATGGGCGCCAGCCGCCCCGCTCTCGCGCGATCTCGACGAACATGGCGGCACCGATCGCCATGACGTCCTCGTCGAAGTCATAGGAGGGGTGGTGGCAGCCTTGACCGTCCTGCCCGACGAAGAAGAACGCGCCCGGCCGTTGCTCGAGCAGGAACGAGAAATCCTCCGACGACATCAGCGGTGCGCAATTCCGATCCAGCAAACCATCGCCGACCACGCGCCGCGCCGCGGCCTCGACCACGGCAACCTGATCCGGGTGGTTGACCGTCGGCGGACAGCCGTCGGAGATCTCGCACGCGATGCTGGCGCCGAACGCGGCCGCAAGACCGGTGCAAAGCTCGGAGACGCGCCGCTTGAGCAGCGCGCGGCCGGTCGTGCTCATCGAGCGGATCGTGCCGGTCAGCACGACCTCGTCGGGAATGATGTTGGCCGCGGTGCCGCCCTGGATCGTGCCGATGGTGACGACGCCCGCTTCGAGCGGATCGAGCGAGCGGCTGATCGTCGTCTGCAACAGGCCGATCATCTCCGCCGCGATCATGATCGGATCGATTCCGTTGTGCGGCTGGGCGCCATGCGCGCCAACCCCGCGAACCACGATCCTCAGGCCATCGGCGCCCGACAGGATGGAGCCCGACCGCACGCCGACCGAGCCGGGCCTGCGCTGAGGCATGTTGTGCAGGGCATAGACCTCGTCCATCGGCGCCGCCGACAGCAGACCGTCGCCGAGCATGGCGAGGCTTCCCTTCAGGGTTTCCTCGGCCGGCTGGAAGATGAAGTGCACTGTGCCGGCGAGATCGCGGCGTCTCGCCAGGTAGCTCGCCGCGCCAAGCAAGGTCGCGGCGTGGCCGTCGTGCCCGCAGCCATGGAAGATGCCGTCGCGAAGCGAGCGGTGCGGCAGATTGGTCTTCTCCGCCATCGGCAACGCGTCCATCTCGGCCCGGAAGCCGATCGCGCGCGCCCCGCTCTGCGAACCCTCGAGTGTCGCAACCACGCCCGTGCCGCCCACCCCGGACCGGACCGACAAGCCCCATCCGGACAGGAGCTCGGCGATACGCGCGGAGGTACGGTGCTCTTCGAAGGCGATTTCCGGATGACGGTGGAAGTCGCGCCGCCACTCGATCATGGAAGCGGCGTCTTGCCGGAAATCGTCGAGGACCGCCATTGTTACCCCGCGTGTCGATAGAAGCGCGGGGGATTGCCGCACCCGGGCCCCCGCCTATAAATAGCTAACCACCAATATTCTCATATTGCAACCATCTCAATCTAAAACATTCTCCAAGGGAGACGTGTGTTGTCCAAACCCAAGGCCGGCGCCGAGCGCTATCTCACCTACCGCCTCGACGTGCTCAGCACCGGGGCGATCAGGATGGCGAACGAGGTCTACACGGCGAGCTGCGGGCTCGAGGTGCGCGAGCTGCGCATCCTCCGCCTCATCGACGACAATCCCGGCATCACCTTCAGCGACCTGACCGAGGAGACGCGGTTCGAGCGCAGCCTGGCCTCGCGGCTGCTGAACGGATTGCTGCGGGAAGGCCTCGTCGACCGCGAAAACAGCGCCACCGACGCGCGCGTGTTTCACTTGCGGACCACGGCGACCGGCCGCGAGCGGCGGCGTCTTGCAACGCGGATCGGACAGAAGCTCGAAGCGCATCTACTCAAGCCGCTGAGCGAGGCGCAGCGCGCCGCGCTCCTCGAATCCGTCGAGCTCCTGACGGACTGGGTGTACGGGGATTTTGCACGCGACCTCGATGTCCAGGTCGGAGCCAAGCCGAAGGCCTGACGGTCAGATCACTCTCATCCCGTCGATCCCAGCGGGGTGTTCAGATGTCTGTAGCCGCCCCTGAAATAGACCAGCGGCTCGTCGGCGTGATCGTCACACGCACCAATGGCCAGGACCTGCCCGATGACGATGATGTGGTCTCCCGCCCGATGCTCGGCAGCGATGTCGCAATCCAGCCAGGTCAGCGTTCCCTCGATGACGGGATTTCGGCCGCCCGACATGCTCCAGGCGATGCCGGACCATTTGTCCGTGCCCTTCTGCGCAAACTGGTTCGAGACCGACTGCTGCGCACGCGACAGGACATTGACCGAGAACTTCCCGGTCGAGCGGATGCGCGGATAGGTCGACGATGTCGCCATGACGCTGAAGGAGATCAGCGGAGGATCCATGGAGACGCTGTAGAACGACTGGCATGTGAAGCCCAGCGGCTCGTCGCCATCATGGCCAGCAATGACCGTGATGCCCGATGCGTAGAGCCCGAGCGCGTCGCGAAATGCCCGGGAATTCAGCACAGCGTGTTCCGTTAAATCCCGTCGTTGCAGCGAGCGCGTATTGTTGTTGTCGGTCATGCCAAGCCTCCCGCCCCAGCGGGCAAAGCAGCGGCAATCCGTCCCATACGCTGAAAGGCGGAAATGTAGCGATCGGCCTCGGCCTGGACGATCTCATCGAGACGATCCATCTGGCTGATGACGAAGTAAAAGCCTCGTCCCGGCACGACCGCACCAAGCTCGACCAGGAGCGGGGCAAGATTCACCGTCGGTCCCAGCGCATGGGTTTGATCCGCGCCGGTCAGAAGCGGTATGGCTGTCACCCCGGACAGGCCATTTGCGGGATAACGGTCGAGAAACACCTTCAGGAGACCTGAATAGGTCGCCTTGTAGGTCGGGGAGGCGAAATGACGATGTCGCTGGCAGCGACACGCGCATTCAATGCGTCCATCTTTTCGCTGGGCCAGGCCAGGATCTCGTCGCGATAATCCGCAAGATCGATCACCGCCGGATCTTGCAATGCAGGGCCGAGCAGCTTCTCGGCCAATGTCTCGGCGACTTTAAGCGTTCGCGACTTCGGTTTGGGATTGCCTACGACAATCGACAGCTTGAGCGTCATCGTTCCTCGCAACAAGGTTGACAGGTGACGAGACAAAGCCAGAATCTGAAAGCAGGGAGTTCATCGGGCCGTTCAAACGAGAATCTCGGTGCAATGCAGACATCGACATGTCTCACAACACCGGGATTTTTTGGCCCGGCAATACCATTACCAAGTTTTTTTGGCTCGGAATGGCATCCGTGACGAGCATCACGTGCTGTCACGCTATCACCGCTCTGATCGGCCGGTCAACCGTGATACTTGCAGCATCCGCCTTGATCGCACCGCGATGAGCGCTTCGGAGCTTGGGCGGTAGCATGCGGCAAATTCAAAATGGCGATCCCGGGATGACTCGAACATCCGACCTACGGTTTAGGAAACCGTTTCATAGGTAATTATATCAATAGGTTAGTCGTGCCGTGTTGCAGATGTGTTGCTTGTAGCAGCGAGAGGACGGAGCGATCATCAAATTTGTAGTCTGAGCCGGCAACGCTTACGAGCATCCTTGTTACCTGCCTGCGACCGGTCGACGTTGCGGAGAGAGTGCGCCTCTCTCCCCCTAGCCACGAACACGCGATCTCGGCCGATCTCGAGGCGGTTGAGGAGTAGCAGCTCCAACGAGTAGCGTGGCCGTGATCCGAGCCGCTGCTACTTTTTCGGCAGCGCTGAACATGCAGTTGTACTGGTAGGAGGCATGCCGCTTCCAGTCCATGTCGCGTCCGTCGCCGGCTTCATGCCAGGTGATCGTGAAATCGGGATACTGCTCCCGATAGGGCTGAGCTGACGGCTCGCGAAACTCCCGGTAACTATGACCGCCATCCACCCTCGACCACGTGAAGTTCTAAAGCTTCGGTGCATCTTAGCGGCTTCGGGGGCGAACAAAGCGCGAAGTTCTGACATGCCGAACGGATCATGGCGCCGGCTTGGCCGAGCGCACCGAAGAAAGCCAGAACGGCAAGAAGAAGCGCCTCGCAGCCCTCGGTTTATTCCTCTGCCTCGCCATACATCTGCACCAGTTCGCCCCGCTGGTCACAGACGTTGGCGCACCGCAACTTGTCTGGCAGCGAGCGTCACAGTCGAGCGTACGGAGAGCAAAAAGTTCAGCTCGCTCTCTTCCGTTCCACCTCCTGGAACAGTGCGTCTCAGCTTCGGCGGCTTCTTCCTCGTGCCTTCCACCGTATATGGTTCGGCATCAACTCTTATGGGCGGAGTTAGGACACGGCCTCATCGTCAGACTACCTCAATGCGGGCGGGCCGCCATGGAGACTGGAATGACCAAGAAGACCTGGCTTGTGACAGGAACGTCGCGCGGCTTTGGACGAGCTCTGTCCGAGGCGATCCTCGATGTAGGTGACAACCTCGCTGCCACGGCGCGCGACGCTGCGGCTCTCGAAGGGATCGGCGACGGGCGTAGCGGCGAACTCCTCACGCTTCCGCTCGACGTCACCAATGAGGGGGAGGCGCAGGCGGCGGTCACCGCTGCGGTGCAGCGGTTTGGCCGGCTAGACGTCCTCGTCAACAACGCGGGCTACGGCGATATCGGCTCGATCGAGGACACCACCATCACATCTTTCCGCCGACAGATCGAGACCAACCTCTTCGGCACGATCATCGTGACTAAAGCCGCCATCCCGATCATGCGGCGACAGGGCAGCGGCCACATCATCCAGTTCTCGTCTGTCGGCGGCCGTCTGGGCGCGCCGGGCCGCGCGCCCTATTCTGCCGCCAAGTGGGCGGTGGAGGGTTTCTCCGAGGTGCTCGCCAAGGAGATGGCGCTTATCGGTGTGCGCGTGACGATCGTCGAGCCAGGCGGGTTTCGCACCGACTTCGCCGGCGCTTCGACGACGATCGAGGAGGGACGCTCCGAATACGACGCCGTGGTGGGCGCCGCAGCCCGCATGCAACGCACCTACCACGGCAAGCAGCCTGGCGACCCGCGCAGGGGTGCCGCTGCCATCCTGCAGATCGCCGGAATTGAGAGGCCGCCGCTCCGCCTGCCGCTCGGCAGGGACGCCATCGCCGCCATCGAGGCGTTTGACCGTGCACGACTGGACGAACTTGCGCGATGGCGAACGCTGAGCGAGTCCACCGACTTCAGCTGAGAGGCGCACCACTAGCGAACCTGCGCGGTCGAACTCCAGGCGAAGCACTCGACAGGCCACTCCTCGCGGTTCGACGCTGCGATTTGAACGAAGGAGCACAAAATGAAGGCAATGACCGTCGGTTCCCCGGCGACCCTGGAGACCCTGGCGTGGACCCAGCGTGCGGACCCGGGCCAACCTGGCTCCGGCATGATCCGCGTCGCCCTCCATGGCAGCTCGCTGAATTTCCACGACCTCGGCGTGGTGACCGGCCGGCTAACGGCGGACGCTGGGCGGATTGCGCTGGCGGACGCGGGCGGGACTGTGGAGGCGGTCGGCGATGATGTGACGCAGTTCTCGGTTGGGGACGAAGTCGTCTCCTGTTTCTTCCCCGACTGGCAGGACGGCGCTCCGACCATCGGAAACTTCGCACGTCCGCCAGGCGACGGCATTGATGGCTACGCCACCGAGTTCGCCGTCGCTCCCGCTACCGCCTTCACTCACGCTCCTCGCGGTTACGACGCCGTCGAGGCAGCGACAATCACCACCGCCGGTTTGACAGCATGGCGAGCGCTAGTCGCGGATGGCGGCCTAAAGGCGGGTGACACAGTGCTGCTGCTCGGCACCGGCGGCGTATCGATTTGGGGGTGGCAGATTGCCAAGGCGATGGGTGCAATGGCGATCGTTACCTCCTCCTCCGGCGAAAAGCTGGAGCGCGCACGCGAACTGGGCGCCGATCACGTCGTAAACTACCGCGAGGTAAAGGACTGGGGACGCGCAATAGTTGACTGGACCGGCGGGCGCGGCGTCGCGGATAGCGCGCGGAATTTGACTGCAGGCGGGTAGCGATCGAAACGAGGAGGGATCGCGTCCATGGCGAGCTCGGGAGGCGGCGCAACTCGCAATGGAATCCGCAAACGTATTGCCGTCGAAACAACCGATGAAAGTCGACCAACGCGATCAAGATGCGGGCGATGGAAGAGGCGAAAACACCGCCGCGAACGCGAGCATCAGACGGTCGAAAAGTTGCCCGCGTCCGTAGGCTACTTGGCCAGGATTGATCGCCGGGTTGACGGCGGTCAATCCTGCGGTGGAGTGCGATACGATTGCGCGAGGCTCTGATAGGCTTGAGGTGGGGCGCCTTTTGGCATCATCTGAAAGGCTTACAGCTACGCTCTCGATGCCAACGACTTCAGGACCGCGAGATATTCTGACTTCATCTCTTCCATGATTCGCCGGGTCGGCCTCTCTTCCTTGATCCTTCCGACGATTTGTCCCGACATGTAACCGAGGTAATCGACCGCGTTGGCAAGCTCGAGCCGTTTGAGGGCGGGCGCGACAAGAAGCTTTTGAGCGGCGAGCGGCAGCGGTTGCGGCGCGCCAGGAGCATCCCATGCATCCGTCCATTTGCTCCGCAAGCCGCGCAGGGGCTTTCCGGTATCGTATTTGCGCTGGATCGCGTCCTGCGACCGCGCTGAGATGAACCTTTTGCGCATTTCCGGAGAGAGTTCGCTCTCGGAAGATCCCAACCAGATCGTCCCGCACCAGACGCCCTCGGCCCCGAGGGCAAACGCGGCCGCAACATGACGACCGCTCCCCACGCCGCCGGCGGCCAGCACAGGGATAGGCGCAACGGAGTCCACGACTTCCGGCCACAACACCATGGAGGAGATGGTGCCGGTATGTCCGCCAGCCTCACTTCCCTGAGCCACGATGAGGTCGACGCCGGATTGGACGTGCTTAATCGCATGCTCGGCACTCCCCGCCATCGCTCCAACCATGATCCCTTTGCGGTGCAGCCTCTCGACCACGTAAGGCGGCGGAGCGCCCATCGCGCTCAGGACAAATTTCGCCTGCGGATGCCTGACGACGACTTCGAGGACTTCGAGAACGCCCTCCTCGGTGTGGCCGTGCCCTGGCGGCTTCTCGCGAAGCATCTCGGCCTCGACCTCGGGCGGCAACGGTGGAATACCCGCCTCGTCCATGACATTCTCGACGAAATCGAGGTGCTCTTTCGGCAGCGCCGAGAGACGCTCCGACATCGGCACGACCTGTCCAACCTTGTTGGCAAAGAGCACGTCGATGCAGTACGGGCGCCCGCTTGTCTTCTCATCCATGTCGGTGAGAATCCGCTCGAGCTCGTCCGGCTGATAATAGCTCGCCGCGAGCGCGCCCATGCCGCCCGCATTGGTCACCTCGATCGCGACTTCCGGCTTATGCGTGAAGCCGAAAATGGCGACTTCGATCCCGAACATTTCAGTTACGCGATTGTGCATGGAATCCTCGAACTATAAGTCGCAGGCCGGGTCAGCCCCGCCCGAACTTCGGCTTGCGCTTTTCCTTGAAGGACGTGGTTGCTTCCTTATGGTCCGCTGTTTCAAAAGTCACCTGCTCCAGCGCCATCGAAGCTTCCAACAGCATGTTGACGCGGTCCTTGACGATCTGGTTGATCGACAGTTTGGTCCACCGGATCGCCCAAGTCGGACCGTTGGCGAGCTCGACCGCAATCTCGCGCGCCTTGGTCAACACCTCCCCACGCGGGACGACGTGATTGATGAGGCCGATCCGCTCGGCTTCATGGCCTTTCAGCAGAGTGCCACGGATCAGGAATTCTTTGGCCTTGTTGATCCCGACCAGCAGCGGCCAGATCACGGTGCCACCATCGCCTGCAACGAGGCCGACACGGGAGACATGGGTGTCGCCGATGCGGGCATCCTCGGCCATCACCGTGATGTCGCAAAGCAGCGCATGTGTCGCCGCTAGACCGATCGCGTCGCCATTGATGGCGGCGATGATCGGCTTGTCGAGCTCCAACTGCCGGGTCACGCCGCGCCGGCTGATCATGGGGTCGTGGACCTCGCCCTCTTCGAGCACGTCGCCGCCCGGACGCTCCGACATCGCCTTGACGTCGCCGCCGACGCTGAAGAACTCGCCTGCACCGGTCAGCACGACGACACTGACGGCGTGATCGTCGGCCAGATCGTCCCATATAGTCCGCAGTTCGCGAATCAGCTTCTGATTGATGGCGTTGCGCGCCTGCGGCCGGTTCAACGTTACGGTCGCAATCTTATCGACCACCTCGACTTTCAGGCAATCATATCTGGCATAAGGATTCATCGTCATCTCCACAAAATGGCTGTTCGTTGATTGGCAGGGCTGAGGTTATCTGTCGTCGGCGCCCATCGTCAGAGCGCGCGAGCAATGAGTTCTTTCATGACCTCGTTCGAGCCGCCCCAGATCTTCTGGATGCGGCCGTCGCTCCACATCCGCGAGATCGGATAATCGAGCATGTAGCCGTAGCCGCCGTGCAACTGCATGCAATCGTCGATGATCTCGCACTGCTTGTCGGTCGCCCACCATTTCGCCATCGCGGCGGTCTCCGGATCCAGCGTGCCGGCAATCAGGCGCTCGATGCAGGTTTCAACGAAGATGCGGGTGACCGACACGGCGGTCTTGGCTTCGGCCAGCACCATCCGCGTGTTCTGGAACTCGATCAGGCGCTTGCCGAAAACCTCGCGCCCTTTGACGTAGGCGACCGTTTCCGTTAGCGCCGCCTCGCTCAGCGCCAATGCCTGCATGGCAATGTTGATCCGTTCCTTCGCCAATTGCTCCATCAACTGATAGAAGCCGCGGCCCTCTACGCCGCCGAGTAGGTTCTCGACTGGCACACGGGCATCTTCGAAGAACAGCTCTGACGTGTCCTGGGCCTTGAGGCCGACCTTGTCGAGCCGGCGGCCGCGGCGGAATCCCCCGGTCTTTTCGGTCTCGATCACCAGAAGGCTGAAGCCGCGCACGCCGTTACCTTTGCTGGTGTCGGTCTTGACGGCCAGGCAGATCAGGTCGGCGGTGTGTCCGTGCGTGATAAAGGTCTTCTGGCCGTTGACGACATAGTCGTTGCCGTCGCGGCGCGCATGGGTCCGGATCGCCCGGACGTCGGAACCCGCACCGGGCTCGCTCATGGCCAGCGCCGCAACCAGATCGCCGGTCGCCATCCGTGGCAGCCAGCGCTGCTTCTGCTCCTCCGTGGCATAGCGGACGAAATACGGCGCCAGGATCACGTTCTGCAAGGGAATGCTGAAGTCAGGAAAGGCGATCCGAGCCAGTTCCTCGATCAGGACGGCCTCGTGCCAGAAATTGCCGCCGCCGCCGCCGTATTCCTCCGGCGCGCTGACGCAGAGCAACCCGAACGCGCCGGCCTTGCGCCAGAGATCGCGATCGATGCGGCCCCGCGTCCGCCACGCGTCGACATGCGGCACGACTTCTTCCACCAGGAAACGACGAACGCTCCTGCGGAAGAGATCGAGCTCGCTATCGTCTTTCAGTACCCTCACGCGCGCCCCGCCATCATTGATTGACCAGGGGGCAACCACCCTGGTCCAGCGGACGCACCGCCTTGTCCGCCGGGATCACCGCGATTTGCTTGTAATAGTCCCACGGCGCCTTGGACTCCTTCGGCGACTTGACCTCGAACAGATAGAGCTCGCGCAGCACGCGGCCGTCGGCGCGAAGTTTTGCGTCATGCGACATGAAATCGTTGATCGGCATCTCTCGCATCTTGGCCATCACCTTGTCGGGATCTTTCGAGCCGACCGCTTTGATCGCTTTCAGGTAGTGATTGACGACGCTGTAGGCGCCGGCCTGCACCTGCGTCGGCATGGCCTTCATCCGCTCGTAGAAACGTTTGGCAAAGGCGCGCGTCTCGTCGTTCTGGTCCCAATAGAAGGCCTCGGCGACAATAATTCCTTGCGAATCCTTCAAGCCGACGCCGTGAATGGCGTCGATCGTAGCCATCAACGCCGCAAACTTCTGGCCCTGCGCCTTGATGCCGAACTCCTCGCCCTGCTTGAGAACAGTCGCGAGATCCGCACCAGCCTCGACGACGCCGATCACCTTGGCCTTGGAGCTCTGCGCCTGCAGCAGGAATGACGAGAAGTCGGTCGCGCCGGTGGGCGTGCGCACGGAGCCGATCACAGTGCCGCCGCCGGCCTTGACCGCCGCCGCCGCGTCACCTTCGAGGCTCGCGCCGAACACGGTGTCGTTGGTCAGGAAGAACCAGGAACTGTCACCGCGGCTCACGAGCCCGCTGGTCGGTCCGTGTCCGAGCGAGTAAGTGTCGTAGGTCCATTGCGCGACGTAGGTCGAACACTTTGCGCCGGTCAATTCGGAGCTGGCGGCAGCATTGAACAACGCCAGCTTCTTCTTGGTCCTGGTCATGTCGGCGATCGCGAGTGCGAGACCCGAGAACGGCACATCGATGATCGCGTCGACATTCTCCTCATCATACCATTTCCTGGCAATCGCTACGCCAACGTCGACCTTGAGCTGGAAATCCGCGGAGACGATCTCGACGTCCTTGCCAAGCACCAGTCCGGCATCCTCGGCCGCAAGCCTGGCCGCCTCGACGCTGCCGCGTCCGCCGGCGGCGGAATAGACTGACGACTGGTCGCCGAGAACGCCGATCTTGACCGGCGTGTTTTCACTGGCTCGAGCCGTGCTCGATCCAACGATTAGGAGGGCTACGATCGCCGCCCCCGTCCCTCCCCAAGACATCTGCATCTCCCTGCTCTTATTGTTTTTGACCTTCCGAACGCATCTTCGCATAATTTGTCGAACGTTCAACAAAAATATATTTGCCTTCTTGAGGCGGGGCTTTAGGGTCGTCAGCGGCTGATGCACGACGCAGGCGGAACAGGACCGGCGAGCAATCAACGCGGGAGAGGCGACAGGTGGCAGAAACGGTTTTCGAGGCGTTTCAGGAGAGCGCGGCCGGCGCACCGCAAAACGCTTTCATCTGCGTTCCCGCGGGCACGTCCTATGCGCCCGAGGGAATCGAATGGACCTATCGTGAAGTCCAAGGGCGGGTCGCAACGTTCGCAGCGCGGTACGCGCAGGCCGGCTATGGCCGCGGACATCGCGTCGCCCTGCTGGTCGAGAACCGACCCGACTACTTTGTACACCTGCTCGCGCTTAATGCGGTCGGCGCCAGCATTGTGCCGGTCAATCCCGATCATCGGCACGCCGAGTTGCTATACCAAATGCAGCATAGTGGCGTCGTCCTCGCCATCGCGCTGCGCCATCACGTCGCGCGGCTGAAGGCGGTGGCAGATGAGCTCGCAGGCCAGTTCGTCGTTTTCGCGGCGGACGACTCGCCGGAGTTCCTGCCGGCGCCGCCGTGCCCGGCATCATCCGGATCGCCCGACCGCGGCACCGAAGCCGGTCTGTTTTATACCTCCGGCACCACCGGCCGCCCGAAGGGCTGCCTGGTGACGAATGACTACTGGCTTTCCGCCGGCGAATGGTTCTTCACGCTGGCACTTAGCGGCGGCCGCTTCTCGATCGAGCCGGGGAAGGATCGCCTGCTCAACCCGATGCCGGTTTTTCACGTCCATGCCGGTGTCGTCGCGCTGATGCCGATGCTGCTGTCGCAAGGCTGCCTCATCCGCCCCGAGCATTTTTCGGCAAAGCGCTGGTGGAGCGAGGTGTCGAGCAGCAGAGCAACCATCGTGCATTACATCGGCGCAGTGCCGCAGGCCCTCGTCGCGCTTGACAAATCGGATGAAGAACGCGCGCATCGCGTTCGCTTTGGTTTCGGCGCCGGACTGGAGCCGGCTATCCACCGCGCGTTCGAAGAACGCTTCGGCATCCCGCATCTCGAGGTCTGGGGCATGACCGAGGTCGGGCGTTGGACGGCTAACGACCATGAGCCGCGCGCGATCGGCATGCGCGCGATCGGACGCGCGGTTCCGCCGCTGGAGGCCAGAGTTGTCGACGAGCAGCAGCGCGATGTGCCCTCTGGGGCGGAGGGTGAACTCGTCGTCCGGCTGGCCGGCGACGATCCGCGGCGAGGCTTCTTCGCCGGCTATCTGGGCGACGACGCCGCGACTGAAGAAGGCTGGCGCGGCGGCTGGTGGCATTCCGGCGATATCGTCCGTCGGGACGAAAGCGGCGTGATCTATTTCATCGACCGCCGCAAGAACATGATCCGGAGGTCGGGCGAGAACATAGCCGCCACCGAGGTGGAAACCGTGCTGTGCCGGCATCCAGCAGTGTCCCAGATCGCGATCCTGGCCGTTCCCGACGATAGGTCGGGCGAGGAAATCTTTGCCTGCGTCGTTCCACGCCCGGGCCCCACCGCCGACCTGCGGCTCGCAAAGGACATCGTCACCTACTGCAAGGAGCAGCTGGCCTACTACAAGGCTCCGGGGTGGATGTTGTTCATGGATCGCATGCCCGTCACTGCGACACAGAAGATCAACAAGGCCCGGATTTTTGCGACCGGAATCGATCCGAGAAGCCTGGCCGGCGTGATCGATTTGCGCGGAATGAAGAAACGGCGATCCGTCGCCGAGGCCGGCTAGGGCTTTCGCGGCAGAAAGAACGCGTCGAGCAGTTCGTGACAAGCCGCCTCGCCCTCCGCGGCCGAGATGGTTTTCGGGTCGGCGGCCCAGCCGGACCAGAGTCCTTCGGTGAGCTGCATCAGCGTGATGGCAAGGCGATCCGAGTTGATGTTCACACCCCGCGCGTCCGCGGCGCGCTGCATCAGATGCGCCAGGCCGCGACGATAGGGACGATTGAGCTTGCGGTAGATATCGGCCAGATCGGGCGACCAGTGCGACGTGCTGGCGAGCGCGACCCAGACGAGAACCCGTTCGGGGGTGAACACGGGGACGCGAAAGCTGGCGCTGACAATGGCGTGCAGGCGATCGAGCGGATCCGCGCCGGCTGCTTCCGCCGCAGCCCGGGTCGCCTGCTCGAAATCCTTGGCGACTTCGCCGACCGCATGCAGCAGCAGCGCGTCCTTGCTGGAAAAGTAGTGGCCAATCAGCCCGCGCGAAAATCCGGCGGCCTCGCAGATCGTGGCAACTGTGACGTCCTTGTAACCGTGCTCGGCGATCGCCTTCATAACCGCGACCACGAACTCTTGCCTCTTGACCTCCTGATCGGACGAGCCAACCGGACGGCCCCGCGCCCGTTTCTCCAATTTCTGCAAGCAACTGTCCTCTGTCAAAGGCGATGCCAGCACTATTCATTGATTTTGTTGGATGTCCATCCAATTTCGGCGCTCCGCTCGGCGGCTCACTTGCAAGTTCCGCTACGATTTGTGTCGACCGCGACGGGATCCACCGCGATCTAAGCGCCAAACGTGCATGGGGGCTGCCCTAAGCGCCGCCGACGCCTTCGCCGACCATCGCGCGCGGATTTACGACATCGTCGAAGGTCTTTTCGTCCACGTCTCCCGACGCGAGCGCGGCTGCACGCAAGGTCAGTCCGTCCGCATCGGCTTTTTCGGCGATGCGAGCGGCTTTTTGGTACCCGATCACGGGCGACAGTGCCGTCACCAGCATCAGGCTGTTGGCCACGTAGCTTGCGATCTTCTCCTCATTCAATTCGGTACCTTCGACCGAGAAGCTGCGAAACTTGGCGCAGCCATCCGCCAGGATCGTCGCCGAGTGCAGGAATGAGTTGATGATGATGGGTCGCATCGCGTTCAGCTCGAAATTCCCCTGGGATCCGGCAAACGCCACGCCCGCATCGTTGCCCAGGACCTGGATGGCTATCATGACGATGGCTTCGCACTGGGTTGGGTTGACCTTGCCCGGCATGATGGACGAGCCCGGCTCGTTCTGCGGGAGTTTCAGTTCACCGAGCCCGCAGCGTGGCCCCGACGCCAGCCAGCGCATGTCGTTGGCGATCTTCATCAACGCCACCGCCAGCCCGCGTAACGCGGCATGAGCGCGGACCATCGCATCGAGCGAGCCCTGCGCCATGAACTTGTTGGGCGCGGTGACGAAGGGTTCGCCGGTGAGCTCGGCGATCTTCGCCGCCACCGCGACACTGAAGCCCTTCGGTGCGTTCAGGCCGGTACCGACGGCGGTACCGCCCACGGCGAGCTCGTAGAGGCCTGCGCGAGACGCCGCGATGGCCGCCATGCAGGCACGAATCTGAGCTGCATATCCCGACCATTCCTGGCCGACCGTCAGCGGCGTCGCATCCTCCAGATGGGTACGTCCGGCCTTGACGACCTCCATCCATCCCTTTGCCTTGATCTCGATAACGGTGGCGAGCGCATCGAGCTCGGGCAGCAACCGCTTCCCGATCACGTCGATGGCGGCGACATGCATCGCAGTCGGAAACGTATCGTTCGAGCTTTGGCCCATATTGACGTCGTCGTTCGGGCCGACCGGCTGCTGCGTTCCGAGCGTGCCACCCAGAAGCTGGATGGCGCGATTCGAAATCACTTCATTGACGTTCATGTTCGACTGGGTGCCCGATCCGGTCTGCCAGACGTAGAGTGGAAAATGCGCATCGAGCTTGCCCGCAATCGCCTCGTCCGCGGCGTGAACGATCGCTACCGCCTTCCAGGACGGCAGGCGCCCGGCAGCTTCGTTGACCAGCGCGCAAGCCTTCTTGACGATGCCGTAGGCATGATAGACAGCCTTCGGCATGCGGTCATCGCCGATCGAGAAATGAATCAGCGACCGCGCCGTCTGCGCACCGTAGTAGACCGAGGCCGGCACATCCAGGTGGCCCATCGAGTCGAATTCCTGGCGGGTGCCGGCTGCCGGTAATCCGATCGGGATGTCGGTCATTTTTGGCGGGGCCTGGTTTGCGGATTCGGTCATGAGCGGATTTTCCTTCATGGGACCGGTTGGTATCGGGAGCGGGCGACGCGGCGTTTCAGACGTTTTCGATTTTCAGCGATCCTGCCGTCGCTGCCCGAGTCTTCCGGCAGGCCTCGGCGTCGCGGGTGAGATCGATGCCGAAGGTTGGGATGATGTTTCGCAAGCGAGGCAGCCAGCCGCTTTCGGTCAGTTCGCCATCGAAGCAGCGCTGCAAGACTTCCAGGGCGATGAATGCTGCGGTGGAGGCGCCCGGCGATGCGCCGAGCAAGGCGACGAGCGACTTGTCCGCAGCAGCGACAACCTCGGTTCCGAACTCGAGCAAGCCTTCCTCATGCTTGAACCAGCCGCCGCTCATATGCGGCTTGATGGTCTGCACACGCTGGCCGGCGACGGCTTTCGTCCAGTCCTGCTTGACGGCCTTCGGGAAGAATTGCTGCAGCGTCGCAAATTGATGGTCCGCGCTCTGCATCACTTGGCCGATGAGATATTCGGACAATTGCACATTGTCGCGCGCCACATCGAGCAGTGGAATGATGTTGTCGCCGCTCAGTGACGTGAACAGATCCGTGAGCGATCCATATTTCAGAAATTTGCTCGAGAATCCGGCATAAGGTCCGAACAGGAGCGACTGCTTCTCGCCGATGATGCGCGTATCGAGGTGAGGTACCGACATCGGTGGCGAGCCCGTGGCGGCCTTGCCGTACACCTTGGCGCCATGCCTCTGGCTGATCGCATCGACATCGCAGCGGAGCCAGATCCCACTGACGGGAAAACCGCCATAGCCCTTTCCTTCCGGTATCCCGGATTTCTGCAGCAGCGGCAGCGAGCCGCCGCCGGCCCCGATGAAAACGAATTTCGCCGACACCGTCTCGATTCCGCCGTCATATGTGTCCTGGGCTGAAACGAGCCAGCGGCCGTCCTCCGAGCGATCCAGCGCGACCACTTTGCGATTGTAGCGGGTCGTAAAGTCAGGCTGGCTTGCGAGATGCTTGACGAGCAGACGCGTCAGCGCGCCGTAGTCGACATCCGTGCCGGTGACGATACGGGTCGCCGCAACCTGCTGGCTCGGGTCACGGCCTTCCATGATGAGAGGAGCCCACGCGGCAATCTGGGCGTGATCCTCGGAATACTCCATTCCGTGATAGCAGTGATGCGCGGACATCTCCTTGAAGCGCGCGCGGAGAAACGCGACATTGGCGTCACCCCAGACGAAGCTCATGTGTGGGCACGGGTGAATGAACGCCCTCGGATCGGGGATCGCGCCCTTCTCCACGAGAAATGACCAGAGCTGGCGCGAGATATCGAACTCGGTGTTGACCTCGAGAGCCTTGCTGATGTCGATGCTGCCGTCGGCGCGCTGCGGAGTGTAGTTCAGCTCGCAGTTCGCGGCGTGGCCTGTGCCAGCATTGTTCCAGCCATCGGAGCTTTCCAGGCCGCAATCATGCAATGTCTCGAACATGCGGATCACGAGTGAGGGCTCGAGTTCTTTCAGAACAGTCCCCAGCGTGGCGCTCATGATGCCGGCGCCGATCAGCACCACGTCGGGACGGTCTGTATCTGGGGTCTTGGTCATTTAACTCTCCTCCAGTCAAGACGCTGCCGCTGGCGGGCGTCTCCGATCACGATTACGAAGACTTGACGAATGGGATTGCAGTGTCCGGCCCGACAATGACGTAGCAGCGGCGCCATGGCTGATCATCCATGAGCTTCCAGCTATGGCCCGTTCCTGTCGTGTCCTCGGCGAGCAAGATATCCCCCGGCCGGATGATGAAGGAGGCCGCACTGGCGGTCTCGAACCGGAGTGTGCCGCCAAGGGTGATGACGAGCTGCCTCGTCGGGGCATCGTGCGGAGCGAACGCGCCGCCTGACCTGGTCTCGCGAAACGAAATGCTGGACGCTGGGACCGTCCTGCTCAGGATATCCCCGCGCTCACCGTTGGGAAGGTCGATCACGCCCTCTTCGAACAGAGAGTTGCCGTCATCGCCAGTCCATATCCGAACACATCTGATCATTGTCTGCTCCTGCTTGCCTTGGTTGACATCCGCGACCGGATGACGAAACAAAAGCGCTTCACCCGGCACAATCCCGACCGACGCTCGCGCCTTGGGGCCCGAACTCCCGCACACGAAGGCGCCGCATCCTGTTTGAGCTGAGGCGCCACACGCAAAAACCCCACTTGGCTCGCCACCGCATCAGGCCAGAATGTCCACGGGAGCCGGTGCTGAATGACTGTCCTGCCCGAGCAGTGCGGAGACGTCGCCGCCCGACTGCTTGATCTCGATCGTCTCGGCGAGATCGCCGACCGCCTTGTCCAGTTCGCTTCCAATTTGCCGGTCGCGAGGGTCGGCCGCGTTCTTGGCTTTCGCCCGTTGCGCAGCGTCATCCAGCACGTGCTTGACTTGGTTGGCGGCGCCCTTGAACAAGGCCAGCACATCCCGATCGTGCTGACCAAGTTTGTAGGCGGTTGCCTTGGCCATGGCGCGGTCGGCGGGACTTTGGTAGGCGTCGATGGCCTGCTGCCGGGTGGTGTCCGAACCGATCGAAGCTTGCCTGCTGTCGGTTGTCGCCGCGGCTGCAACTGGATCCTCGGCGATCGGCCGTGCCTCCGTTGCCGCGACGGATGTCGCGGTGGCCGCATCTGCGGCCTTGGCAGCGGGGTCGTTTGCGCGGGAAGGACTGGGGGCGCTGCCGCCTGCCTCGTCCTTCAGGGCAGTGTTGTATTCACCCGCAGCATCCGTGATCTTTTTGCCGATATTCTTGGCTTGCCTGGCCTGGGATGCGGGATCGCCGCCGAGGATCTGCAATAGTTGAAGAGCCTTGATGGCCTGTTGCAGCTTGTGTTCGGCCTCCTTCTTGCGGTCCGCGGCCGTGTTCTTGCGCGCTGCGTCCAAGGTACTGAGCGCGTCGCTGTTTTGCTGAAGCTGGTTCGCCAGCGCCGTGGCCACATTGTCCGGTTGCGCGTTGAGGGCTTGCAAACGCGTCGCTGCGTCCGCGGAAATGGTCACCTGTACGGCCGAGCCTTGTCCGGAACTTGCGGCTGTTTTGCCAGCTTCGTCGGCAGCCGCATTTGCACTCGCGGGCTCTCCGTTGGCATTGGCGGATGAGCCGCGCAACAGCTTCGTCGCAGCATCGTCAGCGAGCCCGTTATTGCGGTTGTTTAAAACGGATATCATGATCTTCCCTCTTGATCATCCTACGTTGGCCCTGCTGCATTGACTTGTAATCGGTCTGTGTTTCGCG
This sequence comes from Bradyrhizobium sp. 1(2017), assembly GCF_011602485.2. Lineage (NCBI taxonomy): Bacteria > Pseudomonadati > Pseudomonadota > Alphaproteobacteria > Hyphomicrobiales > Nitrobacteraceae > Bradyrhizobium > Bradyrhizobium sp. 1(2017). The sequence continues at coordinate 814,137 of NZ_CP050022.2, read as the reverse complement.
CCTGAGCCGTATAACTCCACGCGGAGTGCACGCGGCCCTGTCTTGGCATTCAACGCATCGCGCAACTGGAGGCCAATCCAGCTGTCGTAAAAGCGCTTCAAATAGCGGCCTAATGACCATGCGCCGATCAGGACGTCAGTCCTGCAGCATTCATCAGGCCCCTGAACATCAGTGCGACGGCACCAAGCGTCAGGACGCTCGCGGTCCAGATCAACACCAGCCAGCCAAGCCGACTCTTCCAGCTCTGCTGGCTGCGGGAGGACGACATCAATGATAGCCTTCGCCCGCATTCACCTTGCCTCGGAACACATAATAGGCCCACGCCGTGTAGGCGAGGATGAAAGGAATGATGAACAGCGCGCCTACGAGTGTGAAGCCCAATGCTTGCGGCGGGCCGGCTGCGTCCCAGATGGTGATCGACGGAGGAATCAAATGCGGCCACAGGCTGATTGCCAGGCCACTATAACCCAGGAACAGCAGGAAGAGCGCCAGCAGGAACGGTGCCGCATGACCGCCGGGACGCAACACCTTGAGCAACAGTACCGTGACCGCCAGCACCAACAGTGGCACCGGAGCGAAGAACAGGATGTTGGGCAAGCTGAACCATCGCGCCGCGATCGCGGGATGCTTCAATGGCGTCCACAAGCTAACGATGCCGATCACACCGAACAGCGCAAGGGTCACAAGCCGAGCGATTTGGATCATGCGCCGTTGCAGGTTTCCATCTGTTTTCATGATGAGCCATGTGCTGCCAAGCAAGGCATACGCGACCAGGAGACCGAGGCCGGTGAATACGCTGAACGGGTGCAACCAGTCCAAGCTACCGCCACCATAAGCGCCGCCGACAACGGCGAAACCATTGATGAAGGCTCCCAGAGCCACGCCTTGGAAAAAGGTCGCTATGTACGATCCCCAGGCGAACGCCTTGTCCCAAAAGGGTCGATGTGCCTCGTCGGCCTTGAAGCGGAACTCGAAGGCAACGCCGCGCCAGATCAGGCCCGCGAGCATCAACACCAAGGGCAGATAGAGCGCGCTCAATACGACCGAATAGGCAAGCGGAAACGCGGCCAGCAGCGCAGCGCCCCCAAGCACCAGCCACGTCTCGTTGCCGTCCCAAACCGGCGCTACGGTGTTGACCATGGTGTCGCGGTCGCCCCGGTCGCGCACGAATGGAAACAGGACGCCGATACCAAGATCGAATCCGTCCATGATCACATACATCATCAGCGCGAAGCCGATGATCACAGCCCAAATAAGTGGAAGGTCGATACCCATGGCTCAACGCCCTCCCAGATTTGGTGTTGGATCGATGTTGTCGGGCGGCGCGGATAATGGCCGTGCAGGGCGTTGGCTCTGCCCGGGGTCCTTGAGGTTCTCACCTGCGGCATGATCGTAGGCCTGCGGCCCCCGACTCACCAACTTCAGCATATAGGAGACACCGATGCCGAACACCGCGACATACATCACGATGAAGATGATCAGCGTCGTCGAAAGCGCCAGCGCACTATGGTTCGACACGGCATGCTCGGTCCGCATCACACCATAGACCACCCAGGGCTGACGGCCGATCTCCGTGGTGAACCATCCGGCGAGGATTGCTATCAGTCCGGAGGGACCCATGATCACGGCGAACCGTTGCAGGGCCTTTGATTGGTACAATCGCTGCCCGCGCCGTGCCAAAAGCCCGCAGAAACCCAGGACGAGCATGAGAAGGCCGAGTCCAACCATGACCCTGAAGCTCCAGAACACGACGGCGGAGTTCGGTCGATCCTGCGGCGGGAATTCCTTGAGCCCCGGGATTTGCCCGTTGATGTCGTGCGTGAGAATCAAGCTGCCGAGATACGGCACCTCGATAGCGTAGCGCGTGACTTCCGCCTTCATGTCGGGCAAGCCGAACACGATCAGCGGCACACTCTCGCCCGGCACGTTCTCCCAATGGCCTTCGATCGCGGCAATCTTCGCCGGCTGGTGCTTCAGTGTGTTGAGGCCGTGCAAATCGCCGAGCTCGATCTGGAGCGGCGCCGCCAGCAGCACCATCCACAGCGCCATGGAAAACATTGTGCGAACCGCAGGCGTGTTGCGTCCCTTGAGGAGGTGCCATGCGCCGCCCGCCCCAACGAACAGGGCGGTCGACAGATAGGCGGCAAGCGTCATGTGCGCGAGCCGGTAGGGAAACGAGGGATTGAAGATAACCTTCAACCAATCCGTCGGCACGACGCGCCCGTCGATGATTTCGAACCCTTGCGGCGTTTGCATCCAACTGTTGGAGGCAAGAATCCAGGTAGCCGAGATCAACGTGCCGATCGCAACCATGATCGTGGCGAAGAGATGCAAGCCCGGCCCCACTTTGTTCCAGCCGAACAGCATCACGCCAAGGAAGCCAGCCTCGAGGAAGAAAGCGGTGAGCACCTCATAGGTCAGGAGAGGACCCGTGATGCTTCCCGCGAACGCGGAGAAATAACTCCAGTTGGTCCCGAACTGATAGGCCATGACCAGCCCGGAGACGACACCCATCGCGAAATTGACGGCGAAGATACCCGACCAGAAGTGATAGAGGTCCCGATAGACCGGGTTTTTCTTCCATAACCAGAGGCCCTCCAGCACGGCGAGATAGCTCGCCAGGCCGATCGTGATGGCCGGAAAGATGATGTGGAAGGAGATGGTGAACCCGAACTGGATTCGCGCCAGCTCGAGCGCCGTCAATCCGAACATGACTTGGTACTTTCCTCTAGCCTCTCAGGGCTACGCGCTTCGAAACCATCATTCGCGATGGGCAGCTAACGGCTCGGCCGCCGCGGATGAAGCTGGCTTGCGTCGACAGCCGCCATGCCGTTGGGCTACCGTCGCAAGGCACCTGTCGGCCCGAACGACGTCAGGTCGCTTCGAGCGCCGAAAGAGCGTCGAGCGCGCGCGTTGAATAGACCAAGGCTGCGCCCGCATTGATCGCGACAGCAACGCCGAGTGCCTCGGCGATCTCTTCCGTTGTCGCACCCAGTTTTTTTGCCTGGGCAGAGTGAACGGTAATGCAGCCATCGCATCGCAACGTAATCGACACGGCGAGCGCAATCAACTCTCGGGTCTTGGCATCCAGGTGACCCGTCTTCGTGCCGGCCCCGCTGAGGGTGACATACCCCTTGACCGTGTCCGGGCTGAGCTTGCCCATTTCGCCGACGCCGGCAAGGAGTTGAACGCGGTAAGCGTTCCAATCGAGCATTTTCATACGGCCCTCCCATGGATGTTCTTGTTCAGCATTGCATCGAGGCTGATCGGGCCCCCGCCCGAGGTCGCCAGGTAGAGACAGGTGAAGCAAAACAGGATCGCGGGCGTGCCGCCATTCAGCAGCGGCAGGAAAACCGGATCCGCGCCCTTGAACATGTGACCCAGAAAGTAAGCGAACGCCATCTGGCCTGACAGGATGAACGCGACCGGGCGCGAAAAAAGGCCAAGCAGCAGCAGCGTGCCGCCAATCAGCTCGATCGCGCCCGCTACGGTGATGAGGGGCGGGATATTGGCAAAGTAAGGCACAACGGGAAATTTGAAGATCTTGGCGATGCCATACTGCAGCAGCAGCAGGCCCGTGGTGAAGCGAAGCAGGCTCAATACGATGGGCTGCCCCCTAGCAAAAGTCTGGTTCATATCATTCGTCCCCCGTGAAGACAGATTGACGGCATCGTTGGGTTCAATTCCGGTCGTGATGTCATGCAATTCGTCGCTGACGCAGCGAGCCGGCCCGCGGAGGTTTCGGCAGTAGCGCGCTGCGAACAGGCGGCGCGCGACCGCGAACTCTTTCAACAGAGCGGCAATGCCGATTAATGGTAGTTGAGGATACCGGAGAGTTTCTGGCCAATCGGAGTGGTCCAATCAACCGCCAGCTCCGAAATCAGCTGGTCGTGCGTGCTGATGATGGCGCCGGCCTGTTCCATGCGGCGCAACGCGATGTCGTCGCCATACTTGGTGTACGAGGCCGACGCATCCGCCGAGACTTGCACCTCGTAGCCTTCGTCGAGCATCTGCAGGACCGGAAACAGGACGCAGATCTCGGTGGTGATACCGGCGACGATGAGCTTCTTGCGACCGAGCGCCTTCACGGCGTCATTGAAGCCCTGGTGGTGCATCGCATTGACGATTCCCGGCCGCTTGACCCGCTTCTCATAGGCTTCGGGCAAGATCTCCTTCAGCTCAGGGATCAGCGGCCCTTGAACGTGATCTTCCATGCTGACGGTGAGCAGCACCGGAATATTCGATCCGACCGCGATCTTGGCGAGCTTGATCGCATTTGCCTTGACGAGGTTGATATCGTGCGAGTGGGTCCACGACATCGTGCCGATCTGATGATCGATCAGCAGCATGGCCGCGTTGGCAGGCGTGAAGACTTTCTTATGCATATTTCAGGTCCTTTCTTCGAGGTGGATTTTGGTCTGTGTGGATTTTGGTCTGTCGTCTTGGTTACGTCCGCTGAGGGCACGCCTTCTACGCCGATGGGGTAAGCCGGGCACGTCTGCTCAATCCCTGACCTCCGTGGCGCGTTAGGCGATCCTCAATCTAAAAGCCGCTCGATCGTTCGCGATCTTGGGCGATCGCATCCTCCCTTCGATTCTGATCGACTGTTTGGTTGATACATCTACGATCCCGCTCCCAGGACCTGTCGCCGCCACGTGTTCGGCGGCAGACCGACGATCCGCCCGAACAATCTCGTCAAGTGCGATTGATCAGCGAGCCCGCAGGCAAGCGCCACCTCGGAAATCGGGATGTCCGTCGTAAGGAGCAGCTGTTTGGCAAGATCGATTCGGGCGTTGACAAGAAAGTCCGAATAGGAAACGCCCGCTGTCGCTTTGAAGGCACGCGAGAAGTAGCTGGCGCTCAATTGGACATGCCTGGCGACCAGCTCCATGCGCAAACAGGTTGCGAGATTGTTGCGGATGAACTCCTTGGCGCGCCGAACCTGCCACTCAGCCAAGAGGCAGTTCCTCGGACGGTCCTCGTGATCGGGTGCGCGGATGAGCGATCGCGCGCCTTCGATGCAACGACGTGCGGATGCCCGGTCTTGATCGAGAAGTGCCAACGCCTCGCCGAGGAGGGCATTGATCAGCTCTTGGTGCGCCAGGGTCGACAACGGAGAAACCAAGTCGCCGGGGCTCTGGTTCGCGTTGCAGGGCTTGGGCGGCGGGGCCACGCCATGGTCCGTTTCACGCGCAAGCGTAAGCACGGCCGCGCCCGCGCGAGAGACGCTCATGGACGATTGGCTCGTTGCGTGGCTGAGTGTCGAATTTCGGCCGGTCGGGCCGTCCCTCTGCGCCCGCTCACGCCGCAAGGACGGCCCGCTGAGCGCGCACGGTCGTCGTCCAATAGGAATGGCGACGATCGTCTCTGGGTGGTCCAAGCTCGTTGGCATGTCATGCTGGCTATAACGAAGCAGCGCGTGAGCGCGACTATTTGGGAAAGGGGCGATCCACCCGCGGTCGATACCTGTCCGCGCGCAAAGAGTGCTCGCAATCCCCAGCCTTAGCCAAGCTAAACGGCGTTAAAGCGCGTTAAAGCTGCCGGCCAAGCCATAACGCCCCCGCCGGCCGCGCTGCTAAAGCGTGATCCTTCATTCGTTGTGGCTTGGTTGGGTAAACGCCGCCACGGGGATTGGCCGTTAGTCAGGCAGTGATGCGGGAGGCGTCACCTATTTGGACGCGTCGAACGCATCGTCGTCGAAAGGCTTTTGGTTGAGAAATCGGTATGCGTAGCTACGTTTGGCGAAGCGCCAGCCGTCCGCCTCCCGGATCAACTCATCATTATAGATGCCGAGATTGTCGTAATAGGTGCCGTCGCCGCGGCCGTGTTCGCGGATGATAAATCGCGCGGTTGCACGATCTCCGGCGAGAGTGACGACCCCCGAATGTGTCATCTGCATGAAATAGCGTTCGATCTGGTTGAGACGACCGAGCATCGCAACGATCGCTTCGCGTCCCTCGGCCTGCGACGCAAGAGGCGGTCCGATCGTCCAGATCGCTCCCGCACTTGCCCAAAGGCCCGCGAACGCGGCGAGGTCGCGGGCATTGACGGCGTCGCTGAAACGGGCGGCCATCCGGTGGATCTCCGCCTCGTCTTCCAAGGCGCGAAGACGTCTCTCGATGTCGCTTGTCATGTCATTGAGCCGGATCCAGCAAGACATAGAGCTGCGCAATCTTGCCATCCCGGAAGATGCCAACGTCCGTTCCCCAGATCGGTGTAGGATTGCCACTGCCGTCCTTAGCCTGCCAGCGCAGCCGTCCCAGGCCGTGATGGCCAACGGCAGGACCGACGGCCGCAAAGGTCATTCCTGGTGGAAGTGTATCCAGCAGGGCACCGACCGTGTCCGAGATCGCATCAAGGCCGGTCACGGCATGGCCGTCTTCATAAAGGATGCCATCCGGCAACCACAGTTGATCGAGCGCGCGGCGCCTTGCCGCGGGGTCGCGTTCGCTGAAGACCCGCTCCGCGTTGGCACGCAAGATCGTGTCGTAATCCGCTTCGGTGGCTTCGTTTTTGTCAGTGCTCATGAGACCTCCTCCAAGTGATCGCTGCTACAACCCCGCGCGCGAGGCTCTCGCCGCTTCGTCCCGCCAGCGCTTTTGCACCTCATCCATTTTTACGGCGAGGTGCTCGGGCGCCAGGATTCCCTTCTGAAAGAGAATATTGGCGAAAGCGACAATCCAGCGCTCATAATAGCTTAGCTTGCCGACCATCTCGGTGCCGAGCGCCTCGACCCCGCGCCTCTTCTCTTCGGTGTTGATGATCTTGTGGAAGTCCAGCACGTCCGCGAGCGCGTGACAGCGCTTCTCCCACGGCAACAGCTCGTGATCGGTCATCTCGATGTGACCGGCGGTGAGACCGCCAATGTCGTTGGGCAGTCGATTGACGAGGTTTTCAGCCTGACTCATGCCGCGGCCTCCTGACTGACGCGAACCGGAATAACGCCGATCATGGCATCCCGGGTCACCAAGCTCGCAAGCTCTTCTTCATCATAGTCATCCGTACCGGCAGGGCGCATCGGAAGCACCAGAAAGCGTACCGTTGCAGTCGAATCGCTGACGCGGACCTCGACACCATCGGGGATGGTGGTACCAAATTCCGCCAGCACCTTGCGCGGCTCGATCACCGCTCGCGCTCGATAATTCCGAGCCTTGTACCAATCCGGCGGGAGGCCGAGCACAGGTCGCGGATAACATGAGCACAGGGTGCAAACGATGAGATTGTGCACCGTGTCGGTGTTCTCAAGCACAATGAGCTGTGTATCATCGTAGAAGCTGATCCCGAATTCTTCGCACGTCTTTCGGCCGTTTTCGAGGAGCTTTTCGCGAAACGTGGGATCGACCCATGCGCGGGCGACGACCTTGGCGCCGAGCGCCGGCGTTCTGGAATCGAGCACTTCGATTTGTCGCCTGATTTCGTCCGGGCCGATAAGCTTGCACTCCACCAGGAGTTCCCGCATCGCGGTCTCCATCAATTCGAAATAGCCCGGTTCGACTTCTTGCGCGATCGGCGCGTGCGGATGATCATGATCGTGGTCGTGATCATGGTGGTGGGCGTGATCCCCTTCATCACCCGCATTGCCGGGTTGCGTTGCCATGTCAGATCCTCTCCAGCCATGTCTCGAAGACTTCAATGCGCAAATTGTCATGTGACGGACCCACATAGCCGGGCCACAGCTCCCCGAGCGCGAAGGCCACCCGGTAATAGTGGCGCTTGTCGCCGGCGTTCAGCCCGAAGCCCTCGCGTTCGTTGTCGAGCTGAGAGGGTTCGAGCACCCGCTCCACGACGCCTACGCGTCCGCGCAGATAGATCGGAACGCGATAGTGCCCGATCGGCGAACGGTTGAGCACCCTGACGGTGTCGCCGGGCGAGAAAATCGGCGTCTCCCCGAGCGCCCGCACAACGTGCGGCCCGGGGCCGGTGATGGGGCGCGCGTTGGCGTTCATGCGATCGCTCCTGACGCTGTTCGATGCGTGCGGGCCCTATTTGCGGATGAAAGCGAGGATATCTGCATTGAGTTCATCGGCGTTCGTCGCCAGCATGCCGTGCGGATAGCCCTTGTAGACTTTGAGTTCGCCCTGCTTGAGCAGCTTGACGGTCAACAGGGCGGAATCATGGATGGGGACGACCTGGTCATCGTCGCCGTGCATCACCAGCACCGGCACGCCGATCCGCTTCAGGTCGTCCGTGAAGTCGGTCTCGGACCAGACCTTGATGCAATCATAGTGCGGCTTGATGGCGCCCATCATGCCCTGCCGCCACCAATTCCGGATGGTTCCCTCGTGGACCGGCGCGCCTGGCCGGTTGAAGCCGTAGAACGGACCTTTTGCGACATCGAGGTAGAGCTGGGCGCGATTGGCGGCAAGTGCCTGACGATATCCGTCGAAAACCTCGATCGGCAGCCCGCCCGGGTTCTTGTCCGACTTCAGCATGACCGGCGGGATGGCGCCGACCAGCACGGCCTTCGCCACACGACCCGGTTTCGCGCGAGCGACATAGCGTGTTGCCTCACCGCCTCCGGTCGAATGACCGATATGCACGGCGCCCGAGAGATCGAGGCGTTCTACGAGGGTGGTGACATCGGCCGCATACGTGTCCATGTCAGTCCCGAGCTCGGTTTGCGACGAGCGGCCGTGCCCGCGCCTGTCATGGGCGACCACGCGGAAGCCCTGAGACAGAAAGTACATGAGCTGCGGATCCCATTCGTCGGAGCTCAGCGGCCATCCGTGGTGAAACACGATGGGTTGAGCATTGCGAGGTCCCCAATCCTTGTAGAACAGTTCGGTGCCGTCGGTCGTGGTTACGTAATCCGTCATCTTCTCTCCGTGAGCACTCGCGGGCGCGGACTCTCGATGACAGGTCCGGCCACACGTTCGCATGATCGGTCGACGCGACCTCAGCGGTATTGGAGATTGGCTCCTTAATTGTATTTTGATGTCGCTGCGCGCCGTTGTTGCCGCGTGAGTCATTGAAGTTGCGGCAGATAGCGTCTTACATCACCTCCATGCAGGGCGCGGGACCAAATCGCGCTCGACCTTTCGGGGACTGGAATTATGTCTGATAGCACCGCCAAAGACCGCAAGCACGCGGGCCTCGATACGCCGTCCGACCTCGGCGCCAATGCCGTAAAGGATATCGCCGCTGCGTTGACAACGCTGCTTGCCGACGTGTTTGCCCTTTATCTCAAGACCAAGAATTTCCATTGGCACATGTCCGGTCGACATTTCCGGGACTACCATCTGCTCCTCGACGAACAGGCTGACCAGATTTTCGCTATGACGGACGCGATCGCGGAGCGCGGCCGCAAAATCGGCGGCACGACGTTGCGTTCGATCGGCCACGCGTCCCGCTTGCAGCGCCTTGCGGATAACGATGCGGATTTCGTGACGCCCGATGGCATGCTGGCGGAATTGCGGGAAGACAACAAGCAACTGCTCGTTTCGATGCGCCAAACCCATATTCTTTGCGATGAGCACGGCGACGTAGCCACCGCCAGCCTGCTGGAAAACTGGATAGACGAGACCGAGCGCAGATTCTGGTTCTTGTTCGAAACGACACGCCCCGAAAAGTGAGCCAGCGGATGGCTGCGCGGTCTCTCTTGAGCGGGTGACCCGCTGCGCAGAGCGCGAAACAGGCAGGTCAAGTTCGAAGAGGCATTCCCCACTTCAGCTCTAGCGGATCCGCCCCCCTTTCCGAACTGCGACAAAATGGCAGGATTAGGTCGGTACTTTGGCTAAAAATGTAGCGCTATCGGATCGCGCGGGCGACGCGCAGGACCGCGACGGTAGGGCGACTAGACCTCCACTCCGTTTTGAGCGATCATGGTTCCAACGACGGCTTTGAGTACGGTTACCACGATCGGTACGTAGACGTCCGAGGAGACATTATGGCCGCGGACGCCAATCATTCGCTCACACAGGTCGAATGGATTACATTCGGACCGTTCGTTCTGTTTCCCGGGCGGAAGCTTCTCAAGCGCGACGGCAAGAATGTGCCGGTCGGCGACAAGCCCCTCGAACTCCTGATCGCCCTCATTGAACGGCCGGGGCAAATCGTGTCAAAGGCCGAACTCGCCGAGCGAGTGTGGCAGCGCAAGCATATCGATGACGTCAACCTGCGGGTCACGGTCGCGAATTTGCGCAGACACCTCGGCCTGACGCCTGAGGGGGACGAATTTGTCGTCAATAGCCTTGGGCGCGGGTACTTCTTCTCGCCTGACATTGCCATCGAGGCCTCGGCCCGGCCCTGCACGCCGGATCAGCTGGCTTTGACGCCGATCGAGGGAGCCTTGAGCGGCCGACTTCCCTCGCTTCTCAAGCCCGTATTCGGACGCCTTCACGATATCAATTCGATCAACAGCCTGCTGGAGGTCCATCGCCTGGTGACGATCTCCGGGACGGGCGGAATCGGCAAAACGACGGTCGCGATTTCAGCCGCCTCGCGGCGCAACGAAATCGAGGACGGCGTCACCTTTGTAGATTTCGCTCCCATCCAGGATCCGGCGTTGGTACCTGCCCGCATTGCCGCCGCGCTTGGCCTAGAGCGCTTCAACGTCGATGTCGCCGAGTTCGTCTTGAGCCAGCTGTCAAACAAGAAGCGGCTGCTCGTCTTCGACAATTGTGAGCATGTTGTCGAAGCAGTCGCCGACTTCTCCGAGCAGATCTTGCGCCGCGCGGCCGGAAGCAAGATTATCGCCACGAGCAGGGAGCCCCTGCGTGCCGAAGGCGAGGTCGTGTTTCGGCTTGGCAGTCTTGCCTACCCCGCTGAAGGCGCCGCTATCGATGTGAGAAACGCGCTGGAGTTTTCGGCGATTCAACTGCTGGTCGACCGCGCCCAGGCCGCGCACAGTCAATTTAGACTGACCGACGAACTTGCGCACTTTGCCGCAGAGATCTGCCGCCGCCTTGATGGAATCGCGCTTGCTATCCAGCTTGCCGCGAGCCGGGTGCCCGCATTTGGTGTCATCGGCGTCGCCGCTCGCCTTGACGATCGCTTTTTGCTGCTGACCAACGGCCAGCGAACAGCGCTGCCGCGCCATCAAACGCTCGAAGGAACGGTCAGCTGGAGCTACGACCTGCTGACCGAGACCGAGCGAGCGATTTTCACCCGCCTGGCCGTGTTCTGCGGCAGCTTTTCGGCGGAAGCCGCGACCGAAGTTGCGCGTTGCCGGATGATTAGCAAAGCAGAGGTGATGGCTCACCTCGCCACCTTGGTCGACAAATCCCTCGTCGTTTTCAACGGAAGTTGCAAGGGCCCCGGCTACAGGCTACTCGAGACGGTGAGGGCGTTTGCCTATGCGCGTCTGCGCGAGACCGGCCAGGAAAAGGTGTCCACCACCGCCCATACCGGATGGGTGGTCGGACAGTGCCGCGAGTTCTTCGGCCTCGTCTCGAGCGGTCAGGATCTCCGAGCAAGCGCTGCGGCGCGCGACGTGCTCGACGACCTGCGCGCCGCGCTCGCCCGAACGTTGGAGGCCGAGGATCGTCAGCTTGCATACGATCTCGTGCTCGTGGCGATTCCGCCGCTGATGCACCTCGGTCTTTGTTTCGAACTTCGCGGATGGATCCGTCGTGCCCTCGAGCGGGAAACCGAGCCGCCGGCCCGCCTCACGCTGATGCTCGGGCTTGGCGCGGCTCAACTTCTCTCCCAGGGCGATATCGAAGCTCAAATCTCTTTGTATCGCGAGGCCCACGCCCTGGCGCAGTCGATTGGTGACGTGACGAGGGAGCTACAGGCCCTGCAAGGTCTCGTCATCACCTTCTTTCTCGCCGGTCAGCCTCGCGATGCCCTTGCAGCGGCGACATGTTTCCATCATCTCGCTCGCTCGCGAAATAGAGGCACCGATTTTCTCGTGGGAAAGGTTCTGCAGGGACGCCCTTTCCTGACGCTTGGCGAGATTGTCCACGCTCAACGCATTCTTCAGCACGTCGTCAGGCACTATCCACCGTCGGTGGCGGTGGCGGACGTCCAACGTTATACCTTCAACCAACGCTCATGTGCGCTGCGCCTGCTCGCGCTCACCGAATGGTTGACGACCGATGCAGAGCACGCCGCCCGAACCGCGACGGCGGCGGTCCTGGAAGCCGGTGAGCATATCCCGACGTTCTTCCTCGCGATTTCCGAAAGCGCGTGCGTCATCGCGATCGAGCGCGAGGAGTGGGCCACGGCACAGGCCTATGTCGACGAGCTCTATCGCCGATGCGGTACCAACGCCCGGTTCAGGGATTGGACCGACGCGTTGAGCGCAATCTTGGCGGTGTACCGCGAGCCGTCTGCGGCGGCGCTGGAACGCCTGGCGCTGACCTTGCACGAGGAAGGGTGGCAAACACCTAGCCGAAACTTCTGGTATCTTCTGCAATTGGCGAAAGGCTGTATCGCATGCGGACAGACCGAGCGCGCAGGCGTTTTGCTGGACAAGCTCGCCAGCCGAATCCGAAGCGGGAAAACCTACGTATGGCTGTTGCCCGAAGTGCTCAGACACCAGGCTGAATTGCTCGCAGACGCGGATCCCGCCGGAGCGTCCGCCCGCTTTCGCGAGGCTGCGGAGCTTGCCCGGACGTTGGGCGCGACCGCTTTGGAAGCCAGTATTGCAGCCCGCTATCTTCGCCGGATGCAGCCTCCGCTCGCGTCCAAATTGGTGCAGCGGTTTCTGGAAAACCCCTTGCAGGCCGTTCTCGGTGGTTTCGACACGACGGCGTTGTTCGCTGACGCCGAGACGATTGATGCTGACGTAACGACTGTTGTGGAGATGCCGGCGCGTTCCTTTGCGTGACCGAAAGCACGGGCCCATCGAGCCCGTGCGCCGCCTGTTGGAGCCCGGAAGGGTAACCGACACCGCTGCGTGGCGATTTCAAAGCATCGCAGCGGGCTGCCGCCCCGAATCCCCCGACATGTCGTTGCGGACGACATCGAAAGCCAAATGAAGCACGAGCCTTCAAGAAGGCGTGGCTCTTTCGCTCGATAATGCTGTGAAAGCTCAATAGTGGAGCCGATGGCACGGGCTATTCTCATCACGGGCACCAGCACAGGCGCGGGTCGGGTCATCGCTGAGGCTCTCGCCTTTGCCGGGCATCGCATCTTTGCGAGCATGCGCGATCCGAACTTCAAGAACCGCGAACAAGCCAATGCGCTGTGGTCGCGGGGGATCGATGTGGTTCCGCTCGACGTGACCGAGGACTGGTCGGTCGACCGTGCTGTTGACATGGTGCTCAAGAAGGCGGGCCGTATCGACGTCCTCGTGAACAACGTGCATATTTTTCCGACGGGCGTCACCGAGGCGTTTACGTCAGCACAGGCGAAGGCCGTTTTCGATATCAACGTGGTCGGCCTGCTGCGGGTGACACGCGCCGTGCTTCCGGAAATGCGCCGGCAAGGTGATGGATTGATCGTCAATATCGGGTCGATCTTCGGGCGCGTGACGATTCCCTTTCTCGGAATCTACGGTAGCACCCAGTTCGCAATTGAAGCGCTCTCTGACAGCCTGCATGCCGAGCTCGCGCCACTTGGGGTGGAAGTCGTTCTGGTGCAAAGGGCGACGTGTCCCGCCGCGCGCAAGCAAGCCACCAGTCGCGAGAGCGTCGAGCGCATGGCTGCCTATGGCGCGGCGGAGGACGAGCCGTATGGCCGTCTCCCCGATTTATTCGCTCGGCATCAACCCGCCGCATCCTCAGAAATCGAAGACGTGCCGTCGGCGTTGGTTCAGCTTGTCGCCATGCCGAAGTGGTGCCGGCCGACGCGCAGTGTGGTGGGAGCGTCGCTCGGCGCCGATTTGATTAACGCAACGGCCGCCTCTGTCCAGATGCGGATTCTTGATGATCTTGGACTGAAAGCCGGGGCTATCTGCGATCTGCCTGATGCCCGGCCTAGCAACGAAGGCGCCGCCAGGGCGCCGCCCGACTGAGGTTTCCCCCCCGACCGGGCTCATGGCCGTGCGTCGGATGTCCATTACGCCAGACGCAATAATCCCTTCCACATTTCGCCGATTAACGAACTCAACCGAAGAGATCATTGGTCAGCGCGAAGGGCAATGCCCTCCCAATCGTCTCACAGGAGAACTCAAGATGAAGAAACTTATCGCCTCTTTGCTGCTCGCAGGTGCAATTGGCATCGCGGCAGTCCCCGCGGCGCCAAACATCGCTTCGGCCGCATCGGCCGTCACGGCGCCGGTCACGGTTCACTATCGCAGTGCAACGGTCGATGGCGTGAAGGTCTTCTACCGTGAAGCCGGCCCCGCCGACGGCCCGGTGGTTTTGCTGCTGCACGGGTTTCCCACGTCATCGCACATGTTCCGTAACCTGATCCCGACCCTTGCCGATCGCTATCGCGTCATCGCGCCGGACTATCCCGGTTTCGGCCAGAGCGATGCGCCCGATCACGCCAAGTTCGCCTATACGTTCGGCCACTATGCCGACATCGTCGACAGCCTGGTGGACCAGCTCGGCGCCAAGAAGTACGCGATGTACGTCATGGATTACGGTGCGCCGGTCGGCTACCGGCTCGCGCTCAAGCATCCAGAGCGCGTCACCGGCCTGATCGTGCAGAACGGCAACGCGTATGAAGAGGGCCTGACCGACTTCTGGAAGCCGATCAAGGCCTATTGGGCCGACAATTCGCAAAAGAACCGTGACGCGCTGTCGGGACTGGTTACGCTTGAGACGACCAAGTTTCAGTACACTGACGGCGTCAAGGATCTGACGCGCATCAGCCCTGATAACTGGGTGATCGATCAAGCTTTGCTCGACCGGCCGGGCAATAAGGAGATCCAGCTCGACTTGTTCCGCGACTACGGGACGAACGTGCCGCTCTATCCCAAATTCCAGGCCTTCTTCCGCGACCGCAAGCCGCCGACGCTGATTGTGTGGGGCAAGAACGACAAGATCTTCCCCGAGGTCGGCGCACATCCCTATCTCCGCGACCTTCCGGCAGCTGAGATGCACATCCTCGATACCGGTCACTTTGCGCTCGAGGACAAGCTCGACCAGATGGCACCGCTCATCCGCAGCTTCCTCGATCGGAAAGTGGCGAAGCGTTGAGTTAGGTGGTTCGGGAGGCGAGCAGCGTTCGCCTCCCGACTGCTGCAGGCCGTTCCATATCCAGCGGAGAAGCTGGCAGCAGAAAGACACATCGACCGTCGTCAACCCGCAGGATTGCAGCACTGGCGCATGCATTTCTTTGCGACTCTTCCGGATGGACCGTTTCTTCAACCAAGGAAAAGTGACTTCGCACTGAGAAAGAAGGCAGCGATTGGAGGTCAATCACCTCGTAGCGGCGAGGCGGATTGACGCCGTGCCTCACCAGCAATCGCGGTTGGCCGATGGCACGGGGCGCCGGTTCGAGGAATAAGTGAGATATTTGACGTGACAGAGCAGGTAACAGCCAGCCCGCCACCCCCAGGCCAGGCGCCAATGGCGACGGGTTCCAAACGGCAGGCCGCCGCCGGCGGCGTCTTCGGTCGTCTGGCGATCCCGCTGCTTTCCGTCGTGGTCGCGTTCGGTTTCATCGTGATTGCGACCACCCGCTGGAATGCCTGGGTCGGTGGTGCCACGATCCAGACCACGAATGACGCCTATATCCGTGCGGAATCAACCAAGCTCAGCAGCCGTGTCGCCGGCGAAGTGCTGACCGTCGCGGTGAAGGACTTCCAGCGCGTCAGGGCTGGCGATCTCCTGGTGCAGATCGATCCTTCCGATTACGAGGTTCAGGTGGCGCAGGCCCAAGCCGGCGTCGTCGGCGCGCAGGCTGCGCTCGACAATCTCGACAACCAGGTCGAACTGCAATACGCAACGATCGCGCAAGCCGAAGCCGCGCGTCTGTCCGCCGAAGCGCAAGACACCGAGGCGCGGCAGGAACGGGAGCGTCAGCAATCGCTCTCCCAGACTGAATCCGGCACGCGGCAGCGGCTGGAACAGGCAACCGCCGCCTACGCCAAGGCCCAGGCCAATGTTCGCGCCAGCCGTGCAGTCATCGCGGCCCAACGTCATCAGCTCGAGGTGCTGCAGGGCACCAAGAAGCAGCGCGCCGCGGATCTTGAGGGCGCCAAGGCGGCGCTATCGGCTGCGCGCCTGAAGCTTGGCTATGCCAGTATCATTGCGCCCTTCGATGGCGTCACCGGCGAGCGCCAGGTGCAACCGGGCGACTACGTCAATATCGGGACCAATCTGATCAGCGTCGTTCCGTTGCCCGACGTCTACGTCATCGCCAACTACAAGGAGACCCAGCTCACGCGCGTACGGCCCGGCCAGCCGGTCGAGATCGCAGTCGACAGCTTCCCGAATGAGAAGTTGCGCGGCCGCGTCGAGCGCGTCGCGCCGGCCAGCGGGTCGCAGTTTGCGTTGCTCCCGCCCGATAACGCCACCGGCAATTTTACCAAGGTGGTGCAGCGCATTCCCGTGCGCATCAAGTTCGACGCCAATCAACCATTGCTCGACCGTCTGCTGCCCGGCATGTCCGTCGTAACCCGCATCAACACCGGCGAGGCCGCAGCCGATGGCGCAAAGTGACGACGCCCGCCACGGCCCCGTCTCGCAGGGCGGCATCGCGCGGCGGCCGCTGTTCGCGGTCGGCGCCGTGCTGTTTGGAGCATTTCTCTCGAATTTCGACAGCCGCCTGATTTCAGTCGGTCTGCCTGACCTGCGCGGCGCCTTTTCGCTCAGCTTCGACGAGGGCGCCTGGCTCTCGACTGCCAGCATCGGTTCGCAGATCTTCGTCGCGCCCGCGGTGGCGTGGCTTGCCACCGTGTTCGGTCTGCGACGCGTGCTTGGGATCCCGAGTCTCGTCTATGCCGTGATCTCGGTGATTATCCCTTTCGTGCACGACTTCCCGACCCTGATCGCGCTCGGCATCGCCCACGGCCTGCTGCTCGGCACCTTCGTGCCAGCAACGCTGATGATCATCTTCCGCAATTTGCCGATCCAGTGGTGGCTGCCGGCCATTTCGATCTATGCGATCCGTCTCGGCTTCTCGCTCGACACCTCGACCTCGCTTGTTGGCTTTTACGTCGAGCATCTCGGCTGGCAGTGGATTTATTGGCAAGGCGTCATCCTTGCGCCGCTGATGGGCCTGATGGTTTATCTCGGCACGCCGAACGAGCCCGTCAATCGCGACCTACTGCGTCAAGCCGACTGGGGCGGCATGCTGTTGCTCGGCGCTGGCGTCTCGATGATCTATGCCGGCCTTGACCAGGGCAACCGGCTCGACTGGCTGGAATCCGGCGCGGTGATGGCTTTTCTGATCGGCGGCGCCACACTGTTTCTCGGCTTTCTCATCAACGAGGCCCTTGTCCGCCAACCGTGGGCGCATTTCAACGTTCTGTTCTCGCGCAACGTCGGGCTCTCGCTCGTCATTATTCTCCTTTTCACGCTGACCAGCCTGTCAAACGCGTCGCTGGTGCCGAACTTCCTCGGCACGATCGCGCTCATGCGGCCCGAGCAATCGGGCGTGCTGCTTCTGTCCTATGGCGCGCTGCCGATGTTCGTGCTGGTGCCGGTCTCGATCACACTGCTCCGGCACGTCGATGCGCGCATCGTGATGTTGTTCGGGTTTGCGACGTTCGTGACTGCCAACCTCTGGGGCACACAGCTAACCCATGTCTGGACGCGGGAGGACTTCGCCGGCATCGTGCTCCTCCTGTCCGTCGGGCAAGCGTTCACGCTGCTGCCGATCATCATTTTCACATTGTCAAATGCCGATACGTCGCGCGCCACCGCGTTCTCGGCCTATATTCAGGTCATCCGGCTTGGCGGCGCCGAGATCGGCGTCGCGCTGATGGGCACCTGGCTGCGGGTTCGCGAGCAGATCCATTCCAACTATCTTGGACAGTATGTCCAGGTCGGCGACGCCGACGTCATACACAGGCTGCAGGATCTGGCGGAGGGCTTTGCCCCCCGCGGTGCGGCGGCCGCCATGGCGCGCGCCACGGGATCGCTCGCCGCGCGGGTGCAGCGCGAGGCGAACGTGCTGGCCTATATCGATAGTTTCTGGCTCTGCTTTTGGGCAGGGGTCGTGGCCCTGTTCCTGATCGCGCTGATGGCCCGCAGCCCGCCCGGTCCGTTTACGCCGACCCCATTCGGCCTTGCCAAGGCCATGCTGCGAAAATGCGGCCTGGCGGCATCGTAACGGTCGTTGCTGCATCGACTGTCCGGATATCGCGTTGTTTCCATTAGTTTTCACACTTGGATGCCGGCGCCTGGGTTCAAAGGAGCCTTCTGCGCGCGATACGCCCACAGATCATTACGCCGGCAGCAACAATGAAGTGTCGAGACCGGCCGTTCTCCTGAAAGGCACGCTGCGTCAATGTCTATGCGTCGCCGGGAATGAACCCGGCTGTGGATTTGGGAATACGAACATGAAGCTCTATCATCATCCTTTGTCAGGCCATTCGCATCGGGCTCGCCTGTTTCTCTCGCTGCTTGGACTGCCACACGAACTGATCGAAGTTGACTTGAAGTCGGGTGCACACAAGAAGTCCGAATTTCTGAAACTCAATCCGTTCGGCCAGGTCCCAGTTCTGGACGATAACGGCGTCGTCATTTCTGACTCGAACGCCATTCTCGTCTATGTCGCGCTCACCTCGGGGCGGACCGACTGGTTGCCGGAAGATCCACGTGGCACGGCGGCCGTTCAGCGCTGGCTGTCGGTGGCGGCCGGAGAGGTGGCTTACGGGCCCGCCGCGGCCCGGCTCATCACGGTGTTCGGCGCGAAGTACAGCCCTGACGAGGTCATCGCGCGCGCTCATGCTCTCCTGGCGAAGCTCGAAACTGAGCTTGCAAGTCGAGAGTGGCTGGTCGGGGACCATCCGACGATCGCGGATGTCGCGATCTACAGCTATGTGGCGCGGGCACCGGAAGGTAACGTCGATCTGTCAGATTACCGGTCCGTGAATGCGTTCCTTCGCAGGATCGAGGCCCTGCCGGGCTTCGTTCCGTTCGTTCACACGCCGGTGGGTCTTGCGGTTTGATTGCCGCATCCGGGCGCGCCTCAGGCGCGCCCGGCTCCTCTCAGCCACGGAGGAAGCAGGAATGAGCGCGACACTGACGAAGCTGCCGACTTGGCATGAAGGTGAGAAGTTTATCCAGCAAAAGGTCGGTGTCGCAGAACGCATGGAAGTCGTGGGGAAACGCGTCGTCCGCGACCATATGCCCGACCAGCACCGTGAGTTCTACGGAAAGCTTCCCTTCGTTGTTCTGGGAAGCGTCGATCACCAGGGGAATGCCTGGGCCACCTTCGTCGAGGGAAGGCCGGGCTTCATGTCCTCGCCGACGCCGACGGATTTGGACATCGCGGCGTGGCCCGCGTCTTCCGATCCAGCAAGCGCAGGCATGACCGACGGGCTTCCCGTCGGCCTTCTCGGGATCGAGATGCACACCCGGCGTCGAAACCGCATGAACGGCGTTCTCAAAACCACGAGCAGCGGATTCAGGGTGGAGGTCGACCAGAGCTTCGGCAATTGTCCCCGCTACATCCAGCTCCGCGATTTCTCTTTTGATCGTCATCCCGGTCATGCATTCACCGGTACGATCGAACAAATGTCCGAACCGGATGCGGCTGTTCGCGCGATGATCGAAGCCGCGGATACGTTATTCGTTACCTCCTACGTTGATCGCCAGGACCGCCGGCAAGTCGATGTTTCGCACCGCGGTGGCAAAGCGGGCTTCGTGCGCGTCGGCGCGGACGGAATGCTCACCATTCCCGATTTCGACGGCAACCTCTTCTTCGCGACGCTCGGCAATATCCTGCTGAACGGCAAAGCGGGGCTTCTGTTCGTGGATTTCGTCACCGGCGATATGGTGCAGATGACCGGGGATGCCGAGGTGCTGCTGGATTCGCCTGAAATCGCGGCGTTCCAGGGCGCCGAGAGGCTATGGACATTCCGCGCCCGTAGGATCGTGCGACGGCGCGGTGCGCTTGCAATCCGCTGGAGTTTTCGCGAAGACGGCTGGTCTCCAAGCTCGTTGATGACCGGCGATTGGGCTCAGGCTGCCGACCGTCTGCGTGCGGCCGAGCTCGCGACGCGCTGGCGCCCTCTTAAGGTCACCCGGATCGTCGAGGAGAGCGCTGCCATCCGCTCCTTCCACCTGCAAGCGGACGACGGTGCGGGGCTGCTGCCGCACAAGGCGGGCCAGCACCTGCCCATTCGTGTCGTGCCGCGAGGAGCAGAAAAGCCTCTCCTGAGGACCTATACGCTGTCGGTCGCTCCTTCGGATGGAATGTACCGTATCAGCGTCAAGCGTGATGGCGTCGTATCGCAGCACCTGCACGACACCATCCGCGTCGGCGACACGATCGAAGCGCGTGCCCCGGCTGGCGCGTTCACGATCGATGCGCGCGCCAGACGACCGGCGGTTCTGTTGGCCGCAGGCGTCGGGATCACACCCCTCTTGGCAATGCTGCGGCATATCGTCTACGAGGGCGTTCGCAAGCAGCGCGTCCGACCGACTATTTTCTTTCTCGCCGCCCGCTTGAAACATGAGCGGGCCTTCGATGGCGAGTTGGCCGAGCTCGTGGAGGCCGCGCAAGGCGCGGTGAAACTTGTTCGCGTACTCAGCGACACGTCGGGTGCCGGGCAGGGCGTCGATTACGACGCCTCGGGCCGCATCGACATGGCCCTTCTCACCCGGTATCTGCAGTTCAACGATTATGATTTCTACCTGTGCGGCCCCCCGTTGTTCACGCAAGCGCTTTACGACGGGCTAAGAGGCTATAACGTCGCAGACGACAGGATCCATGCTGAGGCATTTGGACCATCCTCCTTGAAGAGGACGGTCGACGCCAATGCCGCGGCGCCCGTGCGCCGCCCACCCTCTTCCAAGCCGGTGCCGGTCGCCTTCATGGATTCGCTGAAGGAAGCGCGCTGGACTCCAGAGTCGGGGTCTCTGCTCGATCTTGCGGAAGCCCGCGGACTTTCGCCCGAGTTCAGTTGTCGGGCCGGGACCTGCGGCACCTGCAAGACGAAGCTTATCGCAGGTTCCGTCACCTACTTCAGGGAGCCTTCCGCCGCCGTCGGTGACGACGAAGTTTTGATTTGTTCGGCCGTGCCGGCAGAACAAGACGACGGGGAGGGTGACGATCGTATCCAGTTGGCCCTGTGATGAAAACGCGATCCGAGGACAGGATGATTGATACGTCCTGAGCAATAATATCTTCCCCGTTTTCGGCATTCAGATGTGCCTCGACGGGGATCATTGTTACCGAAGGCGGAAGCAACCGCTTTTGCATCAGAGTTTGAACATGACCCAGGAGAATTGAGATGTCCCGTCCCCCACTCCCCCCGTTCAACGAACAGACCGCTATCGAGAAGGTTCGCCTGGCCGAAGATGGCTGGAATAGCCGCGATCCCGCCAAGGTCACCTTGGCCTATACCGTCGATACCCGTTGGCGCAACCGTGCCGAGTTCGTCAACGGCCGCGATGAGGTCCAGGCGTTTCTGACCCGCAAATGGAATAAGGAGCTGGATTATCGCCTGATCAAGGAGCTCTGGGCTTTCGCCGGAAATCGTATCGCCGTCCGATACGCTTACGAATACCATGACGATAGCGGCCAGTGGTTTCGGGCTTACGGGAATGAAAACTGGGAGTTCGCCGAGGATGGGTTGATGCGCGCGCGGCACGCCAGCATCAACGAACATCCAATCGCGGAATCGGAGCGCAAGTTTCGCTGGCCGCTCGGCCGCAGGCCGGATGATCACCCGGGCCTCAGTCATTTCGGCTTCTAGCCGGACCACCCGAACGAGGGTCTGATAATGGCTGCATTCAAGCTGGACGAGCGGGTTCAGTTGTCGATAGAACTGGCTCTCACGGCCAAGAACCCTGACCTGGCGCTGTTAGAGCGCCAGGACATCGATGCAAAAAGGGTTGGATTGACGGGTGCTGAGATTGATGCGGCGCGGCGAGGGTGGAGCTTCGATGTCCAGACATCCATCGTGTTAGCGCTGGCTGCTGCATCCGATGAGCCCGACCAGGAGAAGCAACGTGAACGGGCGCTGAAGGCAGGTATCTCGCAGGAAACCTGTTCCGCGATCGAGGATCTCGTCCGCCGCCGCCCGGGTGCATCCAGGCAGAAGGAGCCCCCTAACGACCCTTCGACGCCCCCTTGAGGGGCGCTGCACCTTTGTCTGTCTCGCTCTTGAGTCGGCGGCGCTGCTATATTTCCAAACCGCTTCGGCCGACGGCGATTTCAACGATTTTCCGACACAAGATCCTTGTGCAAATCCAGAGCCTGTCGCAGGAATGATCCTAGGAGAAACGGCAGGGACAACGGAATGGATCGCTGGCAGGCAATGCGAATCTTTGTGAAGGTCGCAGAGACGGAGAGCTTCGCTGAGAGCGCCCGCCAGCTGCATATGAGCGCGCCGGCGGTGACGCGCGCTGTTGCTGCGCTTGAGGAAACGATCGGGGCGCGCCTGTTTGTTCGCACCACCCGTTCGGTAAAGCTCACCGAGGCGGGAGGTCGATACTTCGACGATTGCCGTCGAATTCTGCTCGACATTGTCGAGGCCGAAGCATCCGCTGCAGGCTCCTACGCCACGCCGTCCGGAATGCTGGCGATCACCGCCTCGGCCCTGTTCGGGCAGATGTACGTGCTCCCGATCATGAGCGAATATCTTGATGCCTATCCCACGATGAGCGGCAGGACACTGTTCGTGGATCGCCCAGTGAACATCATTGAGGAGGGTATCGACGTCGCCATTCGAATCGGGCACCTGCCTGATTCAGGTTTTTCCGCCACCAAGGTCGGCTCGATCCGGCGCGTCGTGTGCGGCTCGCCAGCCTATTTCGAGCGTTTCGGTGTGCCGACGACCCCGGCCGATCTGAGGGATCACCGCATCGTCGCCTCGACCAGTGCTTGGGCGTCGCCGGAATGGCGCTTCAGCGGCGATCAGCGGGTGACGATTCAGCCACGGCTCCAATGCAACACCAACGAAGCGGTCATAGCGACCGCGATTGCCGGTGCCGGTCTCACGAGGGTTCTTCACTATCAGATTGGCCCTGCTTTGCTCGAGGGCAAGCTTCAGATCGTGCTAGGCGATCATGAGGAGGCCCCACTGCCGATCCACGTGCTCCATCCGGAGGGGCGCCACGCGCCTGCAAAGGTGAGAGCCTTCGTTGACCTGGCGGTGTCGCGCCTTCGTGAAAATCGACTTTTGAATTAAGACCAGAGTTCGCGCGATGGGCCCGCTGGACAGTCGTCCGTGACGCCGGCAGGGAAAACGTCTCGTGCGGGTCAGACGATCAAGCGCGCCGACCGTTTTAAAATTGCACGTCGCACAGCCTTGAACCCGGCAAGTGCGATGGCGCCGCTCGCCGAAGCCGTCCCCAGCCACGCCAGTGATGGTCGGCTCGGCCGACGACTCGAACAACGCGAATGGCTTGCTGTGCACTGCCGCCACCGCTTGCATCATGGGGGTTGGTCCCATCAAACGGCTGGGCTAAGATGAAACATCTACACCCTTGGTATTTATCAATTATGCGCGCAGGCACGGTTCACGGCGAGAAACGAGGTGCGATGGCAACTTCCAAGTCGCCAAAGCGGGGCAAGTCGAACAGCAGTCGTACCAAGGGCGGTATTCAATCCGTCGATGCTGCGTTGCGACTGCTTAAAGTGATGGCGGAGTTTGGCGGCCCGGCGGCGCTCACGGAGATTGCGCAGCGTGCACAGATGCCGTCTTCGAAGGCGCATCGCTATCTTGCAAGCTTCGTCGCCGCGGAGTTCGTTGATCAGGCCGAGCGATCTGGTCGCTACGGGCTGAGCAAGGCCGCGATCGAGGTGGGACTCGCTGCGATCGGCCGGCTTGATTTCGTCGAGCGCGCCGCAAATGCGCTGCCGGGCCTGGCCGAGGTCACGGGCGCCTCCGCGGTCGTCGCCATTTGGGGAACGTACGGCCCGACAGCCGTTCGCTGGCAGCGCACCGCAAGCTTTATCCTCACATCGATGGGCCTCGGTTCGACGTTTCCGCTTCTCACATCGGCGACGGGCCGCGTCTTTCTGGCCTTCAGCCCGCGTGCTCTCGTGGCCGAAAGACTCAAGATTGAAATCGAGGAAGCGCGCCGCCTCCGCCTGACGTGGCCCGATCTCGATCCTTCGCGGCCGAGCGATATCGACCGTCTTGTCGAGCGCACGCGTGCCGCTGGATATGCGTTTGTGGATGGTCGCTTCGTGCCGGGGCTGAACGGCATCTCCGCTCCGATTCTGAACTGGCAGGGAGAGATCGAAGCGGCGATCACATTGGCGACCGTAGACCCTGGAGTTCTGGACCCGAAGACCGGCGCCATCGACCGCTTGATCGGCGCCTGCCGTGACGCAGTGCCCCACACCAAATTGTCGACCGGCGCCCGGTAGAGACGCTTCTACCTGGCCGCCTTCGCATCCAGTGACTTCGGTCCGTTTTCTCCGATCCTGATTTGGATGGTGCCGAGCCCGTCGATGCCGCCCTTGACGGTATCGCCGATGTCGATCGCCCCCACGCCTGCTGGCGTTCCCGTCATGATCAGATCACCCGCCTTAAGCTGCATCGACTGCGAGATGGTCGCGATGATGTCCGCGACAGGCCAGATCAGCTCGGCCAGATCCGCATCCTGTTTCACCACTTCGTTGACCGTCAGCCAGATGCGCCCTTGCGCGGGGTGGCCCGCCCTCTCGACCGGGTGCAGAGGCGCGATCGGCGCCGAATGGTCGAATGCCTTGCCCCAGTCCCAGGGCCGCCCCTTGTCCCGCGCTTCGAGCTGGAGGTCGCGTCGCGTCAGGTCGATGCCCACGGCATATCCGAACACGAGGTCGAGCGCATCGTCGCGGCTGATGTTGAATCCATCGCGCCCGATCGCGACAACCAGTTCAATCTCATAGTGGAAACTCTCCGTTTCGGGCGGATACGGCACGGTCGCGCCGTCGTCCACGACAGTATCGGCCGGCTTGGTGAAAAAGAACGGCGGCTCGCGTTCGGGATCCTTGCCCATCTCACGCGCGTGAGCGGCGTAGTTGCGGCCGACGCAGAAGATCCGCCGAACCGGAAAACGCGCGGTCTGGCCCGCGACCGCGACCGTCGGGATCGCGGCCGGTTCGAATACGTAGCTTGTCATGGCGTTTCCTCAAGCCGCGTCGCGGTGTTCACGGAACAGATCGAGCTTTTGCTGGACCGGGCGGTCGGAGAAGCTGAACAGCACGGCTTCCTGGTCCGCTTCATGGGTCACCCACGCCCAGCTGGGGATCACGAAGATGTCGCGCGGCCCCCATTCGAACGTCTGGTCGCCGATCCGCGATCGGCCGCGTCCCTCGATCGGAACCATCACCGTCGCGTCGGTCGAACGATAGCGCGCGGTGCGGAATCCCTTGGGCAGCAATTGCATGAACGTCCCGATGGTCGGCATCGCGAAGTCTCCCGAGACCGGATTGGTGTAGCGCAGCTTCAGACCGTGACATGGATCCCATTCCTCCGTCCGCTTGGCCGCTTCGAGCGCTTCGCGGGTGTAGGCGTATGGATAATTGAATACCGGGGACGTCCTGGAAGACGTCCGGTGGTCGACGGGCAGAAGATTTTTCCCGTAGCGCGCATAGCTGTCGCCGGACGGGCGCGAGACGGCCTGCTGCTCGTCGTTCGCGCTTTCGGCGAACGATGCATCCAGAAACTGAACCAGCGGGATGTCCAGGCCGTCGAGCCAGAACATCGGCTCCGAAGTCTCGTTGCCGTGGTCGTGCCATGCCATGGACGGCGTGATCACGAAGTCACCGGGCTCCATGTTGGTTCGTTCGCCGGCAACCGTCGTGTAGGCGCCTTTGCCTTCGAGGATGAACCGCAAGGCCGATTGGGTATGCCGGTGCGCCGGCGCCACGTCGCCTGGCGTGACGAGTTGAACGCCGGCATAGAGCGACGTCGTCACTTTCGACTCGCCCCTCAAGCCGGGGTTCTCAAGAATTAATACCCGCCGCTCGGCTTCCTTGGCGGTGATCAGTTGTCCCGCCTCCATCATGTACGACCGGATGGCGTCGAACTGCCAGATATGGGCACGGCAGGCGCTCTTGGGTTGTGGCGTGACCAGATCGCCGAGCACGTTCCATAATGCGGAGAGATTTTGGCCGTCGATCTTGCGATAGAACGCCTCGCGTTCCGGCGTCTTCTGTACTGCTTGAGTCATGTTACACCTGTTTGCTGTGGTGACTTCCGTTGTCTCAGCGCGTCCGAGTGGCCGCTGCCGTCGCATCGCTCGCCCGCTCACGTCGCGAGCGAGGTCTTGTCGTAGCCGGCGATTTTCTTGTAGCCGTCCGACAGCGCCGTCAGCTCTTCGAGGCTGATGACGTCCTCGATCTGAGCGAACGGCTTGTCGCCCGTGCGCTGCCAAATCTCGCGGTTGATCGCGTCCGGCGGATTGCTGCGGTTGGCGAGAACGACTTCGGTCGTTTTCGGCAGACGCTCGGCCTGATAGGCCTTCAGGGCCGAAAGCGGATCGCTCGCAACCGTCAGATGATGCGCCAGCGAGGCCGCATCGAGGATCGCCTGGCCGGCGCCGTTGGAACCCCTTGGGTACATCGGATGCGCGGCATCGCCCATCAGGGTCACCCGCCCTTGCGTCCACCAGGGTAGGGGATCCTGGTCGACCATCGGAAATTCGAGCACGGAATCCGCACCGCGGATCAGGGCTGGAACGTCCAGCCAGTCGAATTTCCAATCCTTGAACGCGCCGATGAAGTCGTCAACGCTTGCCTTTCTGTTCCAGTCCCGCTCGGCATGGATAGGCGTTTCCAGTTCGGCCACCCAATTGACGAGCTGACGCCCTTTGCCGTCGACGTTGTCGCGAATGGGGTAGATCACCATCTTGCCGTTGGTCAGCCATCCGGCGCGGATCAGGCTCGCGCCGGTCAGGATCGGCGACCAGACGCTGACGCCCCGCCACATGTTCACACCGGAATAGCGCGGCGGGCCCTCGTCCGGAAAGAACCGCTTGCGGATCGCAGAATGTATTCCTTCCGCGCTGACCACGACGTCCCCACGCTCGTCCGCTCTCGCTTGCCCGCTCGCATCGACGAAGTGGACCGTAACGCCATGCTCGTCTTGATCGAAACCGACGCCGCGCGCATTTGTCACGACGTTCTCGGCGCCGATCCGGGCCTTGAGCGCATGCAGCAGAGCCATCTGCAAATCGCCGCGATGGATCGATAGCTGCGGTTCCTGATAGCCGGCGAACCTGCCCATGGGTTCGGAGAAAATACGCTGCCCGAACCTGTTGAAGAAAACCG
This sequence comes from Bradyrhizobium sp. 1(2017), assembly GCF_011602485.2. Taxonomy (NCBI): domain Bacteria; kingdom Pseudomonadati; phylum Pseudomonadota; class Alphaproteobacteria; order Hyphomicrobiales; family Nitrobacteraceae; genus Bradyrhizobium; species Bradyrhizobium sp. 1(2017). The sequence goes on along the minus strand of NZ_CP050022.2, from coordinate 786,915 downwards.
ATTCCTTGGTCGTCACCGCCACATCAGCGAGTGCGTCGAGGATTCCGAGGGAAGCCAGGATTTTGGTCGAATGCGGAAGCAGGTTGACGCCGACGCCGAGCGGCCTGATTTCGGCCGCGGACTCGAAGACCTTGGTTGCGATGCCCGCACGGTGCAAAGCGAGCGCAAGCGTAAGGCCGCCAATGCCTCCGCCAACAATGAGGACTTTCATGAGAAACCTTTCGTCTTGTGCAGTTTCACTCAAGGGGAGCTCGCGACAACGCGAACCGACGTCGTGTTGCGGCCGCGCTAGGCCGTCAGAGAGATCTCATCCAGGCGCGATGCGGACGCGCCTCCGTCGATCACCAGATTGGACCCGACGATCCAGCGCGCGGCGGCGCTCGCCAGAAAAATGATTGGATCGGCAATGTCCTCGGGACGGGCGGCGCCGCCGCCCCGTCGCAGCGCATCCGATACGCGCTCCTCGCCGAGGCTGATGCGAAACTGCTCCAGGATCGGCGTATCCACGGGACCCGGACTCACGCAGTTGATGCGGATGCCGTGCTTGGCCCGGATCGCGGCGGATTTCGCCGTCGTCCAGACGATGAGTGCCTCCTTGAACCAGGCATATGCCCGCTCACGCGGCCAGGGATGCACGGCGACCCAATCGAGCCCATCGGCGAACGAGGCTGTTGCGGCGAGCTCCAGATGGGCGCCGACATTGTCGCGCCAGTTCTCGCCGGCGGTCGAAGCCACGTTGACGATGGCTCCCCCACTTCGGATATTTGGGATCACGGCTTCGGTCAGCATGCGCAAACCCAGATAGTTCACGCGCGCCAGGACGTCCGGCGCGACCGTGCCGGGAACGCCGGCGACGTTGAGAAGGCCCGACAGATCGGGCGGCAAACCGGCTACAGCGGCGGTGATGGAGTTCGGATCCGCCAGATCGATGCGAATGAATTCGCCGACCGCATCCTTGGGCGGCTGCAGATCGAGTGCGATCACCTCGGCTCCCGATTGAACGAGCTTTATGGTGGTGGCCCGCCCGATACCTGAAGCCGCGCCCGTCACGGCGAAGCGGTGGCCTTTCAAATCCAGATCGAGGCTCATGTCATTTCTCCGGTCATGCCAGGTGGACGGTCTTGACGGTGAGGTATTCGGAAAGCCCTTCCTCGCCGCTCTCGCGCCCGTAGCCACTGTCCTTGACGCCACCGAACGGCGCTTCGGCCACAGACACGGCGACATTGTTGAACGCGAGCACCCCGAGCTTCAGGCCTTCGATGATCTTCTTCTGCGCGGACGCGGAGTTCGTGAATGCGTAGCCGGCAAGGCCGAAATCGGTGGCATTCGCGGATTCGATGGCGGCGTCCAAATCCGAAAAGCGGTCGACGATGGCCACCGGGCCAAAGGGTTCTTCCATGCGGATCCGCGCCGCGTCAGGAACGTCGATGAGTATGGTCGGCTGGAAGAAATAGCCCGGTCGGTTGAGGCTCGCTCCTCCGGCAAGGGCCCGGGCGCCGCGACCGACCGCGTCGTCGACAAGGGACACGATCGCATCCCGGCGGCGGGCATTCGCGAGCGGCCCCATGTCAACCGCTTCCATCCCGTTGCCGATAACGAGCTTTTGGGCGGCTTCGGCGAACGACGTCGTGAAGCGTTCGTAGACGGTCTCGTGGACCAGGAAGCGCGTCGGTGCCAGACAGAGCTGGCCGGCGTTGCGGAACTTTGCCGCAACCAACATCTGCACCGCGCGTTCAATATCTGCGTCAGGAAGAATGAGGACGGGCGCATAGCCTCCAAGTTCGAGTGTCGTCCGCACGAAATTCGTGGACGCGAGCTGCGCGATCTCCCGGCCCGCCCCGACAGATCCCGTCAGCGAGACCTTACGCATGACAGAGGACGAGAGCAGATGCTTGGAGATGTCCCTCGGAATGCCATAGACCAGGTTGAGCGCGCCGTTCGGAAGTCCGGCGTCGATAAAGCAGCGGACGACCTCGGCGATTGCGGCCGGCGTCTCTTCTGCGGGCTTCAGGATCGCGGAGCATCCGGCCGCCAGCGCGCCGCCGATCTTTCGGCTGGCGAGCAGCACCGGCATATTCCAGGGTGAGAACAACGCGCATGGCCCGACGGGCTCGTGTCTAACCGACAGCTCGCCGCCTTCCAGCGACGAAGGAACCAACCGGCCGTAGATCCGCCGGGCCTGCTCGCCGTACCATTGGACCATATCCGCAGCCGCGAGGATCTCGGCCTTCGCTTGCGGCAGCGGCTTGCCCTGCTCAAGCGTAAGCAGTGGTGCCATCGCCTCGGCGCGGTCGCGCATCAGGCGGGCGGCTTCGGTGACGATCTCGGCGCGGCGGCCCGGTTTCGTCCGGCTCCACAGTTCGAAGGCGTGGCTTGATGCCTTCAGCGCGTCGTCGAGATCGCTCGCCGACGCGTGCGACAAGTGATCCAGGGTCTCGCCCGTTGCCGGATTGATCACCGGGCTCGAAGAGGATGCTCCACCCCTTCGCCATTCTCCGCCGATGAACAGGAGCGGCGCTGCGTACAATCTTGCCGGCCTGTCGGCCTCGGCAACGGCGTCCGTCGTCATTCGTTGCATCGTTTACTCCCTTGGCAGCCGCGCTGCATCCGTTCGGCGGGTCACCGTTCCTGTTCGGTCAGCGGTCGCCTGTCTCGATGACCAGGCGTCCTCCCACCGCGCGGGATACGCAGGTGCACATCTTCTGGTTGGCAGCCTTCTGCTCGTCCGAAAGAAACACGTCGCGGTGGTCGATGCCGTGATCCGCGTCGACGATCGTGACGGCGCAGACGCCGCATTCGCCGCGTCTGCAATTCGAGATCATCGGGATCCCCTCCGCCTCGATCGCCTCCAATAAGGAGCGGTTCCTGGGAACGACGAACTCACGCCCCAGATTGCGAACCGCCACGACGAAGCTTTCCGACGGATGGTGACCGGCGGTGCCGAAGGTCTCGAACCGCAATCCTCCGGGCGGGCGTTCTTGATCTCTCCAGCAGCGCTTGACCGCTTCCAGCATTCCGACCGGGCCGCAGACGTAGAGCTCGCCGCTCTTCGAGAGCCTGCCGATCTGGTTGCCGAGATCGATGCGGCCGCCACGATCCTCCGGACAGAGCTCCAGGCGATCGCCGAGGCGGTCCTTCAACTGCTCGGCGAACGCCATGTCGGCATGGGAACGGGCGGCATAGACCAAGCGAAAGTTCGCGCGCCGCTTCCACAGGCTGAGCGCCATTCCGTAGATCGGCGTGATGCCGATACCGCCCGCCATCAGCAGGTATTCGCCGTCTCCGGTCGAAAGCTCGAAGCGATTTCTCGGGCGGGCGATGGTCAGACGGGCATTCAGTTTGAGCGACCACATGTATGCGGAGCCGCCGCGGCCATCCGGCAGCCGCTTAACCGCGATGCGGTAGACGTCGGCACCGGGGTCCCCGATCAGGGAGTACGACCGCGTCTGTTGCTCGCCGCCCACGATCACGACCACGTTGATATGGCTACCGGGCTCATACGACCTGGCGCCTTGTGCTGGTGCGATCTCGAACAAACGGACATCGCTTGTCAGATCACCGATCGAAGCGAGCCGGGCCTCCTCCCATTCGTCGTGATAGGTCATGGCGCGCTCACGGCCGCAGTGTGATCCGCCGGACGACTGCCTGTCGCGGTGGTGCCGGCGGCGGCCTGAGGCGCGATACGGGTCTCCGCCGCGAGCAAGCGGTCGATCGCCTTTCGCGCCCACATCGAACCGGAGTCGATGTTGAGCTCGTAGAAGCGTTTTTCGGGACGGGCCTTCATCTCGCGCTCCTGCGCCTCGAGCACGAGCTGGTCCTCCTGGAAAACCCGTCGCAACCCGGTACGCAGTTCGGTAGTCCAGCGCTGGTCGCCCGGCGCGAAGTCGCGCGCGTAGGTCCAGAAATAGTGACAGGATCCTTCTGTCTCCGGCGTGATCGTGTTGATCACGTATCCCGTAAAGCCTTTGGAGCGATCGCCGTTCGGTGCCCCCGAACCCGCCTGTGCGACGCCGACGTCGATGACGATGGTGCTGGGGGGCGTGAAGCGGATGATCTGCCAGCGGTCGACGTTGCCCTCCCGTCCGTACTGCCGCTTCAGGAACGGCGGCGGCTCGATATCGAGCATCCAGCGCGTCACCGTGACGCCGGCCTCGTCGTGTGTGGTCTCAAACGGCGTTTCCGCGACCGCCCGGTTGCCAATGCTGGTGGTGTGGATGAAGGTCTCGTGGGTCAGGTCCATCAGGTTGTCGACGACGAGACGGTAGTTGCAGGCGAGATGCAGCGTCTCGCCATCGGCCGTCCAACCCGGATGCTGGTTCCAGTGCAGGTCAGGGATGCTGGAGGAATCCGCCAGCGCCGGATCGCCAAGCCAGATCCATACGAAACGGTGCTTCTGCACCAAAGGATAGGTACGCACCGTCGCTGCAGGGTTGATGGTGTCCTGCGAAGGCATATGGACGCATCGCCCGGCGGAATTGAACTTCAGGCCGTGGTACGGGCAGGTGACGGTGTCGCCCTCAAGGCGGCCGAGCGAAAGCGGCGCCAGCCGATGCCAGCAGGCATCCTCCAGCGCGACCGGCTTGTCGTCCTGCGTCCGATACAGGACGAGGCGTTTCCCGCCGATCGTGCGGGCAAGCATATTGCGGTTCACTTCGTGATCCCAGGCCGCCACGTACCAGGCGTTGAGCGGGAAGCTGTGCTGCTCCGGAACAGAGGTCATGATGGACTTCCTTGCAAAGGTTGGAACGAAATCGATTGCGAACGACGCGGCTCAGATCGGCGCGCGCGCCGCCGTGTGACGGCCCACGGAACAGAATCCGAGACTGAAGACGGCCAGCGCGGCGACGAGCATCGGCACGATCGTCAACCAAAAGATCAGGCTGGGCGGCCACGCGAGCGCCAGGAGCGCGCCGCCGACGATCGGGCCGATGATCGCACCGACGCGTCCCACGCCCAGCGCCCAACCAACACCGGTCGAGCGAACCGACGTGGGATAGACTTCCGCGGTCAACGCATTCATGCCGATCTGCGCTCCGGCGATACCGAACCCGGCCATGAAGACCGCCGGCAGCAGCAGCATCGCGTTCGAGCGATCGATGGCGGCAATCAGCGCGAGAAACACCGCGGCCCCAAGATAAGCCAAGGACAGCGTGCGCAGCGCTCCAGCCCGGTCGATCAGCCGACCCAGGACGATCGCGCCCACGACGCCGCCCAGGTTCATGATGGCGGTTGATTTGATGGCCGTGGCGAGCGGAAGCCCCTCCTGCTTGAACAACGTCGGCATCCAATTGAAGAGGAAGTACATCACCATGAGATTGGCGAAGAACGCGATCCACACGAGGAACGTCAGCGCGGCACGTCCTTCGGTGAAGAGATGGCTGACGGGGAAGCTGGAGAGCTTCTCTTCCTGCAGGACGAAGTCCTGATCGGCGCGATAAGGGGCACCTGGGACGATCCGGTTCAAGAGCCGGGCGAGCTCCGGCCCGCGTTTGCCCGATCTCGCCAGGAAGCGGATCGATTCAGGGACGGTGAGCCACAACACCATCGTGAAAGCCAGCGGCACGCAGCCGCCAACAAGGAAGACGGAGCGCCATCCATACGCGGGGATCAGATAGGCGGCGAGGAAGCCGCCGACGAAAGCCCCCAGCGGAAAGCCGCAAAACATGATCGTAATGCTCGTCGCGCGCGCGCGGGAGGGAGCGTATTCCGACGTCAGGGCGATGATGCCGGGCATCGCGCCGCCTAGACCGATCCCGGTCAGGAAGCGCAGCACGAGCAGCTGATTGAAGGTTTCGCACCAGGCCGTGAGCAGCGCAAATATCCCGAAGATCAGGGCGCAGGCGATCAGCATCAAGCGGCGCCCGAAGCGGTCGGCGAGAGGGCCTAACACGAATGCGCCTGCGGCCAGCCCCGCAAGACCGACGCCGAAGACGGTTCCGAATACCGCAGGACTCATCTTCCATTCTTCGATGATCGCAGGCGCCACGAACGCAATCGCCTGCGTATCGAACCCGTCGATCACCGCTACCGCAGCACAGAGCGCAAAGATCGCGATCTGAAACCGTCCCAGAGGCGCGGCGTCGATCGCACCGGTCACATCCACCCGTGTCGTCTCGGCGTTTTTCATCCCTGTCTCCCTGCATGGTCCCCCCGGAGCGGTGCTCCGAGGGGCGTTGCGGCGTTTCCTGAGGTTTTACGCTCTATACAACGTATTCTTCATTATGCAATACAATTTGCATTTAGAGAAATTGGTTCCCTAATGAGGAATCTGGCCAACGGCCCAAAAAGCCGCGAATCGTTCAGCGATTTCAGGCGTGAAGGATTTGCTGGCGCTCTGCTCGGCGCTGATAAAAATCTTCAAAAAATCTTCATCTGACGTGCGGCGAGCCGCCTCGCGGAGTGTCCTCAGGGTACGCTTTGATGAGATTTCTGATGGGCGCCGAGCGATGATGCTTTCGTTCGCAAACGCGATGCCGTCAGCTCCGGCGCATATTTCTAGTCACGGCAGGTGAAGAGCAGATCTGCGCCAAGGCTGGCGCTGCCCGCATGCAAGACCGCGGCACACTCGTGAAGTCTTCAGCACCGCGATGTCTTCGCTTGGTGGATGGTGTCATGCGCCCGTGGGGCGGAGCCTATTTCTCAAGCCGCCGCACACCACGTCGCCAAACGCTTCCAGGCCCATATCGAAGGCGCCTGAAATCTCAAATTCATTTTTGCCGGTTGTCAGCGCCGTTCGGCTCCTTGATGCGAACGAGGACCGCCTCATCGTAGCCGCTCCGGCTGCTGTAGAACATGAGAGCCATCAGGCCGCACCCTATCGCGAGCGAGAAAAAGGTGCCGAGACCCAAGGCGATCCAGCCGTGGATGGACATCTGCGCATCCCCCGCCGACGTCCAACCTGCCATGGCCGTTACGATCGCGAGAAGCAGAACTGCAAAAAGGAAGACGAGGACGGCCATTCCGCCAATTCCAACCGCCTGATCCGAGACGTTCCGAGGCTGTGACATCGTTTTCTCCATTCCGTAAGTCTAGTAGCGTTTCACTTGAGCGCGTTGCGTCGACGCGCTTTCGAGCTGCACTATGATGCGGCTGACGTCTCGGCAGAACGCCCGATCTCGACACTTCATTGATGCGCGATACGAAAGAAACGTCAGGACGCTACATGCCAGGCGTGCGGCGGCGTACGCCCGGCAGGCGCAAACGCTGTTTTGCGGGGCGCTTGCAGGGAGGGCAGTTGCAGCCGTCGTCCCCGCCTCGCGCGCCAGCCACTAACCGCCCCGCTTACGGTTCTGACGCGGCCACATGGCAACGTGCCACCACCGGGGCGAAGGTACTCTTCACGCGGCCAGGAGGTTGCCGCTGAACATGCCGCCTTTGAACGTGGCCGCGCCCGGATCCGTCGTGAACAAGACGACGTCGGCTTCCGATACCGCCGCGACCGTCCCTCCGGCTTCCTGGAGATAGGCGCTTTCACCGGCACGGAGCGTCAGATCTCCGATGCGTGCCTCACCCGCGAAGACGTAGAGCAACCGAACGGCGCCCGTCGCTTGAAGCGCCGGAAGCGGAAGGCTTACGCCTGCCGACAAGCGGACGTCCTGCACCCAGGCCTGCGCGCGCACCTCCAGTGGCGCTCCCTCGGGAGCGGCAAGCAGGCGCCATGCGTCGCGACTGAACGCTTCGCCGAAATCGTGAAACTGGACCTTCGGCTCGAGCTCGGTCGCGCGGGGCCGCAGAAAGATCTGCAGAGCCTCGGTGGCATCGGGCCCAAGAATCTCCTCTTCATGCTGGAATGTATGACCGGCGTTCATCATCATCAGTCGCGTTTTGGTGACCTTTTCCTCGTTCTGCACGCTGTCGCGGTGAAGCATGGATCCGGCGCGGACATAGGTCAGGATTTCGTCGTCGCGGTGCGGATGCATGGGGACGACATGGCCGGCCGCGACGCGCGCCCGGTCGATGCGGCCGATGGCGCCGATACCGCTGTCACCAGCCTTGAGGGTTTGTCCCGGATAGAGAATTTCGACCGCAAAGCCGCGATTCCAATCGCCCCGCCTGCTGCCATTTCCAATTTTGATCGGTTTCATGGTTTTATTCCTTCTCGTTAAGTGTCCGGTTCGCACCGTTGCCGCGAACTGACCTCAGTTCGGTCCGGCAGCGAACCGCTATGACCGTCAATGTATCGTTGCTGTTTCGGCACGATAGCCATTCCGCATGGTAAGGTGTGTCGCTAAAACGGGAACGATGGGCTCGAAATATGGAACTTGAAGACTTACGGACCTTCGTCGAGGTGGCTGACTCAGGCGGCGTCTCGGCGGCCGCGCGCCGCCTCGGGGTCGCCAAATCCATCGTCAGCCGGCGGCTGTTCCGGCTGGAAGCGGATCTTGGCACGCAGCTTTTGGCGCGGACCACACGCGGTGCAGCCCTCACGGAGGCCGGCGTCACGTTCCGCGATCATGCGGCGCGGGTCTGTGCGGAGATCGATACCGCCCGGGAAGAAATGTCGCCCGACGGTGATCTGCGCGGCCTGCTTCGCGTGGCAGTGCCTTCCTCGTTCGGCCCGACCTATTTCGCGCCAGCGCTCGCTGAACTCGCCGCGCGCCATCCGCCCCTCCAGATTCACACTCGCTACAGCGATCGCTACGTCGATCTCGTTGGCGAGGGGTTCGATTGCGGAATCCGCGTCGGGTACCTTCCTGATTCAAACCTCGTCGCACGCCGCATCGGCTCGTTCTCGGTCGGCCTGTTCGCGAGCCCCGATTACGTCAAGGAGCACGGCGCCCCCGAGACGCCCGAACAGGTTCTCGAGCACCAGGCGATCATGATCGGCACGGAAAGCTGGAGGTTCGAGAACGAGAAGAAGACAATCCCCATCCATCCGCAAGGACGGTTCAAGGCCGACAGCGTCATTGCCATCGCTGAAGCGACCGCAGCGCATATCGGCATCGCGGCGTTGCCGGACGTCATCGCCGAGAGTTATGTCGCCTCGCGCCGGCTCATGCCGATCATGCCAAAATATTCGCTGCCATCAGTCGGCATATTCGTTGTCCGTCCGCCGGGGCAGCACCTTGCGCGAAAGGTCCGCGTGCTCATTGAATGTCTCATTGAGAAGTTCGAGCGCGGCAACACGCGCTCTGGCGCGTCCACGGACCGTCCAGACAAGGCTTAGACGGCCGTTCAACGAAGGCCGATCCCCATAGGATGGCAGCGCTCGCGCTAACGAAAAATGCGCCGGCCACTTCAGGCGGCGGGCGCATCTTCAACTTCAACTCGACCGGACAGGCGACCCTCCGGCCGTCCCATCGTGTGAGGTCACTTCTGTCCCTTGGCCGAGAGATATCCAGCCATGTTGTTGGCGGAGAATGGCAGGTGGTCGCCCATCAGCTTCGCATGGGCTTCACCAGTGGCCGACTGCCAGGTGCCGAGCAGTTCGGCGCCCACGGCCACCCAGGTGATCGGCACGACGCCGGCCTGAACCATACGCGCAATGGCGGCCTCTTCGACCAGCTTGCTCCAGGTCCCCGACGCATCCAGCACCGCATACACGTCGTAGCCCTCCTTGCGTGCGGACAGCGCTGCGAAGGCGACGCAGACTTCCGTCGAAATGCCGGCGATCAGCAGCTTCTTGCGGCCGGTCTTCTTCACGGCGGCGGCGAAATCGGGATTGTCGAAAGCGTTGATCTGGCCGGGGCGATGCACAACCGTCGCTTTCGGCAGGCCTTCGGCCACGACCGGCATGACCGGTCCGTTCGGCCCGTCAGCTGCGCTCGTCGTAATGACCGCAGGCAGCTTGTAGATCTGCGCGATCGTCACGAGGGCCTTCACGTTGTTGATGAACTCAGGAGGGCTCTGGGTCTGCACGCCGTTTGCGAGTCCGGTCTGATGATCGACGAAGAGGACGGCGGCGTTTTCGGCGGTGAGGCGATCGTATGACATTGTGTGTTCCTTTCGAGGATTGCTGCGGATCACTTCCGCATTACGAGAGGAAGATGCCGTTCCATCTGTCGGGACACTAGCCAGCCACTTTGAAACTCAGTGTCGCCGAACGGGGAACGGGAGGCGGCGCGATGGAAAAACTTACCGCCACGGCAACTACAGTCGGCGCCCACCAGGTCGCTGGGCCCCGACAATTCGAGCGCGGTTGAGGTGCCAGATAGCCGGATTTGCTCGCGTTGGCGTTCGCTCGGCGGCTAGGTTCTCGACCACAAAAAGTGTTCGATCTGCCAATTTTATCAGCCTCGATGGCGAGTCGCCGCCAGACGTTCGTCCCCACCGCGCCAAATGACGTCGTTGTCGGGCCGGCATCTGGAGCCTTCGGAGATGTCGCTTGGCATCCGGATGATCTCGATCGGCCAGCCGCATCGCGCTGTCCCGATCACCGGCGCCACTTCCTTGCTATCGCGGTGCGCATCAAGGGCACGCTGGCGAACCCGATGGCCCACGCCGGCGAAGGCCCGATCACCATCGCCCATCCCTCCGGCACGACCGTGGTCGATGCCGCGGTCGAACATGCCGACGATCACGCGAAGGCGCGCCATTCATGGCGCCGGTTCCGCTGTCGCTCCACGATAGGACTACCGCACATTGCCAGTTGTCGCCGGCTGTGCGAGAAAAGGGGCGTCGGGGGCTACACCAGACGCTTCTGGCGTGCAGTAAGACCTGATTTTACGGGGCTTTCTCGAAGCCGTTTTATTGTGGCGGAGAGGGAGGGATTCCCAACCGACGGCCGCAGATACCACAAAACGCCCGTAAAACAAGGCAATCCTAGAAGGGCCGGCGAAGGTTTGCGACCACCGCCGTGTACCACCGGGTCGGCCCGGCAGGGCGTCAACGTCAGGCTATTTCGAGGCGTCTCAGGGCCGTCGCCGGCGTGTGGATCCCTCCGAGAGGGGTCTGGCCGGCCGCGGCGACAGGAGACCCGGCCGCCCGTCAGGAAGCTTGCCGCTAGATGAGGGGCATGAAGTCCAGGATCGGCAAGATCGGTAGCTCCGGTGTCTTTCTGTTGAGGAGCCAGCGCCGGGAGCGCACCGCGCTCGCCAATCATCACAACTACAGGTAACATCGCCGCCATTACTCACCAAAAGGATTGAGAATGACCGGCGAATTGGCAGGCGAACAGCCTAAGAAGCGGATAGCACTCTTCCTCGATGGCACCTGGAATACGACCAACGACAACACGAACGTCTGGCGGCTCCGCGCACTTGCCGCTCCCGTTGGGGCGGACCAGGTCCGGCAGTCGATCTACTACAACGCCGGCCTTGGAACACAGGTCGGCAGCAAAGTGCGCGGCGGGATGTTCGGCGTTGGCATCGACGACATACTCCTCGAAACCTATCAATGGCTGGTCGAGAATTACAACGACGGCGACGACATCTTCATCTTCGGTTTTTCCCGGGGATCCTACACGGCCCGCAGTCTGTCCGGCTTCGTCTCCCGCTGCGGCGTGCTGAAGCCAGGCGGGCCACTGTCGATCAAGCAGCTTTACGATCGCTACCGCCTTGGATTGACGGTGCCCTCGATCGAACGCCTTCTGAACCACCCTCCGAAGAACCCCACCTTGGAGGAGGAATGGCTGGTCCGGTACTCGCGTTTCGTGAACATCAAATTCCTGGGGGTGTTCGACACCGTCGGATCCCTCGGCGTTCCCATGGGCATCAGCCGCTTCAAGAAAAGCCACTCGTTTCTCAACACCAGCCTTCGCACCCCGAATATCGCAGCGGCGCATGCGCTGGCGATCGACGAGCACCGCCCCGATTTCGCACCTACTCTATGGACCAGGAGTGTTCCTAAGGATCCGAAAGCGGATCAACCGAGGCCTCCCCGATCGCTTGCGGAGGCGGAGCAGCGCTGGTTCGTTGGCGCGCACGCCAACGTGGGCGGCGGCTATTCCAACGATCTGTTGTCCCAGAGGCCGTTCGCCTGGATGATGAAGCGGGCCGCCGCCCAAGGGCTTTCGTTTCGCAGTGATGTCGACCAATTCTCTCCCAAGATCCGGTCGCCCGTCATCGATTCCTACGGAAGCTTTCTCGGGGGTTTCTACCGGTATCTCCAAAGAGAATATCAGCGGCCCATCGGGGCTAATCCGATCGATTCGAGTACGGCCGTCGAAAATCCCATCAACGAGACAATCGACGGTTCAGTCCTTGAGCGATGGCAGAGCGACGAGTCGTACAGGCCCAAGAATGTTTCGCAGTGGGCCGAGCGGAAGAAGGCGGACCTGGCAAAGCTTTCAGGCTCGTTGCGTGCAGACGATCTCTCGCCTGTGCCGAGCGACTAGTTCAGGAGCACGGATAGATATGACCTTCAGAGGTCCTCGCGCAGTCCTTTGAAGAACGGGTGCCGGACCCTCCCTTCCGCCGACTTTGCGCGGTACTCGATCTCAGCGAGCAGCTTTGGCTCGACCCAGACGCCTTTGTGGGCGATTCGCTTGGCGTAGGGCTGCGTCTTGCGGACGAGAGGCTCGAGCCGTCTCCGGAGCTCCGCGGTCGAGGTCTTGTCGAAGCCGTGGTCGACCTTGCCGGCGTAGACGAGATCGCCGCCCTTGCGCCGGCCGACGTAAAGGCCATCCCACTTGGTGCCATCCAAGGCGAAGCCTGCGATCGTCAGCGTCTCCCGCTGCGCGCAGGTCTTCTTCACCCAGCTGTTGCCGCGGCCGCTGGCGTACACGCTGTCGCGCACCTTGGAGACCACGCCCTCCAAGCCGACCTTGCAGGCGTGCGCGAATATATCCGGGCCCTCGATCTCGAAGCTCTCGCTGAACTGAACGTCGGTGCCCGAGATGATCTTCTTGAGCTCCGCTTTCCGCTGGAGGAGCGGCAGCTTCCGCAGGTCGCGACCATTCATGTAGAGGAGATCGAAGGCGACCAGGACGATGCGCTTCGAACTGCCCTTGAGCTCGTTCTGCAGGACCGAGAAGTCGGTAGTGCCGTCGGCCGCCGGCACGACGATCTCGCCATCCAAGATCGCCGAGCCGCACTTGATGTGCCAAGCGTCCTGAGCAACCTTCTTGAAGCGGTTGGTCCAGTCGTGGCCCCGCCGAGTGAAGACCTTGACCGCCTGATTGTGCAGATGAACCTGCACCCGATAGCCGTCGAACTTGATTTCGTGAATCCATCGGGATCCGGACGGCACCCTATCGATCGAGGATGCCAGGGCCGGCTCCACGAAATTCGGGAACGGTGCCTTGACGCCGATACCCGGCTTCTTACGCGCGAACGCCACGGACAGAACTCCACGCAACAAACGTGATTCAAGGTGACACATGCGGAATCGTTCCGGAACTAGTGAATCCTAGTAACGTTGCTCCGACATCATTCAATGAAGGAGCCGACCATGGCAAAGGCAGCGAAGAAGACCACGCGGGGACGCAAGCAGGACCGGGCCCGTGTTGCCGGCGGGCAGAAGTACGAAGTCGCTTACGAAGCCAAGAAGACCGGCCGCTCGGCCGCTGCGGTGAAGAAGACCGTGAAGAAAGTCGGCAACTCTCGCAAGAAGGTCGAGAAGCGCCTCGGACGTTGAGGACCGAGGTTCACTTCGGACCTGGGTCCCAAGCGATCAGACTCTCGAGGAGAAGCGGTTGAAGGCCGTCAGCGTCTGCAGCCGGGGCTCGACTTCCCGCAGGTAGATCTCGGTTCGCAGGAACGTGAGCTCGTCGTCGAGCGCGGTCTCGCAGACGTCGACGTGCCAGGACTTCGGCCGACCGTCGCTGCCATCATTCCATCGGTATCCGCGCTTCTTCAACGAATCCTTGAGCTCGAACGGCGACTGCTCGGCCCAGACGCGCACCGTCGGCTTCCGGGCCGTCTCCAGCAGGAGCGCGAGCGCCGGCGCGCCAGTCGTGGGCAGGACGAAGTCCAAGATTTCGAGTAGGGCATGGCAATCGTCGACGGCCCGGTGGGCCTGGTGGAAATATCCGGCGCCGTTCAGAAGGTAGGCGAGTTGCGCGCCTGCGAAACCGTGCTTTCGCCAATCGACCTCCGTCGCGCTGCAGCCCCAGGCCATGCCTTCGAAGACCGGCCAGTACCGCTCCGCGAATTTGCGATCGAAGCCCGCGTTGTGCGCGATGGAGATCACCGCGCCGTCCACGAAGGCGTTCACCGCGGCCTCGTCGATCCTATGGCCGGCCACCATCTCGTCGGTGATGCCCGTGAGCGCCGTCACCTCAGGCGGAATCGGGGCGGATGGCTCGTTGAAGGCGGAAAACGTGTCCCGGACGACGGCGATGCGGCCGTCGGGCGTGTAGTCGAATTTGACCATCCCGAGCTCAATGATCTCGTCCCTGGCGTGATCAAGTCCGGTGGTCTCGGTGTCCAGCAGTATGCCGACCCTGGTCTCCTGTCCGGCCGCCGGGGACGAGGGGAGACGCGGCGCCAGGCGGCGCAGCACCCGGTAGTCGGCCGATCGGCTCAGCGCCTCGGCCATGGCCTCCAAATCTGGCAGGATCGATAGCATCGCGTCCGGAGGTTTTGGGTCGAGCGGGCATGCGTATCTCGCACACAAAAGCTCGACGAGGTACCAGCATTTCGAGCGATTCACGGCCTTTTCGATGGTCTGGACCGGATTGAGGGGTCCCGGTCCGTTTCAACTGCTGCAGACCGAACGCACTCGTTGGAACGACCGGAATACTTTGCGGTTGGGGGCCGATGATCGTACACGCGATCGAGATCGCCGCGGGCATTGTCCTTGTCGTCTTTGCCCTTCGAGACGTATTCGATACCGTGGTCGTGCCGGGAGAAAGCCGGGGCGCGCTGCGCGTGGCGCGTCGCCTGCTCGTCGTCACACTTCCGATTTGGAAGTGGGCCCGCCGCGGCAAGAACGGGGTCTCCACCAGCTTTGCGCCGGCGATCCTCATGGGCTCCTTCCTGATCTGGATGGTCCTTCTGTGGCTGGGCTTCGGCCTCATCGCGCATGCGCTGGGCGATTGGTTCGCGCCGCCAGCCGATTTCCAGGAGGCACTGTTCATCGTCGGAAGCGCGTTGTGCACGGTGGGACTGAGCGGCATCGAGGCCCACGGTCCGGCCCGCTGGGTCCTAGTCCTGGCCGGCCTTTCGGGCCTTTCGGTCCTGACGATGGCCGTCACATACCTGCTCCAGGTGCAAGAAGGCATTTCCCGCCGCGATGCCGGAATTCTCAAACTTACGACGGCTGCGGGTCAGCCGCCCTCGGCTCTCGGACTGCTGGAGCGTTATGCCGACCTCGACTCTCCGGAGGAGATCAGACGCGTGCTCTACAGAGGAGGGGATTGGTGCGCGACCGTCCTGCAGAGCCACGCTTCCCATCCTTCGCTAATCTACTTCCGATCCGTCGGCGTGGGGTCGGGCTGGCCTGCAACGCTCGGAGCCATGATGGACCTCGCACTGATTTTCGAACTGCTGATCGACGACCGCGAGAGCCGAGCGCTGGCGATCCTGCTCCGAAGCGAAGGATTGCGCCTCATAGACGATCTGAATGGACTGATCGGCCTCGAGCCGAAATCCGACGACACCACCGCTGGGGCAGTGCCTCGGGTCTGCGCCCGCTTGAAGGCGGCTGGCTACAAGCTGCGTTTGCCGGTCGACGCAGCGGAGTTCGCGGACCGGCGGCGAAAGCACGCTGGCCGGGTGCGTGCCGCGGCCGAGCATCTTGGCACTATGGAGGCACCCCTGCTCCCTTGATCGCCGGCCGCGGGTTCGGACCGTGGTTTGTTGGCGCAGGTTCAGTCGAGCCGGCACTCGGGGTAAATGACCGATGGATTTCACCACGTCGTTATTTCGAGGGTCGCCTGATCCGGAGACAAGCCCTCAGGTAGGTCCTGCCTGGCCACGCGCATCTTCCGAGACTATTGCCAACCTATGCTAATCGTCCTAGCCTCTCGCCAAGCAGACATTCAACGTCAGCGTGTTCCTTCGCAAGCGGCTTGCCGCAGAGAGAAGGTGATGATGTAGGCAGGCAGAATGCCGTAATCGGGCGCGCTCGACCGCGATCGATCCGAGTGCGCCGATCAATGCGCCGGTTTGACTGACTTCGCTGCGAAGATTGACCAGAAATCTGAAGTCATCTCATCGACGGCGCGACGACGACGACGCAAAAGCGTTGGCGGACGGTTTCGGTCGTACACAAAGAAAAAACATACGTCGATCACGACGGAGGACCGAATGCCGAAGATCCCGACGCGTCACGCTTCCACGATTTTCGCCGAGTCCATCGCTCTCGCCCTCTGCCTTGTAGTCCCAAGCGTTCCGGCGCTTTCGGCGCCTCAGTAGCGGCCAGGGACGGTGCGATGACGATCCGGTTGACCGATCATCCTCCGAGAGAATTCGCCGGCATGCTCTGGCTCGCCGGCGGCACCTTCCGCATGGGCTCGGACCATCATTATCCGGAGGAGGCCCCCAGCCATCGGGTGACCGTCGACGGATTCTGGATCGACCGCACGCCCGTTACCAATCGCCAGTTCAAGGAATTCGTCAACGCGACGGGGCATGTCACCACCGCGCAGATCGTACCGGACCCCAAGGATTACCCAGGCGCGCTGCCCGGCATGATCTTCGCGGGCTCGCTGGTGTTCTCGCCGCCTAAGCGCGTCACGAATTTGCACGACTGGAGCCAGTGGTGGAGCTTCCTGAAGGGGGCCAACTGGCGCCGTCCGTACGGACCGAAGAGCAACATCAAGGACCTCGACGACCATCCGGTCGTCCACGTGTCGCACGCCGACGCGCTGGCCTACGCGCGATGGGCGGGCAAGGATCTGCCGACCGAAGCGGAATGGGAGTTCGCCGCGCGGGGCGGCCTCGAGGGCGCCGAGTTCGCCTGGGGCGCGGAGTTCACGCCTGGCGGTGTCCACCTGGCCAACACCTGGCAGGGCGAATTCCCACGGCAGAACCTGAACGAAGACGGCTATGAGCGCACTTCGCCCGTCACGGCGTTTCCGCCGAACGGGCACGGCGTGCACGACATGATCGGGAACGTCTGGGAGTGGACGTCGGACTGGTATTCGCAAAAACACGAAGCCGATGCGCCGAAGGCCTGCTGCATTCCGGAGAATCCGCGCGGCGGTCGTGAGGAAGCGAGCCTCGACCCGAATCAGCCGGCAATCCGGATCCCGCGCAAGGTCATCAAGGGCGGCTCGCATCTGTGCGCGCCCAACTACTGCCGCCGCTATCGCCCTGCGGCCCGCCACGCCGAACCCATCGATACCTCGACCAGCCACCTCGGATTCCGCTGCGTCAAGCGGAGCAGCCGATGACGGTGGCGCAGCCAATCGATTTCTCGCGGATCCTGAGCTGGCTGGCCCTCGCGCTGGCGGCGGTGCTGCTTGCCCTCGGAGCCTATCGGTATGGATGGTCGGTCGAGATCCATCGCCGGTTCTGGGCGGACATCTTCGAGCGTGTCCACGGGCCAATGTCGTTCCGCTTCTACCTGCAGCCGACGATGGCGCTGATCGCGGCTGTCCCGGACGGGATCCGGGACACCCGGCTCGGCCACAAATCCTTCTTCTGGTCGGCGTGGTGGGACAGGAGCGCACCCGCCGGCCGGCTTCGCGAAGGTCTCGCCTCCATCGCCCGCGTGATGCTGCTCGGCATCAGCATGGACGTGATCTACCAGTTCAAGGCGCTCGACCGCTTCTACCCCGTGGAGGCGCTGATGATGGCCCTTCTGCTCGCGGTCATTCCGTATTTCGTCTTCAGATGGATCGTCGAACGGGTCGCCTCATGGTGGCTTGGGCGGAAAGAGGGCGCATAGATGTCGTCCGGAGGCGCTCGATCATGGAAAGCGTAACGTCCAAGTCCGCCTCCGACCAGATATCGGTCGAGTTGTCGTCGCGCCGCACCGGGATGTCGTTCCAGCGCACGCGGATGAGCGCCGACCGCACCCTCATGTCGGTGATCCGCACGTCGCTCTCGCTGATCTCGTTCGGCTTCACGATCTTCCAGGTCTTCGGAAAGCTGCGTGACCAGAACATCATCACGCACGGCGCGCCGGCGAAGAATTTCGGGCTGACGCTGGTCGCGCTGGGCATTCTGATGCTGATCGGCGGCCTGATCTATCACCTGCAGTTCATGGTCCAGCTGCGGGAGGAGCGGAAGGCCATGGCGTCGGACGGGCTGATCCACGCAGAAAGCAGTTTCCCGGTCTCGCTGACGCTGATGACCGCCGTGATCCTTCTGCTCGTCGGCGTCGCCGCGATCGTGAGCATGGTGTTCGACATCGGCCCGTTCGGCTGAGGAATGATGATTTCGTGAGGCGCTAACATCGAAACCAGTGCGTCGAGTGAGACGCAAAAGTGAGAGGTAGTCGAATGGCCAAAAGCAGCAAGCCGAACATCATCATGATCATGGCCGATGACGTCGGCATCTGGAACATCAGCGCCTACCACCGCGGCATGATGGGCGGCAGCACGCCTAACCTCGACCGCATCGCGCGCGAGGGCGCGCTGTTCACCGACTACTACGGGCAGCAATCCTGCACCGCGGGTCGCGCTGCGTTCATCACGGGACAGACCCCGTTCCGCACCGGGCTCCTGAAGGTCGGCCTGCCCGCCGCGAAACAGGGTCTGCAGGATTCCGATCCGACGATCGCGGAATTCCTCAAGCCCCTCGGCTACGCGACCTCGCAGATCGGCAAGAATCATCTGGGCGACCGCAACGAATACCTGCCCACGGTCCACGGTTTCGACGAATTCCACGGGATCCTCTACCACCTCAACGCGATGGAGGAGCCGTACGACCCGCAGTATCCGAAGGACGAGAAATTCCGCGCGCGATTCGGGCCGCGCAACATCATCAGCAGCGTCTCCACCGACGTCGACGATCCGACCGAGGATCCGCGCTGGGGCCGCGTCGGCAAACAGAAGATCACCGACGCCGGCCCCCTGCCGCCACATCCCGGCCTGGACCCGGCCGCGAAGGTGAGCATGGAGGACATCGACGCGGATCTGGTGAGGCGCTCTTGCGACTTCATCGATCGCTCCGTGAAGGCCAACAAGCCGTTCTTCCTGTGGCACAACTCCACGCGCTGCCACTCCTTCACGCATCTGTCCAAAAAGTGGGACGGCAAGACCGGCTTCGGCCTGTTCGCCGATGCGATGGCGGAGCTGGACTGGGTCGTGGGCGAACTGCTCACCAAGCTGGACGACCTCGGCATCGCCGACGACACGATCATCATGTTCACCAGCGACAACGGTGCTGAAATCTTCAGTTGGCCGGACGGTGGCAATCATCCGTTCCGCGGCGAAAAAGGCACCGTGTACGAGGGCGGCTTCCGGGTGCCGATGCTCGTCAGGTGGCCTGGGGTCATCAAGCCGGGCACGATCGTCAACGAGGTCATGTCGGCCGAGGACTGGTTGCCGACGCTCGTCGCGGCGGCCGGCGGCGATCCGGATCTGAAGAACAAGCTGCTCACCGGCTACAAGGCGGGCGAGAAGACCTTCAAGAACCATCTCGACGGCTACAACTTCATGCCGTTCTTCGAAGGCAAGGTCACCGAGAGTCCGCGCCGGGAATTCTTCTACTTCAGCGACAACGCCGATCTGATGGCGGTGCGCTACAACGAATGGAAGATCACCTTCAAGACGGTCGTCGGAAACCTGTTCTCCGGCAAGGAGGATTCGACCAACGTTCCGATCGTGACGAACCTGCGGGTCGATCCGTGGGAGCGATACCAGACCGAGTCGACGTCCTACGGCGAATGGTGGGGCAAGAAATTGTGGGTCATGATGCCCGCCACGATGATCATGGGTCACTTCCTCTCCACCTTCAAGGACTACCCGCCCAGTCAGGTTTCGGGCTCGCTCAGCGTGGAGAAGGCGTTGGCGGCGCTGCAGGAGGGCGGCCGGAAGAACTGATTTCCGACTGCTTGTGATCAATGGGTGATGGAGGTGGTGCTCATGAAACCACCTCCTGATCGGGGGCGCCGGTGAAAGAGTGGCTCGTTTTTCTCTCCGAACACGCCGTCATCCTGATCGAAGGGATGGCGCTTCTTGTCGTGCTGTTTGCTGCGGTTGAAGCCTTCTTCCAGGCAGTGCGCCTTCTGGTCTTGCGAGCGGAAGGACTTGATGGCCACGACGTCTGGCTGCGCTTCGCCCGCCTTCTGGTCGGCGGCCTGACGTTCCAGCTCGCGGCCGACATCATCGAGACGGCAATCTCCACGACGTGGGAATCGCTCGGCCGCATCGCGATCATCGCGGTCATCCGGACGTTCCTCAATTTCTTCCTCGAGAAGGACGTTGGTCGATCAGATAATCGAGCTCGGGCGACGAAGGTGGCACAATGAGCTGTAAGAGCGTCTCAAGCCTTCTGGTCGGGGGAATTCTTTGCCTCGTTGCCGGCGTCGCCTGGGCGCAAACCGATCCGCTGCCGTCCTGGAACGACGGCGAGGTCAAGAAGTCGGTCACCGATTTCGTCGCGCGCGTCACCGCCGAGGGCGGGCCGGACTTCGTGCCGGCGCCCGAGCGCGTGGCCGTGTTCGACAACGACGGCACGCTGTGGACCGAGCAGCCGTTCTATTTCCAGGGCTTCTTCGCCCTCGACCGGGTCAAGGCGATGGCTCCGCAGCATCCGGAATGGAAGACGACGCAGCCGTTCAAGGCGGTGCTCGACGGGGATATGAAGGCGCTGGCCGGCTCGGGCGAAAAGGGCCTGATGCAGATCATCGGCGTCGCGCACAGCGGCATGACCACCGACGATTTCTCCAAGTCGGTCGTGGACTGGCTCGCGACCGCGCGGCATCCGCGCTTCAAACGTCCCTACACCGAACTGACCTACCAGCCGATGCTGGAACTGCTCGCGCTTCTCCGGAGCAAAGGCTTCAAGACCTTCATCGTGTCCGCCGGCGGCGTCGAGTTCATGCGGCCATGGACGGAAAGGGTCTACGGCATTCCGCCCGAACAGGTGGTTGGCTCGTCCGGAGTCGTGACGTTCCGGACGGACCCTAGTGGCAAGCCGATCCTTCTCAAGATGCCCAAGATCGAGTTCGTGGATGAAGGGCCAGGCAAGCCCGTCGGCATCAACCGTTTCATCGGGCGGCGGCCGATCTTCGCCTTCGGCAACTCCGACGGCGACCTGCAGATGCTGCAGTGGACGACGGCCGGCGCGGGTGCCCGCTTTGCCGGGATCGTCCATCACACCGACGCCGAACGGGAGTACGCCTACGACCGGGCATCGAAGGTCGGCAAGCTGGACCAGGCGCTAGATGAAGGCCGGGCAAGAGGGTGGACGGTCGTCGACATGAAGCGGGACTGGAGAGCGGTTTTTAAGCCCGAGAAGTAAATGCGACCAGAACAGCGAGTGACACTGCAATTGATGCTTTGCCAACCTGAGGAGTAACCCGATGTACAGACTGATGCTGGCTGCTGCCGTGTGTTTTGTCTCCTTTGCCGCGACGGCTGAAGAAGACTCTAAAGCCGCCATCAAAAAATGGCGTGCGTGTGCCGACGCTACGGCGACCCGATTCGCCAAAACCGATGAAGCTGCTCAAGTGGTCTCACGCCTGGCGATATTGTCGTGCCGCGCCGAGAAGCAAGCCGCCTGGCAGGCGATGTCCCAGGAAAGCGGCCCGCACTTTGCCGACGACTACGTCGAAACCATGGAGCGTCGCTACACCGATCTGCTTGCGATCGACGTCATAGAGATGCGGTTGAAAAAGTAGAATGTATGGGACGGACGTCCTCTGGAGATGCATCCCGTGATGAAAATCATGAACAGCATTGCGGCTCTATTCGCCTGCCTGGCGATGCTCTCTCCGGATGCCTGCCATGCCCAGGAACCGCGCCTGGATGAGCGCCTTCTTGTTCTGCCGCTTCCGATCCCGGTCCTCGCCTATGTGGTGAGACCGCTCGTCGATGCGCCGCTCCCTCT
Organism: Bradyrhizobium sp. 1(2017); assembly: GCF_011602485.2. NCBI lineage: Bacteria > Pseudomonadati > Pseudomonadota > Alphaproteobacteria > Hyphomicrobiales > Nitrobacteraceae > Bradyrhizobium > Bradyrhizobium sp. 1(2017). Next base: position 765,088 of record NZ_CP050022.2, on the reverse strand, counting down.
CGTCGTCATGAACCACGGCGAAACGTTGGACCCGAGGGAGCGCAGCTTCTATCCGATGGTTGAATTCCGCGACGCCGCCTTCTGGTTCGCCAGGCGCGGTCATCTGGTTGTCGTGCCGATCCGGCCGGGCTTCGGCAGTTCGGCTATCGATCTGCCGGACCAGGGCGTATTCAGCACCTATTTCGGCGCGGTCGGTAAATGCACGGACGCGAGCTTTCGAACGGCCGGCATCGCAATCGCCAGGCTCAACCAGTGGGTAATCGACTACGTGGTCGGCCAAAAACTTGCGATTGCGTCCGGAACGATCGTAGTCGGTCAATCAGGCGGCGGCTGGGGCTCCCTAGCATTATCGAGCCTGAACCCGACTGGTGTGCGAGCCGTCATTACCTTCGAGGCCGGCCGGGGCGGCCGCGTGGACGGGAAGCCCAACAACAATTGCAATCCCGAAAAGCTGATCGAAGCGGCGCGTGAATTCGGCAGTTCTGCGCGCGTGCCCACGCTTTCAATATACACCGAGAACGATACTTATTTTGGTCCGGCGCTCTCGGGAAAGTTGCTCGAAGCTTACAATGCCGCGGGCGGACAAGGCGAATATCACTTGGTGCCGCCGTTCGGGAATGAGGGCCACTTCCTGATAGATGACCCGAAGGCCATTCCGATCTGGTCGCCCATCGTGAGCCGCTTTCTGGAGGCCCATCCATGAGAGTGGGCAAGAGATCGACGCTGCGTTCATTCATGGTCGTTGCGACGCGGGTGTGCACGATCTTGGTCGCTTGCATGCAGTTTACTGCGACCTCGGCTGAACAGGCGCCGGACACCAAACCCGACCTGTCTATCAACTCGGGCGTCAAGCCGCTGGGAAAGCGGGATATCCGGGACATTCGATTGAGTGGCTGGCGTAAGCTGTGCTTCGAAGTGTCCCCTGCGGAAAAAGTATGTCGCACAACGAACGTCGGCGTGATGGATACCGGGCAGGAAATGATCCGGTTCGATCTCATCGACGCGGGGGCGGCGGAGGGCCGCATTCAGATGCTGCTGCCGCCCGGAATGTATCTGCGATCCGGTATCACCTTGACGGTGGACCAGAACGAGCCGCTCCACCTTTCATACAGCTGGTGTCTTGCAAACGCGTGCGTCGCCGCAGGCCCCGCCACCCCTCGCTTTGTCAGCGATCTTCGGTCCGGCCGCGTCTTGACGATAGAAGTCGTCGACCCGAGCTTCCTGACGGTCTCGGTGGCAGTTCCGCTCGATCAGTTCGCGTCAGTCCATGGCGGGCCGCCGACTCAGCTATTCGATGAATCGCTGACCCTCAGGAACTAGACCTACGCGGCGGACGCGAGCCCGTTCGACTTCTTTGGTTGGGTGCCGCTGTACGGGAGGGCACTGGCGCACTACCTCTATGCCCGCGTGAACTGGCGAGCTTAAGCACCCGGCGCAGGATCTTCCTTGACGCCGCGGGCAACGATCCGGAGCGTCCCGTCCAAGCGGACGCTGCAGCAGCGCCTCGTCGGCCGGCGCTGTCATCCAAATCTCGACCTCTTCTGGGGTCGTCAGAATGACGGGCATCGCCTTAGGGTGTATGGCGCCAACTTCTGCATTCGGCTCGCCGGTGTTCGCGAACCGCGAGGCGCTCGGCTACATCCTCGGCTACGGCGCCCACTGCTTCGAACTCTATGGCATCCGGACCTGCCTCGTCGGGTTCTGGACCTACGTCATCGCGCACCAGAGCGCACACGGCTGGCTGTCCCCCGTGCTTGTGAGCTTCGTCTTCGCGATCGTTTCCATGCCCGCCAGCATTCTCGGCAACGAAGCCGCCATCAAGTTCGGCCGCCATCGGGCCATCACGGTCGCGATGATCGCCTCGGCCGCGGTGGCGGTGGTCATCGGCTTGAACGTGAGCGCGCCTGCATGGGCGCTCGCCATTCTGCTGCTCGCCTATGGTCTTACCGTCCCGGCCGATTCCGGCGCGTTGACATCCGGAATGTCGGCGGCCGCCACGCGCGAGCACCGGGGCGCGTCGCTCGCGCTTCACTCCACCGTCGGTTTCGGACTGTCGGCCGCCGGCGCATGGGGGACCGGGGTCGCTCTCGATTCTGCCGGCGGCCCACAAAGTCCGGCAGGATGGCTGCTGGTGTTCGTGGTCCTTGCGGTCGGGATCTCGATGGGGCCGCTGGCGCTGATGTGGGCCCGTGCAGGCCAGGCGCCAGCGACGAGGCCCGCTGAATGACAAAGCACCAGGGCTGCCGCGGCGGGGCGCTGCGGCTGCCCGGTCTGGACCGGCCAGGAGCGCCCTGGAGCCAAAATGCGGTACCGGGGCCATCCAGGGCATCGATTCCTCACTGGCAAGGCCAAAACGATCGGCTCAGCTATGTCGCCGCGGATCCCGGGTGGCGAACATGTGAAGGGGGCTGACTTCCAAAGCGACCCTGCCCGTGGGATGGTTGCGCCATGAATCTGCGGGGACTGCTCAGAGTTGGGTTCGCGGTCATGGTGACCGCCGGCTTGGCGTTGGCGCCCTTGGCGGCGCCGGCCGCCGCTGCGCAACTCCATGCGGACGGCATGAGCGACATGTCGATGTCGGCCGACATGCCCTGTTGCCCCGATGAGCAGAAGAGCAAGGACTGTCAGGATTGCCCGCTGGTTGCGATGTGCGTCCTGAAGACGGCCCAGGCGGGACCCTCCGAGGCCGTCGCATTGCCGCTGCGACACGCGATCCGGACCACCCACTGGGTGGCGGACGACGCGGTCGGCGACGGTTTGGTCCGTCCACCTCCCGACCAACCCCCTCGAACCCTGGCCTGAACGGCGCTTGACGCCGATCGCTTCCGTGCGCCTCGCGCGCGGATGACGCGCGCCGCCTCGGCGGCGAATTCAGGACATCGAGGATCCAACATGAAGACGTCTACCTTCGCGCGCGCCGTGCAGGCCGCGTTGATCGCTGCGGCCATCGGCGGCGCAAGCACGGCCGCATTGGCCGACATCAAGGACTACAAGTTCGAGCTCGTCGACCAATCGGTGCAGGCCGGGCCCGACAAGGTCATCACCGTCCGGCTCGTGAACACCAAGACCGGCAAACCGGTGCCGGATGCGGTGATCTTCGCCAGCCGTTTGGACATGGCTCCGGACGGCATGCAGGAGATGGCGACCAAGGTCACGGCCATGCCGGGGACGGAGCCGGGCACGTACCGTTTCAAGGCGACCTTCGGCATGGCCGGGCGGTGGCAGCTTTCGCTCGGAGCCAAGGTCCAGGGAGAGACCGGCGCCGTCGAGAACAAGCTCGTCATCACGGCGCAGAAGTGACGAGCTCCGTCGCAGCAAGCCTGGCCGCCGCGTTGATCGCGGCGGCGGGCATCGCATTCGTCGTTGCCGGCCCGCAGCGGCCGACGGCGCGAACCGCCGCCATGATCGGCCCCGCTGCGGCCGAGGAGAGCGGCGCCCCGATCTACTACCAGGATCCGGACGGCAAGCCGTCGTACTCGCTGGTGCCGAGCAAGACCAGGGATGGCCGGGATTTCCGCGCGGTGCCCGCAGGCGCCGATATCAGCTTCGACGATAACCAGGCGGAAACCCCGCCGCCGGCGACAACGGCGGCCGGCGCCTCCGGAGAGCGCAAGATCAAATACTACCGCAATCCCATGGGCCTGCCTGACACCTCGCCGACGCCGAAGAAGGACTCCATGGGGATGGACTACATCCCGGTCTATGAGGGCGAGGATAGCGACGACGGCACGGTCAAACTATCCCCCGGAAAAATCCAGCGGACCGGCGTCAAGTCGGAGCCCGCAGCGATGCGCGTGATCCGGACCGTCGTCAGAGCGCCGGGCACGATCGCGCTCGACGAGCGGCGGATCTCCGTCGTCGCCATGCGGGCGGAAAGCTTCATCCTGAAGGTGGCCGACGTCACGACCGGATCTCACGTGATCAAGGGGCAGCCGCTGATGGAGGTCTACAGCCCATCCGTCTCCTCTGCTGCCGCCGAGTACCTCACCACCATCACCTCGAAGACGACCAGCGGTGACGTTCAGTATGGCCGTGGATCGCGCCAGCGCCTGATGAACCTGGACGTGCCCGATGCTGCGATCTCGGCCATCGAGAAGAGCCGGACCGTGCCGACGTCGATCGGATGGACTTCGCCGCGCGACGGCATCGTGCTGGAGCGCAACGCCATCGAGGGCATGCGCGTCGAGCCTGGCGGGGTCCTCTTCCGGATCGCGGACCATTCGATGGTGTGGGCCCTGATCGACGTCGCCGAACGCGACCTCGGCATGATCGCCAAGGGCCAGCCGGTCACGGTCAAGGCGCGGAGCTTTCCCGGACGGGACTTTACGGGGAAGGTCCAGGTCATCTACCCGGAGATCAACAAGGAGACCCGGACCGCTCGCGTCCGCATCGAACTGCAGAATCCGGACCTGATCCTGCGGCACGACATGTACGTCGACGCCGACATCGACACGGGCAGCGGCGAGGCGGTCCTCACGGTACCCGAGAGCGCCGTGATGGACACCGGCGCCCGGCAGGCCGTTTTCGTCGACAAGGGGCAGGGTCGGCTGGAGCCCCGCGAGGTCAAGCTCGGCCACCGGGGAGGCGGCTTCGTGGAGGTCCGTCAAGGTCTCGCAGAGGGCGACGCCGTGGTGGTCTCCGCGAACTTCCTGATCGATGCTGAAAGCAACCTGAAGGCCGCCTTGAAGGGCTTTGCCGAGGGGGCGCAGCAATGATCGCGCGTCTCATCGCCTGGTCGGCTCGCAACCTGCTGCTGGTCCTGTTCGGGACCGGCTTCGCCGCCGCGGCGGGGCTGTACGCGCTGCTGCATCTGCCGCTCGATGCCATCCCGGATCTCTCGGACACCCAGGTCATCGTCTACACGGAGTACCCCGGCCAAGCCCCGCAGGTGATCGAGGACCAGGTCACCTATCCGTTGACGACGGCGATGCTGACCGTGCCGAAATCAAAGGTCGTGCGCGGCTTCTCTTTCTTCGGCGTCTCCTTCGTCTACGTCATCTTCGAGGACGGCACCGACATCTATTGGGCGCGCTCGCGCGTGCTGGAATTCCTCAACGGCGCCAGCGCGCGCCTGCCTGCCGGCGTGAGCCCCACGATCGGCCCCGACGCGACCGGCGTCGGCTGGGTCTACCAGTACGCAGTCATATCGAAGGAACTGAACCTCGCCGATACCCGCACCATCCAGGACTGGAATCTGAAGTTCGCACTGGCGAAGGCCGAGGGTGTCGCCGAGGTTGCGAGCGTCGGCGGCTTCGTCAAGCAGTACAACGTGATCCTCGATCCGCAGCGGATGCGCGACAGCGGTATCACCATGCAGAAGATGCGTGACGCGATCCGCGCCAGCAACGCCGACGTCGGCGGCCGGACCGTCGAGCTGTCCGAGTTCGAGTACGTCATTCGAGGCAAGGGCTACATCAGGTCGATCAATGACCTCGGCGACATCGTGCTGAAGACGTCCGGCGGCACGCCGGTGCTGCTGCGGGACGTCGCGCGGGTCGAACTCGGCCCCGACGAGCGGCGTGGCATCACGGAACTGAACGGCGAGGGCGAGGTCGCCAGCGGCATCGTGCTGCAGCGCTTCGGCCTCAACGCCCTGGAGGTGATCCAGAACGTCAAGAAGCGCTTCAAGGAGATCGCCTCCAGCCTGCCGAAGTCGGTCGAGATCGTGCCCGTCTACGACCGCTCCAACCTGATCTACGCGGCCATCGACACCCTCAAACACACGCTGTTCGAGGAGAGCGTCGTCGTCGCGCTGGTCTGCATCGTCTTCCTGCTGCATGTTCGCAGCGCGCTTGTCGCCATCCTGATGCTGCCGGTCGGCGTCTTGATGGCGTTCGGCGCCATGAAGCTGCTGGGCCTCGGCTCCAACATCATGAGCCTCGGCGGCATCGCGATCGCGATCGGCGCCATGGTCGATGCGGCCATCGTCATGATCGAGAACGCCCACAAGCACCTCGAACGCGCCGAGCCGGGAAAGCCCAGGATCGACGTCCTGATCACCGCCGCCTCGGAGGTGGGGCCTGCACTTTTCTTCAGCCTGCTGATCATCACGGTGTCGTTCATGCCGATCTTCACGCTGGAATCGCAGGAGGGGCGGCTGTTCAGCCCGCTGGCGTTCACGAAGACGTTCTCGATGGCGGCCGCCGCGCTCCTGTCGGTAACGTTGGTGCCGGCTCTGATGGTGATTTTCGTGGGCGGGCGGATCGTTCCGGAGCACAGGAATCCGATCAACCGCGTCCTGATCTGGATCTACCGCCCGGTGATCAAGGGCGTCATGCGCGCCAAGACGCTGGTGGTCGTGCTCGCGCTCGCCATTCTGGCCGTGAGCATCTGGCCGGCGCGGCAACTCGGTACCGAGTTCATGCCGAACCTCGACGAAGGCACGCTGCTCTACATGCCGACCACGCTGCCGGGCATCTCGGTCACAAAGGCCGGCGAACTGATGCAGACCCAGGATCGGATCATCCGCTCGTTTCCGGAGGTGTCCTCGGTCTATGGCAAGGCGGGGCGCGCCGCGACGGCGACCGACCCGGCGCCCTCGGAGATGTTCGAGACCATCGTCAACCTCAAGCCCAAGGAGGAGTGGCGGCCCGGCATGACCATCGATGGGCTGATCGCCGAAATGGACAAGGCACTGCAGTTTCCTGGGGTCTCCAACGCCTGGACCATGCCGATCAAAGCCCGCATCGACATGCTGTCCACGGGCATACGAACGCCGATCGGCGTCAAGGTGATCGGAACCGACCTGGTCGAGATCGATAAGCTCGCCAAGCAGATCGAGCAGGTCCTCAAGGCCGTGCCGGGCACCTCATCGGCCTACGCCGAGCGTGGCATCGGCGGCTACTATCTGGAAGTCACCCCCGACCGTGCCGCGCTGGCGCGCTACGGCATCATGGTCCAGGACGTTCAGGACACGATCGCGACTGCGCTCGGCGGCCAGACCGTGACCACGACCGTGGAAGGGCGGCAGCGCTTCACCGTCAACATGCGCTATCCGCGCGATCTGCGCGACAACCCGCAAGCCATCGCCAACGACGTGCTGGTGCCGATGCCCGCGGGCGGCGCGGTACCGCTCGGCGAGGTTGCCAAGGTCGCGCCGGCGCGCGGGCCGACCTCGATCCGGACCGAGAATGGGCAGCTCGCGACCTACATCTACGTCGACATCCGTGACCGCGACCTCGGCGGCTATGTCGCCGACGCCAAAGCCGCCGTGCAGGCCAGCATCCAATTCCCGGCCGGGTACTACGTCATGTGGAGCGGCCAGTACGAATACCTGGAGCGCGCAACTGCGCGGCTGAAGCTCGTCGTGCCCGTGACGCTGCTGATCATCTTCCTGCTGCTGTACCTGAACTTCCGATCGATCGCGGAGACGATGATCGTGATGTTGTCGCTGCCGTTCGCGCTCGTCGGCGGGCTCTGGCTGATGTGGTGGTTGAGCTTCAACCTTTCGGTGGCGGTCGCCGTTGGCTTCATCGCGCTCGCCGGCGTCGCCGCAGAGACCGGCGTCGTCATGCTGATCTATCTCAATCAGGCGCTGGCGCAGACCGCGGCTAGGCGTGCCGCCGAGGGGCGGGCCCTGACCCGCGGCGACCTTTATGACGCCATCATGGAGGGCGCGGTGGAGCGCGTACGGCCCAAGATGATGACAGTCGTCGCGATCATGGCGGGCCTGCTACCGATCATGTGGAGTACGGGGACAGGCTCCGAGATCATGCAGCGAATCGCGGTGCCGATGATCGGGGGAATGATTTCTTCCACGCTGCTGACGCTGATCGTGATCCCGGCGATCTTCGGCCTGGTGAAGGGCTTTGGGCTGCCGCGCGATGATCGTAGGGCTTCGCCGGGAATCCGCAAGCGGATCGAACCTGTCCAGCCTGTTCCGGAGCCGGTCGAATGAGGTGATGAGCAGAGGATCCGACTAGGGCGCGCACTCGCAGGCTGGTTGGCTGACGTAAGATTTACCGCCAGCATCGGCCGACGAGCGGATGGCTTCCGAGCCCGAGACTGGCCATCAATTGGACCCGCGGACAATCTCGAACGCGGTACATCCTGGCCGAGACGATACTGTCATTGCTGCATCTAGTCTTCGCACGAATGCTTTTACGACCTGCATGCCGAATCCCTTACTCTGATCGACGTCAAATCCGGCCGGCAATCCTTGCCCTTGATCAGACACTTTCAATATCCATCCGCTCGCGGTGGTCCTGAAACTTACATCGACAGAGCCGGTCTGACCCGGGTTATAAGCATATTTGAAACTATTCGTGGCCAACTCCGCCACCAAAAGACCTAACCCGCTCGCCACGTCCGATCGGACACTGGCGTTCTCCGCGTCAACATTGATCGCAGTGATCTGAGCCGGTGCCGTGTGCTTGAGGCTTGCGCAGAGTCTACACATGAAGGTATCGATTTCGATCTCTTCATGGCTCCCGGTCAGGTGCAGCTGCTTGTGGACGGTTGCGATGGCGAGCACGCGATTGCTGGCCATATCAAGCTGATTCTTTGTTTCTTCGTTGGTCGCTCTGCGGCTCTGGAGCGCCAAAATCGATTGGACAAGTTGCAATGAATTCATGAGCCGGTGATCGCCTTCGCGCATCAACGTCTCTTTTTCCTTGACCAGGTCTTCGGCCTCGACTCTGGCGGCGTGTTCGGCCTCGCTGATCCGGCGTAGTTCAAGCAACTTCATCACTTGATTGGCCATCAATCGCAAGAAAGACTTCTGAGTATCGTCAAGCTCGCGTGGCTTGTAATCGAGCACGCAAACGGTACCGAGCGGAAAGCCATCAGGCGTCTCCAAGAGCGCACCGGCATAAAACCGCAAATGCGGGTCACCCGTGACCAGCGGATTATCAGCGAAACGCGAATCCAGGGTGGTGTCGGGTACGATGAATAGGCCGGGCTGCAAAATCGCATGCGCACAGATTGAGCTGTCCAGCGGCGTTTCCCGGACACCCAACCCGACCTCCGCCTTGAACCATTGGCGGCCATGGTCGATCAAATTGATGACGGAGATTGGCGTGCCGCAGATGGCGGAGGCGACCTTCACGATTTCGTCGAAATCTGCCTCTCGCAGCGAGTCGAGAATGCCATACCGCCGGAGGGCACCAAGACGATCCTCCTCGGCCCTATGCAGATCAGCTTTCACGAATACTCTGTGATTTCGATTTTCGGGCACCGTGCGCTTTGCGGACATCGATGTCCATGTGTTTCGGTCGGGAGGCGCTCGCTCTGAGGAACTATCAAGCCGGAGGCCTAGCTAAGCCCGAAGGCATTTATGCTTGAAGTCAGATTAGCGGCACGCAGACCGAGCCGCGTCTTCCTTCACGCCGCGGGCGACGATCCGGAGGGCGCCGTTCGGAAGCGGTCGCTGCAGCTTCAGGGCCTCATCCGGAGACGCCGTCATCCAGATCTCGACCTCTTCCGGCGTGGTCAGGATCACCGGCATCGCCTTCGGGTGGATGGCGCCTACTTCCGCGTTCGGCTCCGTCGTCAGGAACGCATAGAGATCGTTGGTGGTCTCGCCCTCTTTCACCTTCCTGACCGAAGTCCAGTTGGTCCAGATGCCGGCGAAGCAGGCCAGCGGGCGGGTCTCGTCGAGCGCGAACCAGATGTCGCCGCCCTCGGTCTTGTTGAACTCGCTGAATGAGTTGAACGGGACGACGCAACGGTTCTCGACGCCCAGCCATCGGGTCCAGTGTCTACTCTTCACGTTGCGGATGTTGGTTATTCCGGAATCCGGCTCCATCCGGAGCAATTCCTTGAAGTCTACCGTCTTGCCTTTGGCTTGCAGCTTCTCGGCGCGCTTCTTCGTCGCGTCCATCAGCGCCTTCGACGACGACGGCATTCCCCAGCGCGCGGTGGCGAGCTCGCGTCCGTCGGCGCCTGTCCGGACGATCGGTGCCCTATAGTCGGGAAAGACGCCCGGCATCGGCGCGAGATTGCCGACGTAACGGTTGACCACCCGGAACAGCGCGCCGATGGCGGCCTGGTTGGTGGTGATCGAGTACAAATTGCACACGTTGGTCAGGTCTCCGGATCCGGATGGCGGGCCCGCTGCGCCAGCTGCAGCAGCGTGGCCGGCGGCCGCCGCCCGGCCTTAGCACACTTGCTGCAGCGGAGACGGCTCGCTAGGTCGTGCACGAAAGTGGTCGGCGGATGGCGCAGCGCGGCCATGTCGACGTCCCGCTTGGTCCTGCAGCGCGAGCATTCGATCTCGATCCAGGGGTATCCCCCATTCAGGGCCTGGTCGATCGTTGGCGAGGGGTCGATCGGCTCGCCATTGGCCCACATCCGCTCGTTCCAGGATTCGCACAGCAGCTTGTCGGCCGCCCGGATCAAGGTCTCGCCCTTCGCGCGGGCTTCGGCCGACTGCGCAGCGAGGATCGACGTCATTGCCCGAGCCCGGCCGAGTTCCTTGGCGAGAGCCTTGCGGTCGCCTCCGGACAACGGGGTCGGGTGGTGCTTGGGGGCCATGGCCGTCCCGCCGGGCTAGGCGCCCTCGAACGACGGCCAGCAGCCGTCTTCCTCATGTCGCCCGGTCCGCTGCGAACACGTGTTGTCCAGCAGCCGCTGCCCGACGTCCCTCCAGACCGCGTCAGGGCCGTAGAGCCGAACGGCATCGACCTTCTGGATCTCGACGGTTCGGCCGCAGCGGCGGCAGCCGACCCTCAGAATATGCTCAGGAATCCGGCTCAGCCGCAGCGTTCGTCCGGAGGCGCAGCGAGTCGGGCTCGCAGCGATACGGGGGTCCTCCAAAACAGCCTGCCAGTATTCGGGCGGCAGGTCGTCTGCCGGTCCTACGGCCCGCGTGGGCGAGGTTTCTCGTACCATTGCGGGAGAGGAGACGAGCTTTTCCATCTGCTGCCTGGTGGGGAAGCGCCAGCTGGCGGGTCGGTCGGTCATCGCATGATTAGAACATATCAGGAACAGTGGAGTCGAGTCGGGTGGGGGCGAAATTTACGACATCGCCGATGACGCCCACCGCAACCGGACAAGGTCGGTCCCAACGCGGCGTCCTGTAAAGGTCGCACATCTCAGGTTTCCTCGATCTGGCACGGGCGCTGCGCCATCCGTAAACCGTGGCCGCCCGCCGCCCTACGTAGCGGCAGGGTCGACCGCCCCTTGGGTGCGCAGATCCAGGACATCGACGCCCGGGCGATCGTCTCCGTTCAGCGCAGCCGCGACTTTATCGGGGAATAGCTCGTGGTACTTCTCGATGATCCCGCGCCCCGATCGCCAGCCGGCGTCCCTCAGTTTTTCCGACAGAGGACGGTCGATGATCACATACTTGATGCCCATGTCCGCAGGGGCGATCGAGATCTGCCGAAGACGATGCTCCGCCTCGATGTGCATGGCGTCGACGATGACATCCCGTCCATCCTCCATGATCTTGGAGCTGGCGATCCGAACGCGATGAAAGATGCCTGCCTGACTGCCGGGCGTTTCGCCGTCCGCGCTGATCTCCCGCCTGATCTCGTCGGAAGAGACGATTTCGACACCCTGTTCGGACGACCACGTCGACTTTCCTCCTCCCGAGGGGCCTACGGTCAAAATCATGGTCTGGCCGCATCGAGGCCAATTCCAGCCCGGAACGTCCCCTTCGATCAGATCGCGGTGAGCTTCGTAGTAATCGGAGATCTTCGATATCTGATCGGGATTGAGTAGATCGGGATGGGCGACCTTGTTGCGCATGAATTGGGCGACGCGTCTGAGCTCCCTCTCTTCCGGCGACATGACGCCGTCGGCAAGCTGTTGCAGATCGTAGAATTCGAGCTTCCGATAGTCGGTGACGGCAACTTCACGCGATCCGTACTTCTTCATCCATGGCTTTTCGGGCGACACCAATTTCGCGAGGTACTCCTTGTGTCGCCCGATCAGGGATCGCAGGATTCGATATGCGAACGGGAGAAGGACGCCGGCCTGAGCGCTCCACATCCTTCGGCGGAGGTGCTCGTGCATCCCGTATTTGATGGCGCCGATCGCGTGAGCGGCCGGTTCGTCCTCCCAGTAGTCGACCAAGCCGTTCTCCCAGCACGGAAAGCGGACTTCCGACGCGACGGCAGCGCGTTCCAGCAGCGGGAGCGGATCGATCTGATCCGAAACCTCCCACGCCAGCATGCGCTCCAAGACTTCGCGCGACCAGGCGGCAACTTCGATCGTCGTCGCATGTCCGACGCGGGATGCCAGATCGGCCGATGGTCGGGTACCGATCTGCGCGGCGTAACTGATCGCGTCGTAGCGGCCGACGGCGCCTTGCGTCGTCAGCGATCGCGCAGAACCGCGGAGCACCGTGGTCTCTTCGCGGGTCAGCCCGGCCGGCAGCAGAACGATCAGGATGGGGCCGACTACGATCTCTTCGGAACGCGACAGGTGCAGTTGTCGCAGGAACAGGCCCCAACGCCGCAAGCTGTCGCGCCCAATGCCGTCAACGACGAGGACCTGGTCGGCGAGGCTCGGATGGGACGCGAACTCGCCGACCGAGCCGATCTCGACGGCGGAGATCCCGAGGGCTCCTGCCAGAAGATGGGGAATGGGTTGCGTCTGGTCTTCGCGCGACACGTCGAGCGTGGCGCATTCCAACGAGAGCTCGCCCCTGAGCTTGCGTCCGATCGCACCTGTGAGCCCGGATGGGCGCGGGTCCGGCGCCGCCAGACAAAGCACCCTTTCGCGGTTTTCCACCGACTGCACGATCTTGCCGATGACACTGGCAGGGCCAGGGAGGTCCCACCAGACGTGGAGGCGATCCATCTAATCACTCCGGCCGAAGCAGTGCGGCATGAACCAGGGGGTTGAGATCGACCTTGCGGATCCCCTGACCCGATTGATCTGGAGGAAAGGAGATGATGCCAAGCAGGTCGCTGTAGATTCCCACCACTCGCGGCGAGATGTTGCGGCCGTCGAACGTGCAGAGGCTCTGAAAGTCCGTGGTCGTGATGGTCGAGCCGTCGGCATATGCGGCCAGGTCGCGGTAGAAGCCAATCAGCTGACGGGGAATGCCGAGCCGATCAAGGAGATCCGTCGACGACAAGACCGTCTCCTTCTCGCGCTCGACCAGGTCCGGCGCGCGCCGGCCGTCTTCGGCGATCCGCGAGAGTAGCGGGCCTGCGATCTCGGACCACCCTCCCGTGGCCCGGAAGATTCGATCGACGAGATCGCCGGAAAGTTGCAGCGATTCGAGGCGGCTGCCGAGGTAGGATCTAGCCCAAGGTCGCAATTTGACGATCTTGATCTGGGGAAGCACCCGCTGAAGCACCGTACGATCTCTCGACCACTCCTCGGCATGCGCGGGATCTCCGACGAAGATCAAGCGCACTTCGCCTTTGCGGACGCGACTGGCCCGCTCGGCCTCGACGACCCATTCCGGACGCCACGGGGTCTCCGGAGAGACGACGATCACCTTGGAAGCGCGCGTCCCCTTCGTCGACTTCTTGACGTCGTCGAGCATGTCCTTCTTGGACCCGTAGTTCTTGATTTCGACGTCGACCAACCTGTCCTTGACCCGTCGGGCGTCGAGCAGCGCGCTTTCTACGAAGCGGATGCCGGCGTAGTCCGTTCCGAAGACGACGCCGACTCCGCGACTGCCGTCACGGCCTCTCGATGTCGCCGCATCAAGTTGCGCGCTCGTCGATGGAGGACCGCGAGGTGCTTTTCGACCTTGAGCCTGAGTAGGCGGTCGTTCCGAAGCAGTTCGACCACCTCATTCGAATCGGCCAAGTAGGCGAGCGATCCCCCCAAGCCCACGGACGTATATAGACTGCTCACCAAGCGAGTGGCGATCGCCAAGTCGCTCTTCAAGTCGCCACCTGCATTCGAGGAAGCCTTCGTGAATACTGCTTCCTCTGCGGCCCGACCGCACAGAACTGCGACTGCGCGGTTCTCTATGTCGTCTTTCGTCGGCAGAACTAGGTCGACGTTCTCGATCAACGTCTCTCCCAGCCCACCGCCATTCTCGCGAACGACGCATCGCTTCACAGCACCGCTTTTCGATGCCAGGGTACCGATCGCGTGTCCCGCTTCATGGATACAGATGCGCCAGAGCGTCTCCGGATCCAGATCGCTCCTAGGAAGCGCGGCTGCGCGCAAGTCTGCCGACGACAAGGTTCCCTTTCGCCGCCGTGCGAGACGGCGGGCCTCGCGTACACACTGCATGATTTCCGCACCGGTGGCGTTCTCGATCAGTACGGCGATTTCGCCGAGATCGCCGTCGGGGATGTCTCCTGCCACGTGATAGCGAAGAATATTGAGTGTTCCATCGTAGTTGGGGCGCTTAATTTCGATGGCCCTTTCGAGCCGACCAGGACGCATCAGTGCGGGATCCAGGTCGGCAATGCGGTTGGTAGCGCCGATCACTATGATCCGTCCGCGCTTGTTCTCCCCTTCATCCCAACCGTCGCCGTCCACGGCAAGACCATTGTCTAAATTGGAAAGTACGTCTCCCAGAACGACCGTCCAAAAGTCTCTATTCCGATCCGACATCTTGTCTCGATTCGGGATCGCGTCGATTTCATCCAGAAAGAGCAGACAGGGCGCTTGCGACTGCAATGCCAGAGCACGTGCGGCGGCGAAGACTTGCCTTTCGGCACGAATCACGTCCGAAAGATAACCAGATCCAGACGATGCCCAGTCCGCTACGTTGGATTCGACGATTTTTATGCCGCACGACGCCGCGACCATCCTGGCCCAAAGCGACTTACCGAGCCCCGGATCTTTTGAGTAGACGACGGCGCCGCGATCGATAGCTGACCACGGGATCCTACCAGCGCGAAAATCCTCGATATCCTGCGCTAGGTTCAGCGCCCATCGCCTCGCCTCTCCGTACTCGACGGCCGTCTTGAGATCCGGCAGCGATTGAGACACATTGTCGAGGCTCGTCTTGGCCGATATCGCGGCGAGGCGTCTCCGGATTTCGCGGGGAGACGAGTTGGCACGAAAGCTCGCAAGAATGTCCGGAAAATCCAATCCGAGGACTGAGATCTTCGAGAAGTCGCAATCGTGCGGCTTGCCGTGATAGCGTGCGACTGCCTCAGCCATGAGCTCGCCGGACGGCAGCGCGATGTTGATCCGAAAGTCGGCCGCGGCAACGAGGGTAGCAGGAAGAATTCTTGCATCGGCGGCGATACCCACGACGGAGCGCTCAGTCAGTTCGAGCGCGACCTCGTCCGATCCCTTGTCCGCACTATGGCGACGGTTATCGGAACCATCTCTCAGAACTTGCTTCCACGCAGCGCCGAAGTGTTTCGACCAATAGGCTCCGATTGGCCCGATCCATGCCGGCGTCGGCACTCTGATGACAACCGCGGTCGGGTTCTTTCGAGCCACAATCTTTCGGCGAACAGATGGCGACACCGCCCCCTCGAAGGCCGCAGCCGCGATGGCCAAACGCGCACTGCTCTTCAGGTAGCTGTCGTCGCCGGCCACGGGTTCATCCAGCTCCTCTAGATCGAAGTCGGTCTCCGTGACCTTCTCGGGCTCGTCGTTCGGCATTGTCTCCAGACTCGCTCCTCTTGCGACGATCACGACTCGATATCGAAAATCAGGCGCGGATCGAATCCGGGCACCTCGTCGGCGTAACCATGCGGGTTGCAGACCACGCGGGTCGTGCCGATCCGGTAATCGGTCGGCGCGTGGACGTGCCCGTGAAACCAATAGTCGACGCGCGGGACAAGCCCGTCGCCACTGTGCGACGGGTTGCCCAACAGATCGTCGGCGATCGTACGCCCAGACGAAAGGATGGGTCATCAAGAACGTCGTCTCCTTGACGCCGTACAAGCACAAAAAGAAGAAGAAGCGCCCACCGATGCCCTCGGTGGAGGAGGTGAAGGCCCTCATCGAAACCACGGCGGAGAAGTGGGCCGACTACTTGGCCATGCTCTTCGTGCTGATTTTCTGTGGTCTGCGAGGATCCGAGCTGCGCGCCCTATGCTGGGCCGACGTCGACTTCAAGAAGGGCTTGATCACGATCACCAAGCGCGCCGACCGGTGGGGAATCGTCGCTCAGCCGAAGTCTGACGCCGGGACACGCGACATCGTCATGAACGCCACCACCGAGAAGGCTCTTAAAGAATGGAAGCTAAGGTGTCCAAGGAGCGATCTCGGTCTAGTGTTCGCGACATCTCGAGGGACGGTGCAAAATCACGCCAACCTGATGAATCGGTTCCTTCGCTTGGCACAGATCGAAGCTGGGGTCACCAAGCAGAAGGTCGTCAACGACAAAGGTAAGCAAGGCAGCAAGCTTGTTGCGAAATTCGGCATGCATGCCTTGCGGCACTTTTGCGCCGCGCTCTGGATCGAGGCCGATTTTTCACCTAAGCGTATTCAAGCGATGATGGGCCACGCATCGATCATTCAAACCTTCGATATCTACGGCTACCTATTCGAAGCCAGGATGAACGTCGAGGAGGCCAAAGATCGCGCCGAAGCGATCGTGATGAGGGGCTGAATGCCGCACCCGCGTCCCTGCGAATACGTGTGAGAGATGGAGGCCAAACGACGGTCTATCGGAAACTGGCCGGTCAGGCCTGAATGTCTAGGACCTGTACGAAATGCCACGAACCAGTTAACAGTCGGCGGAGTTGCAAAGAGCAGATCAGAGAAGGTCGATGGTTGAAAAGATCGCGCCGGCGACACGCAGTCGCATGATGGCATCGATCAAAGGCAAGAATACTGCGCCGGAGCGGGCTGTCAGGAGGATGCTTCATACATTAGGATTCCGCTTTAGGATTCACCGTCGCGACTTGCCAGGCAAACCTGATATCGTGCTGCCGCGACACAGGCTGGCGATACTGGTTCACGGCTGCTTCTGGCATAGGCATCCAGGTTGCCGTTTTGCGACAACGCCCAAGACCAATGCGCCCTTTTGGCAGGCCAAATTTCAGAATAACATTCGGCGGGACATGGAAGCGCTCGGGCAACTCGACGAGGCGGGCTGGAGGACCTTGGTTGTCTGGGAATGTAGCGTGAAGGCCGATGCGCAAGGCAAATCTGGGCTACCGCGCCTGCTTCAGCAGGCGATCGCCTCCCAAAAGCGGCACCTTCAGATCCCCAAGGCAATCCCTCGCCGTCGTAACACCAGATCGAAGAACTGAGATCGCACCTTGATGAAACCAGCGTTTCCGGTTGTCGATCTATTTGCCGGTCCCGGTGGCTTAGGAGAGGGATTTTCGGCGTTCTGCGACAGCCGTGGCCAGCACCCATTTGCAATTGCGCTTTCGGTCGAGAAGGAGCCCTCGGCTTTTGAGACCCTCCGTCTGCGCAGCTTCCTGCGGCAGTTTGGTCAAAAGTTTCCAAAGGAGTATTATTCGTTCATCAACGGCGCGACCTCGTCGCCCGACTGGGGGCACCTCTATCCGAAGGAATGGGAAGCCGCATGCCACGAGGCTCTTCGGCTCGAACTTGGTACATCAACAGCAAAAGCCGTGTTGAGGCCGCGGCTGACTGAACTTCGGAAAACCGCGTCGACAAGGTCAGTTCTGATCGGCGGGCCTCCATGCCAAGCGTATTCGCTCGTTGGGCGCGCCCGGAACCGAGGAATCAAGGGATACAAGGCTCGCAACGACCTGAGACACTTTCTCTATCGAGAATACATAGAGGTCATCCACCAGCTTCAGCCGGCTGTATTCGTAATGGAAAACGTCAAGGGGATGATCTCATCATCCGTCGATGGCAAGGAGATCTTCGACCTCGTCCTTTCAGACCTGCGGGATGCCGGAGGACGCAAAAACAGCTATCGGCTCTTTGCGCTGTCATCGACCGCCGAGGGCCGAATGACGCTTGCAGTCCCTAGTCATCACCGATCGTTCGTAGTCCGCGCCGAAGAGTTCGGAGTCCCTCAGGCCCGTCACCGCGTAATAGTGATCGGAGTCCGAGCAGATATCGAAGTGCAGGACGCTATCGATCTGACCGCAGATGACCACACGTCCAAGTCTCCGCCAGATCCGCAGATCGTGCGCAGCGTACTTTCTGGTATGCCGAGATTACGCAGCGGTCTCAGCAAAAATGACAGCCATGATCGATGGGTCAGTGAAGTCTCCTCGTCGCTTTCCAGAATTGTGAAGCTGTCGGACTCAAACCATGACCTGACGGACATTGCTGATCGCGCTAAGAAGATTCAGGCGCGATTTCGAGATACAGCTTCTAAACTTCATCGAGTCGCCTCCGAACCGCCATCAATCGGGAGTACAGCTGCCCCAAGATTGAGAAGGTGGCTACTCGACTCAAAAATAGAAGCCGCCCCCAACAGTGAGACGCGCACGCATATGCCCGCGGATCTCACGCGGTATCTCTTCTCTGCGATTTTTGGCGCGGTTCGTGGCCGATCACCGAAAGCGTCAGATTTCCCAGCGAGCCTCTCGCCATCACACCGCAACTGGAAGACTGGAAAATTCTCGGACCGCTTCAGGGTTCAGCTCGACGATCGGCCGTCGAGCACTATCACAAGTCACATCGCAAAGGACGGTCACTACTTTATTCATCCGGATCCGCTCCAGTGCCGCAGCCTTACGGTGAGGGAGGCTGCGCGACTTCAGACATTTCCGGATAACTACTATTTCACGGGCAATCGAACGCAACAGTACGTTCAGGTCGGCAATGCAGTGCCTCCCTACTTAGCCCTGCAGATTGCCGAGGTTGTAGCCAATGTCGTTAAGAAGGCGACTTAGACTACGATCAACCTCGGCGCCGAATTTCCGAACCGTCGCTCTCCAACCTGTCCTCCCGGATTAGACCGTTGATCAGTGACTTGGCGGCGTCCTCGATATAGGGCCCGGTTCGACGAAAGCCCAGCCACCGAGCAAACATGCGGATGCTTTCCGACCTCTCCGTCCAGCTTCTTCCCTGCATCGAGGCCAGGAACTGGTCCTTCAGAAACTCCCGGTCGTAGTCGGAGATAGTGCGTGCCCCGATCGTGATCTGTTCGCCATTGCTCTTCAGGATACCACGGCGAACGGCGGTGCGAATGACGTTCGTCATCTCCTCCCTGACGCGGGAGCCGGTACGCTCGTATCCGGATAGCCTAGCGAGCTCTCCAATCAGATCGTCGCGATCTCTCGCGCTCCCATCCATCAGCTGACGAAGACTTAGAATCAGATCATCACGCTCGACATTAGCCGCCGAGATCCGCGAGGCGCGCGTCTCGAGAATGGCGGCCGTCTCAGCACCATTCGATCCTCCAACACGTCTGACTTCCGGGCCAAGCTGTTGGGGAACGATGAAGTGAGCGCTCTGAATAGCACTCCAGCATGCCTCCTGCTTGCAGTATTCGCCTATATTCTTGACGTTGGGAGGCGTGTCCTTGATCTTTCTTGCTACCTGCCGGGCGACTTCAAGCAGACCCTGACCGAGCTCTTCCGATATGGTCTGGGTGTTCCAGATCATTTCAAGCGAGATCTCCGACTTGCGAACGCGCGCGAGGTAGGAGACGAGCCAGGCTATCGAATATGTGACGATCTGCGCCTTGAAGCCCCGGTCCGACCTGTACCAATCCGAGGTCGCGACCATCCGATCCGTCCAGCGAAACACGAGGGCTCTTGCCGCGGCTCTCTTGAACCACTCGTCATCGAACGACGCCTCGTTTTCCTCCCATTTCTTTCCGATATGTTCGGCGAATTCGATGAAGCATTTCTGCTCGCCCAAGCTGACGACGTTCGGCTGACACTGGAACGTCAACTCGAACTTGCCCAATTCGGTCTTGTCGATCCTTTGATCCTTTGGATACTCATGCTCGAACTTGGTTCGCGCAGCAGGCGTTCCGTAGGCAAGCTGGTCATTGTACTGCCCGCGCGCACGTTCGTAGAACCACTTTGAACCAGAAAGGAAGCCTGGCTTCGGCGGGGCCATAAGTCGTCTTGATATCTGTTCGAGCTTTAAGTGGAACGGATGACTGGAGAAGAAATCAGCCTCGTTGATCTTGTTCTGCGTGTTCGCGTATCGGGAAATCTTCGGTACCATTTCCTCTAAGTACTCGGGCGCCACAACCGAAAGCTTCATCGGCACCCAGATATCCTGAAGATCCGCGCCCGATCTATCCTTTGCGTAAAGTATCGATGCCGTCGTCTGCCCGCCGTTGACGATCTGCAAGTTTCTTATTGATTGAATTGCGAGCGAGCCATCATCCAGCCTATTTGTTTCAAGACTGGAAGCGGTAGCCGTAATGCCGTTGTTGTAGGCAAAAAATCTCCTCGGGTTAGAGACAATGGTTTCAATGATTCCGCGATTGACCTTCGTCTTTGCCTGAAGAAATGTTCGCACATTCTGTTCAAGCAGACGTGGCCCATAAAGGCTGTATATTTTCGCCAGCAGCGGCCCGGGCATCGCGACCAAGAACGCAGAATAGTCGCCGGCATCGGTGTGCGCCTTGAGGCAGGGAAGCGGTGAACCGTTGAGTTCGGCGAGGTCTATTTCAATCGGCTCGATCTGCCCCTTGGACTTCTTGATTCCATCGTACCGAGCGAGATCAAGCACACTGAACACGGCCGGATGTCCGATGATCTCCCCCGTTGCCTCAGGAGGTCGTCGGGTAGCCAGCCGCGCATTGGAAAAGATGACGATGCGAATGCGCCTGATCGCTCGGTAGTTCGAGTAGACAGGATAGGCCGCCTCGAATGCGGGACTGGTCTCCTCAAGCTCCTGAATGAACTCCGGCTTGATCGCCCGCTCGAGAAAGGACCTCACCCGCTGTATTAGAACCTCGATTTGGCCGGCATTCAACGACTCGACTTCGGTGCTGCTTCTGAGATCGCAGACTGCAAGATAGAGCTCGCCCGTCTCAGTCTCGAGCGCGTACCCATCCACCTGATAACCGCCCCGTCCCTCCTTCTTTGCCGGCGAGTAGGTCAGGTCGGTGCACTCGCCTGTAAGGGTTGCAAGACGCGAATAGAGATTGAAGAACGCCTCCGGCTGGGGACTCGCTGAGGAGTCCGCTTCCAGAAAGACGTCTTCCCAAAATTCCTTGTACGCGGTCGCAATATCAGATTCGTTTACCAACTACCTGCTCCATGGCCTTATCCAGGTCTGTCTCGAAGGGCAGGCATTCCTCCACTCTTATTTGGTAGGAAACCCGTTCAATCCCCTGCGCGAGAGTTGCTGGCGTGATCCTCGGAAATCCGTCCTCCACCGAGAAGAGCCTGCGCGATGCGAGCACCCAGTGCCTCTCGTCATATTCGGAGCGTCTGGTGTAATCTGCCTTCAGTAATCCAAGCTGGAATTCCAACCCGGGCGGTGACTCGGCGGGGCCAAGGAGTGCAGCTATTTCGTCCACGATTTGATTCAGGCTCCGGGAGCTTGGACTGCCCGTCATGGACGCTCCGAGAATCTGATGGCAAAGCAGTATATTCCCCGACGACGTGTCGAGCTGCGCCTCGGAACTGACGAAGATTCGTTGATCGGCAGTGCTAAGTTGCGTCTTTACCTCGATGATCCAGTTGCCGATCACAAAGTCCTGTTCTTCTCTGAATGCACCTCTCCATGAACTCGGCGCCTCAAGACCCATCACTGGCATAAGGCAGTCTCTCAGAAACAGTAGCTCGCCGAACAGGCCGATCATTTCCTGAGTTGATAGTACCTTCTCATACCTGCGCTTCAGAAGTTTCTGCCACTCGTAGAGCCGTGCGAGCACAACGAGCAACCCGGTCCCATTGTCCCCTCGCGGCAGTTTCGCGGTCGCAGAAAGAAGGTCGTGACACAGGGCTCGGAATATCTCCAGAGACTCCGAATCCAGGAGGGTCAATGTCAGCCGGCAGTTTTCGGCCTCGTCGAAGAATGTAGCTACGTCGATACCAGCAAGCTTCGGCGGAGTCGGCATTTGTGCCTTCTCGCAGGCTCCCTCCAGAACAAATATATAGCGCCCGTGGAAATCCTTGCCTCGTCGAAAATCGAGTGGATAGCGCACCTCCACACGGCGAACATTGTTAAGACCTGGATGCGAACTCGCCGGTATTTCACTCCACTGATCAGGCATCTACCGTCGCCTCCAAAATTGCCTCGTCATCGTCCTCTTGGTCGGCGAAGAGATCCAGCATCTGCTTCTGATAGACCTTGTTGACTTGATAGAGTCTGCTCTTGGCTGCAACCTTGGTCGGAGGAAGGCAAAAGCTCAGCGAAACAATAGGATCCTCGATCTTGAGCTTTTGCTGCCCGTTGTTCTTGAATATATGGATCAGAAGCATGGGCTGCGTCCGCTGGGCGCAGAACGCACGATCACCCCTCAGGCCGCCCTCCTTGTCCTTTTCCGCCAGCGCGGCCTCTACCTGCTCCTTCGACAGGCCGAGCTGTGCATCGTTAGGATCGGCAACTCGATGCTTCGAACCCGTCACTCGATAGGCTCCTCCATTGATGTCGCCTGATTCTCTTTCCCGGAGTTGGAACGAGTGGCCATCGATCACCTGCTGACCAGTACCACCCGCAGGATGCGGAATGCAGACATCCCACGTCTTCAGGTCCGCTTTCAACCGATCGGAAATGTAGTCCTGCACCAGGCTTGCATCCTGCGATATGCGACCGAGGTCGGGGTGCGCTTCCGAGAATCGAAACGCCTTCAGCAAGGCAACGATCTCATTGCCATCAACCCCGGACCAGAAAAGCGCTCTGTCCCGGTGATCTGACCTGCAGCCCGCCGACCCGATCTTGGCAACCAGCGTCTTAACGGCGTCGAGATTCCTCAGATTCACATCGTTGTCATTCACCAGCGAATGGCCCTCGATATGTCGGATCGAGTAGTCCTGCGCGAGGGTCAGCGCGGAAGCACTGCGCATCTTGTTCGCAGCAGTAATGCGAATGGCCGTCGGACTTTCGCGAACGCGCAGGCCAAACTCCCTTGGCGTCAGACCTGCAAGCTGCATCCTCCGAACCTCCGAACGCAGCTCTTCAATTGCCTCATGTATCTCTACATAGTGGTCAAGCGATTCCTTAGGAAGATAGACTCGGCACAGGTCTTCATAGTTGGGTCGATAACCAAACCACCGTGCCATCTGCATGAGGGTGTCCGACGTGGCCGTATTTCGCAGAATGTAAGAAATCACGAGGCCTTCCAGCGTGAGCCCGCGCGACAGGGCCAGTCCGCCGATTGCAATGACATGTAGGCCGTTTGCCCTGTTTTGCTGGTAGTCGAGCTTACCGCCCTTCATGTTTACGGTAATTGGCTTCATCGTCGAGATGGATTCGGTTGCAGTCCGCAGGACCTCCTCGAAAGTGAACCCGCAGGATGCGTATTCCCGCTCGAAGTCGACCTTCAATTCCTTGATGTTAGCATCGCTGATCTGACCCGGCTTAAGGCCCCCATTCACCGTGACGGAGTTCTTCAGCCTCTGCAGATAGTCGTAGACGAGCCCCAACACCTTTTCCTGCACGTCGTTAAACCGACTTACGTTTATCATCATCGAGCAATGCTTCTTGCCGTCACCACGGAGGATGCGGATTGCCCGGGCAAGCACAAACATCCTGATGGCAACATACAGCGACGACGGAAGCTGATTAATCTGGATGTCGCGCTTGTGCGAGAGCGGCAGGATGGCGTCAAAGTCTCTCTCATCGACCTGAACCACATGCGTCTTTCTCAGATCACCGGACTCCGCAAAGACCCTTGCGGCCCCCACATATGCTGACGGCGGATCGAGCTCCTTGATGAAGTTGCGCGGAAACAGATCATCAGACAGCATCTGCTGATCGCTGTCCGGATCAATGAAAATGTTCGCAAATGGCGTTGCCGTGTAGCCGACGTACGATGACCGCGAAAACAGATTTAATATCTGCCGAATTGCTCCATTAATTGCGGTAGTCGCCTTCGGGTCCTTTTGGGTATTGATCGAAGCATTGTCAGCCTCGTCGTCGATAAGGAGCAGCGGAAAGTCGATCTTCTGCCCGTGACTCTGCTCCCGTAGCCATTTCTGCAGGCTCTCCAAGGGAGCCTTGTTCTTCTTCGTGATAAAGATGATTGGCTCGTTATGAGCAGCGAGATTGAAGAACACCCCAGCCGCATCCCTTGTGAAATCGCGATCGCGCGAAGTTCCGTATGCAGGGAATCTCTTCGTGCCCGCGTAGTTGATGATCGGCAAAGCTTCCTGCGCAGTCGCGTGGAAAATCGATTTTCTTCCAATGAACGTCTCATCGAGCCGCTCCTGCGTTTGCGATCGCAAGGAATTCGTGATGCCTGCCAGCAGTATAATAACCTTATATCCGGCATCTGCAGCCTTGCAGATCAACGCCGAATAGTTCGTGGTCTTTCCTGATTGAACGTGGCCGATCACCATGCCACGACGCGACCAGCTGCCTGCATCGGATGGATCGCCGAGATAATCTAGGACTTCATCGGTTACAGCATCCAGTGTTGCGACCACTTGGGGAGCCAACGAGCCGCCCTCCAAGTAAAATCTCTGAAGCCGATTCCAGTAGTAGAAATCTATTGTCGAACGGCGGCCCGCGAGCCAAGGCTTGTAGTCACTGGTAACCGCCGAGCCTTTCCTTTGCGTGTGAGTGAAGAGGCTTTCCAAGCTCCGAACGACCTCTCCCTGCTCCTCCTGAGAGAGCTTGAATGGGCCCTGCTCGACGGCAGTCCGGATGGCCCCTTCGGGTATTGGCAGCGATTCATTCACTTCTTTGACGAATCTGCGCCCGATCTCGATGCGAAAGTAGGCCAGCTCGCTGTCAAGATTCCGCATCGGTCCACCCCTTCTCCTTCAGTATTTCCGCCACTGCCTTCCAATTTCTCGAGAAAGGTTCGGCCGTCTTCATCATTTTGGCCAGAAGTGAGAAATCCCCGCCCACCTCATGCAGCATCAGGGGAATGGCCGCCTCGACCTGTCTCCGGAACTCATGAGGATCGGTAACGGTCTGATGGATTTCCTGCATGCGTTTGGCGGCGTCGTCACCGAACGAGATTACGGGGAAGCTCTGCTCGATCACGTCAAGCACCGCGACGGCTGCACCTTTCGTACTCTCGTCGTCAATCGCCAAGAGTGCTGCAATGAGGGGGTGTTCGCGGTTGATGGAGTAGTGAATCTCACCACTCTTTGCGTGACGAGACCAGACGGTGGCCTCGGCGTTGGGGCCATCTATGTTTCCACCCTTCGAGCGGTAGACGCGTGCAGACCGCTTCTTCAAACCGTCAACGATCTGCTTCAGGCGATACCTCAGGACCGCTGGCAGCTGGACATCAGTCTTGTCGATCGTGATCTTCCAGATTGCGTCAAGCGAGTTCGGGATATCCACCTTGATGCGGATCAACTGGGACAGCTCTCCGAACTTGGCCAGTCGGAACCATTCACCGCTGATGATCAGCCTATAGTTCCTGTAGACGTAAAAGCCTTGGTTTCGTAGAAACCCTTCTTCGCCCGCGAGTCGCTCGTATGCGGAAAGCGTGATCTTGGAGTAGTGAGGGAGCACATAGGGCTGAATTATAATCGTGCCATCGCCGACCTTCAGCACCTCCCGCTCAAGCTCCTGCGTCGCATCGTGCTTCTCGTAGAATGGATCGAAGCCCTCAATTTCCTGGCCATTGAAGAAGATCTTGAGAGTTTTTCGCTTGGGCACGTCGCCGGTCAGATACCGATGATAGATGAGCGCAATCTTGTCTCTTGCATGCACAGTTCGGTCGTTGAAGTCCTCTTCCTTGATTGTGCCGTCGTCCGAAAGTCTGTCGCAGTCTGACCAGCGTATTTCCGTCCCGGCATGCTGACGAAGCTCAGGGGGCGCGACCTCTTTCAACTCATTGGCTGAAAGGACACCCATCGACCAGTCGCGAACGTTGTCGAGGTCCCACTCAGCTCCAGACATCACCCCATTCTTGCTGGTGATGACAGTCAGCCGTTTGCATTGCGAGAACGATGCGGATTTCAGCCCCCAGCCGAATCGACCAAGGTCATCCGGTGATCGCTCAGCGAGAGGATTAGTACTTGCCGGCTTCATTGCGGCATGGAGCTCCCTCTGGGTCATGCCGTAGCCGTCATCAAGAACCGTTACCTTGGGATCGCCAACGTTGTACAGGCAGGCTATCCAGATGTTGCGCGCCTGAGCCTTGATGCTGTTGTCGATAAGATCGGCTAGAGCCCCCGGCAGATCGTAGTTGCCGAAGCTACGCGCCGTCGTCATCAGCGATACGGCGTCCGGCTCGTTGCGAGTAAACTCCATGGCTCCTTCGCGAAATCTAATAAGCGCTCGTCAAAGTTGCAGTTGAGCGCAAAACAGACGGCGAGTCTATGCCTTTGGTCAGGCATCGACCGAGCGAGCTGTGGTGCCTGCAGTCGCGTCTCGGATTCGCGAGTGCAAGACCACTCTCATCCGCTGCGGCGCGACATCGATGCTGTCTATCCTTGAACATTGCGGATGCGGAGCGTCAGCCGCTCATGGACGAGAATAAGTTCTTGGCGAGGTAAACGTCCGAACCATCATTCATAGGTACCCTGCTGAAAACCGCTCACACACGCTGCGTACCCTAGAGGGTGTTGGACACCTTTTAGCCTTGCCTCAGTTTTGCTTGAGCAGCCGCTGAATTTCGTTCCCGCTCTTAATGTTCTCGAGAGCAAATGGCCGCAGGGCTTTGATCGTCGGATGGACCTTGAAAACATGCAACACCTTGAGGACCATGAGAGGCGGGTTACAATGCATCATAAGTATATCCTGTAGTGCGTCGGGATGTTCTTCACACAACTTCGCTATGGCTGAACCGTCTTGGTCCAATGATACTTTGAAGCCGCCGTCGGTAGGCACATTGAAGTAGTCAATCGACGCGCTCGATGGGTGGCAAACCCCACATAGCTTGTGATACAGCGCCTCGACGTTTGGGATCACTGACGCAAGCGTTCGGACGTAGGCAACGCTGTCCTTGGCTTTGACCCCCGGATCTCCGCCCCTTCGCCATTTTGCGTGTACAAAATGATCCAACGCTGCCTCAAGTTCACCCGCCAGAACAAGTTCGCTCTGTTTGCCCGCCAAGCAAAGCGAGATCAGTCGATGATGGAGCGCGAGGGTGTGTGGCACCTGCAGCAAGCCGTCGACGGTATCACCAGCGCTCTCCAAGAGGCCGCGGACGGCCGCGGCCCATCCGGGGAAGTTCTTTCGTTCATACATGACGCAAACTGCGTCAGCCCACCGCTTGGCTCTGATGATGGCAGTTAAGGATGCGAGGTGAGCCTTCTCGACCAACTCCGATGTTATGATGTAGTTGAATTGCTCCGCGGAAAAGTCGGACGTTTTCAACCAGTCGACAAACCATTCGTCAGACACAAATCGATATTCGTTGCTCGCAGCCTCGGGTATTGCCGCTTCGATCATCTCCAATAACGGCGCGGCTCTTTTGAATAGCTTTGTTGCCGTCATCCTCCGTCCCTCTCTTAGTAGCCCTGGGCCGCTTCCAGTGCGATACAGAGCATCGAGCCAACCTTATTCCTGACAGAGCACATCATGGTGCCTCGTCACAATGGCGGAAAAGATGCTGACGCCCAGGCCCTGGTGCTCTATGCCATCAACCAGAAGCGCGCAAAGGGTGGTGAGGCATACGCGTGGCAAAACGCTGATCGTCTTCCTGGATGCGGCAGCCGGCTATTGTTTCCAAACCGCAAGTTCGATGGCCCCCGCCGCTGGAGAGCGATGATCCGCTTCACGCGCAGGTCGGCACGCTCCTCATTCTGAATCGAGACAACGCCCGCCAGTTCACCTCTTCCATGGGGAGCGCAGTCAAGGCGGCCAATGGATCTGCGTGCTCGCGGGTACTGGTCGACGCGCTTGACCGCGCCAAAGCGCGCGATCCTACCTTCTCACCGAAGGCCGGCTTCACGGTGTCCGATCCGCCGACCAGCTGCCTCTGCTGGTGCCATACAGCGCAATCGCGAGAGACACAAACGATGAACCTGCTGGCGAGTCTCGTGTTGCATCCGTGTTGCACGGAGCTGAGGTTGCTCCAGGTAACCCCTTGTAATTCCACGCACTCAACGGAGCATACGGAATGGGCCCCCACGGCTCAAAATAGGTGTCAGAACGAAGCGCGCACGCGAATGAAATGCTGGTATTTATTGGGCTTCTTACTCCGGAAAGGCTGGCGATCCCGGGATGACTCGAACATCCGACCTACGGTTTAGGAAACCGCCGCTCTATCCGGCTGAGCTACGGGACCGCGGAACCCGTGCGTACGGGTTTGACCCCCTCATAGCAGAGCAAAATACGGTTCGCCAGCCCGCCAGGCGGGCCAGACCATCGTCAACCTGAACGGGGCGGCTATACAATCGTGTCCTGGCCCCTCTCGGCGGAGCAGCTCACATGATCGAAAGCATCAGCGCCATCACGCTCGGCACACATGACATGGCGCGCGCCGTGCGGTTCTACCGGTCACTGGGGTTCGAGCTCTTGTATGGCGGCGAAGCCGCCGCATTCACGAGCTTTCGCGCCGGCACCGGCTATCTCAACCTGACCGCACAGCCGGAAGACAAGCGCTGGTCCTGGTGGGGCCGCGTCATCTTCTACGTGGCTGATGTCGATGGGACCTACGCGCAGGCACGCGCCGCCGGATGGCAACCGTCGACCACGCCACGCGATGCCGAATGGGGTGAGCGCTACTTCCATCTCACCGACCCCGACGGCCACGAGCTCAGTTTCGCGCGGCCGTTGTCCTGATCTGACCGAGTAAGTCACGGCCGCTGACGTTCACCAAAGCGCAGGTAGCGCCGTCTCAGCTGCCGTGGCAATCTCGGCGCGGTTTCCTCATGCGAGAGTGTCTCGGGATCCAAACCAGGGAGGACGACCATGGCGACCTATGTCGTGCTCGGGAATTTCACTGATCAGGGAATCCGCAACGTCAAGGACTCACCCAAGCGGGCCGAGGCCTTCAAGGAGATGGCCAAAACGTTCGGCGTGACCGTGAAAGAGATCGTCTGGACGCAGGGACGATATGACGTTGTGACCGTTCTCGAGGCTCCAGATGAGGCTGCCGCGATGTCGCTCAGCCTCAGTCTCAGCGCGCTCGGCAATGTCCGCACCGAAACGCTGCGCGCCTTTTCGGCGGCAGACATGACCAAGATCGTCGGCAAGATGCTCTGACCCTCAAGGCCGCGTGAGTGCGCCGGAGCTGGCACTAGACCTGGGATGGCAATTCCGGGCCTCTCACGCCGTGATATTGTTGTCCTTCACCACCTTGCCCCAATAGGCGACCTGCTTGTCGAAGAAGGTCTTGAAGGCGGCGCCGTCCTCGAGCCGCAAGGTCATCTGCTGGGTCTCCTTGAGCTGGGCCGCGGTCGCGGGCTCGCTCAGGATCTCCTTGGATGCCGTCGCCATGGCCGCGACCACGTCCGGAGGCGTGCCTGCGGGTGCGAAGATGCCCCACCATGCCAGCGTCTCGAAATCCGGAAAGCCCGCCTCGATCGCGGTCTGCGTCTCCGGTAGCGCCGGCAACCGCTCGCGGCCGAGCTGCAGGATCGGCCGCAGCATGTTGGTGCCGAGCTGGGCGGCGACCAGCGCCGCCGATCCCGCGATGAGATCGACATGGCCGCCGAGCACGTCGTTCATGGCCGGCCCGCCGCCGCGATAGGGCACATGCATGATCTCGACGCCGGCCTTGCTGCCGAGCACGGTCATGGCGAGATGGCCGAGCGTGCCGATGCCGACGGAGGCATATTTCACCGCGCCGGGAGTCGCCTTGCAGGCGGCGACCACGTCCGCAAAACTCTTGTAAGGGCGCCCGGCGCCCGCGGCGATCACGTAAGGCGCGGTGCCGATCAGCAGGACCGGCATCAGCTCGCGCTCGACGTCGACCGGCGGCTTGTCGAGGATGGTCGGAATCACGGCATGGGAATCGAACGTCACCAGGAAGGTCGAGCCGTCCGCCGGGCTCTTGGCGACTTGCGCCGCACCGAGCGCACCGGCGGCGCCCGACTTGTTCTCGACCAGGACGATGCGATTGAGCTTGGTCTGCAGATTGCTCTGGAGCAGCCGCGCCATGGCATCGGTCGATCCGCCCGGCGGAAACGGCACCACCAGCGTGATCTTCGAAGCCTGCGCTGCTGCCGGCGACATTGCGAGAATGGCCGGTGCGGCCAGGAGCGTGCGTCGTGTGATCGTCATGGTCCCCTCCCTTTGATTTTCGCGCTTCGCTTTTTTGCTTTTGAGCGCTTCAGGTCGTGCCGAACCCCGACCCCGCTTTCTTGTATTCTGGCCGAGGCGGACTGAAGATGTCCAGCACGCGGGCGCCGTCGGGGCCGGCGCGCATGGTGTGCGGCACGTTGCCGGGCGTGCGCCAGAAATCGCCCTTCTTCACCGGGATTTCCTCGTCGCCCTGGACGCGGATGGCCGAACCGTCGAGCAGCACGCCCCATTGCTCCTCGGGATGATGGTGCAGCGTGCCCTGCGCATGCGGGGCCAGCGTCACCACCGACAGCATCGCCTGCTCGCCGGAAAAGATGCGCGTGGTCACGCCCGCCGCGAGCTCGCGGAAGAGGCCGTCGTCGGGATTGTCGATATTGTGGAATTCTTCCTTTTGGCTCACGTCATTTTCCCTTCGCTGTTCTCTGATCAGGACTTGCCGTAAGCGCCCTGGTAACGGCCCTCGCGGATCGCCTTCAGTGTCTCCTCCTCACGCGCGACCTGGACGCGTACCGCCTCCAGCAGCGCCGCGGCGCCCGCGCTGGGAAACGACACCACGCCGTCCTCGTCACCGACGACGATGTCACCGGGCGAGATCACGCTGCCGCCGATCGTCACCGGCACGTTGATCTCGCCGGGACCGTTCTTGTAGGGGCCGCGGTGGATCACCGCGCGGGCATAGCAGGGGAAGTCGTCCGCGGCGAACGCCGCGACATCGCGGATCGCCCCGTCGATGACATAGCCTTCGGCTTTGCGCCATTGCGCGATGTTCTTCATGATCTCGCCGATCAGCGCGCGGGTCTCGTCGCCGCCGCCGTCGACCACGATGACGTCGCCGGGGCCGACCAGATCGAGGGCGCGGTGGATGGCGAGGTTGTCGCCGGGACGGGTGCGCACCGTGAAGGCCGTCCCCACCAGCTTGCCGCCGCGATGATAAGGCTTCAGCCCGACCGCGCCCGGCAGGCGGGCGAGATTGTCCGAGATGACCGAGGTCGGCGCACCGCGAAAGCCCTCGATGAGGTCGGCCGCCGGCTTCGGCACGCTGTTGGCTGCAATGGTGATCGTCATGCTTTCAAGATCCTTCCGTGACTTTTCTTATTCGGCGTGCGCCGGCGCCTTCGAAGGCAAAATCCGGAAGGCGCGCCCCTCCTTCATCCACACCGCGCGCTCGTCGCGCAACAGGGTACGGCGGACTTTACCGGAATCATCGCGCGGCGGGGCGCCGACGATCTCGAAGCTCTCCGGATGCTTGTAGCGGCTGAGCCTGTCCTTGAGGAAGTCCGCCATGCCGTCGGCGATGGCCTGGGCATTGGCGCCAGGCTCCGGCTCGATGATGGCATGAACGCGCTGGCCCAGTTCAGGATCGGGCAATCCCACCACGACACAGGAGCGCACGCCGGGAGCCTCGGACACCGCAGCCTCGACCTCGGCCGGATAGATGTTGGCGCCGCCGCGCAGGACCATGTCGGCGAGGCGGTCGCCGAGATAGAGATAGCCTTCGGCATCGAGCCGGCCGATATCGCCGAGCGATTCCCAGCCATCGGCGCGGCGTTTCGGTTCGGCGCCGAGATAGTGGTAGGTCGCGTCCTTGCCGTCATTGTTGAGGAAGTAGATCTCGCCGGTCTCGCCCGGCGCGACGTCGTTGCCGTCCTCGCCGATGATGCGAAGCTTCGCCATCTCGCCGATCTTGCCGACCGAGCCTTTATGCGTCAGCCATTCGGTGCCTGATACGATGCAGGAGCCCTGGCGTTCGGTGCCGCCATAGAGCTCCCAGATTCGCTCGGGCCCGAGCCAGGCGATCCAGTTCTCCTTCAGCCAGGGCGGCATCGGAGCCGCCATATGGAAGACGGTCTGAAGGCTAGACAAATCGTAGGCATTGCGCGCGCTTTCCGGCAGCGCCCAGATCCGGTGCATCATGGTCGGCACGAAATTGACCCATTGCACGCGCTGGCGTTCGATCTGCCGCAGCGTCTCCTCGGCATCGAATTTGACGAGGCCGGTGAGCTGGCCGCCCGTGAACAGCGCGTAATGCGACACGATGAACGGCGCATTGTGGTAGAGCGGACCGGGATTGAGCAGCGAGACGCCGAAGGGGATGTTGAGCGGCGGCGGCGCGATGGTGTCGGTCACCGCCGGATGGTGATCGAGGATCACCTTGGGACGCCCGGTCGAGCCGCCTGAGGTCATGGCCTTCCAGTAGCGCGCCACCGGCGGATTGAGCGGCTCGTCCGAGAATCCCTCCGGCACAAAGTCCGCCGGGAGGCGGTTCGGCGCGTTCCAGTCGGCCTCACCGCCAACCACCAGCGCCGGCTTGAGGATGTCGAGCACGGCGGCGGCTTCGCCGCGCGGCAGCCGCCATGACAGCGAGGTCGGCGTCGCCCCGCACTTCCACACCGCAAAGGAAGTCTCGAAGAACGCGTTGCCGTTGGGCAAACCGATCGCGACGAAGTCGCCGGGCTTGACGCCCCTGGCCATGAAGGCCCGCGCACGGCGATTGGCGCCACGCTCGAGTTCGTCCCATGTCAGCGTGGCCTGCCCGTGACGGACGGCGATCGTGCCGTGCGGTTTGCGTTCAGCGTACCAGCGCGGCACGTCGGACAGGGGCAGCAGCATCAGGCGTTTCCACTTCGTGTTCTTGGCGTCGCCTCACGATGAGGCACGGCGCGGGACGAAGTGTAACAGGCAAGGCCGGACCTTCAAGACGCAATGCCTTCAAGATGCGGGCCATCACCGCTCCGCGCCGCAGCCCGGACTATCGAACAGCGCAGCTAACCCGCATGCGGAGGTCAGCATCTTGTCGCCGTCATGGCCGACGCCCGCGACGTCCCAGACCCTGTGATTGGGCGCGCCGTGGTCGCGCTTGGCCATCGCGTCCGCATAAGCGTGGCCGCGGGCGTAGCGGGTCGCGCCTTGCGCCTCGGCCATGCAGCTCTTGTCGAGCGCGGAATGCTTCGGGTTGGTGTCGAGCGTGCCGAGCAGATAAACCACCTCGCGCTCGACATAGCGCTGCTCGAGCGCGGCCGGCGTGGCATTCGCAAGGTAGGGCGGCCGCTCGTCCATGCCGTATTTCCAATTGTTGTAGCCCGGACAGGATCTGGCGATGGCAGGCACGGGCCGATTGGCACTGAAATAGGCGTAGGACGAAGGATTGGCGACGACATAGCGGACATCGATGTGCTGACGCGACAGCGCCATCTCGCCCTTTCCGGCAATGGCATAGCGTTGCGCCACCTGGCCGCCGCCGGAATGGCCGGCGACCACGACCTGCTTCAGGTTCGGGAAGATGCGCCGGTCGGAGAGCTTTGCCAGGATCGCATCGAGCGCCTCGAACGAAGAGACCGGATTGGGCCCAAGCGCGGCCTCGCCGCCCTCCCAACCCTCCAGCGACCAGCGCAGCATGTCGGCCGGCAGCTTATGCGCCTCGACGTCGATGTCCGCCAGGAACTGCGGCACGATCATGAGTGCGCGCTTGCCGTCGTCGCCCGCGGCCACCTGTGCGGTGTGGGCCGAGAAATAGTACTCGTCGGCATTGCGCAGCCGTCCGTGCAGCACGATGACCGCGCGCGAGATCGCCGGCAGGGGAAGCGACCAGTCGCTGGAGAGGTACAGCGGCAGAATTCCCTGGCCGCCGACCGAGAGCCGTGCGTCGGCAATCGCCCTCACCGGCTTGCCGTTGGGTGCTACTTCGTCCGCCGCGAAGGCGCGGCCGCCAATCAGCAACAGCGCAATTGCGACGAGACCGGCCAGCGCGCGCATGAAAGACCCCCTCGAATTCAAATCGATAAAAGTCTAAGCGCATAACCAGCCGCGCGGCTGTGCCTCACGCGCCACGTCAAGCAAAAAATGTCAGCAACCCAGCCATGAAATTCCCGGGTTCCATGGGTGACAAGTCGGCTATAAAGAGGCAAAAATCAGACTCGACTCAGGGCGGGTTGAGTCTTGCAAGGAATGCTCTCGTAGAATGTCGGTCGTAGTTGCATCGCGTCGTGCGGCGCCGCTCCTCGTGGCCACAGCAGGATTTTTTCTGCTGACGTTGACGCATGCCCAGGCGCAATGGTGGAAGCGCGCGCCTCTCGACTTCGAGTCCTGCGCCGACGCGGCCGAGAAATTGCCGACGAAGGCCGAGAAGACGGCGGCGCTTGCCGATTGCAACGCCAAGTTCGCCGGACGCCGCAAACCGGGCGGCGGCTATTCCTATTACGACTTCCTCCAGGATCGCAGCTTCGACATTGCCGGGCCGAATCCGACGCCGGAGGAACAGAAGAAGATCGACGAAGCCTACACGGCCTACCTCGCCAGAGAGCGCCGCAGCAACGAAGCCGCGCAAGCCACCGCGCGGCAGCAGCGCGAGCAGCAGGAACAACAGGCACGACAGCTCCTGCAGCTCCAGCAGGTTGCGCTACGGACCGACGTCGAACGCGTGCCGATCCCGGTCGAGCGGCCGAAAGTGCAGCAGACTGTCGGCCAGCGAAAGGGCGCGCCCTGCACCAAGGGCGCCTTCTCCTGCGAATGGCCGCGCCTGTCGGAAAGCCTGAACGATCTGAAGAAGCTGTTCAACCCGACGCCGAGCAAGCCGGCGAAGAAGGGCTGAGCTGCTCTGTTTTTGTCCCGCTGTCGCCACACACTCCGCAGTCGTCCCGGCGAAGGCCGGGACCCATTACCCCAGGGAGGAGTTGTGGCACGAGATGGATCATCACGGGTCTTCGCCAAATCCAATTGGGTGGTTATGGGTCCCGGCCTTCGCCGGGACGACCCCGGAGGCCGTTGCGCCGAGGTTGGCTTCAGTACGCGTGCTTTTTCTTGCTCCGCTTCGGCTTGACCACCGGCGCAGTCGCTGGCGCTGTCGCGGTGCCCAGCTGCGACCGGCTCTCCTGCAATCGCCTGTCATAGCCGGGTGAGTTCATCACCGTCGGCGGTCTGGCGTAAGCGAGAGTCGATGCGGCGCAGAGCGCAGCCAGCGCGAGCCCGGCCGTCAAACAATGCTTCATTGCGCATCTCCATCGAGTTCGAGCGCTACCCGCGAATTTGCTGCGGCGTCAGACCGGGCGGCCCGTTGCCCGCGACCTCGGCTTCCTTGATCAGCGCAACAATGCGGCGCATCAGCGGCACAGGCACGTTGTTTTGCTCGGCAAGCGCGATCACCGCACCCTGGAGATAGTCGATCTCGGTCCTGCGGCCCTGCTTCAGATCCTGCCACATCGAGGAGCGAGCCTCCGGATCGATCTTCATCGTGCGTCCAAGGATTGCGTTGAAGATCACGTCCGGCAGCCTCAGCAAGGCTGGCGTCCATCCCATGGGAATCGGCGTTGCCGAGACCGGCGCGATACCGGCGGCCTTCAGCGCGGCCAGCCCCTCCGCCATCTGGTCCGCGAACAGCCTCCGCCAGTCGCGGTTCGCCAGTTGCGCGGCGAGCGGCATGCCGGACAGCGCGCTGAGCGCATTGTTCAGATTGATGATCAGCTTGCCCCATTGCACGCCGGTGATGTCACGGCTCGCGCGGATCGTGAGACCCCGCACCGACAGCGCGAGCGCCGTGCTTGCCTCGTCCTCACCAATATGGATGTCGCCGGAGGTCGAGCGGTGGAAGCGGCCCTCGCCCATCGCGATCACGTTGAAGGGTACCATCCCCGCAAGCAGGCGCCGGCCATCGAGGCGCTCGCGCAGCACCGCGACATTGCCGATCCCATTTTGCAGGGACACGATAACGGCATCCCGCGGCGCGTGCTGCGCGATCTGGTCCGCGACATCCGCGGTGTCGGCGCTCTTCACCGTCACCAGCACGATGCCGGCGCTGTGGAAGATCGAAGGATCTTCCGACAACGCGAGCTGGCCGGCGTCGAGCTTCGTCTCGGAGCCGCCGAAATCGGTCAGCCGCAGGCCGAACCGCTCGATCTCGGTCTTCACCCGCGGCCGCACGAGCAGCGCGACGCGGCGGCCCGAGGCGGCCAGCATGCCGCCGACGAAACAGCCGATGGCGCCGGCGCCGGCCACCACGATCGGTCGATCCGCAACCACTGACATCGCTCCTTGAATGACCGGCCTTCGATAGCAGAGGCAGCGCCGCCTGCCCATCGGTTGCGATGCATTCGCCTTGTAACCGTCATGAGAGACTCATATGTTTTCGCCCCGGGGGGTTGTCAGCGGCGAAAGCTCGCCGAACGAGACGCCAAAGGAGAGCACCATGGGTCTACTCGACGTCCTCAACGGCATGCAGAACGGCCCGCGCGGCCCCAGCACGCCCAGCTCCGAGCAATCCTCCGGCGGCATGTCGCCGATGACGATGGCGATCATTGCCCTGCTTGGGTGGAAGGCATTCAAGCATTTGACGGCAGGCCAGCCCGGCGCAGCGCAGGCGCCGCAGCAGCGGTCGCCGCTGCCGCCTCCAACGCCTGTGAATACGGGGAGCAGCGCTCTTCCCGGTGGACCCGGCGGGAGCGGCGGTCTCAGCGATCTGCTCAAGGGCGGCCTCGGCGGCCTGCTTGCGGGCGGCGCGGCCGGCACCGTGCTCAGCGGCGGGCTCGGCGATCTCCTCAACCAGCTCCAGCAGGGCGGCCAGGGCGATGCCGCAAATTCCTGGGTCGGCAAGGGCGAGAACAAGCAGATTGCACCGGGCGATCTCGCCAACGCGCTCGGCGCCGACCAGATCGAGAGCCTGTCGGCCCAGAGCGGCCTGTCGCGCCAGGATCTGCTGTCCGGCCTCAGCCAGTATCTGCCGCAGGTGATCGACCACCTGACGCCGGACGGACGGCTGCCGACCGAGAACGAGCTCTCGGATCGCATCTGATCGTCGTCAAAGGGAGGGGAGCACTGTCATGAGCATGGGCGGCCTGTTGTGGATCATCGTCGTCGGCTTCATTGCCGGCCTCATCGCGCGCTGGCTCGCGCCGGGGCCCAACAATCCGAGCGGCTTCATCCTCACCACCATCCTCGGCATCGCCGGCGCGTTTCTGGCGACCTTCGTCGGCCAGGCCGTCGGCCATTACAGCCCCGACCAGGGCGCCGGCTTCATCATGGCCACCATCGGCGCGGTGGTGGTGCTGTTCATCTGGCACCGCCTGGTGGCGAGCGGCGTGATCAAGGGGTAGCTCTCAAGCGCTGCGAAGCGCCTGCCAAAAAACTCGGTGTCGTCCCGGCCTGCGCCGGGACGACACGTGAATTTGCCGCGCGATCTCACGTAATCAAATGCATGCCCGCATCCATGCGCACGACCTCACCGGTCATGTTGTTGGAGGCCGGCATCGCGAGGAAGCAGACGAGCTGGGCGATGTCTTCCGCGGATGATGCGACCTTGAGCGGCACCTTTGCCACCACGCTGTCGCGGACCTGCTTGGCGCCGGCCTCGCCGCGGCCCTTGGTGAACCAGGGCGTATCGATGTAACCGGGACACACCGTGTTGACGCGGATCAGCGGCGCGAGCGCGCGCGACAGTGACAGGGTCATGGTGTTGAGCGCGCCCTTGCTTGCGGCATAGGCGATCGACGAGCCGACGCCGCTGATGCCGGCGACCGAGGACACGTTGACCACGGCGGACGGCCGCTCCGAAGCCTTGGCGCCGGCTTCGAGCAAGCTGCGCGCCGCGCGCACCATCTGGAACGGGCCGATGGTGTTGACGCCATAGACCCGCTGGAAATCTTCCGCCGACAACCCATCGAGATCCGCGTGTGCCACATGCTTGGTGATGCCGGCATTGTTGACGAGAATATCGAGCCGGCCCCAGGGCGCCGCCGCCGCGACGATCTTGCGGCAATCGTCATCCTTCGAGACGTCGCCTTGCGCGACCAGGACTTCCGCGGCGCCGGCCTTGCGGCAGAGCTCTGCCGTCGCCTCGGCCTCCTTCTGGCTCGAGGAATAGTTGATGACGAGCCGGGCCCCGTTCCGCGCGAGAATTTCCGCGGTCGCAGCACCGAGGCCGGAAGCCGATCCCGTCACGATTGCGCACAGACTGTCGTTGGCCATGTTGTTTTCCTTCCCCTGTCTCTGATGCAAGCCTCAGCTCATTGGCCCTGTTTAGCGAGTTTGCCGCGCCCTGCAAATCGAGCAAACTCCGCTTAGCGGAATTAGCCTCGACAGGCCCTCGCGCCCATGTCCGCGCCGCAGGTTGACCTGCGATCAACGCTTGTCAGGGCCATGGCTTTTTCCGATCATCGGGCGCAAGAAGAGATCGCGCGTCCGTCCACCGAGCAGGACGCGCCAATGGCAAAACACGGGGAACGCTGTGGCGGAGAGTGACAACATCGTCGTCGAGACCGCGGAGAAAATCTTCGCCGATCTCGCCGATCCGCAGACCATCAACAACGACAGGAAAGATTCGTGGCAGGCGCCGCTGTGGCAGGCGCTGAGCGAAGCCGGCCTGCCGCTCTCCTGGGTGCCTGACGATCTCGGCGGCTCCGGCGCCAGTCTTGCCGACGGTTTTGCCCTGCTGAACGCCGCCGGCCGTTTTGCGGTCGCGGTTCCCCTGGCAGAGACTATGCTGGCGGGCTGGTTGCTGGCGCAGGCGAAGATCACATCGCCCGAAGGCGAGATGACCGTGCTGCCTGCGTCCCCGAAGGATCGCATCACGCTCGATGCCGACGGCGCGGTCTCCGGCCGCGCGCGCGGCGTGCCCTTTGCCAAGGCGGCGAAGCATTTTGCGGTGCTGGCGCACGGCAAGGATGGGGTTTCCATCGCGCTGGTCGATGCGGCCAACGCACGGATCGAGACCGGGCTCAATGTCGGCTACGACCACAGCGACACCGTCACGCTCGACAAGGTCCAGCCCGTCACGATCAAGCCGGCGAAGGGCTTTGACCAGACCAATTTGATGCTGATGGGCGGCGTCGCGCGCAGCCTTCAGATCGCGGGCGCGCTCGAATCCATGCTCGACATCTCCGTGCGCTACTCCAACGAGCGCGTCGCCTTCGAGAAGAAGATCTCGAAATTCCAGGCCGTGCAGCACAATCTCGCGCGCCTTGCCGGCGAATCCGCCGCAGCGCTTGCCGCGGCGACGTCCGCAGCCGACGCCATCGCGAATGCCAAGGCATTTGACGATGAGGTCTATCTCGAAGCCGCCTCCGCAAAGATCCGCTGCGCAGAAGCTGCTGAAAAGGGCGGCGCCATCGCGCATCAGGTTCACGGCGCGATCGGCTTCACCATGGAGCACATCCTGCACCGCTATTCGCTGCGGGCGCTGGCCTGGCGCGACGATTTCGGCTCGGAAAGCCATTGGGCGGTCGAGCTCGGCAAGCTCGTCGCAAACCGCGGTGCCGATGAATTGTGGCCGCTCGTGGCGTCGCGCTGATCCGGGAGAGAGACACAATGACCGCTGCCCTCCGTTTCGATCCGATCCGCCTGCCCGAGAAGTGCGAGCAGCTGCGCAAGGAAGTGCGCGCCTTCCTCGCCGAGGAAATCGCCGCCGGCACCTTCGATCCGCACAAGCCCAACCGCGAAGACGCCGACGCGCCGGAGTTTTCCCGCCGGGTCGGCGCCAAGGGCTGGCTGGGGATGACCTGGCCAAAGAAATATGGCGGCCAGGAGCGCTCCTTCCTCGAGCGCTACGTGGTGACCGAAGAGATGCGCGTCGCCAACGCACCGACGCGGCGCTTCTTCGTCGCCGACCGCCAGAGCGGACCGGTGCTGCTGAAATACGCGCCCGAGCATATCAAGATGGACATCCTGCCGCGCATCTGCCGCGGCGAGATCTGCTTTGCCATCGGCATGAGCGAGCCGAACTCCGGCTCCGACCTGTTCGCGGCGAAGACGCGCGCGACCAAGACAGACGGCGGCTATCTCATCAACGGCACCAAGATCTGGACCTCGTCGGCCCACATCGCCGACTACATGATCGCGATCTTCCGGACTTCGCCGCCGACCAAGGAAAACCGCCGGCACGGCCTGACCCAGTTCCTGGTCAAGATGAAGCAGCCGGGCATCAAGGTGAACCCGATCGGCCAGATCACCGGCCAGTACGAGTTCAACGAGGTCGTGTTCACCGACTTCTTCGTGCCTGACGATCACGTGCTCGGCGAGGTCGACGGCGCCTGGAAGCAGGCGACGAGCGAGCTCGCCTACGAGCGCTCGGGTCCCGAACGCTTTCTCGAAACCTATTACGTGCTGACCGAGCTGGTCCGCGCGGTCGGCCCCAATCCCGACACGCGCAGCGCCGAAGGCATAGGACGCCTCGTCGCGCAGCTCCACACCATGCGGCGCATGTCGGTCTCGGTCGCCGGCATGCTGCAGGCCGGTAAGGAACCCGTGGTCGAAGCCTCCATCGTCAAGGACATCGGCACGGTCTGGGAGCAGCAGCTGCCGCATCGCGTGCGCGATCTCGCCGCCTTCGTCGAGGAGACCGCGACCAACCGCGAGACGCTGGAGCGGCAGCTCGACTTCGCCATCAAGACCGCGCCGAAACTCACCATCCAGGGCGGCACCACCGAGGTGCTGCGCGGCATCATCGCCCGCGGTTTGGGCTTGCGCTAATCATTCGAGGATCATCATGAGCACCTATAAAGATATCGGCGTCGAGAAGGTCGGGCATGTCGGCAGCATCGAGATCCGCCGCCCGCCGCTCAACTTCTTCGACATCTCGTTGATCAACCAGATCGCGGATGCACTCGACGAGTTCGACCGCGACATCGAGATCCGCGCCTCGGTCCTGTCAGCGCAGGGCAAGGCGTTCTGCGCCGGCGCCAATTTCGGCGACCCGGCGCGGCAGGCGCAGGAGGCGCGCGAGGCCGAGAAGAAGGGCGACCCGGCCGACAATCTTGGCCCGATCAACCATCTCTATATCCAGGCCGTGCGCATCTTCCGCGCCAAGAAGCCCATCGTCGCGGCCGTGCAGGGCGCGGCCATCGGCGGCGGACTGGGCCTCGCGGTCTCGGCCGACTTCCGCGTCACCTGCCCCGAGGCGCGCTTCTCCGCCAATTTCACCAAGCTCGGCTTCCATCCCGGCTTCGGCCTGACCGTGACGCTGCCCGAGCTGATCGGCAAGAACAACGCCGAGCTAATGTTCTACACCAGCCGCCGCGTCACCGGCGAGGAAGCCGTGAAGTGGGGCCTCGCCAACGAGCTGGTGCCACAGGACCAGGTCAAGGCGGCCGCCATGAAGCTTGCCGGCGAGATCGCCGAATGCTCGCCGCTCGGCCTGCTCTCGACCCGCGCCACGATGCGCGCCGGCCTCGCCGACCGCGTCATGGCCGCGACCAATCACGAGCTTGCCGAGCAGACACGTCTGCGCGCAACGGAAGATTTCAAGGAAGGCGTCAAGGCCACGGAAGAACGGCGCGTGGCGAATTTCAGGGGACGGTGATCGCGGCAGCGTTTCGCCGCATCACTCTGACGCTTTCATGAACTCCGCTGTCGTCCCCGCGAACGCGGGGACCCATAACCACAAGGCGCGGTTATGGTGCGAGCAGGTCACTCCGAGTCTTCGCAAAACCACTTCCTGTGGTTATGGGTCCCGGATCTGCGCTTCGCTTGTCCGGGACGACAGCGGTGGTTGTGGCAACAGCTTAAGCCACAAGCCGGAACGTCACCCCGCTCAGCAAGAACTCGTTCCCCGCCACCGCAAGCCCCCTCGCCTTCGCGGCATGCAGCACACTCGCGGCATCGGTCACCCGAAACTCCAGCGCGCTCATGATCTCGCTGGCGCCCTTCACGAAACGGAAGGTCGCGTTGGGCAGCTTCAGTTCGGCATCGCCAGTCGCGGCAACGCCGATGATCTTGCCCCAGTGCTCCGCGAGCCCTTGCGGATCCGGGCTCTGCATCTCCACTGCGGTCAGCGCTTGCGTGACATCGTTCCGGATGAAGTTCTGCCAATCCGGTCCCGCCGGCGGATAGGCGCCGAGAACGTCGTCGCTACCGTCGGTGTGGTTGAACTCGATGAAGGCGGCGCGGCAGTCGCGGGGATGAAGCTGCACGCCGTGATAGGGCGCATGGTCGATGACGTTGGCGGTGCGCACGCCGAGCGCATTGGCGTTGCGGCCGCGCTCGTCAGGGTCGTTGCAGCAGAAGATCGCCATATAGCCGCCGCGGCCGCCGGTCTTGTCGATGAAGCGGCCGGCCGTGGTGCCGTCCTTGAACGGCGCGACGACCTCCAGCAGGATCGTGTCGACCGGGAGCAGCGCATTCTCCAGGCCGTATTTGGCGACATTGCCGTCGCGGTAGCAGACCGAAAGGCCCATGATCTCGGCGATGTCGGAGATGACGGGCTCGAGCTGCGGCGCGACCAGACAGATCTGCCGCAGCCGCACATAGGGCGCCATGGTC
This sequence comes from Bradyrhizobium sp. 1(2017), assembly GCF_011602485.2. Classification (NCBI taxonomy): domain Bacteria; kingdom Pseudomonadati; phylum Pseudomonadota; class Alphaproteobacteria; order Hyphomicrobiales; family Nitrobacteraceae; genus Bradyrhizobium; species Bradyrhizobium sp. 1(2017). The sequence continues at coordinate 722,791 of NZ_CP050022.2, read as the reverse complement.
ATGCGCCCTTGAAGGTCGGCTTGCGCTTTTCGACAAAGGCCTTGGCGGCCTCCTTGTGGTCCTCGGTGTCGCCGCAGCGGGTGTGATGGATCGCCTCGCCGTCGAAGCAATCCTCCAGCGCCAGATGCTCGGCATTGTTGATGTTGCGCTTGATGAAGCCGAGCGCGATCGACGGGCCCTGCGCCAGCGACATCGCGAGCTCGTGCGCGGCGGCGTCGATCTCGGCGTCGGGCACGACCCTGGTCACCATGCCGATCGCGTGCGCTTCCCTGGCCGTGAGTACCGGCGACATCAGATAGAGCTCGCGCGCCCGCGCGCTGCCGAGCAGCTGCGTGAGGAAATAGGTGCCGCCGTAATCGCCGGAAAAACCGACTTTTGCGAACGCCGTTGTGATCTTGCAGGATTCGCTGGCGATGCGCAGGTCGCAGGACAGCGCCATCGACAGGCCCGCGCCGGCCGCCGCGCCATCGAGCTGCGCCACCACGGGTTTCGGCATCTGGTGCAGGATGCGCGAGACCTCCATGCCGCGGCGCAGGTTTGCAAGCTTCTGCTCGAACGGCAACGGCGCGCGGCCCTCCGCCATCGACTTGACGTCGCCGCCGACGCAGAACGAGCCGCCGGCGCCCTTGAACAGCACCGCACGCACCTCCGGATCGTCAGCCGCGCGCCGCGCCGCCTCGACCAGCCCGCGCACCATGTCCGGGTTGAGCGCGTTCTTCCGCTCCGGGCGGTTCATCGTGATGGTGAGCAGCCCGCCTTCGAGCTTTTGCAGGACCATGTCGTTCATGGGGGCGTTCCTTCTTGTCGCTATCTTCCTCCGTCGTTCCGGGGCGATGCAACGCGTCGACCCCAGAACCTCGAGATCCTCAGGTGCGCAATTGCGCACCATAGTTCGCTTCGCGCCCCGGGATGACGTCGTGACTTGCGTCACCCCGTCACTTCTTCACCAGGGGGCAGCGCGACTGCTCCAGCGACTGGAACGCCTCGCTGCCGGGCACCGTGGCGAGCAGCTTGTAATCGTCCCAGCGGCCCTTGGACTCCGACGGCTTCTTGACCTCGAACAGGTACATGTCGTGGATCATGCGGCCATCCTCGCGGATCTTGCCGTTCTTGGCGAAGAAGTCGTTGATCGGCGTCTCCTTCATCACCTTGATGACGGCCGCCGCATCGGTCGTGCCGGCCGCCTTCACCGCCTTCAGGTAGTGCGTCACGGACGAATAGACCCCGGCCTGCGCCGAGGTCGGCACCCGCTTGGTGCGCTCCATGAAGCGCTTGGAGAAGGCGCGGGTGTCGTCATTCAGGTCCCAGTAGAACGCTTCGGCAAGCAGCAGGCCCTGCGCGGTCTCCAGCCCGATCGAGTCGATGTCCGAGACGAAGGCGAGCAGCGGCGAGACCTTCTGCCCGCCCTTGGTGATGCCGAATTCGGCCGCCTGCTTGATGGCGTTGACAGTGTCGCCGCCGGCGTTGGCCAGCCCGATCACCTTGGCCTTGGAGGCCTGGGCCTGAAGCAGGAAGGATGAGAAGTCCGAGGTGTTGAGCGGATGACGCACGCTGCCGAGCACCTTGCCGCCGGTCTTCGTGACGACGGCGCTGGTGTCTTTCTCCAGATCCTGGCCGAAGGCATAGTCGGCGGTGAGGAAGAACCAGCTATCGAGGCCCGACTTCACGGCTGCAAGGCCGGTCACGTTGGCTTGGCCGTAGGTGTCGAACACGTAGTGGATGGTGTAGGGACCGCAGGCCTCGTTCGTGAGGCGGATCGAGCCCGGACCGTTGAACATGATGATCTTGTTGCGCGCCTTGGCGATCTCGCCGGCGGCGAGTGCGGTCGCAGAGGCCGCGACGTCGTAGATCATCTCGACGCCCTGATTGTCGAGCATGTCGCGCGCGATGTTGGCGGAGAGGTCGGCCTTGTTGAGATGGTCGGCGGCCAGCACCTGGATCTTGCGGCCCAGCACCTCGCCGCCAAAATCCTCTACCGCCATCTTGGCCGCGGTCTCGCTGCCGGGGCCGGTGATGTCGGCATACAGGCTCGACATGTCGAGGATGCCACCGATCTTCAGCGGCGGCTTGTCCTGGGCCTGCACGGCGCTCGCACTGAGAGCAAGCGACGCAGCAAAAATGCCCGACAGAATATTCTTCATCAAAAAGACCTCCCTTATCGCGCCGTGCTCTGATGGCGGCTTGGTTATTGCTGTTGCCGCAATCATGCCGCATGCGCAAGAGCGCAGCAAGCGCGAGGCGCGATGCAGATCGCACGTTCGTTGCGCGATTTCCGCAAAGCGGAATGGCGAGAAGACGCAAGATGTCTCCGCATCGTCATTGCGAGGAGCTCCTGCGACCAAGCAATCCAAAGTCTCTCTCCGCGTAAATAGTCCGGATTGCTTCGCTGGGCTCGCAATGACGCAGTGTGAGGAAGCCTCTTCGCGCCCAGCCACGCATGAGTTAAGGTGAGCACGAAACACAACCTCTCCGGGTCACGTGACGCGACTTCTTCATCTCATCGTCGTATTCGTTCTGATCGCGTCGAACGCCGCGTTCGCAGCGCCATGCCAGTTCGATTCCCAGGGCGACGGCCGCGTCTCCGCCGTCGTCGATGCGCGCAGTCTGCGTCTCGATGACGGACGCGAGATCCGCCTCGCCGGCGTCGAGCCGACGGCGACGACGAAGCAAGCGCTGACCGCGCTGCTCGTCGGCCGTGAGGTCGTACTCCGCGGCACCGACGACACGCCGGACCGCTACGGTCGGCAAGGCGCAATCCTGTTCGTCGGCGAAGGCGACATTTCAGTACAGGAGACATTACTCGCCCAGGGCGACGCGCTCGTCTCCGCCGAAATCACCGACAAGGACTGCGCAGCCGCCCTGATGGCGTCGGAGGCCAAGGCGCGGCGCCAAAAAAAGGGCAGCTGGGCTGACCCGTCGGCCATAAAAAACCCGGAAAGTCCGGACGATATTTTGGCGGGGATCGGGCGCTTTGTAGTGGTCGAGGGCAAAGTCCTGTCGGTCCGGCAAGCTGGGGCAATGACCTACCTCAACTTCGGACGAAACTGGACACGCGGCTTTGCGGTGACTATTTCAAAGCGCACATTGCCGGCGTTTGAAAGCGCCGGAATACCCATCAAGTCCTTGGAAAATAAGCGTATTCGAGTCCGGGGCTGGATCGAGGGGAATACGGGGCCGCGGATCGATCTGCGCCTCGCAGGACAGGTTGAGTTGCTGGACGCAAACGAGCCGACAGGGGTAAGGCCCTAAACGGGCCAGGCACGGGTTAAGCGACGTGAATGGGGTGCTAGAACGGCACGAACGAGGTGATGGCCGCCGCCTGCGGGCTGCGCCGGCCGCGCTATGCCTTGTCCTGGGCACGGCGCTGGCCGGTTGCGGCGACATGGCCCGGTTTCAGACCGCCGCGCCCCCACCGGCCGTGGCGATGCCCAAGCCGAAGCCCGCGGTGGCGCAAACGCCCGCCACCGAGAAGGAGCATGAGCGCATCCTGGCGAGCTATGGCGGGACCTATGACGATCCCAAGCTCGAGGCGCTCGTCAGCAAGACCGTCGACCGGCTGGTTGCGGCGTCCGACCGGCCCGACCAGGGCTACAAGGTCACCATCCTCAATTCCGGCGCGGTGAACGCGTTCGCCTTGCCGAACGGCCAGCTCTATGTCACGCGCGGGCTTCTTGCGCTTGCGAGCGATACGTCGGAATTGTCCTCGGTGCTCAGCCACGAGATGGCGCATGTGCTGTCCAAGCACGCGGCGATGCGCGAGGACCAGGCCCGCCAGGCCGCGATCGTCACCCGTGTCGTCACTGACATGAGCAACGATCCCGATCTCACCGCGCTCGCGCTGGCCAAGACCAAGCTCACCATGGCGACCTTCTCGCGCAAGCAGGAGTTCGAGGCCGACGGCATCGGCGTCGGCATCGCCGCCAAGGCACATTTCGACCCTTATGGCGCGGCCCGCTTCCTCTCGGCGATGGAGCGCAATGCCGAACTCAAGGCCGGCAAGAGCTCGCTCGATCCGCGCGCGCAGGATTTTACCTCATCTCATCCGGCAACCCCGGAGCGCGTGCAGAACGCGCAGACCATCGCACGGCAATATGCGGCCCCTGAAGGCGCCGAGCGCGACCGCGAGAGCTATCTCGCCGCGATCGACAACCTCGTCTATGGCGAGGATCCCAGCGAAGGTTTCGTGCGCGGCCGCCGATTCCTGCATCCCAAGCTCGGCTTCACCTTCCAGGCGCCGGAGAATTTCACGCTCGACAACACCGCGCAGGCCGTGATCGGCGTGCGCGACGGCGGCTCGCAGGCGATGCGTTTCGACGTGGTTCGGGTGCCGGCCGAACAGTCGCTCGGCGATTACCTGAACTCGGGCTGGATGGAAGGCGTCGAGAAGGCCTCGACCGAGGATCTTTCCATCAGCGGTTTCCCGGCGGCGTCCGCCACCGCGAAGGGCGATCAGTGGCAGTTCAAGGTCTATGCACTGCGCTTCGGCAGCGACGTCTACCGCTTCATCTTTGCGGCACGGCAGAAATCGACCGAGAGCGAGCGCAACGCGCGCGAGACCGTCAACTCGTTCCGCCGCCTGACGCTCGAGGAGATCCAGGCCGCCCGCCCGCTGCGTATCAAGGTCATCACCGTGCAGCCCGGCGACACCGTGGAATCGCTCTCCCACCGCATGGCCGGCGTCGATCATCCCGCCGAGCGTTTCCGCGTGCTGAACGGCCTCGATCGCAACGCGCAGGTGAAGGTGCGCGACCGCGTGAAGATCGTGGCGGATTGATGCGCGTTATTGAGCCACAAACTCCGCTGTCGTCCCGGACAAGCGAAGCGCAGATCCGGGACCCATAACCACAGGACAGAGTTTGGCAAAGACTCGTGGTTGCCAGCTCAACCCACAACCTCTCCCTGGGGCTATGGGTCCCGGCTTTCGCCGGGACGACACCCGTCGTGTGGCAGCTACTCCAGCTTAAGCGCCGGAGCCCGCATCCATATCGCCGGCCTCGCGGTGGCCGCTGAGCCAGAGCGCGAGCAGGGTCCAGAACGCGCCCGACAGCAGATACGCACCCGAGGCGATGACGCCGAGATTGGTCGCCAGCAGCAACGCGACGAGTGGCGCGAAGCCGGCGCCGAACAGCCAGGCCATGTCCGAGGTCAGCGCCGAGGCCGTGTAACGATACGCCTGCTTGAAGTTAGAGGCGATCGCGCCGGAGGACTGTCCGAAGGACAGGCCGAGCAGGATGAAGCCGATCACCATGTAGATGGTCTCGCCGAACGCACCGGCGTCGAGCAGCTGCGGGGCGAAGCCGCTGTAGATCGCGATCGCGATCGCCGATCCCATCAGCAGCGATTTGCGCCCGACGCGGTCGGCAATGATGCCGGAGACCACGATCGCAACCACCCCGAACACGGCGGCGACGATCTCGATGATCAGGAAGCGCACCGGGCTTTCGCGGGTGAACAGGAACACCCAGGACAGCGGGAACACCGTGACCATGTGGAACAGGGCGAAGCTCGCCAGCGGCGCGAACGCGCCGAGCATGATGTTCTGGCCTTCGCGCGCGACCGTCTCGGAGATGCGCGCGGGCTGCAATTCGCGGGTCTCGAACAGCGAGGCGTATTCTTCCGTCGTCACCATGCGAAGGCGCGCGAACAGCGCCACGACGTTGATGGCGAAGGCGACGAAGAACGGGTAGCGCCAGCCCCAGTCGAAGAAATCGTCGGCCGAGAGATTGCCGGCGAAATAGGCGAACAGCGCGCTGGCCACGATCAGCCCAAGCGGCGCGCCGAGCTGCGGCACCATCGCGTACCAGCCGCGTTTGGAGGGCGGCGCGTTCAGTGCCAGCAGCGAAGCCATGCCGTCCCAGGCACCGCCCCAGGCCAGACCCTGCGCGATGCGAGCCAGCGCCAGCAGCCAGATCGCCGCGACGCCGATCTCGTGATAGCCGGGCAGGAACGCCAGCGCGACGGTGGCGGTGCCGAGCAGGAACAGCGCCGAGATCAGCTTGGCCGTCTTGCCGTAGGCACGGTCGACCGTCATGAAAATCACAGTGCCGATCGGACGGGCCATGAAGGCCAGCGCGAAGACCATGAAGGAATAGAGCGTGCCGGTCAGTTCGCTCGCGAACGGGAACACCAGGCGCGGGAACACGATCACCGAGGCGATCGCGAAGACGAAGAAGTCGAAGAATTCCGAGGTGCGGCCGATGATGACGCCGATGGCGATCTCGCCGGGACTGGCCTGGTCGTGGCCGTGCTCGCCCGTGTGGAGATCTGCCATTGCGGGGGTCTGTGCCGTCGCCATTCGTGCGCCCTTAACGTCCTGAAAACCAAAGCCGACCGCCCGGCGGACGCCAGGCAATCTGCCTCTGTCTGACCCAACATCCCGCACTGCAACATTGGACAAATTGTCCAATGTCCTGATTGCTGCGTCGCAGCTACCCGTTGGCCCCGCAAAGGAAACTCTTCCCATAAGGCTCGGCCCGTGTCTCGTCTCAAGATCCTGGCGCTACTACCTCTGGCTGCCGCACTCAGCGGTTGCGACTACGTCGTGCTGGCGCCAGCCGGTGATATCGCAGCGCAACAGCGCGACCTCGTCATCATCTCCACCGTCCTGATGCTCCTGATCGTCGTTCCCGTGATGGCGCTGACGGTGCTGTTCGCCTGGCGGTATCGCCAGTCCAACAGCGAGGCCCGCTACGAGCCGGATTGGGATCACTCGACCAAGCTCGAGCTGGTGATCTGGTCGGCGCCGCTGCTGATCATCGTCTGCCTGGGCGCGCTGACCTGGATGGGCACCCATCTGCTCGATCCCTACCGCAAGCTCGGCCGCATCCACGCCGAGCGCGCCATGGACCAGTCCGGGGCTCCGCTCGAGGTCGACGTCGTCGCCCTCGACTGGAAGTGGCTCTTCATCTATCCGGACTACGGCATCGCCACCGTCAATGAGCTCGCAGCACCGGTCGACCGCCCGATCACGTTCCGCATCACGGCGTCCTCGGTGATGAACTCGTTCTACATCCCCGCGCTCGCCGGCCAGATCTATGCGATGCCGGGCATGGAGACCAAGCTTCACGCCGTCGTCAACCACGCCGGCACCTATAAGGGCTTCTCGGCGAACTACAGCGGCGCCGGCTTCTCCGGCATGCACTTCAAGTTCCAGGGCCTCGACGAGAAGGGCTTTGACGCCTGGATCGCCGGCGCCAAATCCGCCGGCGGCTCGCTTGGCCGCGCCGAATATCTCCAGCTCGAAAAGCCCAGCCAGAACGAGCCGGTGCGCCGCTGGGGCACCGTCGATGCCGATCTCTACCGCCTGATCCTCAACATGTGCGTCGAGACCGGCAAGATGTGCCAGAGCGAGATGATGGCAATCGACGCCAAGGGCGGCGCCGGCCATCAGGGCCTGAACAACACGCTGCCGCTGGCCTACGACAAGTACGCCCGCCGCGGCACCGTGCTTGGACCGGAGCCGAGCTTCGTCGCCGGCACCTGCACGCCGGATGCGCCGCAGGGCAAGACCACCGCATCCATCGCGGCTCCCACCGACACCGCGCCGCTGCTCGGCGCCGGGCTCAAGCGGCCGTCGTTCACGCCGCTGAAGTCCTCGTCCTTCTTCCTCGGACAGCGTCCGAAATCAAATTCCTAAAGAGATCCCGCATGTCTCCTGATCTTCTCAAGCTCATCTTCGGCCGGCTCGGCTTCGAATCGCTGCCGCTGCACGAGCCGATCGTCGTCGGCACCTTCGCGGTGGTGGCGCTGGGTGGCGCCGCACTGCTCGGCGGCCTCACCTATTTCCGCCTCTGGGGCTATCTCTGGCGCGAATGGTTCACCACCGTGGACCACAAGCGCATCGGCATCATGTACATGATCCTCGGCATCGTGATGCTGCTGCGCGGCTTCGCCGACGCGCTGATGATGCGCGGCCAGCAGATGCTCGCCTTCAACGGCTCCGAAGGCTATCTCAACGCCCATCACTACGACCAGGTCTTCACCGCGCACGGCGTGATCATGATCTTCTTCGTGGCGATGCCGCTGGTCACGGGCCTGATGAACTACGTCGTGCCGCTCCAGATCGGCGCCCGCGACGTCTCGTTCCCGTTCCTGAACAATTTCAGCTTCTGGATGACGGTCGGCGGCGCAGTGCTGGTGATGGCTTCGCTCTTCATCGGCGAGTTTGCGCGCACCGGCTGGCTGGCTTATCCGCCGCTGTCGAACATCGGCTACAGTCCCGACGTCGGCGTCGATTATTACATATGGGCGCTACAGGTCGCCGGCGTCGGCACGACCTTGTCCGGCATCAACCTGATCTGCACCATCGTCAAGCTGCGGTGCCCCGGCATGACCATGATGAAGATGCCGGTGTTCACCTGGACCTCGCTCTGCACCAACATCCTGATCGTCGCCTCGTTCCCCGTCCTGACCGTCGTGCTCGCGCTGCTGTCGCTCGACCGCTATGTCGGCACCAACTTCTTCACGAACGATTTCGGCGGCAGCCCGATGATGTACGTGAACCTGATCTGGATCTGGGGCCACCCTGAAGTCTACATCCTGGTTCTTCCGGCCTTCGGCATCTTCTCGGAGGTCACCTCGACTTTCTCCGGCAAGCGGCTGTTCGGCTATACCTCGATGGTCTACGCCACCGTGGTGATCACCATCCTGTCCTACCTGGTCTGGCTGCATCACTTCTTCACGATGGGTTCGGGCGCCAGCGTCAACTCGTTCTTCGGCATCACCACGATGATCATCTCGATCCCAACGGGCGCGAAGATGTTCAACTGGCTGTTCACGATGTATCGCGGCCGCATCCGCTACGAACTGCCGATGATGTGGACCATCGCCTTCATGCTGACCTTCGTGGTCGGCGGCATGACCGGCGTGCTGCTCGCGGTGCCGCCGGCCGACTTCGTGCTGCACAACAGCCTGTTCCTGATCGCACACTTCCACAACGTGATCATCGGCGGCGTGGTGTTCGGCGCCTTCGCCGGCATCAACTACTGGTTCCCGAAGGCGTTCGGCTTCAAGCTGGATCCGTTCTGGGGCAAGATGTCGTTCTGGTTCTGGGTCACCGGCTTCTACCTCGCCTTCATGCCGCTCTACGTGCTCGGCCTGATGGGCGTGACCCGTCGCCTGCGCGTGTTTGACGATCCGTCCTTGCAGATCTGGTTCGTCATCGCCGCGATCGGAGCCGTCTTCGTCTTCATCGGCATCCTCTCGATGCTGATGCAGTTCGCGGTCAGCCTCCTCAAGCGCGAGCAGCTCAAGGACGTCACCGGCGATCCCTGGGATGGACGCACGCTGGAATGGGCGACCTCCTCGCCGCCGCCGGACTACAACTTCGCCTTCACCCCCGTCGTCCACGACAATGACGCGTGGTGGGACATGAAGAAGCGCGGCTACCAGCGGCCGCTCACCGGGTTCAGGCCGATCCACATGCCCAGCAGCACCGGCACCGGCGTCATCCTCGCCGGCCTCGCCACCGCGATGGGATTCGGCCTGATCTGGTACATCTGGTGGCTGGCCGCCGTGAGCTTCATCGCGATGCTCGTCGTCGGTATCGGCCACACCTTCAACTATCACCGCGACTTCGACATTCCGGCTGAAGACGTCATCCGGACCGAGGACGCGCGCACCAAGCTGCTCGCCGGAGCCAAGTAAATGACTGTTTCCGTCAATCCCGCGCAAACCGGCGAGCCGATGTTCTACCTCGCCGACGAGCATCCGCATCCGGAAGGCTACAGCACCTCGCTCGGCTTCTGGATCTACCTGATGAGCGACTGCCTCATCTTCGCGATCCTGTTCGCCACCTTCGGCGTGCTCGGCGGCAACTACGCCGCCGGCCCCGCGCCAAAGGACCTGTTCGACCTGAACCTGGTCGCGGTGAACACCTCGATGCTGCTGCTGTCGTCGATCACCTACGGCTTTGCGATGCTCACGATGCAGCAGAACAAGGTCGCGCAGACGCAGATGTGGCTGGCGATCACCGGCCTGTTCGGCCTCGCCTTCATCGGCATCGAGCTCACTGAGTTCGCCCACATGATCCATGAAGGTGCCACGCCCCAGCGCAGCGCCTTCCTGTCGGCGTTCTTCACCCTGGTCGGCACCCACGGCCTGCACGTCTCCTGCGGCCTGATCTGGCTGGTGACCCTGATGGTGCAGGTCCAGAAGTTCGGCCTGATCGAGGCCAACCGCCGCCGTTTGATGTGCCTGTCGATGTTCTGGCACTTCCTCGACGTGGTCTGGATCGGCGTCTTCACCTTCGTCTATCTCCTGGGAGTTCTGCGATGAACACCGATACTCATGCCGCCCATGCGGACGACCATCACCACGGCGACAGCCACGCTCACGGCACGTTCTCGACCTATGTGCTGGGTTTCGTACTCTCGGTCGTGCTGACCGCGATCCCGTTCTGGCTGGTGATGAGCGGGACGCTGCCGAGCAAGCAGATCACCGCGCTCGTCATCATGGCCTTCGCGGTCGCGCAGATCGTCGTGCACATGATATACTTCCTGCACATGAACACGACGTCCGAGAACGGCTGGAGCATGATGGCGCTGATCTTCACCATCGTCATGGTGGTGATCGCGCTGTCCGGCTCGCTGTGGGTGATGAACCACCTCAACACCAACATGATGCCGATGCACCAGATGAGCGGGATGAAGTGAGCGAGATCAGGACCGGGACAGGCAAGGCAGGCGAAACACGCGGCAAAGCCGCGCGGACGCCGCCCTTGTGGCTCACGGTCCTCTCGCTCACGGCCTTCGTCCTCTTGATCGCCCTCGGCGTCTGGCAGATCGAGCGCCGCGCCTGGAAGCTGGCGCTGATCGACCGCGTCGAGCAGCGCGTTCATGCGCCGGCAGTGCCGATCCCCTCGCCCGAGGCGTGGCCTGCGGTCTCGACCGCGAACGACGAATACCGGCATGTCAGCGTCGCCGGCCACTTCCTGCACGATCGCGAGACGCTGGTGCAGGCCGTCACCGAGGAAGGCCCGGGCTATTGGGTGCTGACGCCGCTTCAGCGCGACGACGGCACGCAGATCCTGGTCAATCGCGGCTTCGTGCCGTCGGAGCGGCGCGACGCATCGACGCGCCGAGGCGGCAATCCGGACGGCAAGGTGGAGATCACCGGCCTCCTTCGCATCAGCGAGCCCAATGGCGGATTCCTCCGGACCAACGTGCCGCAGCACAACCGCTGGTACTCACGGGATGTCGCCGCGATCGCGGCGGCACGCGGTCTCCACGAGGCCGCGCCCTTCTTCGTGGATGCCGATGCCGGATCACAAATTGCCGGCGGTCCGATCGGCGGATTGACCGTGATCCGCTTTCCCAATAACCACCTGATCTACGCGCTGACGTGGTTCGCCCTGGCCTTCATGCTGGCCGGTAAACTTTTCGTCACATTCGGCGGCGGGCTGTTCCGCCGCAAGCGCTTCGTCCACGAACCGGCCGGCGGCGCGGATGCTGCTGCCCGCAGGACGGGATCAGATGCTGGAACGATCGTCGAGCCGACCTGACGACGGGAAGGGACTTTCCCAAACGCTTGCGCGTGACGCGTTCGCCGTCACGCTGCAATCGCAGGCCGACGCGCGCGGTGGGCTGCTCGGCACGGCTCCGACCGACGACGAGACCAACCGCAAGAACATGGCGCTGCTGATCCAGCTGCGCTGGACGGCGGTGGTCGGCCAGATCGTGACCATCGGCGGCGTGCATTTTGGCCTCGGCATTCCCCTGCCGCTGGAGCGGATGGGCGCGGTGATCGGCGCGCTGGTGCTGCTCAACGTCTCCAGCCTGATCTGGGTGCGCCATCGCGCCGCGATCACAAACAACGAGCTCCTGGTCGCCTTGATGCTCGACGTCGCCGCGCTGACCGCGCAGCTCTACCTCTCCGGCGGCGCCACCAACCCCTTCACCTCGCTGTTCCTGCTTCAGGTGACGCTCGGGGCCGTGCTGCTCGACGCGCGCTCGACCTGGTCACTGGTCGCGCTGACCTGCGCGAGTTTTGTCTGGCTGACCCTGGCGTATCGCCCGCTCGAGCTGCCGCCGAACCCGTTGAGCGAGACCTATACGCTCACCGTCGCCGGCATGCTCCTGGGCTTCGTCCTCAACGCCGTGCTGCTCGTGGTGTTCGTCACCCGCATCAACAGGAATTTGCGCGAGCGCGACGCGCACCTGGCGGCGCTGCGCCAGCATGCGGCCGAGCAGGACCACATCGTGCGCATGGGCCTGCTCGCCTCCGGCGCAGCACATGAGCTCGGCACGCCGCTGGCCTCGCTGTCGGTGATCCTCAGCGACTGGCGCCGCATGCCCGATCTCGCCGCCGATCAGGAGCTTGCCGAAGACCTCGCGGAAATGGAAACCTCGCTGCAGCGCTGCAAGTCGATCGTGACGGGCATCCTGGTATCGGCGGGCGAAGCGCGCGGCGAAGGCTCCTCGCCGACGACGGTGACGGCCTTCGTCACCGCGCTGGTGGAGGAGTGGTGCGACGCGCGCTCGGCGCGCACGCTCTACTTCGTCAACACCTTCGGCGAGGACGTCGCGATCGTCTCCGACATCGCGCTGAAGCAGGTGATCTTCAACGTGCTCGACAACGCCTACGAGGTCTCGCGCGACTGGGTCGAGCTGGTCGCCGAGCGCGAGGGCGACAATCTCGTGCTAGCGATCAGCGACCGCGGCCCGGGCTTCGCGCCGGAAATGCTGGCGCAGCTCGGAAAGCCCTATCAGTCGAGCAAGGGCCGAACCGGCGGCGGGCTAGGCCTGTTCCTGGTGGTGAACGTGGTGCGCAAGCTGGGGGGCGGCGTGACCGCCGAGAACCACAGGAAGCGCGGCGCCACCGTCCGCCTCACGCTGCCGCTCGCAACGCTGGCGATCGGAGGGAATTTTGACGCCTGACCGCTCGCTCATCGTCGTCGAGGACGATGCCGGCTTCGCCCGCACGCTCAAGCGCTCGTTCGAGCGCCGCGGCTACGAGGTCGTGCTGGCTGCCTCGATCGAGGAGGTGCGGCACGTGCTGGAGGATCGCTCCTTCGGCCATGCCGTGGTCGACCTCAAGCTCGGCGGCGCCTCGGGGCTCGCCTGCGTCGAGCTCCTGCACACGCATGATCCCGACATGCTGATCGTGGTGCTCACCGGCTTTGCCAGCATCTCCACCGCCGTCGAGGCCATCAAGCTGGGCGCCTGCCACTATCTGGCAAAGCCGTCGAACACCGACGATATCGAAGCCGCCTTCAACAGGGCCGAGGGCAACGCCGAGGTCGCGCTCGACACGAGGCCGACCTCGATCAAGACCCTGGAATGGGAGCGCATCCACCAGACCTTGATCGAGACTGATTTCAACATCTCTGAAGCGGCACGAAGGCTCGGGATGCACCGGCGCACGCTGGCACGGAAGCTCGAGAAGCGACCGGTGAAGTGACTGTCGTCCGGGGGCGCTCAACGCGCGAGCCCGGGACGACACTGAGCTTGTTGGGGTCACGGTTCACGCGCTCGTCGTCCTGGTAGGACCCATAACCACAGGGCGCAGCTGGGCGAAGACTGTAACTCCGTGCCGTCGCAGCAACTCAACCCTGTGGTTATGGGTCCTGGCTTTCGCCAGGACGACAGCTTGGCAAGATCTCCACTCAAACAAAAAAGCCCGGCCGAACGGCCGGGCTTTTGAACTGTTGCGATCGACGCGCGAGACGCTTACGCGGCCTCGTCGGCGACGGTGGTGTCGTCGCCATCGCTGTCGTCGGCATCGCCCTCGGCATCCGTGTCGCCCTCGGCGGCTTCCGCCTTGGCGTTGCGGCGCGGGCTCTTGGCGAGTTGGGCCTCGATCTCCTTGACCGCTTCGGTCTCGGTCGAGTGCTGCACCACCGCGATCTCGCGGGAGAGGCGGTCGAGCGCCGCTTCATAGAGCTGGCGTTCGGAGTAGGACTGCTCCGGCTGCGACTCCGAGCGGTAGAGGTCGCGCACGACTTCCGCGATCGCGACGATGTCACCCGAATTGATCTTCGCTTCGTATTCCTGGGCGCGGCGCGACCACATGGTGCGCTTGACGCGGGCGCGGCCCTTGAGCGTCTCCAGCGCCTTCTTCACCAGCGCCGGATCGGACAGCTTGCGCATGCCGACATTGGCGACCTTGGCGGTCGGAACGCGCAGCGTCATCTTGTCCTTGATGAAGTTGATGACGAACAGCTCGAGCTTGGCACCGGCGATCTCCTGCTCCTCGATGGCCAGGATCTGGCCGACGCCGTGAGCGGGATAAACGACGAATTCGTTGGCCTTGAAGCCCTGACGCTGGGTCACGACCTTCTTTTCCTCGACCTTCGGCGCAGCAGCGGGCTTGACGACCGGCTTGGCAGCGACGGGAGCCTTGGCAGGCGCAGCAGCAACGGGAGCCTTCGGGGCGGGCTTGGCAGCGTGAGTCTTCGCAGGGGAAGCCTTGGCAGCAGCAGGTTTGGCAACGGTCGCTTTCGCGGCCGGTTTGGCAGACTTGTTAGGCATTGCGCTTCTTTTGTTCTTCGAGGACTTTGCAGCCGGCGCCTTCGTCGCGGTCCGACCCTTGGATGCGCTACGGCTGGCCGCGGCGACTTTTTTGGCCTCCTTATGGGAAGCCCTCGCTGAAGTACTCTTTTTACGCGTTTTCTGTGACACAGCCTGCGCGCGGAAACTGCCACGCCCCTGTTCGACATTTGGTTTCACGGGAACCCAGAGGGGCCAACAGGCTGACGGGGTTCGGCTTAATGTGCCCAATATAGCACATTTCCCGCAAAAATCAATGATTTAGGGGTCTTGAGGGCTGGTTTTCGGCTGAAGCGCCACTATTAGGGTTAAGTTTGGACCTGAATTAGTCTCCGGAGCCGGGGTTTGGAGAAAAATATTTCTCGAACTTGCCGTCCATGCCGTCGAATTCCTTGGCGTCGGCAGGTGATTCTTTCTTCTGGGTGATGTTCGGCCAGCTCTTGGCGTAGTCGGCGTTGACCTGGAGCCACTTTTCGAGGCCCGGTTCCGTATCCGGCTTGATGGCGTCGGCGGGGCATTCCGGCTCGCACACGCCGCAGTCGATGCACTCGTCGGGGTGGATGACGAGCATGTTGTCACCCTCATAGAAGCAGTCGACCGGGCAGACCTCGACGCAGTCGGTGTACTTGCACTTGATGCAGTTTTCAGTGACGACGTAAGTCATCCAACGCTCCGAAAAGCTCTTTTAGAAGTCGCGGCTTGCGTAGCGCGGATGGCTCGGCGCCGCAAGGTCGGCAAGGCCCGAACATGACACTTGTGTGCGTATGATCGGCCAAGAAATGAATACAAAGCGCAACTAATTGCGCTCGCCGAGCTCCTCATAGAGCACACGGGCCGAGGCTGCATCGCCGCGGCGTTCGTTGAAGCCGATGACCTTCAGCACGCGCACGGTGCGATCGAGCGCGATGGTGAGGACGTCGCCGACCTTGATCGCATGCCCCGGCGAGGTCTCGCGCACACCATTGACACGGACATGGCCGGTAACGACCAACTCGGCGGCCGAGGTGCGCGCCTTCACCACCCGCGCGTGCCACAGCCATTTGTCGATGCGCTGCCGCTCGGTCGTCGGATCACTCCTTCCGACCGGAGAGCTGCTCCTTCAGCGCGGCGAGCTTGGCGAAGGGCGAGTTCGGATCGGCGGGACGATCGCGCTCGCGCGGGTTCGCGCTCGAGGCGTAGGGACGCAGCGACGGGCCGCCCTGGCGATCGCGGCCCTTGTCGCGGTCACGGCCGCGATGCTCGCGCCCCTTGTCGCGCTCGCCGCCGAACTTGCCCTTGTTGTCGCGGTTGCGATCGCGATCCTTGTCGCGGTCCTTGCCCTGGAAGCTGCGATTGCGGTCGTCGCGGCGCTCGCCGCCCTCACCGCCTTCGCGCCCTTTGCGGAAGTCCTTGCCGGAATCCCTGCGATGACCGCCGTGACGATGACGCTCGCCCGGCCTTGCGCCGTCGGTGGCTTCGCCGGGCGCCGCGCTCGCCGCAGCGCCGGCTTCTGCCCCGGCCTGCGGACGCGGCCGGTGGTGACGCTGGTGGCGATGGCGCTCGTGACGCGGCTTGCGGTCCTCGTGACGGCCGCCGGGACGCCAGACCTCGACCAGCTCGGGCTCTGCGGGCGCGGCCGCAGCTTCGGGCGCGGCAGCGTCGGGCGATGCGGCGGCTTCCGTTGCCACGGTCTCGGCGGCAGCGGCTTCGAGGCCGGCAGCCTCCGGCGATGCAGCGGTCTCCTCGGCGGGCGGCGCGATGCCGGGCGCGTCTTCGGGCGTGACGGGAGCCTCGGGCGAAGCGTCCAGCGCCGGCTCGGCCTGCGCTGACTCGTCCTGCTGCTCCAGGCCGGGAGCATCTTCGACGGTGACCGCTTCGGCGGCGGCCTCCGCGGATGCCTCCTCCGGCAGGCCGGCAACGGCCTCGGCCGCGGTTTCGGTCGACGTCTCCGCGCTGCCTTCAACCGGCGGCGTCTCGGCCGCGATCGTCTCGGTCACGACTTGCTCAGTTGCGACGGGCTCGGCCACGACAGGCTTCGGCGGCAGCGGCGGACGCTTGTCCATGCGATAGCCGAGCGCGCGCAGCACGGAGGCGAAGTCTTCGCCGGCCGAGCCCGTGAGCGAGGTCATCGCCTGCGTCACCACGAAACTGCGGCCGTCGAACGCGCCGGCGGGCTTTTCGCCGGGCGAATTCTCGCGCCAGGCCAGCGCGGGGCGGATCAGATCGGCAAGGCGCTCCAGGATGTCGACGCGCACGGCGCGCTCGCCGGCCTGCTTGTAGCCGAGCACGCGATAGGCATCACGCGGCAGAGCCTTGTCGACCGGGAACGAGGTGCGGCCCGAGGATGCCAGATGCTGCGCGCCCGAGAGCGAGGACAGATCGACATTGTCCTGCTTCAGCGCCCAGAGCAGCGCCGCCAACGCACGCGCGGCAGGCTTGAGCAGGCCGGGGAAGTAAATGTGATAGGCGCCGAAGCGGACGCCGTATTTGCGCAACACCGCGCGCGAGGGCTGGTCGAGATCCTTCAGCTCGTTGGCGATCTTCGGACGCTCGAGCACGCCGAGCGCCTCGACCAGCTGATAGGCGATGCCGCGGGCGATGCCGGTGACATCCTCGGCCTTGGACAGCTCGAACATCGGCCCGAGCAGCTTCTCGATATGCGTTTTGAGCCAGAGCTCGAGCCGGGCCTGCACCTTGTCACGCGGCGCGCCCGTCAATCGCTCGTCCGAGATGATGCGGATGCGCGGATGCAGCGCCTCTTCTGCGGCAGACAGCCGCGCCACGGCATCGCCGGTCCAGCGGATGGTGCCTTCCGAGGTCAGCACGAACTGCTCGTCCGGCGCATTGCCGAGCTTCTCGGCGCGCGCATTGATCTCGCCGGCGAGCACCGCTTGCGCTGCAGCCTGCAAGGCTTTCGCATCCGAGCCGGCTTCCGCCGCATCCGGTGCAAAGGTGAAGCCGTCGAGGCGGCCGATGACATGGCCTTCGACGATGACTTCGCCGGTCTTGCCGATTTCAGTATTCAAGCTCGTGTTCTCCCGCAGGCGGCGCATCAATACACTGGTCCGGCGATCAACGAAACGCTCAGTCAAGCGTTCATGGAGCGCATCCGATAATTTATTTTCGACCTCCCGCGCGATCCCCTGCCAGCGTTCGGGGTCTTTCAGCCAGTCCGGGCGGTTGGCGACGAAGGTCCAGGTGCGAATCTGTGCGATCCGGGCCGACAGCGTGTCGATGTCGCCGTCGATGCGGTCGGCCTGGGTAATCTGGGCCTCGAACCAGGAATCGGGAATGCATCCCTTCCGCATCAGGAAGCCGTAGAGCGTCGTCACCAGCTCGGCATGGGCGGCCGGCGACAGCTTTCGGTAATCAGGGACCTGGCAGGCCTCCCAGAGCCGCTCCACCGCCGTCTTGCCATGCGCGATATCGCGCACCTCGACGTCGCGGGCGGCGTGGTCGAGCACGCGCATGTCCTCGGCAACAGGCGCGCGCGTCAGCGCCTCGTGGCCGGGGGCGAGGTTCAGCGACACCTGGAGCGCGCCGAGCGAGGCGAAATCCAGCTTCGAATTGCGCCATTGCAGCACCTTCACCGGATCGAAGGTGTGGTTCTGCAGCGCGTTGACCAGCTCGGGCTCGAACGGCGCGCAGCGGCCGGTGGTGCCGAAGGTGCCGTTGCGCGTGGCGCGGCCGGCGCGGCCGGCGATCTGCGCGAATTCGGCCGGCGTGAGGCGGCGGAACTGGTAGCCGTCGAACTTGCGGTCGGAGGCGAAGGCGACGTGGTCGACGTCGAGATTGAGGCCCATGCCGACGGCGTCGGTGGCGACGAGATAATCGACGTCGCCGTTCTGGAACATCGCCACCTGCGCGTTGCGTGTGCGCGGCGACAGCGAGCCCAAAACAACAGCAGCGCCGCCATGCTGGCGGCGGATCAACTCGGCGATGGCGTAAACTTCATCCGCCGAGAACGCGACGATGGCGGTGCGGCGCGGCTGGCGCGTGATCTTGCGGTCGCCGGCGAATTCCAGCTGCGACAGCCGCGGCCGCGTGATCATGGACACGCCGGGCAGCAGCCGCTCGATGATCGGGCGCATCGTGGCGGCGCCCAGCAGCAGCGTCTCGTCGCGGCCGCGGCGGTTGAGGATGCGGTCGGTGAAGACGTGGCCGCGTTCGAGATCGGAGGCGATCTGGACCTCGTCGACGGCGAGGAAGGAGACGTCGAGGTCGCGCGGCATCGCCTCGACGGTCGAAACCCAATAGCGCGGGTTCTTCGGCTTGATCTTCTCCTCGCCGGTGACGAGCGCGACGCTCTCTGCGCCCGCGCGATCGGCGATCTTGTTGTAGACCTCGCGCGCGAGCAGGCGCAGCGGCAGCCCGATCATGCCCGAGGGATGCGCGAGCATCCGTTCGATGGCGAGATGGGTCTTGCCGGTGTTGGTCGGCCCGAGCACCGCAGTGACGCCAGCGCCGGGCGCGCGCTCGGAAGCGAAGGGGGAGGAGGAGAAGGCCATGTCTGGGGATTAGGTAGTGGCGATTTGGGCGAATGTCAGTGCTGTTTTGGGGCGGGCCGGGGGCTGGGTGTCGGCCATGTGTCCGAACGCGTGGCTGTCGCCGAGCACTCCGCCGTCATCGCCCGGCTTGACCGGGCGATCCCGTATTCCAGAGACAGCAGTGATTGAACCGAGAAGCCGCAGCGTACTGGATGCCCCGGTCAAGCCGGGGCATGACAGCGGAGAGCGTGGCCGCCCTCCCCAAACCTCGCGCAACTGTCTCACTTTGCGACGCTTTTCCCGTTCGCTTTAAGCTTCGGAACGACTCTAGAACGAATCGCGGCCGAATCGCTGACTCCCCTGTGAGTCCCGTTCCGTTCACGCAACATCTCGCGGGACTCTCATTGGTTGTGCACTAGATGGAGTTCGGCGCTGCCGTACAAGCGACGATTTGATGACGCCTTCCTTAAAATTGGGGATGGCGCCGAGTCGAATCAGAATCGGGGAGGAGTCAAATGGATTCCCCGGCAAAAGACCCGCCACGACAAAAAGTGCCAAAACAACCCCATGCACAGTAGGGAAGTCATTGATTTTGCACGGTCTCTCTCACCCTCCCCTGGAGGGGGAGGGTCGGCGCACAGGGAGCGCAGCGACATGGGCGACGGGGTCTCTCCGCTCGGGCAGTCCCCGTGGGGAGGGATCACCCCACCCCGCTCGCGCTGCGCGCGATCGACCCTCCCCTCCAGGGGAGGGTGAAAAAGCCCTATTGCGTCTTGGCGACGCGCGGGGGCTGGGCTGATGTGATGAAGCTGGTGGCTTCCAGCATGGCCGGGCCGAGCGGCGTCGGCACTTTCAGCCAGAACGGGACCAGGATGCGCGTGCCCGCGATCGGCGCGAACGCGATCTCCATGTTGCGCTGGGCGGCGAGGTATTTGATCACGGGCCGATCGGGGATGTAGCCGGCGACGGGCACGAAATAAATCGAGCAGACCACGACCGGGCCCTTGTACCCCCTCTCCGCCTTCACGCTCTCCATGCGCTTGAAATCGAGCTTAAGCTCGTAGCGCATGCGGCCGTCGAACACCGGCGCGGAGTTGCGGCAGGCGTCGGGCGAGACGGGGTCGCCGGTGCCGGGTACGCGCAGCAGCGAGGCGGTCATGGGGTCCCAGACGCCGCGGCGATGCGCCTCGGTGACGACGATGCGATCGGGATCGACCGGCGGCTCCGGCAGGATCGCGAATTCCTTCACATTGCCCTTGTCGAGCGTGATGTGGATATTTTCGGTCTTCTTCTGGGTGGTGGTGGAGGCTTGGTAGCCGGTCGCCACCAGCGCGCCGTTGACGATGCGCCCCTGGCTGGCGCCGGTGCCGGACCCGCCCGTGAAGGATTTCAAGAGCCCCGTGGTGCCGCCGGAGGCCGCGGCCGCGAACACGTCGTCCTGGATGTCGATGTTCCAGGCGCCTTTGCCGACAGGAATGCCCGCCAGCGTCGCCTCATATTGCGCCTCGAGCTTGCCTTGCGCCGCCACGGGATCGGCCGCCCACGCCAGGGCCAGCCCGCAAAAGGCGGCGAAGGCCAGCCGGCCGGCAGAGCGCCGCCGGGGCGAGAGAAGGGACGTGGTGGGCACGAAGCTTTCCAATCGGGGCGCCAATGGCAGTTACTTAAGCCGAAATCAGCGGCAGGCAATGCGTCCGGGCACGCGGCCCTCGGAACTCCACCGGATTCTTCCGGTGCGATTGCGCCCTTTATGTGATCGTAAGGCGTTCCGATCATTGCCGTTTTGGTGATTGGGGAGGTATCCCACTCTCCACATATTCCACTGTCATGCCCCGCGAAGGCGGGGCATCCAGTACGCCGCGGCCCCTCGACTCCGGCCGCGCCGCCACGGCGTACTGGATCGCCCGGTCAAGCCGGGCGATGACACCGAAGGCTGGGCATCGTGCGAGGCATGAAACCCCGCCCCAAAACCTTGACTACCCGCCCCTTCCCCCCTATACGTCCGCCCGCTCCCTGCAAGGACAGAGAATTTGCCCCCGTGGCGCCCCGAATGGCGGCCGCAACTCGTTGGGGTCTAAGATAAGGATTTTGCCATGTCTCGCCGCTGCGAACTGACGGCCAAGGGCCCCCTCGTCGGCCACAAGGTCAGCCACTCCAACATCAAGACCAAGCGCCGCTTCCTGCCGAACCTCGTCAACGTGACGTTCCAGTCGGAAGCCCTGGAGCGCAACGTGCGCCTGCGCGTCTCCACCAACGCGGTGAAGAGCGTCGACCACAATGGTGGCCTCGATGCCTTCCTGCTCAAGGCCAACGCCGACGCCCTGTCGCCGCGCGCCCTCGAGCTGAAGCGCGCCATCCAGAAGAAGGTCGGCCCGACGACCGCGCCGGCGAAGAAGGCCAGCTAAGTTTTCAAGAATTGGGCGGGGGCTAGGTTGCGTCGCGTGGCGTAGGCTTAGCCAGTAGAGTTTGAGTAGCGGCCGGATCGGAAGATCCGGCCGTTTTTGCTTTTGCGACGCACCAACACACCGACGAAAGTGCACTTGCCCGCAAGGGTAGAACCAAGCATCTTGCGGTTGAGCACGTCTCAGATTGGGTTGGGGGATGGACGTCGCCACGGAATTTAAGTCGAAGATTCTTAGCCGGAGCAAAGAGCCCGAAGAATATAGACTTTACCGAGCAGGTCTCGAATGGGACCTGACCGACCCAATTGTTATTGATCGCGCGGAAGACTTTAAGTCTGCGCCGAGGTGGAGCGATCGTCTTACTCCCTACCATCATCAAGTAACCAACCTCATTACATTCTGTCGTCGTCTTCCAGTGACTCTGCTCGCGGACGATGTTGGTCTCGGAAAGACGATCAGCGCAGGCCTGATCATTAGCGAACTTGTCATCCGATCCCGACTGTCCAAGGTCCTAATCGTTTGTCCAAAGATTCTCGCCCAGCAATGGAAGGAAGAACTAGAGGCGAAGTTCAACATTCCAGCCATTGTGGCATTCGGGAGGGACTTACTTGCCGCCGAACCAGATGAAGTCGGCGCGGTAATCACGACGTACAATTCGGCTCGATTGTATCTCGAAAAGCTTCCAGAAGACCGCTTCCAGATGCTGGTCTTAGACGAAGCGCACAAGCTCAGAAATCTTTACGGTGTCCCCAACACCCCACAGGTTGCGAAACGCTTTCGCACGGCGCTAGAGGAACGACGATTTCCCTACGTCCTGATGCTGACTGCCACGCCCATTCAAAATC
Source organism: Bradyrhizobium sp. 1(2017) (assembly GCF_011602485.2). Taxonomy (NCBI): domain Bacteria; kingdom Pseudomonadati; phylum Pseudomonadota; class Alphaproteobacteria; order Hyphomicrobiales; family Nitrobacteraceae; genus Bradyrhizobium; species Bradyrhizobium sp. 1(2017). Next base: position 700,595 of record NZ_CP050022.2, on the reverse strand, counting down.
GGTTGTGGGACCTGTACTCGCTGGTTGACCTGCTGACTGTCGCTCGTGGGCATGACAACCCCTTCGGCAGCGAAGGCATGTTTATCCGGAAATTTGTTGCGGATCCTCGGGACGGAGCACGTCAGCTAAAGGAAGAGGCAAAGGACGAATTTCGATCGATCGTCTACGGCTACATGTCTCGCGTACGTCGGGGTGATGCCAAGCTCTACTTCCCCGAAAGAAAGGTTTTGCGACACGAAGTAAATCCTACCGCGGCAGAGCTTCAGCTCATCAAAGCGATCGCCAAGCCAATTCAGAAGCTCAACCGGCTTACTCAAATCTCGATACTACAGGCGTTAACGAGTAGTCCCGAGGCGCTATCGGCACAGTTGGACAATATGGCGCGGAATGGGACCGTTCCGGCCGACCTTGCGGCGACAGTCAAAGATATTGTGGCGGAGATGCCGCTAACGGCAAAGCTCCTCGGTCTCAACAAGCTCATACAAAAGCTAAAGAAGGAAAATCCTGACGGTTGGAGACTTGTCGTATTCACCATCCGACGAGAAACGCAAACAACAATCCAGAACTTCCTGGAAGGTCACGGACTGAAGGTCGGCATAATCAATGGCGACTCGGGAGAGCGGAATCAGGAGACGATTAAGCTCTTCCGTGAAACGCCCCCGCGCTACAGAGTGATTGTTTCGACGGAAGCGGGTTCCGAAGGCGTCAACCTTCAGATCGCAAACGTGCTCGTCAACTACGACTTGCCCTGGAATCCAATGATCGTCGAACAGAGAATCGGGCGCGTACAACGCCTCGCTTCGAGTCATGCTTTTGTAAGCATCTACAACGTGACTCTCCGAGGAACTTTTGAAGATTACATCGTCGGTAGACTGATGGAAAAACTTCAGATGGCATCACACGCCGTCGGCGACGTAGAGGCGCTTCTGCAAGGTGCGGATGTCGGTGACGGAGATGAGGATGGCGGATCCGGCTTTGAGGACAGAGTTCTAGATCTCGTGCTGGCTGCGTTGGCAGGAAAGGACGTCGAAAGAGCCACCAAACTTGCCGAAAAGAGCATTGAGGACGCCAAGCTAGAGCTCGAACGCGAGGAGGCAAATATTAACTCCCTGCTCGGAGGTATGGACGAGGCCGAATATGACGGTCCGCGCACGCCAACACTCCCCAACATTAAACGGTCGATGACTCCTCGCGAGTTCGCGTTGGCGGCGCTCAAATTCCTCAAAGTTCAACTGACTGAGGAGCCCAATGGATTTCTTCGCGCTGAAGAGAATGGCGGACGCGAATACATCAGATTCGCAGACCCGGCCGACCCAGCTAAGCGAACCACGCTATACGCACCGGGGGCCCCAGCCTTTCAGCGTCTTGTAGGTCGCATCGTTGCGAGCGGATTGCATGAGGTAGACGACCTCGACCAGGATCCGACGCGCGCATCCCGAGAAACTGCCCAGACCTGGGTTACACAATTCGGAGGACACTTCACGTCGTCAGAACTGACGGATGCCATCCGATTGTTCGACGGGTCAGCTCTCTTGCGCGTTCGAGCTACCGTAGCTCACGATAGCTACGAACGTCTTGTGGGCGTCCATTGCGAAAATCAAGATCATCGGACCGAGCGCAACAAGAGCGCCGTCAATCCAATTCCAAGGGCATTCGACAAGCCTCAATCTCTTGGCATCGACGTCGACAGACTTCAAAGGGCCGCGCTGTCGGATGACGGCATTTCTGAATTCTCGCGCTTCTACCTGGAGCGTCGGGAACATGAGACCATGCGCGCGTCCGATACGCGCAAGCGCAAGAAGCTGGAAGACGAGTTCACTCCTCGCCTGGAACTGACGCTCGTCGGACTAGACGGAAGAGTGCACAGGGAGATCGGAGTAAAAGTACGATACACCCTTAACTCGGAAGATGAATACGAGAGTCTTCTTGTCGTTCGACCACACGACAAAGCGCTCATTCGCGCCCCCGAATTGAGCTTATGCTCCAAGTCTGGAAAGACCGTCCCCAACCAGTGTTTGGCTAGATGCGATGTGACCGGCGCCTACGTGCTCCGCCACCTGCTTGCAAAATCAGAAACAAGTGGGCGCCTGGCTCTTCCGGAGTTCACGATCCTGTGCGCACATAGCGCCAAGCGCATTCTTCGGGAGGAGGCCGATGTATCGGCTATAACTGGAAAGCTGGTCTCGGTCGAATTCCTCAAGACTTCAGCAATGAGCGGAAAGAAGGCCGAAGCCGAGCATTTTCGAACATGCTTCTTCACCAAGTCTGAATTCCTGACTGACGAACTAGTTCTCAGCGAGATTTCCGGGAAGGAGTACAGGTCCGACGAAGGAATGCAATCGTCAGCTTCGGGAAGGACGGGGCACAAGCGGGAGTTCATCTTTTGTCATGAGACACGACGCCCCATAGCGCCAGACGAGGCAGAAGAGTGCGAGATAACCGGCCATCGTGTTAGAGCCGGAATTCTCGAGAAATGCGAGATAACCGGCAAGATGGTCCTGCCCATCGGCCTCGAGACGTGCTCGTTAACCGGCAAGCGGGCGCTGAAACGCCACATCGTGAGTAGCAGCCTATCTGGTCTTCGGCTCTTGGAGCAGATTGCCCAACGATCATCGAAGGGGATGTTTTGCGCACCCTCCGAGCGCCGGACGTGCGTGTGGAGCGGCCGTGCGGCCCACCCCGACGATATTCGCACATGCGAGCTAACCGGGCTCGCGATCCACTTCGAGTTCATGACACCGCACGCGCCCTATCGACTCCAACCTCTAATCGAGATGCTCAATGGCGTCCGCCGAGGTTCAGATGGAGTCGAAAGGTGGCCCGAAATTGCTAACCAACTCACGTCAGCCAAGAACGGCGGAAAGTATCGGGTGGAAGCAGCAATTGTATCGCCGAACAATCAACACCTAGCCACATCTTCTGAATCAAGAGCGATGCTGGGTCTCCGCGTCTATCAAGTCGGCGCCCTTTACGACGTTTCAACCAAGAGCATCGTCGGACGCATCTGCGTTGGAAAACGTGGCAAGGAGAGCTGGATAGAAATCGCGCGCTAGTTTTTTCTTTTGGGGGGCTTATGGATTTAAATCTTTCGCTATTGTCAGCATCATGCGCAATTTGCCTGATCGCTGCCGTATTCTCGCTCTTGACCTACCTTTCCCATCGCCGATTGGCTCAAGAGCTTTCGCTGACCACGCTAGCCAGATTGCTTCGCGAAGAAACCGAAGTTCTTCGTCGGGCAACTGAGGATCAATCACGGGGCGTTAGGCAGGAGCTCGGCAATCTGATAGCCAAGTTTCAAGAAGCAATCATCGTCGGTTTCGGCAGCCTTGGACAAGGTATCAACGAACAGATCAAAGAGTTTTCGACCCGCCTAGACAGCGGAATTCTATCAATTGAGGCGCGAGCTGACAGCATCGCATCCAAACTCGACTCTGATGTCGAGAAAATGAGATCTGAGGCAGTCACAAATCGAGACAGTCTTCGAGGCATGATCGAGCAAAAGCTAGAGCAAAACTTGACGGGGCATGCGGAGACGGCCCGCGTCCTGAAAGACGAACTCAGCAATAGCTTCCATCGGCTAGGTACTAGTGTGAATGACTCGCTTACTCAATCAAGCGAACTTCAGAGCGAGCGGCTTGGCAATGTGAACAACACTCTCTCGTTGCTCACTGAGCGATTGGAGAAAGCTCAAGAAGGAGTTCGTACCACGGTAGAGGCCCGCCTTGAGATTATTCGCAATGACAACGCGACGAAGCTCGAACAGATGCGCGCAACCGTCGATGAGAAGCTGCACGATACATTGGAGCAACGACTCAATAGCAGTTTCAAACTGGTTAGTGATCAGCTTGAACAGGTTTTCCGAGGCCTGGGGGAGATGCAGACGTTGGCGACAGGGGTCGGCGACCTTAAGCGCATGATGACGAATGTACGGACCAGGGGCACTTGGGGGGAAGTCACATTGGCAGGCCTCCTTGAGCAGGCGATGGCGCCCGATCAGTACGAAAAGAACGTCGAGGTAAGACCAGGGAGCAATCAAAGAGTCGAATTCTCGATCAAACTCCCGGGAGGTGAAGGCGGCCCACTGTGGTTGCCGATCGACGCAAAGTTTCCGACCGAGGATTACGAACGGCTGATCGACGCTTCGGAGCGCGGCGACGTGGACGCGGTTGAAATTGCTGGAAAGGCCTTGGAAACACGTATTCGGCAAGCGGCGAATGACATCTCAACCAAGTATATCCATCCTCCATTCAGTACCGATTTTGGAGTGCTGTTCTTGCCTACCGAAGGCCTATACGCCGAAGTCATTAGAAGGCCGGGCCTTGCAGACTATCTTCAGCGCGAGAACCGAATACTTGTAACTGGGCCAACAACATTACTTGCTCTTCTGAATAGCTTGCGCATGGGATTCAGAACTCTCGCAATTCAGAAGCGATCTAGCGAAGTCTGGCAGATTCTTGGCGCCGTAAAGACGGAATTCGACAAGTACGGCACGGTTCTCGACAGAGTTCAAAAGAAGCTTCAAGAGGCTTCCAATACGATCGATGGGGTATCGATTCGGAAACGCGCGATAGATCGGAAGCTGCGCTCTGTTGAGATGCTGCCCGAAATTGAGGTGGCTGCAATTTTGGCTTCGTCAAATTCTGATGAGCTTGATCAAATATCGATCGAGGAATTGCAACCTACAGGAACTGATGCGTAGCAACGATGAACGCTGAAGCAAGCGCGAGGTCTCGCCACACTTCTGGAGCGACCTCGCTTCATTTCGACGGTGAAGCACGAGCAACAAGACAGAACCCTAGCCGAAGAAACTTGCCCTCTTCGGTAACCTCACCCGTAAACAACCCCCCTCCCCCGTTAACGGTCCATTAACCAAACGCAGCATAGCCTTCGGCAATCGTCCAGCCATCATTAGCTCGAAATGCCTTCCCGGTTCGCTCCAGGAGAAGCGCCGATGTGCGTTGAGTTGTTGACGTATGCCGATCTGAGTAGCCGCCTCAATGTCTCGCGCGAGGCCGCGCGGGCGCTGGCGCGGCGCCGCCGCTTGCCGCGCTCGCGGTCGGACGGCGGCAAGGCCGTGGTGAGCGTCGATCTCTCCACACTCCGCTACACGCCCCGGCCGCGGCGCGCCCGCCGGGCAGATCCCGTCGATGCCTCCGTGGCCAGGATCGAGGCGGTCAAGACCGAGGTCTTCAAGGCGGAGATCGCGCGGCTCGAGGACGTCGCAACCGCCTACAGGGTGGTGTTCGAGCGCGAGCGCGAGCGCGCCGATCGGCTCGCCGTCGAGCTGACGCAGGCGGCTGCCGAGGCGACGGCCGCCAACGCATGGGCGACACGACTGGAAGACGAAGTGACGGCTCTGCGCAGCGCTCGCCACCCTGGCGGCGGCCTCGCAGGACAAGCCGCGAGTCGATTGGGACATCTGGCCGCCGCGATCATTCAATCAGACCGCGCGGCCCGCAGATAGCGACTTTAACCTTTCCATCCCCGGCTTGCCGGAGCAATCGCGAGGGAATCATGGCTGGCAATCTCGACATCCACGAAATGAAGGCCCGCATCGTCGTGTTCGGCGTCGGTGGCGCCGGCGGCAACGCGGTCAACAACATGATCACGGCCGGGCTGCATGGCGTCGAGTTCGTCGTCGCCAACACCGACGCGCAGGCGCTGGCGATGTCGAGGGCGACGCGCCTGATCCAGCTCGGCACCAAGGTGACCGCGGGCCTCGGCGCCGGCTCGCAGCCCGAACTCGGACGCGCGGCGGCCGAAGAGGCGATCGACACGATCCGCGATCAACTGACCGGCGCGCACATGGTGTTCGTGACGGCCGGCATGGGCGGCGGCACCGGCACCGGGGCGGCCCCCGTCGTCGCGAGGTGCGCGCGCGAGCTCGGCATCCTCACCATCGGCGTTGTCACCAAGCCGTTCTACTTCGAGGGCACGCGCCGCATGCGCTTTGCCGAAGCCGGCATCGAGGAGCTGCTGAAGACGGTCGACACCCTCCTGATCATCCCGAACCAGAACCTGTTCCGGGTCGCCAGCGCGCAGACCACGTTCGCCGACGCCTTTGCCCTGGCCGACCAGGTGCTCTATTCGGGCGTCGCCTGCATCAGCGACCTCATCGTCAAGGAAGGCCTGATCAATCTCGATTTTGCCGACGTCCTCTCCGTCATGAAGGAGAAGGGCAAGGCGATGATGGGACGGGGCGAGGCGTCCGGCGAGAAGCGCGTGCTCGCGGCCGCCGTCGCCGCTATCTCCAATCCGCTGATCGAGAACCCCTCGATCAAGCGCGCCAGCGGCCTCATCATCTCCATCACCGGCGGCAGGGATCTCATGCTGTACGAGGTCGACGAAGCCGCGACCCGCATTCGCGACGAGGCCGACCCCGATGCCAACATCATCGTCGGCGCGTCGTTCGACGAAAGCCTCGAAGGCATCGTCCGCGTCTCGGTGGTGGCGACGGGAATCGACAATGTCGACCCGGCGCTCCAGGCGCAACCGGTGGAAACCGCCCTCACGCAGCTCGCCGGCCGCTTACGCAACGACGGCCGCCGCATCGCCGATCGCATCGAGCGCAGTGCACCGCTTCCGCAAGCGGAAAGCCCGCCGATCCACGCCGAAGCCGGTCAGCCCGCGGCGCAAGAGGCAAGGCCGATCTATGCGCGGCCTGTGGCCGACCGGCCGCTCGATGCCTACGGCCGCTCCATTCCGCGCAATATCGCCGACGAAGACCTGCTCGATATCCCGGCCTTCCTGCGCCGCGCGGCGAGCTGAGCGGGACTCGAGAGCAACAACAAGGCGTCATGCCCGGGCTTGTCCCGGGCATCCACGTTCGTTGTACCGCGGGCAAGACGTGGATGGCCGGGTCAAGCCCGGCCATGACACTGTGGAAACTTAGGACAAGCTTTTAAGCTGCGCCGCGCGCCGATGATTCACGCCGCCGAGCTGCGCGGGGTCTCCGCAGCTTCCTTTTTCTCCGTCTCCTTGTCGCGAGACAGCCATGCGGGGAAGCGGAGCATGCGATCGTTGGCCTCTTTTGGCGGCTCGATCGGCGGCTCGACGGCCGGGCTCGGAAGGTCCAGCATGGCGTGTCCGACCCGCACCGCATCCGCGCGCTGATCCAGCTCGCGCAACAGGGGACCGAGCACGGTATCGACCTCGGTCGCCACCGACACCAGGAAACTGTTGAGCTCGCGCGCCTCGGGCACGACGGCCGAGGCCTGCTCGACCGCCTTGGAGAGACCATCGACGACGGGTGCAAACGCGCCGGCGGCTTGCTTGATTCGCGCCTTGATCGCTTCGATTTCGTTCAGGACCCGGTCGCGCTCCCGCCTGCGCTTCTCCTCCGCAAGGCGGGCTTCGATTTCGGCGATCTGCGCCGCCAGCGTCGTGGCTTCGGATGCGAGTGCATCGCGTCTGAGACGTGCGCGATCGAGATCGCGGCTGAGATTGTCCACTAAATCGTCCTTCCCGAACATGGCTTTGCTCCGTAGGACAGCCGTGACGCTGACAGCCAGCCGTTCAGCGAATGAAAGGCCGACCGGCCGAAACAGGCACGAATTCCGGTCGCGTCACATGGGCCGACATGTTGACCCCCAATTGCTTCCATTAGGCGACGGCATGGTTAACAGCTGGTTAATGTCAACAGCTGATGCGCAAATGAGGCACCATGCCGCCCAGGGAGGACTTCGTCTCCTCGCTGCCATCGGGTTCCGCTATACTCGTCCCGGTAGCATCACCCGGAGGCGCACCCCATGGAGCCGGCCCACACCACCGAGCGCAAGCCCGAGCCCAAGCCCGACCCCAAGCACCTCGTCATCTGCTGTGACGGCACCGGCAACGAGATCTCGGAAAACATCTCCAACGTCCTGAAGCTGTATCGCTGCCTGCGCAAGACCGACAGGACGTCGCCGCGACAGATGGTGTTCTACGATCCCGGGGTCGGCACGGTGACAGAGCCGACGACGTGGCACCGGCTCAAGGCCAATATCAATCTGGTGCTGGGGCTCGCCACCGGCTATGGGCTCGATGACAACGTGCTCTCGGCCTATTGCTTCCTGGTCGAGCACTACGCGCCCGGCGACAAGATCTACCTGTTCGGCTTCTCGCGCGGGGCCTACACGGTTCGCGTGCTGGCGGGGCTGATCCACAAGATCGGCCTGATCTCGCCGGAGCAGGCGAATCTCGCGGGCTCGGGCCTCGTCGCCTACAAGCAATATTCCGGCACCGGGCGCGGCAACGAGATCGAGGATTTGAAGGACGTCGCATTCGACGACCAGGGGCCGCTGCCGAAGGACGAATACGACCTCGCCGCGCAGTTCGCGCGCATCACCTCGACGCGCTGGCCGACCATCCACTTCGTCGGCGTGTGGGACACGGTGGCGAGCGTGATCGTGCCGCGGCGCGACAATCTCTTCTTCCTGTTCAGCCTGGAGGAGCTCGCCTTCACGCGGCGCAACCCCAGCGTCAAGATCTTCCGGCAGGCGATCGCGATCGACGAACGACGCCGCATGTTCCGCCTGAACAAATACGAAGAGCCTCAGGAGTTCTGGAGCAACCGCTATGTCCCCGACGAGAAGAAGGTGCCGCAGGACATCCTGCAGGTGTGGTTCGCCGGCGTGCACAGCGACGTCGGTGGCGGCTATGCGGAGGTGGAGAGCGGGGAATCCAAATATCCGCTGCTCTGGATGATCGCGGAAGCGGAGAAGGCGGGGCTGAACTTCAACCCGGCGACCGTGAAGCAGCTCGCCTGGGGCATCCAGCGCAAGAACTCGCCGTTCCAATATGTCGAGCCGGCCTACACCGGCAAGACGGGCATGCTGCACGATTCCATGACGGCGGCCTGGCGCGTGCTGGAATTCTTGCCGAAGCGTGCGAAGTACCGGGAATGGCCGGAGCGGAAAGTCACTCTCGGCTTCTACATTCCCGATGGCGAGCCGCGCCCGATCCCCGACGGCGCGCATGTGCATGAGAGCGTGTTGAAGCGGATGGCGGTGGAGCCCAACTATCGTCCGGTGAACATGCCGAAGGATTACGTGACCGTGCCGATGCCGGTGCCGCCGCATGCGGGCACCGGCAGCGAGGCGGAGCGCATGACGCTTGGCGAAGTCTGAACGGGCGAGGTCTGAACGCACGCCTCGTGCTTCGAGATGATCGCCTCAGGCCAAGACGCCGGCGAAAGTCGAGGCACCACTGCCGCACCCCACTACCGCCGCTTTCCGCATTCGCCGATACTTTTCATTAAAATTCACCGCCGCGCCTTAGCGGGATCGCATCATCCGCGTTCCATCATCGCCTCCAAACCCACCGCGAAACCAGCGGAGTTGGAGGAGACGTGCCGCAACACCCGCGCCGATATGCCCGCGTGAAGCCCGCAGGGCTGGTGTCGCGCCAGGCCAAGATCATCACGGACCCGCGCGCGCCCGTCATCAACTGCACGCTGATCGATTATTCGCCGGGCGGGGCCTGCGTCGATCTCGGCGGCCAGGTGAGCATCCCCGATCGGTTCGAGCTGCTGCACGTCAACACCAGGAAGCGCTGCCGCATCGCCTGGAAGCGCGGCACGCGCGTGGGCGTGGTGTTTTAAGGGGACGCTCGTCGCTACACATTGCGCTGTCGTCCCGGCGGACGCCGGGACCCATACCGCGTGATTTTGCAGTGGCGAGAGGTAGAGGTACCGAGCAACGAGTCTTCGCCAAACTACTCCCTGGGGTTATGGGTCCCGGCCCCCGTGCGCAATTGCGCGCTAGGCCGGGACGACAGCGGAGGTTGAGGTGTCGCTCTCCCCTCTCATCACTTCCGCATCCGCGCCTTCGCGCCCGCGACGATCTGCATCGCGACGCCGGCGATCCAGCCGAGCAAGGCGAGCCAGGTCCAGGCGATGTGCGGGTCGAGGCGGAGCACGATGACGGCGACGGAGGCGAGCGCGGTGAGCGTGGCGAACAGCGTGCCGGCCGAGCTCAGGAATTCCGCGGCGTCGATCTGGCTGTGCGCGTCATCGAAGGGCAGCTGCGGCGTGTCGATGCCGAGATAGAAGCCGACGGCGCCGAGCACCATCATCGCCAGCAGAAAGCCTTGCGTCGTCAGCGGGGCGATCGCCGAGCCGACATAGGCGCCGACGAACAGCCCGCACGCCGCCCCCGCCATCGCCAGGCCCACGCGCTCGAACACATGGGCAGTCTTGCGAACACCAAAACGCATCGCCGGCCTCCGTGACGCCTTGAGAAGACGGAGGTTAGGCCAGTTTTGCGAAGGGCGGAAGGCGAGGAGTTTTACGGATGCGTGAGCGGGATGGGGCGCAATGCGCGCGCGCCACGAACACAGTGTCGTCCCGGCCTGGTGCGCAATTGCGCATGAGGCCGGCACGACACCGTTTATTTGGCGCAGTCATCGCACCTCAACCGCACACGTCCCTCACCGCGCCCCGAACGTGGTCTTGCCGAACAGCGCCTTTTGCGTCGAGGGCTGCGAGCGCCAATATTGCGGCGGGGCCTCGACCTCGCCGCCGAGCTCGGCCGCGGCGTGCCAGGCCCAGCGCGGGTCGTAGAGCATGCCGCGCGCGAGCGCGACCATGTCGGCCTTGCCGGATGCGACGATCTCCTCGGCCTGCTTGCCTTGCGTGATCAGGCCGACGGCGATGGTGGGCAATCCGGTCTCGCGCTTGATGGCGTCCGCGAACTGCACCTGATAGCCGGGACCGAGCGGGATCTTCTGATGCGGCGAGACGCCGCCGGAGGAGGCATCGATCCAGTCGACGCCGCGCGTCTTCAGCGCTCTGGCGAATTCTATCGTCTGCGCCAGATCCCAGCCGCCCTCGACCCAGTCGGTCGACGACACCCGCATGCCCACGGGCTTGTCAGCCGGGAAGGCTGCGCGCACGGCGTCGAACACTTCGAGCGGGAAGCGCATGCGGTTTTCGAGAGAGCCACCGTATTCGTCGGTGCGGCGGTTCGAGATCGGCGAGAGGAACTGGTGCAGGAGATAGCCGTGCGCGCCATGGACCTCGATGGCGTCGATGCCGAGCCGCGCAGCGCGCTTCGTGCTGTCGACGAAGGCGTCGCGGATGCGCTTCAGGCCCGCGGCATCGAGCGCGAGCGGCGCAGCCTCGCCCTCCTTGTGCGGCACGGCCGACGGGCCGACCGTCTGCCAGCCGCCCTGCCCTTCCGGAATCAGCTGGCCGCCATCCCAGGGCCGCGCGCTCGAGGCTTTGCGGCCGGCATGGGCGAGCTGCATCGCGATCGCGGTGGAGGAATGCTTGCGCACCGAATGCAGGATCGGCTTCAGCGCTGCCTCGCAGGCATCGCTGTAAAGCCCGAGGCAGCCCGGCGTGATGCGGCCGATCGCCTCGACATGCGTCGCCTCGATGCAGAACATCGCCGCGCCCGACAGGCCGAGATTGTTGATGTGGGTGAAATGCCAGTCGGTGGCGACGCCGTCATCGGCCGAATATTGGCACATCGGCGACACCACGAGGCGGTTCTTCAACGTCAGGCCGCGCAGCTTGATCGGGGAAAACAGGACGGACATGCGGGGAGTTCCGGGAAATGGAGGGCGATGAAGGGAGTGTAGTGAGGGAAACGCGGATTGCTAGGCGCGCCCCGGGTATGGCGGCCCGTGGGGCCATGCATTGCGGCGGTTGGTTTGGCGGAGGCGGCGCGACAACCTCCACTGTCGTCCTGGCGAAAGCCAGGACCCATACCGCGAGGTCTATCGATCGCGGAGGTGCTCATCCCGAACGACTTGCCGTCGCCAAACTCCTCCCTGGGGTAATGGGTCCTGGCTTTCGCCAGGACGACGGCGAGGAGGACCGCGCCGTGCCTACTCCACCAGCGCGAACTGCAGCAGCAGCGTCCGCTGCAGCATCGAGAAATTGTCGTCGGAGATCAGGGTCAGCACGGTCTCGCCGTCGGCCGTGACGTGGGCGTCGATGCCCTCCATGTTGTCGATCTCGTGGCCGAGATCGGCGGCGAACAGAGTGAGGCCGTCGACGACGGCGCCCGGTGCGATCGACTTCAGCGGGATGGCGCGGATGCGGATGTTGACGCCGGTGAACCAGGAGAATTTGCGTTCGAGGATGAGGAGATCGCCCGAGGGCAGCAGCACGGCGTCGCTGATGTCGTAGTTTTCGGAGCGGCGCACGCTGAACTGGCCCGGCGTCGGGCCGCCGATCAGGAAGGCGACGAGGTTGCCGCCGGAATCGAGCCCGCGCTCGGAGAAGGCGATCAGCGTGCCCGCCAGCGCCTGGGCCTGACTTTGCCCTTTGGGCACGACGACCATCGCCTCCAGCCCCTTGTTGTAGGGCAGCTTGCGCAAGCCGGGCGGGACGGCGATCAGCTCGCCGCGGGCGCTTGTGCCGCCCTTGGCGAAATCATAGCGCAGGATCTGGTTGACGCGCTCGAGCCCGACATAGACGAGGCTGCCGTCGCGGGCGAGCGACTCGGTGTCGTACCAGAGCCGCTTCTCCGTGATCGGCCGCCCGTCCGCGCCCAGGAGCGGCGCGGCCTCGACGTCCGCGAGCCCGACCATCTCGCGGCCGGAATAGCGGATGGTGCCGGTGAACCAGCCGCCCTGGTCGGAGATGGCGAGGAAGCGCTCGCCCTTGGTGTCGAGGAAGCGGAGGCCGGACAGGCCGCCGAAGCCGCGATAGGGCGAGGTCAGCACCAGGCCGCTGCGGAAATCCAGCGAGCCGAAGCGCGTGCGCGAACGGTCGCGCGGCTCGAAATTGGCAATGCTGCGGGCGTTGACCTCGACGCTGACGGGCGCCGAGACGGCGTGCTCGAGCTGAAGGATTCGCGGCGGCGGCTCGACGGCCGGCTGAAGCTGCGCCTGAGCCTGCGCCAATCGCGGCATCGCGAGGGTGGAGAATCCCGCCGCCGCGTGGCCAAGAAAGCTGCGGCGGGATGGATGCGTGCTCACGAATGCAATTTGCGTCGCGGGCGACCGGCCGGCTGGGTTGGCGCGGTGTTGGTCTCGCTGAACAGCTCGGCGAGCTTCTCGGTGATGGCGCCGCCGAGTTCTTCCGCGTCCACGATCGTCACCGCGCGGCGGTAGTAGCGCGTCACGTCGTGGCCGATGCCGATCGCGATCAGCTCGACCGGCGAGCGGGTCTCGATCTCCTCGATGATGTGGCGCAGGTGCCGCTCGAGATAGTTGCCGGGATTGACCGATAGCGTGGAATCATCGACCGGCGCACCGTCCGAGATCATCATCAGGATCTTGCGCTGCTCGGGCCGGCCGAGCAGGCGCTTGTGCGCCCAGTCCAGCGCCTCGCCGTCGATGTTCTCCTTCAGGAGACCCTCGCGCATCATCAGGCCAAGGTTCTTGCGCGCACGGCGCCAGGGAGCGTCGGCGGACTTGTAGATGATGTGGCGGAGATCGTTGAGGCGGCCGGGATTGGCCGGCTTGCCGGCGGCAAGCCACGCCTCGCGCGATTGCCCGCCCTTCCAGGCGCGCGTGGTGAAGCCCAGGATCTCGACCTTGACGCCGCAACGCTCCAGCGTGCGCGCGAGGATGTCGGCGCAGGTCGCGGCGACCGTGATCGGGCGCCCGCGCATCGAGCCGGAATTGTCGAGCAGCAGCGTCACCACGGTGTCGCGGAACGTCGCCTCCTTCTCGTGCATGAAGGACAGCGGATGATAGGGATCGGTGACGACGCGCGACAGCCGCGCGGGGTCGAGGATGCCCTCTTCGAGATCGAACTCCCAGGCGCGGTTCTGCTGCGCCATCAGGCGGCGCTGCAGGCGGTTGGCGAGACGGGCGACGATGCCCTGCAGATGCGCGAGCTGCTTGTCGAGATAGGCGCGCAGGCGCTCCAGCTCGTCATGGTCGCAGAGATCCTCGGCGGCGATGACCTCGTCGAATTTCGGCGCGAAGGCGTGGTATTCCGGACCGCGCGGCTCGTTCTTGCCGTGCGAGTTCGGACGCGTCGCCTCGCCCGGCGTCTCGTCGTCGCCGAGCTCGCCGTCGTCGAAGGTGTCGGAGGTTGAGGCCTGCGCGCTTTCCATCGCGCTCTCGCTCATCTCCTCCGATGTCGCCTGGGCCTGGTCGGCGCTCATTTCCTGCGCGGCGTCGGAATCGGGCGAGCCTTCGGCACCGGACTGGTCGTTGTCGCCGTCCTGGTTCTCGTCGTTGTCGTCATTGTCCTCGGTGTCGGCATTGCGCTCGTCGCCGAGCTCGAGCGCCGAGAGCAGGTCGTGCACGGCGTCGCCGAACCGGGTCTGGTCCTCGACCACGCCGTCGAGCCGGTCGAGCCGCCTGCCGATCTTGTCCTCGAGGATGGGCCGCCAGAGATCGACCATCTTCTTGGCGGCCGCCGGCGGCGCCATGCCGGTCAGGCGCTCGCGCACCAGCATGGCCAGGGCATCGGCGAGCGGCGCATCGGCGCGGTCGGTGATCTCGTCGAACTTGCCGCGATGGAAATGGTCGTCGAGCATCGCGGTGAGATTCTTCGCAACGCCCGCCATGCGACGCGCGCCGATCGCCTCGACCCGCGCCTGCTCCACCGCCTCGAACACCCCGCGCGCCTGCGGATTGCCGGGCATCAGCTTGCGATGAACCTTGGGATCGTGGCAGGCGAGCTTGAGCGCGATGGAATCGGCATGGCCGCGCACGACGGCGGCGTCACGCTTGGTCATCTTGCGCGCCGGCTCCGGCAGCCGCGCCTTGCCAGGCGCAAGACCCGGGCGCTCGGCGGCGAAGGAGACGTCGAGCTCGGGCGCCTTCGCGATCGCCTTGAGACAGGAGGCCACCGAGCGCTTGAACGGCTCGGTCGGCGCTTCCTTGCTGTTGCGGAATTTGGAGTTGGAGGTGGTCATATCACCTTGATCCGTCGTCCCGGCGAAAGCCGGGACCCATAACCACCGGCCGTCGTCGGGTCAGAAAAACTATCGGCGTCGATTCGATCGAAACATCCCGCGGTATGGGTCCCGGCTCCCGTGCGCAATTGCGCACCAGGCCGGGACGCCCACGCGAGACCTTTAGCTCAGCGCCACGTTCACCGCCGATTCCGGCAGCTCCGCGTTGAAGCAGCGCTGATAGAACTCGGCGACCAGGGGACGCTCGAGCTCGTCGCATTTGTTGAGGAAGGTGACACGGAAAGCGAAGCCGATGTCGCCGAAGATGTCGGAGTTCTCCGCCCAGGTGATCACCGTGCGCGGGCTCATCACCGTCGACAGATCGCCGTTGGCGAAGGCGTTGCGGGTAAGATCGGCGAGGCGCACCATCTTGTTGACGATGTCGCGGCCTTCCTGGGTGCGATAGTGCTTGGCCTTGGCCAGCACGATCTCCACTTCCTCGTCGTGGCTGAGATAGTTCAGCGTGGTGACGATCGACCAGCGGTCCATCTGGCCCTGGTTGATCTGCTGGGTGCCGTGATAGAGGCCCGACGTGTCGCCGAGACCGACGGTGTTGGCCGTCGAGAACAGGCGGAACGCCGGGTGCGGCTTGATCACCTTGTTCTGGTCCAAGAGCGTCAGGCGTCCCGAGACCTCCAGCACGCGCTGGATCACGAACATCACGTCCGGACGGCCGGCGTCGTATTCGTCGAACACCAGCGCGACGTTGTTCTGCAGCGCCCAGGGCAGGATACCGTCGCGGAATTCGGTGACCTGCTTGCCGTCGCGGACCACGATGGAGTCCTTGCCGACGAGGTCGATACGGCTGATGTGGCTGTCGAGGTTGACGCGCACGCAAGGCCAGTTCAAGCGCGCCGCAACCTGCTCGATATGGGTGGATTTGCCGGTGCCGTGATAGCCGGTCACCATCACGCGGCGGTTGCGCGCAAAGCCGGCGAGAATGGCGAGCGTGGTGGCGCGGTCGAAGCGGTAGTCGGAATCCACTTCGGGCACATGAGGATCGACTTCGGAATAGGCCGGCACTTCGAGATCGCTGTCGATCCCGAACACCTGACGCACCGACACCTTCATGTCGGGCAGACCGGAAACTTCCTCAACTTTGGACATGGCGGCGGTCGTCATCAATCCTCCGAGGTCCCGGGCGGTCCCGAAACCGGTTATTCGCACGTTGGCTGCGGCTGGGTGCTGAAAATCAACCTATCAGAGACAACGAGCCGGCAGAAGCCCGGCCGCCAATCAAAGTTCCGTTGTCTTTTCATTTAGATAGGCAAGGAACGCAGTTTTTGGAGGGCTGCCTTGCGAATCACGCCCGAATTCGGGCGGGGTAACGCCTCTGCCTGCGAATGGCACGTTTGCCGCGTGTGCTTAACTAGGTAGGGTCTAAATTCCACGACTCCAGCCCCCACAGAGACGACGTGACGTCCTTCCTCGATCCCCTCATCGCCTTCGTCTCGGCCCATCCGTGGCTGGCCTATCTCACCCTGTTCCTGGCCGCGCTGCTCGAGGCGGTTCCGGTGTTGGGGTCGGTGATCCCCGGCTCGACCATCATCCTGGCGTTGAGCGCGCTGGTCCCGGGCGGCGAGCTGAAGCTGCCTTGGGTGCTGCTGGCCGCTGTGCTCGGGGCGGTGCTCGGCGACGGATCGGCCTATTGGATCGGGCACCGGCGGCAGCGCGAGATCCTCGACACCTGGCCGCTGACCAATTATCCGCGCGTGGTCGCGCAGAGCGAGAACTTCTTCAACCGCTTCGGCACCTGGGCCGTTTTCTTCGCCCGCTTCGTGCCGCCGGTCCGCGCCTTCGTGCCTGTGACCGCCGGCGCACTCGGGATGGCGCCGGCGAAATTCTACGCTGTGAACATCCCGGCGATCCTGGCCTGGGCACCGGCGCATGTGCTGCCGGGCGTGCTGGCGGTGTCGGCGTTTCACGAGTATTTCGGCTTGCCGGACCATGGGCATCCGTTCAAGCACATCTGGATTTTGACGGTGGTGGCCGTCGCGATCGTGGTCGGGGTGGCGCTGTGGATCCATCGCCGGCGGCGGAACGGCGGCGCTGGCGCGGCGGCGACGCCGCGGGGCTGAGAAACAGGCGTCGTTCGCAGGGACGACAGCGGAGAGCGGCGCGCTAACAGAAGTTCTAAGTCGCGCCCCCCGCCCGCCTCCCCGGCGCCGGGCCCACATACCGTGCGCGCGGCCTGATCAGCTTGCCGAACTGCAATTGCTCGCTGGCATGGGCAATCCAGCCGACGCTGCGGGCCATCGCGAACAGCGCGAGCTCGCTGCCGGCGGGCAGCCGCAAGGCGTGCACGAGCACGGCGAGGGCATAGTCGATGTTGACGAACTCGCCGGTTGCCTCCGCGATCCGTTCCGGCACTTCGCGCGTGAACTTTCGCGGTGCGCCGGCGCGCGACAGGGCGTTGAGCAGCGATTGCGCACGGGGATCGCCGCGCTTGTAGACGCCATGGCCGAAGCCGGCAAAACGCTCGCCGAGCGCGACGCGCTCGCGCACCATCGGCTCGACGTCGCGATCGATCAGCGTCTTCACGAGCTGGGAGGCCAGCACGCCGGCGCCGCCATGCTTGGGCCCTTTCAGCGCCGCAAGGCCGGCGATCACGGAGTCGTAGAGATTGAGGCCGGTCGAGGCGGCGCAGCGCGCGGTGAAGGTCGACGCGTTCAGCTCATGGTCCGCGAGCAGCACCAGCGCGCGGCGGACCAGATCGGGCGCATGCTTGTTGTCCGCGGCCCAAACCCTGGCAACCTGCTGATGCAGCGGCTCGGCCGACGGCTCGGCATTGAGCATGGTCGCGACCAGCAGGCGGACGATGCGCGCGCCGACCAGCGCGCGGCCGTCGGGCGCGCGGGTGAAAGCACGGGGATCGGCGCTCGCGGCCAGCGCGAGCACCGCGACGGCGCGGTCGATCGGCGCGGCCCGGCGCGCGGCCTGCCCGATCGTGCGCATTTCCTCGGACAATAGCGGCAGATTGCCGGGCGCGAACGGATCGACGCCGGAGACGTCCCATAACAGCGTTGCTGTGTGCTCCAGCGTGTCGTTCTCGGCGAGGTCGACGCAATTGACGCCGCGATAGATCGCGCCCTCTTCGGTGATGGTGGAGATCTCCGTATCCATCACCGGCAGATCAGCGTCGAAGCTGCGCAGGCCCCGCGGCTCCGGCGACGGCACCCGCCGTTCCTTGAGGGCCCGGACGTCTTCTGCGCGGTAGCGGTTTTTGCGCGAATCCGGGGTCGGCTCGGAGCGGATCAGGCCGCGGCTGACATAGGCGTAGAGCGTGGCCGGCGAGATCGCGAGCTCGGCCGCGGCTTCCCGGGCGGAGAGGTAAAGCTCGCTGGAATTATTCATATTGATTTATGTAATCAAGATTGATCAATCTGTCGAGAGGCCCGACCTTTCGCTGGGTGCAGTGCAAAGGAGATTGGGCCATGAACATCCACCTCACCAAAAGCCAGATCGGGCTGGACGGCGTTCCCGCGGCCGAGACCGTGCTGAGCCATGTCGATGGCGTGCGCGGCGAACTGATCATCGCCGGCGAGCATGTTGGCAGCCTCGCGGCCAAATCGAGCTTCGAGGGCGTCACTGCCCGGCTCTGGAACGGCGCCAGCGAGACCAGCTTGAGCGAAGCCAATGTGCGGGCGAGCCTGGGTACCGCGCGCGAGCGCGCCTTTGCGCGATTGCCGGAGCTGTTGCCGTCGATGAAGGGCATGGGCATCGTCGACGGGTTTCGCGCGGCGGTCGCGGGGCTTCGCGCCGAGCACGGCCTCGAACACGAGGCCACCATCGTCGGCGCGTTTCCGGTGATCGCAGGCGCGCTGGTCCGTCGTGCCAAGGGTCTGGAGCCCGTTGCGCCCGATCCGAGCGCCAGCCACGCCGCCGACACGCTGAGCATGCTGCACGGGCGCACGCCTGCAGCGCGCGAGGTCACCGCGCTCGACGCCTATCTCGTCACCGCCAGCGACCACGGCATGAACGCATCGACTTTCACCGCACGCGTGGTGGCTTCGACGCAGGCCGACCTGTTTGCCGCCGTCACCGCCGGTTACTGCGCACTCACGGGCCCGCTGCATGGCGGGGCGCCGGAGCCGGTGCTGGAAATGCTCGACGCGATCGGCTCGCGCGAGCGCATCCAGCCCTGGATCGATGCAGCGCTGGCACGCGGCGAGCGGATGATGGGCTTCGGTCACCGCGTCTATCGCGTGCGCGACCCGCGCGCCGACGTGCTGAAGACCGCGGTCGAGGCACTGGCGTCCAACGGCACCGATCTGCCATTTGCCGGCGAGGTCGAGGCCTATATCCGCTCAGCGTTGCAGAAGAAGAACCCGGACCGGCCGCTGGAGACCAATGTGGAGTTCTTCACCGCGATCCTGCTCGACGCGCTCGCGATCCCAAGGCAGGCGTTCACGCCGATCTTCGCCGTGGCGCGCGCCGCTGGCTGGACGGCGCATGCGCGCGAGCAGCAGCGGACGGGGCGCTTGATCCGGCCGAGTTCATCCTATGTGGGGGCGATGCCGGAGGCGTGATGAAGTCGCGCGGATGGGCGAGGCGCGATGGCGGAGCCAATCACTCCGTCGTCGTCCCGGCGAAGGCCGGGACCCATACCGCGTGATCTTTCGGTGAGAGGCGGTGTGAATACCGCGGGAAGACTCCTTCACTGCGAGTCTTCGCCAAGCTGCACCCTGGGGTTATGGGTCCCGGCCCCCGTGCGCAATTGCGCACTAGGCCGGGACGACACCTAGGGTGTAGCGCCAAAGTGCTTATGCGTGGAGTGCGAAGACCTTACGCCTCCCGCACCACCGTCTTCAGATAATTATACGCCTTGATGATCTCGATCAGACGATCTTCGGTGGAGCGGTCGCCACCATTGGCGTCGGGGTGGTGCTGCTTCACCAGCGCCTTGTACTTGGTCTTGACGTCGGCGAGCGTGGCGCTGGGGCCGAGGCCCATGACCAGGAGCGCCTTGCGCTCGGCGTTCATCACCTTGCGCGTCTCGGCCTTGGGCTCGGCCTCCGGTCCCTTGCGCCAGCTGGCGCGGCCGTTGATCTCGCTGAACATGCTGAACGGATCGGACGCCATGTCGATCTCGGCTTCCGAGCCCTTCTTGCCGCCATTGGCGCCCATCTTCCAGGTCGGACGATGGCCCGTGAGCGCGTCCTTCTGGTAGCGCGCGACGGCGTCGGCATTCATGCCGGAGAAGAAATTGTAGTTCTGGTTGTACTCGCGCACGTGGTCCAGGCAGAAGTGCCAGTACTCGCGCTGGTTCTCGCGACCCTTGGGTGCACGATGCGCGCCCTTGTTCTGGCAGCCGGCCCACTCGCAAGCCACCACGGTGTCGCGCGGCTTCACTTCCGGCTGCTTGCCCCGCGGCTTCACGCGGATGGAGTCGAAGAACTTTGATGAATCGATCGGCATGGCTGACTTTGACTACGCAATGCAAAAACCTTCAAGTCTTGACATTGCAATTAGCTGAGCACCCGGTCGCGATTGCCTAGGACTCCCGGGTATTGACGGGGTGCGATCGCGCACCTTAATGGCACACATGGCTATGCGAGACACTATCAGCAACAAGTTGCAGGAAGCTTTCACGCCGGAAAGCCTGCAGGTGGTCGACGAGTCACATTTGCATGAGGGCCACGCCGGGCATCGGCCGAGCGGCGAGACGCACTTCCGTGTTTATATCGTATCTGCGGCCTTCAAAGGGAAGACCCGGGTCGACCGCCATCGCATGATAAATTCGGCACTGGCCGCGGAACTCTCCGGCGGCGTGCATGCGCTGGCGATCCATGCGCAGGCCCCGGGGGAAGGCGGGAGCTAGTCGTGCGCAATTGCGCACGGGGCGGAGCATGCAGTGCTCCGAGACGGCGCGGCCAGAACCGGACCGCCGCGGGGGGCTGGATCGTCCGCCCTCGCGGACGATGACGGTCTACCGTGCGTCAAAACGACGTTCCGGCCCTTCTCGGCTTCACCTCTTCCAGCTCCGCCTCGCGCGCCACCGGTGAAATACGGAGCGCGGTGATGCGGTTGCGCTCGCGGCGGAGGACGCGGAAGCGGAAGCCGTGAAAGGTGAAACTCTGGCCGCGATCGGGGATCGAACGCGCCTCGTGAATGACGAGGCCCGCAACCGTGGTCGCCTCCTCGTCGGGCAGGTGCCAGTCGAGCGCGCGGTTGAGATCGCGGATCGGCACCGAGCCGTCGACCACGACGGAGCCGTCGGGCTGGCGACGGACGCCGGCGACCACCACGTCATGCTCGTCGGAGATGTCGCCGACGATCTCCTCCAAAATGTCTTCCAGCGTCACAAGGCCTTCGACCTCGCCATACTCGTCGACGACGAGCGCGAAATGGGTCTTGCGGCGGCGGAACGCCTTGAGCTGCTGGGATATCGGCCGCATCTCCGGCACGAACCAGGGCGGCAGCATGATGGTGGTGACGTCGATGCGCGAGGTATCGCCTTCCGAGGCGCGGATGGCCCGCAACAGATCCTTGGCGTGAAGAATGCCGATGATGTTCTCCGACTTGTCGCGCCACAGCGGAATGCGCGTGTATTCGGTGGCCAGCACCTCGCGCACCAGCTCCTCCGGCGGCAGGTCTGCATTGATCATCACCATGGCGGTGCGGTGAACCATCACGTCGGACACCGTCAGCTCGCCGAGGCGGAAGACGTTGTGAATGTACTCGGCCTCACCGCTTTCGATCTTGCCGTGCACGGCCGATTCCTCGACCAGCCCTTCGATCTCGGAATCCGTCAGGATCTCGTGCTGCGAAAACTCCTGGACGCCGATCAGACGCAGGATCGCGCCGGACGCCGCGTTGAGACACCAGCTCAGCGGGTAGAACACCAGATAGGAGGCATGAAGCGGATACGCGATCCACTGCGACACCGGCATCGGCTCCCTGATCGCGAGCGTCTTCGGCACCTGTTCGCCGATGACGATGTGCAGCGAGGAGAAGACCAGAAAGCCCGCCACGAAGGAGGTGAAGTGCAGCGTGGCCTCCGACAATCCGAGCGGGCGCAGGATCGGGCTCAGCAGCGCGGACACGGTCGGCTCGCCGATCCAGCCGAGACCGAGGGACGCCATGGTGATGCCGAGCTGGCAGCAGGCGAGATAGGATTCGATGTTTCCCATCATGGTCTGCAGCAGGCGCGCGCCGAAGCGGTTCTGCTCGACCATGGCCTTGACGCGAAAGCCGCGGCTCTTCACGAGCGCAAATTCGGCTGCCACGTAAAATGCATTGGCGGCGAGCAGGAGGACCGCAAGCAGCAGATTGATCGAGATCGAGCTCATGTTTGCCTCGCGACCACCTCGAGCTGCCGCGCCGCTTCGGAGCCAGCCGATCCAGACGGTCCTGCCATCACTGCGATAATTTCGCCTGCAGGAAATCGCGCACCAAAGCCGGCTCGACGTCCTTGGCGATGACGGCGCGTCCCACCGCTTCCAGCAGGATGAAGGTGAGCTTGCCGCGCTTGACCTTCTTGTCCTGCGCCATCAGCGCCATCAGCGCGTCGGCATCGGCAAGGCCTTCCTGCGCAAAGCCCGCGATGTCCTGCAAGCGCGTCGGCAGGCCGGCCTCGACCAGATGTCGCTCGACGCGGGCCGCCTCAAGCTCGCCGATCATGCCGAGCTTCGCCGAGAACTGCGCCGCCAGGGTCATGCCGATCGCGACGCCCTCGCCATGGAAGAGGCGGTCGGAGAAGCCGGTCGCCGCTTCCAGCGCATGGCCGAAGGTGTGACCGAGATTGAGCAGCGCGCGCTCGCCGGTCTCGCGCTCGTCGCGCGAGACGACACCGGCCTTGGCGCGGCAGGAGGTCGCGATCGCGTGCTCGCGCGCCGCGCCACCCTTGAAGATGTCGGCATGGTTCTTCTCCAGCCAGGCGAAGAAGGCCTCGTCGCCGAGCACGCCATATTTGGCGACCTCGGCATAGCCGGCGCGGAATTGCCGCGGCGACAGCGTGTCGAGCACGGCGGTGTCGGCGATCACCAGCACCGGCTGGTGGAAGGCGCCGAGCAGGTTCTTGCCCTGCGGCGAATTGATGCCGGTCTTGCCGCCGACGGAGGAATCGACCTGCGCCAGCAGCGAGGTCGGCACCTGCACGAAATCGACGCCGCGGCGCAGGATTGCTGCCGCAAAGCCGGCGAGGTCGCCGACCACGCCGCCGCCGAGCGCGATGACGAGATCGTTGCGCTCGATCTTGGCGGCGATCAGGGCCTCGCTGACCTTCTCCAGGCCGGCATAGGTCTTGGAGATCTCGCCCTCCTCGACCACGATGCGCGACGTCGGAATGCCGGCAGCGGCAAGCGATGCCTCGGTGGGCCCGAGCCAGTGCTTTGCAACGGTGCGGTCCGTCACGATGGCCGTGCGCACGCCCGGACGGAGGCGTGCGACGCGCTCGCCGAGCGAGGCCAGCACGCCGCGGCCGATGACGATGTCATAGGCGCGGTCGCCAAGGGCGACGTCCACGTTCACGGGATCCGAATGTTTCAACGGCGCAGTCATCGTACGGCACTCGCAACGTCGACAGGTGGTTCGCCGCAGAGATGGGCGTGCAGCGTCTCGATGCATTCCTCGACGATCTTGTCGTGCGGCACGTCGCGCGAGGCGATGGTGAGGTCGGCATGGCGATAGACCGGCTCGCGCTCGGTGAGCAGGCGCGTCACGGTCCCCTCGGGATCGGCGGTCTGGAGCAGCGGGCGATCGGCACGGCGCCGCACCCGGCGCATGATGACGTCGTGGTCCGCCTTGAGCCAGAGCGAGACCGCTTTCGCGGCGATGCGCGCGCGGGTCTCCTCGCGCATGAAGGCGCCGCCGCCGGTCGCGAGCACGATCGGGCCGCCGTCCAGCAGCCGCGCGATCACGCGGGCCTCGCCGTCGCGGAAATGCGGCTCGCCATGGCGCTCGAAGATTTCCGGTATGGTCATGCCGGCCGCCGCCTCGATCTCGGTGTCGGCATCGACGAAGGGCAGCTTGAGCCGCGCCGCCATGCGGCGGCCGATGGTGGATTTACCCACCCCCATCATGCCGACGAGCACGACCGAGCGCGCCCCGAGCGCCGACAGGATGTCGGCCTCAGGCGAACCGGATAGCGGCAACGCGGCGTCGGACATGTCTCGCTCGACTGGATCTCGCTCGATCTGCCGCCTGGGCGGCATGCTTTGGCCACCTATACGACCCCAACGGGGCCCTCGCCAGAGGACTCTTGCCACGAAACGGCGAACATGTTGGATGATTTCATTGGTTAATTTGCCACGCCCCGAGACCTTTCCCGATGCCGAGCCTGTTCCGCTTCCTGACGGTCGTCGCCGTGATCGCCGGCATCGTCTATGGCGTGCTCTTCGCGCTGGCGAACTTCGTCACTCCAAAGCCGCGGGAAATGACGGTGACGATCCCGCCTGACAAGTTTCTCAAGAAATAGGCGCTAGGCTCCAGGGCATGCCCACCAAGCCCTCCGACACCAAGCTCACCGGTCTGTTCCTCGACATGCTCGCGGCGGAACAAGGTGCCGGGCCCAACACACTCGACGCCTACCGCCGCGACCTCACCGATTTCTCGGAATTTCTGGGCCGGGTCGGCCACAATTTTGCGGATGCGGAGACCCAGACGCTCCGCGACTATCTCGCCGATCTCGATGCGCGCGGCTTCAAATCGACCAGCGTCGCCCGCCGCCTGTCGGCGATGCGGCACCTCTATCGCTTTCTCCTGAACGAGCGGATCAGGACCGACGATCCCGCGGCGATCCTGTCCGGGCCCAAGCGCGGCCGCGGCCTGCCGAAGGTCCTGTCGATCGCCGATGTCGACCGCATGCTCCGCCGCGCCAAGGAGTTGAGCGAGGCGGAGGATGCATCGCCGTCGAAGCGGCTCCGCGCCTTGCGGCTCTATTGCCTGCTCGAGGTGCTCTACGCCACCGGCTTGCGCGTCTCCGAGCTGGTGGCGTTGCCACGCTCGGCGGCCAAGCGCGATGCCCGCATGATCGTGGTACGCGGCAAGGGCAACAAGGAACGCTTGGTGCCGCTCAACGATGCCTCGCGGCAGGCGATGGCCGACTATCTCGCCGCGACGGAGGCTGCAAAGGCCGACAAGAAGAACAGCGTGGCGGCGTCGAAATGGCTGTTTCCCTCGTTCGGCGAGAGCGGGCATCTGACGCGGCAGCATTTTGCCCGCGACCTGAAGGAGCTCGCGGTCGCCTCCGGGCTTCAGGCCCGCCTGGTCTCCCCGCATGTGCTGCGCCACGCCTTTGCCAGCCACCTGCTGCACAACGGCGCGGACTTGCGCATCGTGCAGACCCTGCTCGGCCACACCGACATCTCGACCACCCAGATCTACACCCACGTCGTCGAGGAGCGGCTGAAGAGCCTGGTGCGCGACCTGCACCCGCTGGCGGAGAAGTGAATCTCCCGTAGCCCGGATGAGCGAAGCGACATCCGGGATCGGCGCCAAAGGCACGACCCGCCCCGGATTTCGCTTCGCTCATCCGGGCGACAAGCTACGAGCACCCGGCGAAACCGCCTTGACTTCGGCCACATCTCCGCAGAAAGAGCCGTGGCCTCATGATTGATTTGGCCAGCTGCCGGGAGCGCACAAGCCAAACCATTGAAGACGCTACACTTATCTTCGCGGCCCCAACCTCGCTTCGCTCTCGAGCCCCGTCCCTCTATATTGAGTTGATGCAAGACCAGATGCGCAGCTATCTCGACTTCGAAAAGCCCGTCGCCGAGCTCGACTCCAAGGTCGACGAGTTGCGCACGCTTGCAGCCTCCGGCACCGACATCACTGATGAGATAGGGCGGATCGAGGACAAGGCGGCGCAGGCGCTGGCCGATCTCTATCTGAACCTGACGCCGTGGCAGAAGACGCTGGTGGCGCGGCATCCGCAGCGGCCGCATTTCAACGACTTCATCAAGGGCCTGATCACCGAATTCACCCCGCTGGCCGGCGATCGCAAGTTCGGCGAGGACGAGGCGCTGGTCGCCGGCTTCGGCCGCTTCCGCGGCGAGCCGATCTGCGTGATGGGCCAGGAAAAGGGCGATTCCACCGAGAGCCGCATCCGGCACAATTTCGGCATGGCGCGGCCCGAAGGCTATCGCAAATGCGTGCGGCTGATGGAGATGGCGGAGCGGTTCGGCCTGCCGGTGCTGTCACTCGCCGATTCCGCCGGCGCCTATCCCGGCATCGGCGCCGAGGAGCGGGGCCAGGCCGAGGCGATCGCGCGCTCGACGGATGCGTGCCTCGCGCTGACCGTGCCGAACGTCGCCATCATCACCGGGGAGGGCATGTCGGGCGGCGCCATCGCCATCACCACCGCCAACAAGGTGTTGATGCTGGAGCACGCGATCTACAGCGTGATCTCGCCGGAGGCCGCCTCCTCCATCCTCTGGCGCGACGGCACCAAGGCGCAGGAAGCCGCCAACAACATGAAGATCACGGCCCAGGACATGCTCCGGTTCGGGGTGATCGATCAGATCCTCAAGGAGCCGGTCGGCGGCGCCCATCGCGACCCCGCCGCCATGATCGCCACCACCGGCGATGCCATCGCCAAGGCCTTTGACGAGCTCCGGGGCCTCGACGGCGACGCCATCCGCAAGCAGCGCCGGCAGAAATTCCTCGATATCGGCCGCAAACTGGGCTGATTCGGCTGGTTTCCGTGTCCCGGACGCGCTGCGGCGTGAAACGCTGCGGCGCAGACCCGGGACCCTCCCCAAGCCTGGGCCCCTGCTCTGCGTCGCACCGCTGACGCGCGGCACCCGCGTCCGGGCACGCGGGACCACCCCGGTAACCCCGCATTAACCCTTTTTTTGCCCAAATCGGCGATCTGAGTCCCTGATGGGCCGGAAGGCCCAAGTAAGGCCCAAAGTCGCGTCCATTTAGTCTTCGTTGACCATGCCGATGGGCCAACGGGCTCGTGATCCCCGCTCGGGTTGCGACCACATGACCCAGAGGTTAGAATTTTAATCAATGGCTTCAGGGCATAAGCGCTGGAGCGTGATGCGAGAAAGCCCGTCACGACGGGTCCGGTTCGCCGGTCGGATCATGCTCCACAAGAATTGGGGTTCGCGCTTTCTGCCCGGCACGGTGTGGGGTCCATCTTGATTTCTCGTTCGCTTGCTCGCGCGCTTTTGGCTTCGGTTGCGCTGATGATGGCCGGCGGTCTTTTGGCCGGCTGCAATAGCGACCAGGTCTCGCTCGCGACCAACGCCAAGGCCAACCAGCCGGTGCCGCCGAAGCTGCTTGCCGCGATGACCGAGAAGGACATGGATCTGCAATCGCCGATCCTGGTTCGCCTGTTCAAGCAGGAGGCCGAGCTCGAGGTCTGGAAGCAGACCCGCTCGGGCCAGTTCGCGCTGCTCAAGACCTATCCGATCTGCCGCTGGTCGGGCGATCTCGGCCCCAAGGTGCGCGAAGGCGACCGTCAGGCGCCGGAAGGATTCTACTCGATCAATCCGGGCCAGATGAATCCGCAATCGGCCTATTACCTCTCCTTCAACACGGGTTACCCGAACGCGTTCGACAAGGCGCTTGGGCGCACCGGCTCGCAGCTGATGGTGCATGGCGATTGTTCGTCGCGCGGCTGCTACGCCATGACCGACGAGCAGATCGCGGAGATCTATTCGCTCGGGCGCGAATCCTTCTTCGGCGGCCAGAAGGCGTTCCAGCTCCAAGCCTATCCGTTCAAGATGACGCCGGTGAACATGGCCAAGCACCGGAACAACCCGAACATGCCGTTCTGGAAGATGATCAAGGAAGGCTATGATCATTTCGAGGTGACGCGGCAGGAGCCGAAGGTCGATTTCTGCGAGAAGAAGTACGTCTTCGACGCCGCCAAGCCGGCCGACGCCAAGCGCGACCCGGTGTTCGACGCCTCGGCAAAGTGCCCGGCCTATGTGATCCCCGAGGAGATCGCCAGCGCGGTGCGCCAGAAGCAGGCCAAGGACGAGACCGAATATGCCAGGCTCGTGGCCAAGGGCACGCCGATGGCGCGGATGAACACCGGCATCGACGGCGGCATGAACAAGGTGTTCGCCGCCAAGATTCCGGAAGGCTCGACCGGCCTGTCGGAAGGCGCCGAAGGCACCACGCTGCAGATGCTGGCGATGGCGAAGGCGCCGGGCACGATCCCCGGCCACGTCAATCCGCCCAAGCCGAACCTCGATTCCGTGGCGTCCGCGCCGTCACCGCAGGAAGAGCCGGTCGTCGCGGTCAGCGCGCCCGCGGCCGGCACGCGCGTCGCCGCGGCTCAGCCTGCCGAGAAATCCGGCGGCTTCTTCTCCAACCTCGGCCGCAAGATGGGCCTGGGCGCCGCCGATACCACAGCTACGACCGCGCCTCCCCCGCCGCAGGCCACGGCGTCCGTGGCGCCGGCCCAGACGACCACGGCGCCACCCACGGCAGCGTCGCGGCTCAAGGCTGCAGTGACCCGCTTCGTGCCGGGCCATGACAAGTCAAAAGACGCTGCGAAGGAGGCCCCGAAGCCGACCGTTGCGGCCGCCAAGCCCGTCGAGCCGCCGAAGCCGCAGCCCGACACCCGCCTCGCCGCAACGCGCCCGGCGCTGAAACCGTCGGACGGTGCAGGTGAAGCGACGCAGATCATGGGAGCCGCGCCGGTGATGCAGTCGAATTCGTTCGACAGCCGGTTTGGGGCGATGAAGTAGGCGCGCGCTAGACTTTCGCCCACGCTCCACTCTCCGCCGTCATCGCCCGCGAAGGCGGGCGATCCAGTATTCCGGAGGAGTGATTGAACCGCGAAGCCGCGGCCTGCTGGATGCCCCGCCGTCGCGGGGCATGACAGTTGAGGTGGGTTGAGAGCGCTGCCCTCAGTCACAAGCAAGAGGCGACTGACTTCCTACGGCGCCAGGTACCGCATCAGCTCCGGATTGCCCCTCACCTGGCCCGCTTCGCCTTGCAGCGCGACCCTGCCGCGGTCGAGGACGTAGGCGTAGTCGGCGACGCGGAGCGCCAAATCGAGATGCTGCTCGACGATGATGACGGCGATGGTCTTGGCAAGCTCGATCAGGCGCTCGGTGATCTCCTCGATCACGCCGATCCAGACGCCTTCGGTCGGCTCATCCAGCAGCAGCAGCTTGGGATCGCCCAGCATGGCGCGGCCGATGGCCAGCATCTTGCGCTCGCCGCCGGAGAGCGTGCCGGCGGGCTGGTCGAGGCGCTGGCCGAGCTTCGGGAAGATGGTCAGCACGCGATCGACCGCGGAGGCATCCTTGCGCGCGAGCGAGCCGACCGCGAGATTGTCGCGCACCGACAGGCGCGCGAACACCGAATGCTCCTGCGGCACGTAGCCGATGCCGGCGCGCACGCGCTCCTGGGTGGCGCGGCGGCTGATGTCGCGGCCGTCGAAGGCGACCTGGCCCTTCCAGGCCGGCAGCTCGCCGACGATGGTCTTCATCAACGTGGTCTTGCCGGCGCCGTTGCGGCCGAGCACGGCGACGCCGCCGCGCCAGGGAATGCCGAGGCTGACGTCGAACAGCACCTGGCTGCGGCCATAGCCGGCGTCGAGATGCCGAATGTCGAGAAACTCTTGCTCAGGCACGGCGCAGATAAATCTCCTGGACGGACTTGTTGGCCTGGATCTCGGACACGGTGCCCGAGGCCAGCACCTTGCCCTGGTCGAGCACGGTGAGGCGATCGCAGATGTCGCGGATGAAATCGAGGTCGTGCTCGACGATGACGAGCGAGCAATGCTGCTTGATCGGCTGGAGCAGCTCGCCGGTGACGCGGCGCTCCTCGAGGCTCATGCCGCCGGTCGGCTCGTCCAGCAGCAACAGTTTCGGCTTGCCGGCCAGCGCCATCGCGATCTCCAGCCATTGCTGCTGGCCGTGCGACAGCGCGGCGGCCGCGTCGAAGGCGCGGTCGGCGAGGCGGAATTGCCTCAGCATGGTCATGACCTGATCGTGCAGCGCGCCGCGCGTGCGCGAGAAGACGAGATCGAACAGCGAGCATTGCGCCTGCAGCGCGAGCAGGATGTTGTCGTAGAGCGTCAGCGACGGCAGCACGGACGTGATCTGGAATTTCAGGCTCATGCCGGTCCGGGCGCGCTCGGTCGGCGTGAATCCGGTGATGTCGGTGTTGACGAAGCTCACCTTGCCCTGCGTCGGCACCTCGGCGCCGGCGATGCATTTCATCAGCGTGCTCTTGCCGGAGCCGTTCGGACCGATCAGCCCGTGAAACTCGTTCTCGCCGACGGTGAGCGCCGCGCCATCGAGCGCAGTGAGCTTGCCGAAGACCTTCTTGATACCCGCGGCCTCAAGGAGCATCGCGTGTCTCCCTGGACCTGGCACCGAAGCTGCCGACGCGTTCGCGCTCGCCGAGGACAAAACTGATCAGGCCGAGCGGCCGGAACAGGATCACGAGCAGCAGCAGCAATCCCAGAATGATCGGCCAGATCTCGCGGTAATTGTCCGACAGCCAGAAGCTGACGCCTTCGACGATGACGGTGCCGATGACGGCGCCGATCAGCGTGCCGGAGCCGCCGAACAGCACGTAGAGCACCACCTGGGTCGAGACCACGACGCCGACCATGTTGGGCCAGACGAAGCCTTCGTGGAAAGCGTAAAGGCTGCCGGCTAGGCCGGCGATGGCGCCGCCGATGGCGAAGATGATGGCTTTGAGGTGCTGGGCCTTGTAGCCGAAAAAGGCGATGCGTTGCTCGTTCTCGCGCAGGCCCGCGAGCGCAAGGCCGAATTGCGAGCGCACCAGGAAACGGCAGAGCAGGTAGACCACGACGAGGATGCCGAGCACGAGATAATAGAAGGACGGCCCCTCCGTGAACTCGTATGACCCAAGCGACATCGGCGCGATCGAGGGGATGCCGTTCTGGCCGCCGAGATAATACCAGCCACGTGCCAGGCGGTCGGCGGCGTAGGAGCCGGTCAGCGTGCCCAGCGAGACGAAGATCACGCTGGAGGGATGCCGCCCCAGCAGCAGGAAGCCGCCGAGCAGCAGCGCGAAGGTCAGGCCGATCAGCGTGCCCGCCGGCAGCACCAGGAAGATGTTGGTGACGTCGAGATCGCGCGCAAGCAGCCCGACGCCATAGCCGGCCGAGCCGAAGAACAGGGCCTGGCCGAAGCTCATGATGCCGGCATAGCCCCAGACGAGGTCGAACGACAGCGCGAACAGCGCCAGGATGATCACGCGCGTTGCGAACACGGTGAGATAGTCCTGCAGCACCAGCGGCGCCAGCAGCGCCGCGAGGAGCACGACGACCTCGACGATCGGCAGGACTTTTCGTCCCGCCGCAGCTTGTCCCGCCGCAGCGCCTTCAGCCATTGCGCCGCCCGCTTCGTCGCCGGCGTCGGCGACCACGGCCTGTCTTACCACGCTCATCGGCTTCAGCATTCCACCTTAGCATTCCACCTTAGCATTCCACTCTAGCATTCCTTGGGATCGACGAGCCCGCTGCTGCGCGCGACGATCTCGTAGTTCCCGCCCTTGGCGACCGCCGTGTACATCTTCATCTTGCAGTGCCGCTTGCCCGGCACCATCTCGGCAGGTCCTCCGGGACCTTCGGCGATCTTGGCGTGGTCGAGCGCAGCGGCGACGGACTCACGGTCGATCTTGCCGGCCTCCTTGACGGCGGCCTCCCACAGCTTGAGGCCGCGATAAGTGCCGGTGGCGGCGCTGCCGGCGGCGAACAGGAAGTTGCCCGGGAAATCCTTCTCGTAGGCCGCCTGGATTTTCGCGTCGAAGGGATTTTCCTTGGTCAGAACCTTGAAATAGTCGAGGCAGCTCGCGAGCCCCTCGATCTCGGCGGCCTGATTGATGTTGAGCGTGTTCTCGTCATAGTAGACGCAAGCCAGACGCCCGCCGCTCTTGAGGAAGCCCGCTTCATAGAGCTGCTTGAAGAACGGGCCGACGCCGGGCGGAATGACGGTGTTGAAGACGACATCGACCTTGTTGGAGACGATGCGGTTGACGGTCGCGGAGAAGTCGACCTGGTCGAGCGGATAGTATTCCTCGAACACCACCTCGCCGCCATTCGCCTCGATCACCTTGCGGGCATAGACATTGAGCGTGTGCGGCCAGACATAGTTGGCGCTGGGCAGCGCGAACTTCTTGCCGCCGTTCTTGATCAGCCAGGGGATGAACTCGTCGCACTGCTGTGCCGGGGTCGGGCCGGTGCAGAACAGGTAGGGCGTGCACTCCTTGCCCTCGTAGAGCTGCGGATAGATGTAGAGCGTCTTGCCGCGCGCCACGATCGGGTCCTTGATCGCGTTGCGCATCGAGGACGTGATGCCGCCCAGCACCATGTCGACCTTGTCGCGCTGGATCAGCTTGCGCACGTTGCCGACGGCGACGGATTCGTTCGAGGCGGTGTCCTCGATGTAGAGCTCGAGCGGACGGCCGAGCAGGCCGCCCGCGGCGTTGATCTCCTTGATCACCATCTTGGCGACGTTGGCGTCGGCATTTCCGGCATAGGCAATCGGGCCGGTGAGGTCGGTGGCGATGCCGACCTTGATCGGGCCTTCGGCCGCATTGGCCCAGGGCGCCGGAATCACCCAGCTGCCGACGCCGGTTGCGACCGCACCGGAGGCGAAGGCGAAATTGGAGAGGAAACGGCGCCGCGACAACTGCGTGCGATCGAACATGGACTATACCCCTTTTCCAGCGATGAGGCCCTGCGGGCGGAATTTGATGAAGACAATGGCAAGGACGAAGACGAGCACGTCGGCGACGACGGGGGCCATCACCCAGGGCAGCGCCGCGCTGAGCGTGCCGATGACGCCGGCGCCGGCGACCGGGCCGATGAAAGAGCCGACACCGCCGACCATGACCGCGACGAAGCCCTGGATCAGGAAGCGCAGGCCGAGATCGGCGTAGAGGCTGAACACCGGCACGATCAGCGCTCCGGCCAGACCGGCGAGTGCGGAGCCGAATGCGAAGGTGGCGCCGTACATCAGGGGCGTTGAAATGCCCGAGGCGCGCGCCAGCGACGGATTCTCCAGCGTGGCGCGCATGCGCAGACCAAAGCTCGTGCGCGACAGCAGGAGATAGCAGCCACCCATCACCAGCAGCGTGATGACGATGATGGTGAAGCGCCACGCCGAGATGTGGATGGTCCCGATGTCGATCGAGCCGCCGATCGGCTCGGGTACCGTGAGATAGAAGCCGCCGATCAGGCCGCGCACGGCCTCGCGTATGATGAGTCCGAGCGCATAGGTGCCGAGCATGGCAACGATCGGCGCGGCGTAGAAGCGGCGGATGATCAGTGCCTCCAGCACGAAGCCGAGTGCGCCGACCACGAAAGGCGCCGCAGCCATGCCCGCCCAGATCGGCAGTCCCTTGGCATAGGCGAGATAGGTGATGTAGGCCCCGAGCAGGACGAACTCGCCCTGCGCGAAGTTGAATATGCCCATCATGCTGGCGATGATGCCGAGCCCCAGCACGATCAGGACGATGATCGCGCCGAAGCTCAGGATCTCGAACGCCGCGACGAACGCGTTAGCCATGCGTTGCGCTTCCGGCCTGCATCAACAACCTCTCACATCTTCTTCCAGTCGCCGATCTGCTCAAAGGCATGTGCGGCGCGATAGATGGTGGATTCCTCGAACATGCGGCCGACGAGCATCAGGCCGACGGGCAGCCCATCGACCATGCCGCAGGGCAGCGACATCGCGGGATGGTGGGTGATGTCGAACGGCGCGGTGTTGGAGATCATCTCGAGCGCGCGGGCAACGTATTCCTCGCGGCTGGCATTGGGCTCCGGCAGCTTGGTCGCCTTCATCGGCGTGGTCGGCATCAGCAGCAGATCGTAGTCGCCGAACGCCTTGTCGTAGGCCGCGGTCAGCCGGCGGGAAATGTTGAGCGCCTTGCCGTAGAAGCGCGGACCGAAATTGTTGTTGATGTAGGTGCCGAGCATCATGAACAATTTCGTGGTCTCCGACAGCGAATCGGCCTGCCGGCGCCAGCCGCGATGGAAATCCATCAGCGAGGTCGAATAGAGGTCACCGCGGCTGAGGCCGTAGCCGTCGCCGAACATCATGGTCTGGGTCAGGCCCTCGGTGCCGATCGGGGTCCAGATCGCGCCGCCCAGCAGGTGCATCGGGATCGACACCGTCTCGACGCTGGCACCGAGATCCTTGAAGCGCTTTGCCGCCTCGCGCACGCTTTCATTCACCGCGGCCTCCGCGGTCGGCTGCTCGAAGCCTTCCTTGACGATGCCGATCTTCATCCCCTTGACGCCCTGGCCGAGCGCCTTGGTGTATTCCTCGACCTTCGGCGCCTTGATACGCGGATCGTAGCCGTCGTCGCCGGCGAGCACTTCCAGCAGCAGCGCGTTGTCGGCGACCGTCGCGGTCATCGGGCCGGTATGGTCGACATAGATCTCGATCGGCATGATGCCGGTATAGGGCACGAGGCCCCAGGTCGGCTTCATACCGTAGATTCCGCAGAACGAGGACGGCATGCGGATCGAGCCGCCCTGATCGCCGCCGATCGCCATGTCGACCTCGCCGAGCGCGACCACGACGCCCGAGCCCGACGACGAGCCGCCGGCCGAGTAGCCCATCTTGTGCGGATTATGAACCGGCCCATAGGAGCCGGTGTGACTGCCGCCGGACAGGCAGAAATGCTCGCAATGCACCTTGCCGGTGATTTCGGCGCCGGCATCCAGCATGCGCGTGACGATGGTGGCGTCGAAATCGGGCACATAACCTTCCAGCGTCGACGAGCCGTTGGTCATGGGCACGCCGGCCAGCATGATGTTGTCCTTCAGCGCGACGGTTTTGCCCTTGAGCTTGCCGCTGGCGGCGCCCTTCACCGTCGACTTGCGATACCAGGCGTTGCGCGGGTTCTCTTCGGCCGAGGGCCGATAGCCCGGCGTGCGCGGATATTTCACCTCCGGTAGCTCGTCCGGCATCGCGGCAACGAGATTGTAGGCCTCGATCGATCCCTGCATCAGGCCGCGGAACGAGGCGACGTCGTCATCGGTGAGCGAAAGGCCGCATTGCTCGGCGACACTGCGAAGCTGGGCTGGCGTGGGAAGGACAACTGTCACGGCGCTCTCCTGAAGTTTTCTTGGATCAGTCCTTGGGCGTGCGGCCGCGTTTCGCGCGAGGAGCGCGCGTCGCCCGGCCGAAACATTCAAAGCGGAAATATTTTCCTTTTCAAGTATTATTTTGAAGCGGTGCCTGCACCGATTGCCGCGCCAGGGTCAGACCGGCTTGATCAGCCTGAAGTCGAGACCATCGGCCTCGACGAGGTACATCGGCATCCGGGCGTGACCGTTGCGAACGACGACCGGGCCGCGGGCGCCGCCATAAACGATGTTGCGGCCCGCCGCGAGCATCGGCGCGACCGACAATGAGCCGGCCTTGTTCACGACAGCTTCGAGGAAGCGCAGGCCTTCATAGCTGGACTGGCCAACCGAGCCGATCGGCGGAGCGTTCGGCCCGAACATCGCGCGATAGCGGATCTGGAAATCGTCGTTGGCGCGCGAGCCAATCCAGGAGAAATAGCCGGACGCGCAGTACATGTTCTCGCTGTTGTCGGCGCCGATGCCGAGCAGCACGGTCTCGTCCATGGCCCCGGCAAGCCGCAGCGTCGTGGCGCCGAGACCGCATTCGCCGAAGGCACGGTTGAAGGTGATGCTGTCGGTGCCGATCAGCGAGATCAGCACCACATCCGGCCTCGCGGCGCGGATGCGCGCCAGATGCGGCTCGTGATTGTCCTCGCCGAGCGGAACGAACTCCTCGCCGACGACGTGGCCGCCGGTCTCCTTGATGTAGTTCTTCACGGCGCGGTGCGACTGCCAGGGCCAGACGTAATCGCTGCCGATCAGATACCAGCGCTGCGCCTTCTTGACGTCGGCGAGCCAGTGGATCGACGGCCGGCTCTGCCAGCGCGGCGTCTCGCCGATCGCCATCACGCCGGGCGTGCGCTCGCCACCCTCGTAGACGGGCGTGTAGATGTAGGGAATGCGATGACGCGTCGTGACGTCGCGGAGGCCAACGCGAACCGCGCTGGTGTGCAGGCCCACGATGAGATCGAGCTCGTCGAACGCGATGGCCTGCTCGGCGCGGGGCAAGACCTCATCCAGCGGCCCGCCGGCGTCGTAAATGGAAAGCTCAAGCTCGCGCCCGAGGATGCCGCCGCGCTTGTTGATCTCGGCGACGGCGAGCTTGGCACTGTTGGTTGCACAGGGGCCCCAGACGCCTGGCGAGCCGGTGCAGCAGATGAAGCAGCCGATCCGAAGCTTGTTCGTGCCGCGCCGCCTGAAGACGGCGCTATCCCTGGACGACAAGACGCCATCAGCCGCCGATGACGGCAGATTCCTGAACAGCATGGACGGCGGCAACGCCGGGCCGCCGTGAGCCGGGAAGTTCACCGTCGCGTGCACGCCAACTCCTGTCTGACACCAGACTTGAAAGCACATTGATCAGGCGGGCGCGGCTTCCGCCCTTTTGTTGGGCAATGATCCTATTTTGAAAATATTGAATGTTCAACAATTGAAGTGCATATAGATGCAGCATCGATTGCAAGACATTCACTCATTTGGGTCAAGACGAAGTCTTAGCCGTGGCAAAACCCTCGAAAGCAAACACCCCGATCACCGAACACCTGGCCTACCTGCTCGCGCAAGCCAACCGCGAGATCAACCGGCAGCTCGAGCTGAGGTTGAGCAAGGAGGGCGTGCCGGTCGAGCAATGGCGCATCCTGAAGGTGCTGTCGGATGGCAACGGCCATTCGATGGGCGAGCTTGCGGACGCCGTGCTGCTCAACCATCCGACGCTGACCAAGATGATCGACCGCATGGTCTCCGACACGCTGGTCTACCGCGTGCAGGATCCCAATGACCGCCGCAAGGTGCTGATGTTCATCTCCGACCGCGGCAAGGTGCTGAGCAGGAAGCTCAACTCGCTCGCGGTGGACCAGGAGGAGCACATCCTGGAGAGCTATGGCGACAAACCGACCAGCGAGCTCAAGCGGCTCTTGGAGAGCTTGATCGACAGTTCGAATTAGGCTTCGTGAATTGGAGCGTGGCGCTTATCGAAGCGGACACGCTCGTCTGCCGTTCAATGCATGGCGAGGAAAACTCTCGGAATGCCCTCGCGCAGGTCACGCCAGCTTTGGCGTCGTCCACCAATGGCTCGCTCTGGCCGATAGATGCTGTACGAAGCAACGGCTTCTTCAACCTACCTCGCCATGCAGCGTTGATTGCATCATCGCCAGCACGCGAGGCGATAGCGTTGGCCGTTCCATGTCGTCCAGCCCACGGACTTGCTGCTGACCGGTTTGGGCAAATACCATCTATTGCCATCGGCATGGTTGAAATACAGGCCGCCCTGCGTTCCGCTGCGTGGATTTGTCAACTTCACCCATCGCGAGCCATTATCTGAGAAGCTGCCCGACCAGCGTGCTCCCGAGCTGCTGGTGCAAGTGCTGCCGTCGCAGCTTGTCTGAGTGTCATCAACGGCGGCCCATTTCATCCGGGCCGGCCGGCCGTCGATGTTGCACGACCACGTTCCGCCCCACCATCCGGCCACCTGGCTCGCAGGGGCAGAACCGCAGGCGTAGAAACTGAAGGCAAGAACACAAAAGGCGGTTGGAAGCGCACGTTTAGACATTGTCCTGGCTCCATTTTGGAGGGCCGCGTGTTTGCATCTCAATCAGAACACGAATTGAGCTTTGTCGCGGTGATCCAGATCACAAGGAGCAGCAAAAGATTGGATGGTCGACCCGGCGGGTTTTCCGAGACACGATCCCGCGCTTTGACCGAAGGCCCAGCTGCGAGCCGTGCTGGTCTTCACGGCATGGAAGTGGCGAAGGCTGTTGACGGTATATTCCTCGCCGAAGCCAGTTCGCTCAATCCCGGCTGCTCTCAATGCCGCATTTTAGCCGATCGATGAGCGTGACGATCCTTGATCCATCGGCGATGACGAACGGCAGTCCACCGAGCGCCGCTGCACTGGACTGTTAAATGTTTATTTAATCTGTTGGCTGCGACCGACCTGAGGATCGCGTCCCGCGCGCCCGACTTTCCCTCGCACGACGAGGCGGAAGTTCTTGCGGTCTTTTTCGTCTCTGAAGGAGTAAACGTTGCCACCCTCACGATCGCGAGCGCCGTCGATTCGTGGTGCCCCTGAACTTCGGCAAGCACCACACGAGACGATATGCTTTCAAGTGTTAGACGCTTTCAAGTGTTAGACAAAGACGACGGGGTTTTGGACAGTCGAATTAGCTAACTCGTTGGAAGCGCTGGCTAAGCGTACCGCCCGTGGCAGTGCTTGTACTTCTTGCCCGAGCCGCACGGGCAGTCCTCGTTGCGGCCGATCTTGCCCCAGCTGGCCGGGTTCTTGGGATCGCGCAACGCTGCATCAGTGGCCTGGGCGCCGAGCGAGACCTTGGCGATGGCCATTTCGTCCTCGCCGGTATTCGGGTCGAACTTGTGCGCTTCCATCGCCGGCAGAACAGGAGCCTCCTGCTCCGGCGGGACTATCTCGACGCGCATCAGCTGCGCCGTGACGGCCTCGCGTAAGTGAGCGCTCATCTCCTGGAAGAGATTGAAGGCCTCGGTCTTGTACTCCTGCAGCGGATCGCGCTGGCCGTAACCGCGCAGGCCGATGACCTGGCGCAGATGGTCGAGCATGATCAGGTGCTCGCGCCAGAGATGGTCGAGGGTCTGGAGCAGGATGGTCTTCTCGACGTAACGCATCACGTCGGGGCCCCATTGCGCCACCTTGGCCGCCATGTGCTCGTCGGCCTTGGTCTCGATGCGCGACAGCAGCTCCTCGTCGGCGATGCCTTCTTCCTTGGCCCACTCGTCGACCGGCAGGTCGAGATCGAGCACGCGCTTCAATTCGTCCTTCAGCCCGGCGACGTCCCACTGCTCGGCATAGGCATGCTCGGGCACGTGCTTGGCGACGAGATCGTCGATGAAGGCGTGGCGCATGTCGGTGACGGTCTCGGCGACGCTCTCGTCCTTCATCAGGTCGACGCGCTGGTCGAAGATCACCTTGCGCTGGTCGTTCTGGACGTTGTCGAACTTCAAGAGGTTCTTGCGGATGTCGAAGTTGCGCGCCTCGACCTTCTGCTGTGCCTTCTCGAGCGCCTTGTTGATCCAGGGATGGATGATGGCCTCGCCCTCTTGCAGGCCGAGACGCTGGAGCATGCTGTCGAGACGGTCCGAGCCGAAGATGCGCATCAAATCGTCTTCGAGCGACAGGAAGAATTTCGAGCGGCCGGGGTCGCCCTGACGGCCGGACCGGCCGCGCAGCTGGTTGTCGATGCGGCGGGATTCATGCCGCTCGGAGCCGATGATGTAGAGTCCGCCGGGCTTCTTCACGGTCTTGGCGGGCTTGGAGCCCTTCGCCGGCTCGACCTCGACGGTCTCCTCGGCCTTCAGCACGATGTCGCGGAAATGGGCGATGTCGGCCTTGATCTGCTCGATCCTCTTGGCCTTCTCGGCCTCGTCCTCGATGCCTGCGGTCTCCTGCTGGATGCGCATCTCCAGCGAGCCGCCGAGCTTGATGTCGGTGCCGCGGCCGGCCATGTTGGTCGCGATCGTGATCGCGCCGGGGACGCCGGCTTCGGCGACGATATAGGCTTCCTGCTCGTGGAAGCGTGCGTTCAGCACCGCGAACAGTTTTGCCGGCTTGCCGGCGCGGGCGGCGGCGTACAGCTTCTGCATCGAATTCTCGTTGCCGAAATCGATCTGCCGATAGCCGTGCTTCTTGAGATATTCGGCGATCACTTCCGATTTTTCGATCGAGGCCGTGCCGACCAGCACCGGCTGCAGCCGCGCATTGGCGCGCTCGATCTCGGCGAGGATCGCGGCGTACTTCTCGTTCTGGGTGCGGTAGACCTCATCGTCCTCGTCCAGACGGGCGACCGACAGATTGGTCGGGATTTCCACGACCTCGAGCTTGTAGATGTCGAACAGTTCGTCCGCTTCCGTCAGCGCCGTGCCGGTCATGCCGGCGAGCTTTTCGTACATGCGGAAATAGTTCTGGAAGGTGATCGAGGCCAGCGTCTGGTTCTCGGGCTGGACCTGAACGTGCTCCTTGGCCTCCAGCGCCTGGTGCAGGCCTTCGGAATAGCGCCGGCCGGCCATCATGCGGCCGGTGAACTCGTCGATGATGACGACCTCGTTGTCGCGGACGATGTAGTCCTTGTCGCGCGTAAACAGCGTGTGGGCGCGCAGCGCCTGATTGATGTGGTGCACGACCGAGACGTTCTCGACGTCGTAGAGCGACTCGCCCTTGAGCTGGCCGGCATCGCGGAGCAGGGTCTCGATCTTCTCCATGCCGCCTTCGGTCAGCGTCACCGTGCGCTGCTTCTCGTCGACCTCGTAGTCGGTCTTGTCGAGCTTGGGCAGGAAGCCGTCGATGGTGTTGTAGAAGTCGGAGCGGTCGTCGAGCGGGCCGGAGATGATCAGCGGCGTGCGCGCTTCGTCGATCAGGATGGAGTCGACTTCGTCGACGATGGCATAGAAGTGCGGCCGCTGGACCATGTCCTCGAGCCGGTACTTCATGTTGTCGCGCAGATAGTCGAAGCCGTATTCGTTGTTGGTGCCATAGGTGATGTCGCAGGCATAGGCCGCCTTGCGCTCTGCGTCGTCGAGGCCATGCACGATCACGCCGGTGGTCAGGCCGAGGAAACTGTAGATCTGGCCCATCCAGCCGGAGTCGCGGCGGGCGAGGTAGTCGTTGACGGTGACGACGTGGACGCCCTTGCCGGCGAGCGCATTGAGGTAGACCGCCAGCGTTGCCACCAGCGTCTTGCCTTCGCCGGTCTTCATCTCGGCGATGTCGCCCTCGTGCAGCACAATGCCGCCGATCAGCTGGACGTCGAAATGGCGCTGGCCGAGCGTGCGCTTGGCGGCCTCTCGCACCGTGGCAAAGGCGGGCACCAGGAGGTCGTCGAGCGTCTTGCCCTCGGCGAGCTGCTCCTTGAATTCCGCCGTGCGGGCCTTGAGCGCCTCGTCGGAGAGCTTCGAGACCTCTGCCTCCAGCGCGTTGATCGCGTTGACGCGGGACTGATATCCCTTCACCCGCCGGTCGTTGGCGGAGCCGAAAAACTTGCGGGCGAGCGCGCCGATCATGCCTAATTCCTGTGTTCGCGATTTAACCGCGTTGCAGCCAAGAAGTTGTCACCCGCCTGCTTATTCAACTCACCGTGACGCCGATGGCGCCCTCGGCCCGCGGGGGTCGTCCGCCATATGGGTGGGAATTGAGCAAGTCTGGGTTCAACGGCCAAAAACGCAGCAAAATAAACGCCATCGCCATGGACGCGACCGGGCAGAGATATGGCCGGCCCCTAGCCTTGTCAACGGCGGCCGCATTGCGGCTAATTCATCATTTTGACAGACTTTTCGCGTTGCCAAGCCCCCTTGATTGGGCGAGTGTCCGCCCGCTTGAGCAGCCCCCGGCTTCAACATAAGGATTTTCCATGACCACCTCGTTCCCGGTAACCACCGGCCAGCGTTTCCGCCATGCGTCCGCCCTGGCTGGCTGCCTCGCCTTGGCGCTGTCCCTGGCGTTCGCCGGGCCGCTGCGGGCCGCCGACGATCCGGTGCTGGCGAAGGTCAATGGCGCGGAAATCAAGAAAAGCGACGTCACCATGGCCGAGGAGGAGCTCGGACCGAGCCTCGCCCAGATGGACCCGGCGACCAAGGACGAGAACGTCCTGTCGTTCCTGATCGACATGAAGATCGTCGGCAAGGCCGCCGAGGACAAGAAGATCGCCGACAGCGAGGAGTTCAAGAAGCGCCTGGCGTTCGCCCGCAATCGCCTCCTGATGGACAGCCTGCTCGCGAACGAGGGCAAGGCCGCCACCACCCCCGACGCCATGAAGAAGGTCTATGAGGAGGCCTCCAAGCAGATCACCGGCGAGCAGGAGGTGCGCGCCCGCCACATCCTGGTCGAGACCGAGGACGAGGCCAAGGCGGTGAAGGCCGAGCTCGACAAGGGTGCCGATTTCGCCGAACTCGCCAAGAAGAAGTCCAAGGATCCGGGCTCGGCCGACGGCGGCGACCTCGGCTTCTTCACCAAGGAACAGATGGTGCCGGAATTCTCGGCCGTGGCCTTCTCGCTGGAGCCGGGCAAGATCTCCGATCCCGTGAAGTCGCAGTTCGGCTGGCACATCATCAAGGTCGAGGAAAAGCGCAACCGCAAGGCGCCGGACTTCGAGCAGGTCAAGGCCCAGATCGAGCAATACGTGACCCGCAAGGCCCAGGCCGACTACGTCGCCAAGCTGCGCGCCGAGGCCAAGGTCGAGCGGCTGGACCAGCCGGCGGCGGACGCCAAGCCGGCCGACGCGGCCAAGCCTTCCGACAGCAAGATGGCGCCGCCGGCGAAGAAGTAAGAATTCGCTGTCACTTCACGGACGCCAATAGTATCTAACGTCGCAATGGCCGGGCATCCCCCGGCCATCTGCATATCCAGACCCCACCAAGGCGCCCCCCGCGATGTCCTCCTCCGTCTCCCCGCTCGCCCCGAAAACCGTTCCCGACATGCCCGTGATCGCGGGCATCCGCCTGGCGACGGCCGAGGCCGGCATTCGCTACAAGAACCGCACCGACGTGCTGCTGGCGGTGATGGACAAGGGCACCGCGGTCGCCGGCGTGTTCACGCGGTCGAAATGCCCCTCGGCACCGGTCGAATGGTGCCGTGCCAAGCTGAAGGGCGGCAAGGCCCGCGCGCTCGTCGTCAATTCCGGCAACGCCAACGCCTTCACCGGC
Source organism: Bradyrhizobium sp. 1(2017) (assembly GCF_011602485.2). Lineage (NCBI taxonomy): Bacteria > Pseudomonadati > Pseudomonadota > Alphaproteobacteria > Hyphomicrobiales > Nitrobacteraceae > Bradyrhizobium > Bradyrhizobium sp. 1(2017). The sequence continues at coordinate 658,061 of NZ_CP050022.2, read as the reverse complement.
AAGACCGGCCGGGCATCGACGGCGCTGACCGCGAAGATTGCAGCCAAGGCGGTCGGCTGCAGCGAAAGCGAGATCTTCCTGGCCTCGACCGGCGTGATCGGCGAGCCGCTGGACGCAACCAAGTTCGACGGCGTGCTCGGCCGTCTCGCCGAAACCGCCGAGCCCGGCGATTATCTGACCGCGGCCAAGGCAATCATGACCACCGACACCTTCCCGAAGGTCGCGACCGCCACCGTCAAGCTCGGCAAGGCCAAGGTCACCATCAACGGCATGGCCAAGGGTGCCGGCATGATCGCGCCCGATATGGCTACGATGCTGTCCTTCATCTTCACCGACGCGCCGATCGCGCCCGCCGCGCTGCAGGCCCTGCTCAAGAGCGGCGTCGAGGACACGTTCAACGCCGTGACGATCGACGGCGACACCTCGACCTCCGACACGCTGCTGGCCTTCGCGACGGGGGCTGCGGCCGAGCACGGCGCGCCCAGGATCAGCCGCGCCAGCGACCCGCGCCTGAAGGCCTTCGTCAAGGCGTTCAACCAGGTGCTCGCCAATCTCGCCGAGCAGGTGGCCCGCGACGGCGAAGGCGCGCGCAAGCTGGTCGAGATCACCGTCGAGGGCGCCAAGACCAAGGCCTCCGCGCGCAAGATCGCGATGTCGATCGCGAATTCGCCGCTGGTGAAGACCGCGATCGCCGGCGAGGACGCCAATTGGGGCCGCGTGGTGATGGCGGTCGGCAAGGCCGGCGAGCCGGCCGACCGCGACAAGCTGTCGATCTCCTTCAACGGCATCCGCGTCGCCAGGAGCGGCGCGCGCGATCCGTCCTACGACGAAGCCCAGGTGTCGGAAGCGATGAAGGCGCCGGAGATCGCGATTCTGGTCTCGCTCGGTCTCGGCAAGGGCCGCGACCGCGTCATGACCTGCGACCTCACCAAGGAATATGTCGCGATCAACGGGGATTACAGGTCTTGAGCGGACGCCGATGGCCGATCTCAAACTGACCTTGGTGGTTGCCTGCGCGCTGGTCGACGCCGACAAGCGCGTCCTGATCGCGCAGCGCCCCGAAGGCAAGGCCCTGGCGGGGCTCTGGGAATTCCCCGGCGGCAAGCTCGAGCCGGGCGAGCGGCCCGAACAGAGCCTGATCCGCGAGCTTCACGAGGAGCTCGGTATTACCGTCGCCGAGCCGTGCCTCGCGCCGCTGACATTTGCGAGCTACGGCTACGAGACCTTCCATCTGTTGATGCCGCTCTACATCTGCCGGCGCTGGGAAGGGCAGGTCACGCCACGCGAAGGCCAGGCCTTGGCCTGGGTCCGCGCCAACAAGCTGCGCGACTATCCGATGCCGCCCGCGGACATTCCGCTGATCCCGCATCTGATCGATCTGCTGATGTGACGATGCCCTTGCATCGTCATTCCGGGGCGCGCAAGAGCGCGAACCCGGAATCTCGAATTAACTCTCCCCCGCCTTCTTCACCGCCTCGGCCAGGCTCGCTTTCGCCGACCCCGGCTTGAGCGGCTGCTGCTGGCTCGCATGCGGCGCCCAGCCGGACAGCCAGATGATGTCGAAGGTGGCGCGGATGCGGCCGTCGGCATCGGCAAAGCGTTCGGTGTAGATCTCGGCCATGCGCAACAGGGTCGCGCGACGCGTCGGCGCACGCCGGCGCTCGATCAGCACATTGGCAGCGCCCATGCGGCGGAGATCCTGCATCAGCGCGAAGGCATTGCCATAGCGCACCACGACACGATCGACATCGGTGACCGGCAGCGCGAAGCCCGCCCGCTGCAACAGCGCGCCGATGTCCCTGAGATCGGCGAACGGTGCGACGCGCGGCGAAACGCCACCCTCGCATTCGGCCTCAGCCGCGGCAAAGGCCTGGCGCAGCTCGGTCAGGCTGTCGCCGCCGATCATCGCGGCGAGCAGCAGGCCATCAGGCCTCAGCGCGCGGCGGATTTGCGCGAGCACGCCCGGCAGATCGTTGACGAATTGCAGCGCCAGCGCCGAGACGACGAGATCGAGGCTATCGGGTGCGAAGGGCAGTTTTTCCGCACCCGCCGCGTCGGGCGCGATCCGTTCGATCGACGGGAGCCGCGTACGCAACGCAGCAAGCCCCTCACCGGGTGTCCAGAGATCAGCCGGCGCGTGAAATTCCCGCATCACTGCCGCCAGCCGGTCCGACATGTCCTCGCCGACACGATCGAGCAGGAACGTCGCGGCCCCCTGCACCTCCGCACGCCGCTGCCGTGCGTGCAGCAAGGCGCGATCGAACAGGGCGGGCGGGGTTTGCGGAATTTGGGCCATGGCGCTGGTTACGCTGATCGTGCTCGCTATTGCAATCTCCTCTCTCGTGTCCCGGACGCGCCGCAGCGCTCTTGCGCTGCATCCGGGGCACGAGAGTGCGGCTTGAGTGGATTGTCGCAGAACGCTAGCCTCCCGTCATGGAAGCCGAAACCGTCCCCGCCCGCTCCATCGCCGCACCCTTGCGGGCGGCGTGGTCGGCCGGCCGCCACGTGCTGTCGCGTGCGGTACGGCTCGCCCTCGACATCGCGCTGCCAACGCAGTGCGTCTCCTGCCGCGAGCCGGTCGATGGCGAGGGCGTTTGCGCGTCCTGCTGGGCGCGGCTGTCGTTCATCGAGCGGCCCTATTGCCCGCGGCTCGGCATTCCCTTCGTCTACGACCCCGGTCCCGACATGCTGTCGATGGAGGCGATCGCGAGCCCGCCGGCCTACCAGCGGGCCCGCGCGGCGGTGCGCTATGACGACGTCGCGCGCACGCTGGTGCATGCCCTGAAATACCAGGACCGGACCGATCTGGCGCCGGCCATGGGCCGCTGGATGGCCCGCGCAGGCGGCGAGTTGCTCTCCGGCGCCGACATGCTGATCCCGGTTCCCCTGCATTGGCGGCGGGCCTGGCGACGCCGCTACAACCAGTCCGGGGCATTGGCCCAGATCATCGCGCGGCAAAGCGGCGTGAAGGTGCGCGGCGACCTGCTGCGCCGGGTGCGCGCCACCGAGCAGCAGATCGGCCTGTCCAGGGCCCGGCGCGCCACCAACGTGCAGGGCGCGTTCCAGGTATCCCCCGACCGCCAGGCCGAGATTCAGGGCCGCCGTATCGTCCTGGTCGACGACGTCCTGACATCGGGGGCGACGCTGGACACCTGTGCGCGGGCCCTGCTGCGCGCAAAGGCGGCCCAGGTCGACGTGCTGGTCTTTGCCCGGGTTGTCGAGAGCGGCCCCCGTCCCATATAATTCAATGAATTCATGAGATGAAAGCGCTGGACGCCATGACTGCTGCCGTCGAGATCTACACTAGGCCGGGCTGTGGCTATTGTTCCGCCGCAAGGTCCCTGCTGACCCGCAAGAAGGCGGCCTTCACGGAGTTCGATATCGCCAAGAATCCGGCCTGGCGGCAGGACATGTACGACCGCGCCGGCCAGGGCTCGACCTTCCCGCAGATCTGGATCGGCGGAACCCATGTCGGCGGCTGCGACGAGCTCTATGCGCTCGACCGCGAAGGCAAGCTCGACGGCATGCTCGACAGCATCAAGGCCGTCTCATGAGCGAGAACCGCACATTCACCGCGGCCATGGTGCAGATGCGCACCGGCCTGATGCCGGAGCCGAGCCTGGCGCAGGCCACCAAGCTGATCCGGCAGGCGGCGGCGAACGGCGCCGACTACGTGCAGACGCCCGAGGTCAGCAACATGATGCAGCTGAACCGCAAGGCGCTGTTCGAGCATCTGCAGAGCGAGGAGGACGACACCTCACTCAAAGCCTATCGCGCGCTGGCGGCGGAACTGAAGATCCACCTCCATGTCGGCTCGCTGGCGCTGCGCTTCTCGCCCGAGAAAGCGGTCAACCGCTCCTTTCTGATCGGGCCCGAGGGCAACGTGCTCGCGAGCTACGACAAGATCCACATGTTCGACATCGAGCTGCCGGACGGCGAGAGCTATCGCGAATCCGCCAATTACCAGCCGGGCGAGACGGCCGTGATCTCCGACCTGCCCTGGGGCCGCGTCGGGCTGACGATCTGCTACGACGTGCGGTTTCCCGCGCTCTACCGCGCGCTCGCCGAAAGCGGGGCGTCCTTCATCACCGTACCCTCGGCCTTCACCCGCAAGACCGGCGAAGCGCATTGGCATGTGCTGCTGCGTTCGCGCGCAATCGAGACCGGCTGCTTCATCTTCGCCGCCGCACAAGCGGGCACCCACGAAAACAAGCGCGAGACCTATGGTCACTCCCTGATCATCGATCCCTGGGGCGAAATTCTCGCCGAGGGCGACGTCGAGCCCGGTATCATCATGGCCACGATCGATCCTGCCAAGGTCGAGACCGCGCGCCGGGCGATCCCATCGCTCCAGCACGGCCGTCGCTTCGGCGTCGCCGATGCCAAGGCCGGGCCGGACCATTTGCATCTGGTGCGAGGATCGGCATGATCCGCTACGCGCTGCACTGCGACCGGAACCACGAATTCGAGAGCTGGTTTCAGAGCTCGTCGGCCTATGATTCGCAGGTCAAGCGCAAGCTCGTGACCTGCCCGATCTGCGGCTCGGCCAAGGTCGACAAGGCGATCATGGCTCCGCGCATCGTCGGCAAGAAGGGGCGCGGACGCGCTGCGCCGCCGCCGGAGCCCACCGCGAACGCCACGCCTGCGCCGGAGGCTGCACCATCAGGACCGACCTCGCTGCTGATGGCGCAGGAGCGCGAGCTGCGCACCAAGCTGAAGGAATTGCGCGACCATATCGTCAAGAACGCCGACAATGTCGGTGAACGCTTCGCCAATGAAGCCCGCGCCATGCATTACGGCGACAAGGAGCACCGGCCGATCTATGGCGAGGCCTCGCCCGACGAAGCCAAGTCGCTGATCGACGAGGGCATCGAGGTCTCGCCGCTGCCGACGTTGCCGGAAGACCGGAATTGACGGTTGCCGTCGTTCCGGCGAACGACGGCTAAGCTCCCACCAGCACAGCTACCCCGACGACGATCAGCGCGATGCCTGCAAGCTCGCGCGGCGCGATCGGCTGCTTGAACGAATAGTATGCCACGGCTTGCGCGAACAGCACCTCGATCAGGGCGAGCGTGCGGACATTGGCGGCGGCCGTCAGCGCGAACGCCAGGAACCAGAATTGCGAGGCGAAGGCGCCCGTGAAGCCCGCCAGCATCGACGGCCGCCATAGTCCGAGGATGCCCCGCAACACGTCCGGCGCGCGCCAAAGCAGATAGATCGTCAGCACCAGCGTCTGCACGAACAGGCCGAGCACCAGCGTGAACGATGCGGCGGTTACGAACGATACGCCCGGCACATTGATGATGGCGCCGCGAAAGCCGACCGCGGAAAGCGCGAACGCCGCAGCCGCGACGAGGCCGGTGATGGTCGGCTTCAGCTCGGCAAAGCTCTTCTCGCCGCCCGGCCGCAGCGCGGTAATGACGACGCCGACAGTGGCGATCACGATCGCGAGCACTTTCAGCCAGGTCAGGTGATCGCCGAGAAAGACGAAGCCGAAGATCGCTGTCTGGATCGCCTCGGTCTTGAGGTAGGCCGTCGTCACCACGAAGGAGCGATCGTTCATCGCGAGCAGCATCAGCCCGGTGGCGACGATCTGGCTGAGTGCCCCGAGCAGGAGCCATGGCCAGAACACGGCCGGTGGCATGCCGAGATGATCGCCGGTCGCGACCAGCACCACACCCAGAAACAGCAGCGAGAACGGAAAGCCGAACAGGAAGCGGATATTGGTCGCGCCCCAGGTCCCCAGCGGCTTGGTCAGCGACCGCTGCATCGCATTGCGCGCGACCTGGCCCAGCGCAGCAACGACGGTGAAGGGAATCCAGAGGCTGGCGACGGTGAGCATGGGGTGCGGGGCTAGGGCAGGAGAAAAGTGCAGCCAACCTGCCGCCAGCAGCGAGGCAGGTCAATCACGTGGATGTCATGGGTGTGATGCTCTCGCAACAATCTCGCTGTCGTCCCTGCGAACGCAGGGACCCATAACCCCAGGGAGCAGTTTCGCGAAGATTAGCAGCCCGCGCGTCTATCACTGCGCCACCACCGATGAATTCCGCGGTATGGGTCCCTGCGTTCGCAGGGACGACAGCGCGGAATTGGCGCGATCCCCCCATCAAACAAGCAAGTCGCTCAGATCGCGCCACTCCGGATTGTCGCGTTCGATCAGCTCGATCTTCCAGTCGCGCTTCCAGCGCTTGAGCTGCTTTTCGCGAGCAATCGCTTCTTCGGCTCGCTCATAGGCCTCGGTGTAGACGAGCCTGTGCACGCCATAGCGCTTGACGAACTCCGAACCTTTGCCGGCGCGGTGCTCTTCCAGGCGTTTCTGGAGCGAGTTAGTTATCCCGATATAGAGCGTTCCGTGATGGCGGCTGGCGAGGATGTAGACGTAGTACATGCTCGGAACGCCTGTCTTGGCTAATTACAGCGGCCCGTGGTTATGGGTCCCTGCTTTCGCAGGGACGACACTGTCCGAGAGGCAGCTGCTCGCGTCTGACTCACGGCCCCTCACACCATTCCTTCCGCGACCACCATGTAGTTCACGTCCATGTCGGAGGAGAGGGTCCATTTGTCGGCGAAGGGTGAGTAGACGACGCCGCTCTGCTCGGTGACGACGAGGCGGTTGTCGAGCAGGTATTTTGCGAGCTCGTCGGGGGTGACGAACTTGTTCCATTCGTGGGTGCCGCGCGGCAGCCAGCGCAGCACGTATTCGGCGCCGACGATGGCGAGCGCAAAGCTCTTCCAGTTCCGGTTCAGCGTCGACACCACCATCAGGCCGTTCGGCTTCAACATCGATGCGCAGCGCTTCAGGAAGACGCCGACGTCGGTGACGTGCTCGACCACCTCCATCGCCAGCACGATGTCGAAGCGCTCGCGCGGATCGATCTCCTCCACCGTGGTGCAGCGGTAGTCGATCGACAGATGGCTCTTGCCGGCATGAAGCTTTGCGGCGGCGATGTTGCTGACTGAGGGATCGACGCCGATGACCTGTGCGCCCAGCCGCGACAGCGGCTCGCACAAGAGACCCGCCCCGCAGCCGATGTCGAGCACGCGCAGGCCGGCGAGGCAGTTGAGGCTGCGCACATTGCGCTCGAACTTGCGGCAGGCGGCGTCGCGGATGTAGCCGAGCCGCAGCGGATTGATCCGGTGCAGCGGCGCCATCTTGCCCTTGGGATCCCACCACTCCGCCGAGAGTTTCGAGAATTTCACGATCTCGGCGGCGTCGACGGTCGAGCCCGGCTGGGCGGTGGCGGAAGTGTTTTGCTGCATGCTCATGGTTACGCGCGGTCCTACCGCGTGGTGATCGAACTACGGAAGGCGAGCGGCGAGGCGATGGTCCGGATCGTCTCGATCCCCTCGCCGACGCCGCGAATCGTCACGTCGCCGTAGTTGAGAATACGTCCAAGAATGGTCTGGTCGACATCGACGCTCTCGACCTTATCCAACGCCATCTCGAAGGTGCGGCGCTTGATGAACCCGGTCTTGTGCACAACCCGGAGGTTGGTGACGTCGGTCTCGGTGGTGAAGCGATGGAACCAGCCCTTCACGGTCCAGAACAGGGCTGCCAAAGCCACCAGCCCTGCGCCGATGAGACACAGCATCATGAGCCCATTGACTGTGGTCTGCCATGACAGGACGAGCAGGGCCAGGGCCACGATCCAGGCCAGGATGGCCGGCAAATGGAAGATCCAGTGCGCATTGGTCGAATACAGCACCCGCTCGCCCGGTTGCAGGATCTCGTCGATATAACGCGCCATGACCTCGGTTAACCTACTACCCCGCGCCCTGCCCCCGCAGGAACCCGCTTGCCCCCGGCCCCGCCGCTCTGTATACGCGCGGTCGGTATCCGCGAGGCACCCGTCCGGTGCGGTCACCATACTGATCCTTATGAGGGAATGCACGCGTCGTCATGAGCCGCCTCGTGATGAAATTCGGCGGCACGTCCGTCGCCAACATCGAACGTATCCGCAACGTCGCGCGCCATGTGAAGCGTGAGGTCGACGCCGGCCATGAAGTGGCCGTGGTCGTCTCTGCGATGTCCGGCAAGACCAACGAGCTGGTCGCCTGGTGCACCGAGGCCTCGCCCATGCACGATGCGCGCGAATACGACGCCGTCGTCGCATCCGGCGAGCAGGTGACGTCAGGCCTGCTTGCCATCGTGCTGCAGGGCATGGGCATTCAGGCCCGCTCCTGGCAGGGCTGGCAGATCCCGATCAAGACCAGCGACGCCCATGCCTCGGCCCGGATCGAGGACATCGACGGTAGCGAGATCATCAAGCGCTTCCAGGAACGCAAGGAGGTCGCGGTCATCGCCGGCTTCCAGGGCATCAATCCCGAGACAAACCGCATCACCACGCTCGGCCGTGGCGGCTCCGACACCTCGGCCGTGGCCGTCGCCGCCGCCGTCAAGGCCGACCGCTGCGATATCTACACCGATGTCGACGGTGTCTACACCACCGATCCGCGAATCGTGCCGAAGGCCAAGCGGCTCGACAAGATCGCATTCGAAGACATGCTGGAACTGGCTTCCCAGGGCGCAAAAGTGCTCCAGGTCCGTTCGGTGGAACTCGGCATGGTCCACAACATGCCGATCTTCGTCCGCTCGAGCTTCGACAAGCCCGAGGATATCGACCCGCATGCCAACCAGCCGCCCGGCACGCTGATCTGCAGCGAGGAGGAGATCATGGAAAGCCACGTCGTCACCGGTATCGCCTTCTCCAAGGACGAGGCCCAGATCTCGGTGCGCCAGATCGAGGACAAGCCGGGCGTGGCGGCCTCGATCTTCGGCCCGCTGGCGGAGGCCAACATCAACGTCGACATGATCGTTCAGAACGTGTCCGAAGACGGCAAGACCACCGACCTCACCTTCACGGTGCCGGCCGCCGACTACACCCGCGCCAAGGACACGATTACCGCCGCCAAGGCCAAGATCGGCTATGCCCGGCTCGATACCGCCACCGACGTCGCCAAGATCTCGGTGATCGGCAGCGGCATGCGCAGCCATGCCGGCGTCGCCGCCCAGGCGTTCTCGGCCCTCGCCGGACGGAATATCAACATCCGGGCCATTACAACCTCCGAGATCAAATTCTCGGTTTTGATCGACACCGCCTATACCGAGCTTGCAGTGCGCACCCTGCACACGCTCTACGGCCTCGATCAGACCTAGAGGAATATTCTCTTAGCGGTCGCAGCAAACGCGAAGGTGTCCACACTTTCGCGTTTGGCAGGCGTTTTGCTTGGCAAAACAAGCCCCAATTCGCTATAGGGCGGACAGGGTGGGCTGCCATAAACTGTGCCCCAGTTGAGGCGGTGCCGATTCGGCACAAGGGTCAAATCTGAGGAAGATTTGGGTTTGGGCCGAGGCCGGACGAGCACGCTTGTTGTTTTTCTGGAATTCTGGGCGAGCCGCCGACGGCCCTTTCGGGCCCGGCAGATGGAGGAGATTGACGGTTCATGCGGAGCGCGTCGGGAGGTCCCCGCGTCTTATTGAGACGGCTCCGCGAAACCATGGCGGAGCAGGTCTCGGCCCAGGAGCGGCTGGACAAGATCGTGGTGCTGATCGCCGCCAACATGGTGGCGGAGGTGTGCTCGGTCTATGTGCTGCGCATCGACAACACGCTGGAGCTCTACGCCACCGAGGGTCTGAACCGCGAGGCGGTGCACCACACCGTGCTCAGCGCCCATGAGGGCCTGGTCGGCCTCGTCGCCAGCGAGGCGACGCCGCTCAATCTGAGCGACGCGCAGAGCCACCCGGCCTTCTCGTTCCGTCCCGAGACTGGCGAAGAAATCTACCACTCCTTCCTCGGCGTGCCGATCCTGCGCGCCGGCAACACGCTCGGCGTGCTGGTGGTGCAGAACCGCGCCAAGCGCAACTATGTCGAGGAGGAACTCGAGGCGCTCCAGACCACCGCCATGGTGCTGGCGGAGCTGATCGCGTCCGGCGAACTCTCCGCGCTGGCCCAGCCGGGCCAGGAGCCGGCCGCGCGCCATTCCGCGCAGAAGGTCGGCGCCATCCTGTCGGAAGGCATCGCGCTCGGCCATGTCGTGCTGCACGAGCCGCGCGTGGTCATCAAGGACTACATCGCCGAGGACCTGCCGAAGGAGATCAAGCGGCTCGACACCGCGCTCGCCAAGCTGCGCGCCGATCTCGACCGCATGCTGGAGCGCGGCGACGTCGCCGAAGGCGGCGAACACCGCGAGGTGCTGGAAGCCTACCGCATGTTCGCCAACGACCAGGGCTGGTCGCACAAGCTGCACGAGGCGGTCGCCACCGGCCTCACGGCGGAAGCCGCGGTCGAGCGCGTGCAGTCCGACACCCGTGCACGCATGCTGCGCTCGACCGATCCCTATTTGCGCGACCGATTGCACGACCTCGAAGACCTCGGCTACCGCCTGATGCGGCAGCTGGTCGGCCAGGACCACGCGCCCTCGCGCGAACAGCTGCCCGACAACGCCATCGTCATCGCCCGCGCCATGGGGCCGGCGGCCCTGCTCGACTACGACCGCAAGCGCCTGCGCGGCATCGTACTGGAGGAAGGCACCGCCAACTCCCACGTCTCGATCGTGGCACGCGCGCTCGGCATTCCCGCGGTGGGCGAAGTGCCGAACGCGCCCGGCATCGCCGATCCCGGCGATGCCATCATCGTCGATGGCACCTCGGGCTCGATCTATGTGCGGCCCTCGCAGGAAATCGAGGCGGCCTTCGCCGAGCGCGTGCGCTTCCGCGCCCGCCGGCAGGCGCAGTATCTGGCGCTGCGCGACCGCCCCTGCGTCACCCGGGACGGCCAGAAGGTCGAGCTGATGATCAACGCAGGTCTTGCCATCGACCTGCCGCACATCGAGGACACCGGCAGCGCCGGCATCGGCCTGTTCCGCACCGAGCTGCAATTCATGGTCGGCCAGAGCCTGCCGCGCACCAGCGACCAGCTCGCGCTCTATCGCACCGTGCTGGACGCCGCCGGCAGCAAGCCGGTCACCTTCCGCACGCTCGACATCGGCGGCGACAAGGCGCTGCCCTATATGGAAGCCGTGATCGAGGAAAATCCCGCGCTCGGCTGGCGTGCGATCCGGCTCGGGCTCGATCGTCCCGGCCTGCTGCGCGGCCAGATCCGCGCGCTGCTGCGCGCCGGCGGCGGCCGCGCCCTGCGCATCATGTTCCCGATGATCTCCGAGGTTGCCGAATTCGACTCCGCGAAGGCGCTGGTCGAGCGCGAGCTGACTTATCTGCGCCAGCACGGCCACACGCTGCCTGAAAGAATCGACATCGGCACCATGGTCGAGGTGCCGGCGCTGCTCTATCAGCTCGACGAGCTGCTGAGGAAGGTGGACTTCATCTCGGTCGGCTCCAACGATCTGTTCCAGTTCCTGTTCGCGGTCGATCGCGGCAACGCGAAAGTCTCCGAGCGCTTCGACACCATGTCGGCGCCGATCCTGCGCGCGCTGCGCGACATCGCGCGCAAGTCCGATGCGGCGAAGAAATCGCTGTCGCTGTGCGGCGAGATGGCCTCCAAGCCGATCGGCGCGCTGGCGCTGATCGCGCTTGGCTATCGCTCGCTGTCGCTCTCGGCCACCGCGCTCGGACCGGTCAAGGCGATGGTGATCGACCTCGACGCCAAGAAGGCCGAGGCAATGCTCGCGCCGTTGCTGGACGCGCCCGCCGGCAGCGTCTCGATCCGGCAGAAGCTGACGGAATTTGCCGAGGCCGAAGGCCTGGCGTTGTAGCGGGCTTGCCGCCGCTCCCTGCCGCCTCGCCCCCCTCTGCCATTTGAGACTGAACCAATGTCGTCACTCCCCGAAGCCAAACTGGACGTCCTGCTCGCGCACCACGCCTCGCTGGAGGCCGAATCGCTCGGCCAGCTCGCCTCCGAGCGCTACGTGCAGATCACGCGCGAGCTCGCCGAGATCACGCCGTTGATCGAGGCGGTGAAGACTTATCGTTCCGCGGTCAAGGAACTTGCCGACACCGAGGCGCTGATCGCCGATGCCGCGACCGATGCCGAGATGCGCGGCATGGCGGAAGCCGAGCGCGACGAGCTCACGCCCAGGATCGAGGACCTGGTCCAGAAGATCCGCGTCGCGCTGCTGCCCAAGGACGCCATGGACGACCGCAACGTGATGCTGGAAATCCGCGCCGGCACCGGCGGCGACGAGGCATCGCTGTTCGCCGGCGACCTGTTCCGGATGTATGAGCGCTTTGCGAGCCTTCAGGGCTGGAAGGTCGAGGTGATCTCGGCCAGCGAAGGCACCGTCGGCGGCTACAAGGAAATCATCGCCGAGGTGCAGGGCCGCGGCGCGTTCTCGAAGCTGAAGTTCGAATCCGGCGTGCACCGCGTGCAGCGCGTGCCCGACACCGAGACGCAGGGACGCATCCACACCTCGGCGGCGACGGTGGCCGTGCTGCCCGAGGTCGAGGACGTCGACGTCGAGATCAAGAACGACGATCTGCGGATCGAGACGATGCGCGCGCAAGGCGCGGGTGGCCAGCACGTCAACAAGACCGAGTCGGCGATCCGCATCACCCACATCCCGACCGGCATCGTGGTGATGATGCAGGACAGCCGGTCGCAGCACAAGAACCGTGCCTCCGCCATGAACATCCTGCGCTCGCGCATCTACGACGCCGAGCGCCAGCGCGTCGATGCCGCCCGCTCGGCCGAGCGCAAGGAGAAGGTCGGCTCCGGCGACCGCTCTGAGCGCATCCGCACCTACAATTTCCCGCAAGGGCGCGTCACCGACCATCGCATCAATTTGACGCTCTACAAGCTGCCGCAGGTGATCGCAGGCGAAGCGCTCGGCGAATTGATCGACGCGCTGACCACCGAGCACCAGGCCGCACAGCTCGCCGCACAGGGCGCGGCGGCATAACGGGCGGCGGCGCTCAAGTCTCGCTGGATTCTCCGAACGATTTCAACAAACGGCTCAGCGCCGGGCTTGCAGCGCGACGCAGCTCCTCGAGGTTTTTCCGCGAGAGCGCCTGAAGCTTCTGCTCGCCTTTCCTCGTCAGCTTGAGATGGACGCGCCTGGCGTCTTCCGGATCGGCTACGCGACTGACGAGCCCGAGCTTGGCCAAGCGATCGATCAGCTCGACGGCGGAGTGATGGCGGATCAGCAGGAACCGCGCCACATCACCGACGGTCGCGGGGCCCGGGCGGACGAAGCCCTTGATGCCGAGCAGCGCCTGGTGCTGCGTCGGCGTCAATCCCTGTTCCGCCGCCGCCGCCTCGCTGAATGCGAGAAAGCTCCGGATCTGATAGCGAAACTGCGCCAGCGCTGCGTAATCGGAATCACGCATCGCGCTGGCGGTGCGCCTGACCGACGTCACCGCTTTGGACCGCTGCGCCTTCTTTGCCTGGACCATCCCCACCTCGACCATGCCGCCCGGTGCCGCGGGAGACGTGGCCTAAAGTAGCAAGCGGCTACAGTCGGACCAACCGGCCGGCGCTGCCGATGCACAAATATCGGAGGCTAATCGAAGGTGGAGAGCAGGATCTTCACCAGGATGACCTGAAACGGGACCGGGATGCGGGCGCTCTTCCGTCTGATCGAGCGCTGGAGCGCGCCGACGACCTCGGCGCTGGTCAGCGCACCTGCCGAAGCATTGGCGATCAGCTCGCCCCACATCTGCGAGAGCGAGCCGCCCGGCGGGATCACCGGCTTGATGGTCACACCGCAGCCCTGCGCCCACTCGACGATCTCGTGCAGGGTGTGCGGACCGCAGTTCCGCGCGGTCGCAAGGCGCTCGGCAGTCAGCGCGAGCAGCAGCTCGCGCGATGGCGACCAATCACCTTTCGGCGGGAGCTCCCCGGTGAGCTCGACCGTGAGCTCCTTGAGGACGTTCTGGGCACGCACGCTCAGCCGCTTCATCGGGCCGGGGACGCGCTTGGCCTGAACGGAGCCGACGACGGGTCCGCGCCGGCCGGCGGGCCTGCCCCGCGGTTCGGGAATGCGCGGGGCATCGCCGGACTGCGCCGCAACGCGCTGATCGCCGGCTTCGCCCGCGGGCCGCGCCGCCTCCTGCCGCTCCGCCTCCTGCGGCCAGGACTGTCGCTTCCGGGCACCTGCCACTCTCGTCTGCCGCGCCATTTCTCCCGCCGAGCCTGTCAGCCTCGTACTCACAAAGACTAATATATATCGTTCTCCGATATGTTTTCACGCGATAATTTTCGTCGTTCGACCAAAGGCGAAATTGACAGAAGACGCTTACAAGCAATGCTTGCGTCCAGAGCTACACGCGATGTGACGTGCCCGGCGCGCGCAGGCCTCAAGGCCGGCCGCAGCCGGACAGGTCGTGCTTTGCCTGCAAACAAGAACGAAGTTCGGAGGAAACGACAATGACTGACGATCTCATCCGGCGCGGCCTGTCACGCCGCAGCCTGCTCCAGACCACGGCGGGGCTCATCGGCGGCTCGATGCTGCCCGCGATGCCGGCCTGCGCCGAGGACAAGCCGATCGGCTCCTATCCTGCGGGCGTGTCGGGGTCCACCGCCTTCATCGGAATCTCGGTGCCGCGCACCGGCACCTATGCCGTGCAGGGCGAGGACGAACTCAAGGGCTATCAGCTCGCGATCGAGCACATCAACAGCGGCCACGATCTGATCAAGAAGATCTCGCCAAAGACCAGCAAGGGCGTGCTCGGCAAGGAACTGAAGTTTGGCGTCGCGGATTCCGCGGCCAAGCCCAACGAGGCTGTGCAGGCACAGCAGCGTTTCATCAGCGAGAACAAGGCGATCATGATCACCGGCGGCACGTCGAGCGCCGTCGCCGTCGCGCTCAACAAGCTCGCCCAGCGCGAGCACGTGCTGTTCGTCTGCGGCATCTCCGGCTCGAACGACACCACCGGCAAGGACTGCGTCCGTTACGGCTTCCGTCAGAACTTCTTCGGTCAGACGGCTGCAGCCGCGATCGGCCCCGTGATGGTCAAGGAGTTCGGCAAGAACAAGAAGGCCGCCTACCTCACGCCCGACTACACGTATGGCCACACCGTCACCAAGTCGATGCAGGACTTCCTGGCGACCGCCGGCTGGACCACCGTGACCAATCAGGTCGCCCCGCTCGGCGCACCCGACTACTCGTCATATCTGCTCAACGTCGCCAATTCCGGCGCCGACGTGCTCATCAACGTCAACTGGGGCCACGACGCGGTGCTCTCGACCCAGCAGGCCAAGCAGTTCGGCGTTCTCGACCGAATGAAGCTGGTCGTGCCCTATCAGGTGCCGTTCATCGCACGCGAGACCGGCGGCCTGATGCAGGGCGTCTACGCCGCCACCGATTATTGGTGGACGATCGAGGACAAGTTCCCGCTCGCCAAGATGTTCAACGAGGCCTTCGAGAAGAAGTACGGCTACAAGCCGGAATGGGGCGCGGAGAACGCCTATGTCAGCTTCGCGCACTGGGCCCGCATGTGCGAGCAGGCCGGCAGCTTCAACCCGCCCGACGTGATCAAGGCCTATGAGAAGGGCGAGACGATCCCCTCCCTGGTCGGCGACGTGCATTACCGCCCCGAAGATCACCAGTGTGTCCGCCCGGTGATCATCGTCAAGGGCAAGCAGCAAAAGGACATGAAGAACAAGGAAGACTGGTACGACGTCGTCGAGATCGTCCCGGGTGAAGGCCTGATGCAGAAACCGGACGCATTCGGATGCCGTCCCGGCGACTACAGCTGACCCTGCGCTAACCCCGTGACGCCGCAGCTCGCGTCCCGCCCTGCGGCGTCATCATTTTTTGACGCGCCCCTCGCGCGTCACAACGGCGATCCCTTGCATGATTAGTTGGCCCAACCTCGTTTCGCAGCTTTTCAACGGGCTCGCGCTCGGCGCCCTGCTCGCGCTGATCAGCTCCGGCCTGACCATCATCTACGGCACGCTCGGCGTGCTCAATCTCGCGCATGGTGCGATGTTCATGATCGGCGGCTATGCCGGCTTCGTCGCCTACCAGTACACGGAATCGTTCGTTCTCGCCGTGATCGCGGGTTCGCTGTTCGTGATGCTGCTCGGCGTCGTCATGGAACGCGTCATCATTCGCCATTTCTATCACCGCCCGCACGAGGATCAGCTGCTCGTGACCTTCGGTCTCGGCATCTGTTTCGTCGAGCTCATTCGCCTGATCTTCTCGAGCCAGTCGCAGCTGGTACCGCCGCCGGCGCTGTTCCAGGGCATCACCAATCTCGGCTTCATGTTCTATCCGACCTACCGTCTTGCCGTAGTCGGCATCGTCGCGGTCGCGCTCGGCGCGCTGTTCATCATCCTCTACCGGACCCGGCTCGGCATGATCGTGCGCGCCGGCATCGAGGATTCCGTGATGGTCGATTCGCTCGGCATCAACGTCTACCGCGTCTTCATGGTGGTGTTCGGCATCGGCGCGATGGCCGCGGGCTTCGCCGGCATCGTCAACGCGCCGGTGGTGTCGCTGACCCCGGGCATCGGCGACGACATCCTGGTCCAGACTTTCGTGGTGGTAGTGATCGGTGGCGTCGGCTCGTTCCCCGGCGCGATCCTCGGCGGCCTGATCGCCGGCGAGATCATCAGCGTCACCTCCATGTTCAACCCCGGCTACGCCTATGTGATGCTGTTTGCGGCAATGACGCTCGTGCTCGTGGTGCGACCGCATGGCCTGCTCGGCGCACAGGGCCGCGAGTAAGCGATTTCCCGATGCTCAAGCAACGCCCGTTCCTGATCGAGACCCTGACCGCGATCGGCTTGATCGCAGCCCCCTTCGTGCTGCCGCATCTCGGCTTCGCGCCGAACACCGTGAACCGGATTCTGGTCTGGGGCCTGTTCGGACTCGGCTTCGACATCCTGTTCGGTTTCACGGGCCTGTTGTCGTTCGGCCAATCCGCGTTCTACGGCACCGGCGGCTTCGTCGCCGCCTACCTTTTGACCCGTGCGGGCTTCGGCAACGTGCTGGGCGCGCTGATCATCGGCATGATCGCGGCGGCCGCGACCGGCTACCTCGTCGGCCTGATCGCGCTGCGCCGAACCGGCATCTACTTCGCCATGATCACCGTGGCGATCGCGCAGGTGTTCTTCTTCGTCGAGTTCAATCCGCTCTCGGATTTCACCGGCGGCGAGAACGGCTTGCCGGGCGTACCGACGCCGAGCTTCAATCTCGGCTTCACCACCATGCACTTCACCAATGGCTGGTCGCTCTATCAGTTCATCGCGCTGTGCTACTTCATCGGAATCGTGATCGCGCTCAGGATCGTGCGCTCGCCGGTCGGCGCCATTTTCAGCGCGATCCGGGACAATCCGCTGCGCGCCACCGCGGTGGGCCACAACATCCACGGCTACAAGCTGACCGCCTTCGTGATCGCCGCGGCCTATGCGGGCTTCGCCGGCGGTCTGCTCGGCGTGCTCCAGGCCTTCATGCCGCCCGACGCCTTTACCTTCGACACCTCCGGTCAGCTCGTGATGCAGACCGCCATCGGCGGCAGAGGCACCTTGTTCGGACCGCTGGTCGGCGCAGCGGTCTGGCTGTTCCTGCAGGACTTTCTGCAAGCCGCGCTCGGCTTGGGCGCGGCCTGGAAGCTCGTGCTCGGCGTCGTGTTCGTGCTGCTGGTCTGCTTCCTGCGCGGCGGCATCATCGGCGGTCTTGCAGATCTCTATCGCCTCGTCTCCGGCAAGCGTCGGCGGACGGATGCGGAAACGGAGCAGGAGGCCGGAGACGCCGAGGCTACAAAGCAACCCGCGCCTGCGCCGATGCACGCCAAGGAGGTCGACCACCCCGCCTATTCCGGCCCGATCCTGAAAGCCACCGGCCTCACCAAGCGCTATGGCGGGCTCGCCGCCAACAGCGACATCGACTTCAGCGTCGATCAGGGGGAGCTGCGCGGCATCATCGGCCCCAACGGCGCCGGCAAATCGACCTTCTTCAAGATGCTGACCTGCGAGATCGCCCCGACTTCCGGCCAGATCGTGTTCGAGGGGCGCGACATCACGGGATTGAAGGTCACCGAGGTCTGCCAACTCGGGCTCACCAAGAGCTACCAGGTCAACCAGCTCTTCACCGGCCTCACGGTGCGGCAGAACCTGACGATCGCGGCGCTCGCCGAGTTGCGCGGAAAGTTCCGGCTCGACCTGTTTCGCAAGCTATCGAGCGTGAAAGGCCTCACCGAGCAGGTTGAGCATACGCTCGCTCTGGTCAACCTGACGCGCCGCGCCGACACACCGGTCTCCGAGCTCGCTTATGGCGAGAAGCGCAGGCTTGAGATCGGGCTCGCGCTCGCGACCTCGCCGCGCCTGCTGCTGCTCGACGAGCCGCTGGCCGGCATGAGCCCGCGCGAGCGCGTCGAGACCGTCAAGCTGCTCAAATCGATCGCGCGCGGCCGCACCATGATCATCATCGACCACGACATGGATTCGTTGTTCGAGCTGGTCGAGCGTGTGACGGTGCTTCAGGAGGGCAAGGTGTTGCTCGACGGCACGCCGGAGGAAATCAGGACCAACGCCGCCGTGCAGGAGGCCTATCTCGGCGGCGTGCATGGGGAGATCGCCGCATGAGCCTGATCGAGGTCGACGGCCTGAACAGCTATTACGGCGATTCCCACATCCTGTTCGACGTCGCCATGCGCGTCGAACGCCACGAGGTGGTGGCGCTGCTCGGCCGCAACGGCGCCGGCAAGAGCACCACGCTGAAGAGCCTGATGGGCGTCGTGACGCCGCGCAGCGGCAGCGTGAAGTTTGACGGCATCGACATCGCCGGGCGGAGGAGCCACAAGATCGCGCAGGCGGGCATGCAGCTCGTGCACGAGGAGCGCCGCATCTTCGGCAGCCTGTCGGTGGAGGAGAACATCGTTCTCGCCGGGATCACCGCGCCGAAACGCTGGCCGCTTGGCCGCATCTACGAGATGTTCCCGCGGCTGAAGGAGCGGCGCAGCAACCGCGGCACCGAGCTCTCCGGCGGCGAGCAGCAGATGCTGGCGATCGCACGGGCCCTGGTGCGCGATCCCAAGATCGTGCTGCTGGACGAGCCGTTCGAGGGGCTCGCGCCCGTCATCGTCCACGATCTTGTCAAGGCCTGCCGCGAGCTCGCGGCCGCCGGCCAGACCATCGTGCTGGTCGAACAGAACCTCGCGGCGACGCTGGCGCTGGCGACGCGGATCTACATCATCAACAACGGCCACATCGTGCATGAGGGTCCGGCGCAGGAACTCAAGGCCCAGCCGGAGCTGCTCCAGCGCTATCTCGGCGTGTAGTTCGACCTAGCGCCGCGATCATCCGCTTGGCGTGATCGGCGAGCACGGCCATGTCTTCCTTCCGCGTCTGCGCCGGCAAGAGCTCGACACCGGCCCGGACCGGCATGACATGCATGTGCAGGTGAAACACTACCTGCCCGCTCGCGGGCTCGCTGAACTGCTGGAGGATGATGCCGTCCGCGCCGAAGGCCTTCTTGGCGGCAATCGCGATCCGCTTGGCGGTTCGCGCGACTGCGGCAAGATCGTCATCGGCGATGTCGAGAATGCCGCGCGCCGGCGCCCGCGGTATGACCAGCGTGTGTCCGGGGGATCGGGGCATGATGTCGAGGAAGGCAAAACTGCGGTCGTCCCTGAGCACTTCGAAACAGGGTATCTCGCCGCGCAGGATCTTCGCGAAGACATTCTGATCGTCATAAGCCGCCATGGCGCCCTCCTCGCTGCGCCGCGATCAAACGCGCTCCTTTCCGTTGACGCAAGCAAGCCGCTCGATCTATCCACGGTGCCAGGCAGGATGGCTCCTTTGGCGACAAATTTCGATTCCGGACACAGCATCGAAAGCGCGCGGCGCGCTCTTGCGGCGCAGCTGCAGTCGGCCGGCATCGAGGAGCCCGGTCTCGATGCGCGCCTGCTGGTCGGGGCTGCGCTGAGGCTTGATCTGACCGACATGGTGACGCAGGCGGCGCGACAACTCACGCCCGAAGAAGCTGCGCGGCTCGAAGCCTATGCGCAGCGCCGGCTCGCGCATGAGCCGGTCGCCCGCATTCTCGGTATGCGGGAATTCTGGGGCCTGCCATTCCGACTGTCCGAGGCGACGCTTGTGCCGCGTCCCGATACCGAGACCGTCGTCGAGCTCGCGCTCGAGATCTTTCGCGAGCAGCCGATATCTCACCCGCCACGAATCGCCGACATTGGCACCGGATCCGGCGCGATCCTGCTCGCGCTGCTGCATGAAATTCCCGACGCTTTCGGCGTGGGTACCGACCTCAGCCTGACCGCGCTCGCCACCGCCAGGGACAATGCCACGAGCCTCGGCCTCGCCGACCGCGCCGCCTTCGTCGCCTGCTCCTATGCGGCGGCGCTCTCGGGCCCGTTCGACCTCATTGTATCGAACCCGCCCTATATTCCCTCGGCCGAAATCCCGAAGCTGAGCCTGGAGGTGCGCGAGCACGACCCACATCTGGCGCTCGACGGCGGGAACGACGGATACGACGCCTATCGCGCCCTGATCCCGCAGGCGGGCGCATGTCTCGCCCCCGGCGGCGCGCTGATCGTCGAGGCCGGACAGGGCCAAGCCCGAAATATTGAAACCTTGATGACGGCTGCCGCGTTATCGGTGGACAGGCCACCCAAGGCCGACCTGGCGGGCATTCTCCGGGCCGTCTCGGCCCGAAAGAGGCCCCCATAAAAGCCGGATTGGCTTGCAAAAAAGCTCTTGGAATATCCCTTGGGAACGACTACGTTCCGGTCAACACATCGGTGCCGGCCCCGTAGACCTACGGGCGAAAGCCGGGCTCTCGGGCGAGAGCTTTACTGATTAAAGGTTCCAAGCCGCAGGTCCTGTTGAGCGCGATGGCCAGTGGAGCTGCGCTGCTCTCCGACCGCAACGTGAACGAAAGCCTGATATTGCGCTTGAAGACTTACGCAAGAAAGCTGGGCTTGTTTCGGCAGGCAATATGAATGGGTTCGCTGGCAATGGATGCTGGCGGGTGGGGAACGCGTCTTTGTTGAACGCGACGGTCGACGAACATCGGCAGGGTTCAGGCCGTTCTTGCGCGTGGTGTGCGCGAGAGCTGTGAACCGCTGTCATCAGGTCACTCCGAGCAATCAGTAATGCGTGCAACCTTTAGGGCTGGAATTAAAGGCAGGACATGAGAAACGGTCAGAACAAGCAGCGGATGCGCAACCGCAACAACAATAACAACAACAACAACCGGCGCGGCCAGAACCCGATGACCCGGGTCTACGAGTCCAACGGACCCGACATCAAGATCCGCGGCACGGCTTCGCACATCGCCGAAAAATATCTCCAGCTCGCGCGCGACGCGCGCTCCTCCGGAGACCCCGTTGCAGCCGAGAATTACTACCAGCATGCCGAGCATTATTTCCGTCTGATCGCGGCCGCCCAGGAGCAATTCCGTCAGAACCAGCAGCCGCGCGGCGACGAGCCCGTCAGCACCAGCAGCGGCGACGACAGCGAGGACGACGGCGAGAATTTCTCGAATTTCGGGCAGGAGCCGGGCTTCGTGCCGCAGCCGCAGCAGCAGCCCTTCATGCGCGACCGCGACGGCCAGCGCGACCAGCAGCGTGACCACCAGCAGCGCGACAGCCAGCAGCCCTATCAGCGCGACCAGCAGCAGCCGCGCGAGCAGCGCGAGCGCGACCATCGTCCGCAGCCGCAATATCAGCCGCAACCTCAGAACCAGCCGCAGCCCGTCATCGCCGATGCCGGCAGCGTCGATCGCCTGCCCTCCTTCATCACCGGCGCGCAGCCGCAGGTGAATGCTGCCGCGAATGGCGCCCAGGGCCCCTTCGAGGGCGGCGGTGGCGGCGAGCGCTACCCGCGACGACGTCGCCGGCCGCATGGCCCGCGTCCCGAGCGCGAGGCCGCACCGGCCGCCTCGAGCGATGATCTCGCGCCGGGGGAGTAGGCGTCGTCTGATTTTCTGAACTGCATCGTCCCGGCCTCGCCGGGACGATTTGTTTTCAGCTGCGCGTCGCCGTCGTCGAGGACGGCACCAGCACCGGCTTTGTCAGCGAGGGAATCAGCCGTGCCCGCTCGCGCTTGGCCGGGATCGCGCGGTAGACCTGCTTGGTGGCTTCGACGATGTGCACGCCCGCAAAAGGCAGCGACAGCGCCGCGCCGGCACGCTCCCACATCTGCGCCGATTTCAACACCCAGCCGCCGGCATAGGGCGGCATGAACAGCGCCTCGCCCCAGGCGGTCGGCGTGAACCAGGTCTGCCGCAGGAGCTCGGTAATCTGCGAGCGCGAATAGGGCCGGCCATGGCCGAACGGCGTGCTGTCGGTGCGGGTCCAGACCCCACGCCTGTTCGGGATCACCGCAATGACGCGACCGGATGGCGACAGCACGCGCCAGACCTCCCGCAGCAGCGCGGCCGGATCGTCCGACATCTCCAGCGCATGGACCAGGAGAATGCGGTCGACCGCGGCGTCAGGAAGCGGCAGCGAGAATTCGTCGACCAGCGAGGCCAGTGCCGGCCGCCCCGTCGGCCATTTCAGGACGCCCTGGGCCGCCGGCATAAACGCGATGCAGCGCTCGGCATCCTCGCGGAACAACCCGAGATAGGGCGTGGGGTAGCCGATGCCCAGCACCCGGTGGCCCTCGGCGCGCGGCCAGCGCTCCCTGATGCCGCGGTTGATCATTTGCCGCGCCACGATCCCGAGGCGGCGGGAATAGAACTCGCGGAGGTCGACGACGTCGATGGTCATGACGGCAATGTAACATGCGCAAGGCCGCCGCCGCGCGCGGAATATTGCATTGCCTGCGCAAGGCTAACGCCATATTTGTCTGGCGGGGCTGAGCGCGATGGAGATGTCATGGCCGCCGAAATTCGTACTTTCACCTGTTTAAGCGACAATTTCGGTTATCTGATCCACGATGTGGAAACCAAGGCAACGGCGTCGATCGACGCGCCGGAGGCCGGCCCCATCCTCAAGGCGCTGGAGCGCGAAGGCTGGCAGCTCACCGACATCCTGATCACCCATCATCATGACGATCATGTCGGCGGGGTCGCCGAACTCAAGCAGAAATTCAATTGCCGCGTCGTCGCGCCGCATAACAAGACCACCGAGATCGCCAACGTCGATTTGCGTGTTGCCAATGCCAACGTGGTCAAGATCGGCAATCTGCTGGCGCGCGTCGTGGAGACGCCCGGGCACACGCTCGACCACATCTCCTACGTGTTCGACAATGAGAAGACGGTGTTCGCGGCCGACACGCTGTTCTCCATCGGCTGCGGCCGCGTGTTCGAGGGCACCTATCCGATGATGTGGGACTCGCTGTTGAAGCTGCGCGCCCTGCCCGACGACTTCAAGCTCTATTGCGGCCACGAATATACGGCGTCCAACGTCAAGTTCGCGCTCACCGTCGAGCCAGACAACGCGGCGCTGCAGGCGCGCGCCGCGGAAGTAGCCAGGCTGCGGGCCGAGAACAAGCCGACCATTCCCTCACTGCTTGGTGACGAAAAGCGAGCGAACGTGTTCCTGCGCGCCGATGACCCCTCGGTCGCGGCCAGGTTACACATGAAAGGCGCGGATGCCGCCGCCGTGTTCGGCGAGCTGCGCGAGCGCAAGAACAAATCCTAGAGAACAAGTCCTGACGGGGATCGATGCCGACCGCAGCCGAGATCATCGCACGCCTCGAACTCCGCCCGCATCCCGAAGGCGGCCACTATCGCGAGACGTTTCGCGACCAGACCACGGACGCCAAGGGACGCTCGCGGTCGACTTCAATCTACTTCCTGCTTGCGCGCGGCGAGCGCTCGCACTGGCATCGCGTCGATGCGGTCGAAACCTGGCACTACTACGCCGGCAGCCCGTTGACGCTTCGTATCGCGCATGAGGGCTGCACGCAGCACGTGGTGCGCCTCGGCGCCGATCTTGTGAACGGCGATCGGCCGCAGGCGATCGTGCCGGCGCAGGCCTGGCAATCCGCCGAGACGACGGGCGAGTGGACCCTGGTCGGCTGCACGGTAGCTCCGGCGTTCGAGTTCGCAGGCTTCGAGCTCGCACCACAGGACTGGGAACCTTAAAATCCGCGATCCGGAATCGGGTGGGTTCGATCCGCGGTACGCCTTAGGACAGCGCTTCCGTTGAAGAGGAGCGCACGATGCACGGAACACTCGGTCCCGCCGCCGTCCAGATCGACCCGGCCATTTTGTATTTCGGGACACCCGTCGTCCTGATCGGATCGACCAATGACGACGGCTCTCACAATCTCGCGCCGATGTCTTCGGCATGGTGGGTGGGATGGCGCTGCATGCTCGGGCTCGCACGCCATTCCAAGACCACCGAGAACATGATTCGCACTGGCGAATGCGTGCTCAATCTGCCGTCGGCGGCTCTCGTTGCCGCCGTCGACCGCCTCGCGCGCACCACTGGGTCGAACCCAGTGCCGTCCGGAAAACTCCATCGCGGCTACCGGCACGAGAAGGACAAGTTCGGCCTCAGCGGCTTGACCGCGCTGGGGAGCGACACGGTCAACGCGCCGCGCGCCGCCGAATGCCCGGTGCAGATGGAAGCGAAGGTCGCGTATGTGCACGAGATGGCGCAGGACGACCCCGTCTGGCGCGGCCATCTCGCCGCGATCGAAGTCCGCATCACCCGCGTGCACGCACACCCCGACATCATGATGAGTGGAGCGCCCAACCGCATCGATCCCGACAAATGGCGGCCGCTGATCCTCAGCTTCCAGGAGTTCTATGGCCTGACACCGCGGCGCTTGCAGCGCTCCGAGCTCGGACAGATTCCGGAGGCGATGTATCGGCCACCAGGCTGGCAGCCAGCGCTTTAGTGCCGCCCTTACCGTTTCCGCAGCACCATGTCCCTCGCCGCGATGAGGCCGCCGCCGGCGATCAGGATCGCGGCGAGTGCGATGTTGGCGCTGGCTTGTGCAAAGCCCGCGGCGATGAGGAAACCGGTCGAGAGCAGCGGCGTCGCGTAGGAGGCGGCGCCGAGCACGCGGATGTCGCCGCGCTTCATGCCGATGTCCCAGGCATAGAAGGCAGCACCGACGGGACCGATGCCGAGTGCGACCACCGAGAGCCATTGCAACGCGGTCTCCGGCCAGACGGTGGTCTCGAGCGCAGCGTGCATCAGCGCCGCGAGCACCGATGTGGCGAGGCAGAAGCCGGCGACCGCATCGGTCGGCACGGCCTTCAATCGCCGCGACGACACTGAATAGATTGCCCAGACGAAGGCCGCGATGAAGGCTGCGGCCAGTCCCGGCACCGCCCCCGGCGCAAAGCCGCTGGTATTGCCGGCGAACAGCAGCACGGTGCCGACGAGTCCGAGCACGGCGCCGATGATGTGATGCATGGCAAGCCGCTCGCCCGGCAGGAAGGACGAGAACAGCACGATCAGGAGCGGCCAGAGATAATTCAACAGGCCGGCTTCAGCCGGTGGCGCGAAGCGCAGGGCGAGGAAATAGAGCGCGTGATAGCCGAACAGGCCGCCGACGCCGACGGCCCAGACGATGGGCGGCTGACGCAAGCTCCTTGCCGCCTCGCCACGACCGATCCAGGTGAGCAGGCCGACGAGACCGCCGATCGCAAAGGTCATTGCGGCGAGCTGGAACGCCGGGATCCTTCCGGTCGCCACCGTCATCACCGACAGCAGCGACCACATCAAAATCGCGGTCAATCCGATCAGCGTGGCGGTGCGGGGAGTCATCGATCAAAGGACTCTGAGGACGTTGATGCCCGGCACGAGGCCGGGCATTTTCGTCTTCACTACCGCCTTGTCGCGCCTGGGGCTACAGGCTTTTGGCTCAAAAGCCCGCAGGTCCGATCAGGCCTGATATTGGCCGCCATTGATGGTCATGGTCGATCCGGTGATGAAGCCGGCCTCGTCGGCCGCCAGGAACACGACCGCCCGCGCGATCTCCTCGGGCTCGCCGAGCCGGCTGACCGGAATTTGCGGAATCACGTTCTTTTCCAGGACGTCCTTCGGCACCGCCTGCACCATTTCGGTGTTGATGTAGCCGGGACAGATCGCATTCACGGTGATGCCGCCCTTGGCGTTCTCGAGCGCCAGCGCCTTGGTGAAGCCGATGTCGCCGGCCTTCGCCGCGGAATAGTTGACCTGACCGAACTGCCCCTTCTGGCCGTTGATCGACGAGATCGAGATGATGCGGCCGAACTTGCGCGAGCGCATGCCCTCGATCACCTGGCGCGTCATGTTGAACAGCGAGCCGAGATTGGTGTTGATGACGGCGTTCCACTGCTCGAGCGTCATCTTGTGGAAGGCGGTGTCGCGCGTGATGCCGGCATTATTGACGAGCACCTCGACCGGACCGAGATCGGCCTCGACCTTCTTCACGCCTTCGGCGCAGGCGTCGAAACTGCTGACGTCCCATTTGTAGACCGCAATGCCGGTCTCGGCCTTGAATTTCTCCGCCGCAGCATCGTTGCCGGCATAGCTCGCCGCAACCGTGTAGCCTGCCGCCTTCAGCGCCTTGCTGATCGCAGCACCGATGCCCCGCGTACCACCCGTGACCAATGCAACACGTGCCATATCGTATTCCTTCCCTTGGACTCTTCGGACGTTTCTGACGCGATCGTTTTTTAACTGCGGATTATGCGGGACGTTTGACGGACATCAAGAACAAAACGCCCGGCATTAAGCCGGGCGTTTCTCTTTAGTCGAGGCGTGCGCAGTTGCGAAGAATATTTGATTTGCAACCGCCGCCTTTTTAGTCGCGTGCAACGCACCCGGTCGCGTGTGCAGCGCACGCGCAAATCATGCGTCAGCTACGTGTCAGTTTTTTCTCAGTCCCGCGCCAGACACATCGCGATACCCATGCCGCCGCCGATGCACAGCGTGGCAAGGCCCTTCTTCGAATCGCGCTTCTGCATCTCGTGCAGCAGCGTCACCAGCACGCGCGCGCCGGACGCACCGACAGGATGACCGATCGCGATCGCGCCGCCGTTGACATTGACCTTGGTCGTATCCCAGCCGAGGTCCTTGTTGACCGCGCAGGCCTGTGCCGCGAAAGCTTCGTTGGCCTCGATCAGGTCGAGATCGCCGACGCTCCAGCCGGCCTTCTTCAGCGCCGCACGCGAAGCCGGGATCGGGCCCGAGCCCATGATCTTCGGATCGACGCCGGCCTGCGCCCAGGACACGATGCGCGCAAGCGGCTTCTTGCCTTCCTTGGCGGCCTGCTTCGCGGTCATGAGCACCACGGCGGCGGCGCCGTCATTGATGCCGGACGCAGAGCCCGCGGTGACCGTGCCTTCCTTCTCGAAGGCAGGCTTGAGCTTGGCCATCGCGTCGAGTGTGGCGCCATGACGCGGATACTCGTCGGCGCTGACGACGACGTCGCCCTTGCGGGTCTTGATGGTGACAGGGACGATCTCGTCGTTGAACTTGCCGGCCTTCTGCGCGGCCTCGGCCTTCTGCTGCGAGGCGACCGCGAACTCGTCCTGCTGGGCGCGGGTGATCTGCCACTGACGCGCGACGTTCTCCGCGGTGTTACCCATGTGGTAGCCATTGAAAGCGTCCCACAGGCCGTCCTTGATCATGGTGTCGACCAGTTCGAGGCCGCCCATCTTGACGCCGCCGCGCAGATGCTGGGCGTGCGGGGCCATGCTCATGGACTCCTGGCCGCCGGCGACCACGATCTCGGAATCGCCGTTGAGTAGCGCCTGGTAGCCGAGCGCGACCGTGCGCAGGCCCGAGCCGCAAAGCTGGTTGACGCCCCAGGCCGGGCTCTCCACCGGAATGCCGGCAAGGATCGAGGCCTGGCGGGCCGGATTCTGTCCCTGGGCCGCGGTCAGGATCTGGCCCATGATGACTTCCGAGACCCGTCCGGGCTCGATGCCACCGCGCTCCAGCGCGGCCTTGATGGCGACGGCGCCGAGGTCATGGGCAGGAAGGGTTGCGAAGGCTCCGTTGAAGCTTCCGACCGGGGTGCGGGCGGCGCTGACGATGACGACATCGTCTGACATGGGCATCTCCTGGGGCTTGAGGTTCTGAAGCAAGGGGCGGGCAGGCTCTTGGACAACGGCCCGTCAGTCTCGTCAGTCATCCTGTTAACGTCGTTGAGGCATGTCAATCGGCCGCTGACCGAATCCATGCCGCAGCGCATTCAAAATAGCGTTCTTGGCGCTTTCGCAAGCAAGATTTTGCTCTGCGATTAACCGTGCCGCACAAAACGGTAGCGTGACCCCTTTGAAAATGCTTATTTTGTTGCGTTGCGTACTCTTCCCGCCCTGCGGCATTGGCCGCCGGGTTCCCGTTCTCCGCGCTTGCAAGTGAGAGCCCATGGCGAAATCAGACCAACCCACCACGATCAAGAAATACGCGAACCGCCGGCTCTATAACACCGGAACGAGCACCTATGTGACGCTCGAGGACCTCGCCGCCATGGTCAAGGACGGGGAGGATTTCCTGGTGTACGACGCCAAGACCGGCGACGACATCACCCGCTCCGTCCTCGCCCAGATCATCTTCGAGCAGGAGAACAAGGCCGGCCAGAACCTGCTGCCGACCACCTTCCTGCGCCAGCTGATCCGCTTCTACGGCGACAGCATGCAGATGGTGGTGCCGAAATATCTGGAACAGTCGATCGCGACCCTGACCCAGGAGCAGGAGAAGTTCCGCAAGCAGATCGCCAACACCCTGTCCGGCACGCCTTTTGCGCCACTCGAGGAGCAGGTCCGCCGCAACATGGAGCTGTTCCAGCAGACCTTCTCGATGTTCAAGCCGTTTGCGCCTTCGGGGCGGCCCGCCTCCGGCCCGGAGCCGGAGCCCGATGCGAGCGCCGCCGCCGAGGCACCGAAGGACAGCAACATCGACGAGCTGCGCCAGCAAATGAAGGAAATGCAGGAACGGCTCGAGCGGATGTCGAAGAAGGACGAGTAGGTCTTTCGTTTGAGCCGGCTCTCCGCGAGCCGGAAGATGCGTCATGTCCGATCGAAGCGCGCATTGGGACAACGTCTACGGCACCAAGCGCGAGACCGAGGTCAGCTGGTATCAAGCCAGCCCAGCGACCTCGCTCGCGATGATCCGAGCCGCCAATCTGGACCACCGGGCCGCCATCATCGATGTCGGCGGCGGCGCCTCGCATCTGGTCGATGCGCTGTTGCAGGACGGACATCGCGATGTCGCCGTGCTGGATCTCTCTGCCAACGCGCTCGACGTTGCGAGGAAGCGGCTCGGCGCGGCTGCCTCGGTGGTCGACTGGATCGTTGCTGACGCCACGACATGGCGCCCGGCCAGGACATACGATCTTTGGCACGATCGCGCGGCGTTTCACTTCCTGACCGATCCTCGCGACAGAGCCGCTTACATCGAACGCTTGAGATCGGCGGTGGCATCCGGCGGTCACGTCATCATCGCGACGTTCGCGCCCGATGGTCCGGAGAAGTGTAGCGGCTTGCCGGTTCAGCGCCACGACGGCGCGAGCCTTCAGATGGAGCTCGGGACGGAATTCGAGCTGGTCGAGACGCGGCGCGAGACGCATCACACGCCGTGGGATTCGACCCAGGCGTTTCAGTTCAGCCGGTTTAGGCGCCGCGACTCGTGAGCGGGCGCTACGCGCTCCACAAATTTGTCATTGCGAGCGCAGCGAGATCAAGCCGCCAGCTTCACCGCATGCGCGAAGTCCCAGTAAAGCCTGCGCGCGCGGGTGTAGAGCGGCCCGGGCTTCAGTTCGCGCTCGTCGATGCGGATGACGGGCGCGACCTTGGCGAAATTGCCGGTTGAGAAGATCTCGTCGGCAGCAAGGAAATCGGGATAGCGCAGCGTCTTCTCGACCACGCTGACGCCATCAGCACGAAGCAGGCTGATAACGCGCTGGCGCGTGATGCCGTTGAGGAACGTGCCGTTCGGCACCGGCGTATAGACCACGCCGTCCTTGGCCATGAATACGTTGGAATTGCCGAATTCCGCGACATTGCCGAGCATGTCGAGCATCAGCGCATTCTGGAAGCCGCGCGAGGCGGCTTCCGCCAGCGCGCGCGAATTGTTCGGATAGAGGCAGGCGGCCTTGGCCTCGACCGGCGCGCATTCGGCCGTCGGCCTGCGGAATGGCGACAGCGTGATGGCGTTGCCGACGGGCTTTGGCATCGGCGCCTCGTAGATGCACAGGCACCAATTGGTGGTCTCGGGGTCGAACAGCACGCCGCCGCCCGAGCCGTTCTGCGCCCAATACATCGGTCGGACATAGAGCTCGGCATTGGCGGCAAAGCGCGCAATGCCCTCGCGTGCGAGCGTGAGCCAAGTGTCTGTGTCGACCACCGGCTTCAGGCCAAAATTGACCGCAGATTGATTGGCACGGGCGACGTGACGGTCGAGGTCGGGTGCCACACCCTCGAACGCGCGCGCGCCGTCGAACACGACCGAACCGAGCCAGGCCGCATGCGTACGCGGGCCCATGATCGGCACATTGCCGTCGTGCCATTTGCCCTCGAAAAAGGTCCAGCTCGGCGAATATTCGATGGGCTTCGTGATCTCGGCCATGGCCGGCCTCCCCTTGGCTGATGCCGTATTGTCGCGCCACTATTGGTCGCAATTTCTAAACGATTTGCTGCGGGAAGATGGTGAGTTACCTTCCCGCCAGGGAGAAGAAGCAGCATGCCGCTCGATCCGCTCGCAAAGCGCTTGTTGACCATGATGGCGGCCGTGCCGCAGGCGCGGAG